>NZ_CDBY01000065.1:0-3776 GCF_000820125.1 Aeromonas simiae | reverse complement strand
CCCGCCACTCACCCACATCTTCCCCTTCAAGCTATTGAATCCGGAAGCATACTGGAAGAGCGCGGGGCCACTCAGAATGGCGACGGTAGGCCATATCACACCGCCCTGTCGCTCAGCCTGGTCAACACTCGCAATAAGGATATTGATCATGAAAAAACAGGCAGGTTTTACCCTGATCGAACTGATGATTGTGGTGGCCATTGTGGCCATCCTGGCCGCCATCGCCCTGCCGGCGTATCAGACCTACACCAAAAAGTCGAAGATGACTCAGTTGGTAGCTGCCACCGGCGCACTAAAAACAGCAGTTGAAGTATGCATACAAACGTATGGCCCAGGTCAATGTGCCTTGGGAGGGAATGGGATGCCTGTATCCGCCGGTTCCTATGCTGGAGTGGATCTGACGTATACAGCGCCCGTATCTGGGTCAAATACGTCAATCACAGCTACAGTAAGCGCTTCTGGAGCAAGCTCAACATTAGCTCCACTTACAGTCTCTAACACTGTAACAATGACGTCTCCTTCAACAATTCCATTGGTGTGGACAATTACTTGTGACACCAATGCAACTAACGATGGATATTGCCCTAACTGATGACCTCAACCTCCAACAGCGGCCTGGCACTTAGCCTGGCCGCCTCTTCCCTGATCAGCGAGCAGGACTCGCAGCGCTTCTCCAGTCAGGCCAAGGCGCAGCGCAAGCCCCTGACCACCTTTCTTATCGAAAATCAGATCCTCTCCAGCCGGGAGCTGGCTGATTTTTGTGAGCAGGAGTATGGCGTTCCCCTGCTCGACCTCGATGCCTTCGAGCTGGGGGATATCCCCCCCAAATACATCAACCAGAAGCTGATCGAGAAACACCACGCCCTGCCCATCTATCTGCAGGGACACACCCTCTACATCGCCATGGCTGACCCGACCAATGTGGCGGCGCTGGAGGAGTTCGGCTTCAACTTCGGCCTGCATACCGAAGCCCTGCTGGTGGAAGAGGAGAAGCTGGTGCGCGCCATCGGCAAACTGCTCGAACACGATCAGGAGAACCTCAATGTCGATGACATCGATGATGCCGATATATCAGGTCTTGAGGTCGCCGATGAGCAGAGCCGTCTCGATGAGACGGTCAACAGCAGCGATGACGATGCTCCCATCGTCAAATACATCAACAAGATCATGATGGATGCCATTCGCCGCGGCGCATCGGATCTGCACTTCGAACCTTATGAACACAAGTACCGCATTCGCTTTCGCATCGATGGCATTTTGCATGAGGCCGCCACCCCGCCGGTGAACCTGGCCAGCCGCTTCGCCGCGCGGCTCAAGGTGATGGCCCGCCTCGATATCGCCGAGCGCAGGCTACCGCAAGATGGCCGCATTAAGCTGAAACTCTCCCGCAACCGGGCCATGGACATGCGAGTCAACACCCTGCCCACCATGTGGGGCGAGAAGGTGGTGATCCGGCTGCTCGACTCATCGGCGGCCCGCCTCAATATCGATCAGCTCGGCTTCGATGAGGAACAAAAGCAGCTCTACCAGACGGCGCTCGCCCGCCCCCAGGGCATGATACTGGTGACAGGGCCCACCGGCTCCGGCAAGACGGTGACCCTCTACACCGGTTTGAATCTGCTCAACACGGTGGAGCGCAACATCTCCACCGCCGAAGACCCCATCGAAATCAACCTGCCCGGCGTCAACCAGGTGCAGATCAATCCCAAGGCGGGATTGACCTTCGCCGGCGCCCTGCGCGCCTTTTTGCGTCAGGATCCGGACGTGGTGATGGTGGGGGAGATCCGCGATCTGGAAACGGCTGAAATTGCCATCAAGGCAGCACAAACCGGCCATCTGGTGCTCTCAACCCTGCACACCAACTCCGCTGCCGAGACCCTGACCCGCATGATGAACATGGGCGTTCCCGCCTTTAATATCGCCTCCTCGGTCACCCTCATCATGGCCCAGCGACTGGCGCGCAAACTGTGCGAACACTGCAAGCAACCCGACAATATCCCCGAGGGCGAGCTGCTCAAACTTGGTTACAGCGTACAGCAGGTCGCGGCCGGCATCCGTCTCTATCGCCCCTGCGGATGCAAAGAGTGCTCCGGTGGCTATCGTGGGCGCATCGGTATCTACGAAATCCTCTCCATGTCAGACAACATCGCCCGCATCATCATGCAGGGCGGCAACTCACTGCTGATTGCAGCCCAGGCACAAAAAGAGGGCATGCGCACGCTGCGCCAGGCCGGCCTCGAGAAGGCCCGCCTCGGTATCACCAGCCTGGCCGAAATCAACCGGGTCACCACCAACTAGACTAAGCCTGTATCCCCATCAGGCAGGAGCCAAGGATGGCCACACGAGCCAAACAGAATCGCCCCGTTAAAGTCAGCGCCTTTCGCTGGAGCGGCGTCAATCGCAAAGGTCAGAAAGTGTCTGGCGAGCTACAGTCTGACTCCATCGCCAACGTCAAAGCCGAGCTGCGTAAGCAGGGCGTCACCGCATCAAAAATCAGCAAAAAATCACAGGGGCTATTCTCCCGTGGCGCCGCCAAGATCAAACCCGCCGATATCGCCATCATCACCCGGCAGATCACCACCATGCTCTCTGCCGGCGTGCCATTGGTGCAAACATTGCAGGTGATTGCCCGCAGTCATGAGAAAAGTACGGTGCGCGATTTGGTGGGGGAGATCGCCAACGAGGTCGAAACTGGTACCCCGCTGTCAGAAGCGCTGCGGCGCCATCCCCGTCATTTTGACCAGCTCTATTGCGATCTGGTCGAGGCGGGCGAGCACTCCGGCGCCCTCGAGATCATCTTCGATCGCATTGCCACCTACCGGGAGAAGACCGAGGCGCTCAAATCGAAGATCAAGAAGGCCATGTTCTACCCCACCATGGTCATACTGGTCGCCATTGTCGTCACCTCTATTCTGCTGCTGTTTGTCATTCCCCAGTTCGAGGAGATATTCAAAAGCTTTGGCGCCGAACTGCCTGCCTTCACCCGCTTTGTCATCGGCATCTCCCGTTTCATGCAAAGTTGGTGGTATGTCTTCTTCGGCGGGGCGGCGCTGGCCATCTTTCTCTACGTACGTGCCTGGCGCAGCTCGGAGAAGGTGCGCAACAAAACCGATCAATTCGTCCTCGGGTTGCCCGTGGTCGGCATGATCCTGCACAAGGCAGCCATGGCCCGCTTTGCCCGCACCCTGGCCACCACCTTCGCCGCGGGTATCCCGCTCATCGAGGCGCTGGTCTCCTCCGCCGGCGCCTCGGGCAACTATGTCTATCGCACCGCCATCATGGCCGTACGCAATGAAGTGATTGCCGGCATGCAGGTCAACATGGCGATGCGCACCGTCGATCTCTTCCCCGATATGGTGATCCAGATGGTGATGATCGGCGAGGAATCAGGGGCCATTGATGATATGCTCTCTAAGGTCGCGGCCATCTATGAACAGGAAGTTGATGACTTGGTCGATGGCCTTACCAGCTTACTCGAGCCGCTGATCATGGTGGTGCTAGGGGTGCTGGTCGGCGGCATGGTCGTCGCCATGTATCTGCCCATCTTCAAGCTGGGCAGCGTCATCCATTAACCAGCCGATACCGATTTTATGTCCACTCTCTTGCTACTCAGCCAGGAGCTACCCTGGCTCTATTTTATTCTCATCGCCCTGTTCTCCCTGCTCATTGGCAGCTTTCTCAACGTGGTGATCTACCGTCTGCCCATCATGATGGAGCGTCAGTGGCAAAGCGAATATCAGGACTACTTTCACCCCGAGCAGGAGGCCCCCTCCCTC
>NZ_CDBY01000064.1 GCF_000820125.1 Aeromonas simiae | reverse complement strand
GGCCCCAACGGGGCGGGCAAGTCGACCCTGCTGGCGCTGATCACCGGCGATCACCCCCAGGGCTACAGCAATGATCTCACCCTGTTCGGGGTGCGGCGCGGCAGTGGCGAGAGCATCTGGCAGATCAAGCGCCACATCGGGCTGGTCAGCCCGGCGCTGCACCTTGACTATCGGATCGCCTGCTCGGCGCGTACCGTGATCCTCTCCGGCTTTCACGACAGCATCGGCCTGTATGTGACCCCAGGGGATCGCCAGTTGGCGCTGGCCGAGCAGTGGCTGACCCTGCTCGGGTTGGCGGGGCAGGGGGAGCGGCCGTTTCATGCCCTCTCGTTTGGTCAGCAGCGGCTGCTGCTGATCGCCCGCGCCCTGGTCAAGCAGCCGCCGCTGCTGATCCTCGACGAGCCCTTGCAGGGGCTCGATCCGCTCAACCGCCATCTGGTGCGCGAGGTGCTGGCGCGGCTCATCGCCACCGGGCGCAGCCAGGTATTGTTTGTCTCTCACCACCCCGAGGATGCCCCGGCGGGCACGAAGCACAGGCGATGGGTCAGACCCGCCGGGGCATCCTCGGGGTGGT
>NZ_CDBY01000063.1:36999-42181 GCF_000820125.1 Aeromonas simiae | reverse complement strand
GGGCTGAGCGGGGAGCTGGGGGAGTCCTGGCCCGAGGGCACCGTGCTGCTCGGCGAGCTGGCGCACCTTTATCCCGGTCAGTTGCTGGGCGCCCCCCACCTCGAGAGCATCGAGGCGTGGCTGGCCCAGCGCGACGAGCAGGAGGCATAAGATGCAACTGGTGTGGTTTCGGCAGGATCTGCGGCTGGTCGATCACCCGGCCCTGCACGCCGCCGTGCAGCAGGCCCGCGCGCAGGGGGAGGCGGTGGAGGCGGTGTTTGTCATCAGCCGCGCCCAGTGGCGCCACCATCACATGGCATCGCTGCGCGAGCGCTTCCTGCTCGAGCGGCTCGATGTGCTGGGCGCTGAGCTCGCCCGCCGCGGCATTCGGCTGCACCTTATCGAGGCGCCCTGGTTTGCCGAGGTGCCGGCTGCCCTCACGGCCCTGGTGCGCGAGCGCGGTGCCACGGCGCTGCACGCCATGTCCGCCATCGAGGTCGACGAGCGGCGACGCGACGAGGCGGTGAGTGCGCACTTGTCGGTGCCGTGCCGCTTTGTGCCCGGTTGCTGCGTGTTGCCGCCGGGCCGCGTGCTGACCGGCAAGGGGGAGCCGTTCAAGGTCTTCACCCCCTTCAGTCGCGCCTGGCTGCGCGAGATTGCGGCCCATGGCTATTCGCTTTACCGGGCTCCTGAGCCGATGGGGGCGCCGCTTGACTGGCTACCTCTGTCGTTGCCTGCGCGTAGTGAGCATGAGACGCGCACTCTGCGTGACTGGCCGGTACACGAAGGGGCAGCCGAGGCGCGACTGCGCGAATTTATCGATGACGCGGTGTTGGAGTATGGGGCGCGCCGCGATCTGCCGGCCGAGCCTGGCACCTCGCGCCTGTCGGCCTATCTTGCGGCGGGGATCTTAAGTCCGCGCCAGTGCCTTGCGGCCCTGCACAGCCGGCTTGGCAGATTACCCCTTGCGCGCGATGAGCCCGGTTTTGCCTGGCTCAATGAGCTCATCTGGCGCGAGTTCTACCGCCACTTGCTGGCTCTGGAGCCGCGCTTGTCGATGAACCAGCCGTTCCAGCTGCATACCCGGGCGCTGGCTTGGCGGCACGATGAGCCGGCTTTCGCTGCCTGGTGCGAGGGGCACACCGGCTATCCCATTGTCGATGCGGCCATGCGCTGCCTGAAGCAGACCGGCTGGATGCACAACCGCCTGCGCATGATAGTGGCGAGCTTTCTCACCAAGGATTTGCACCTCTCCTGGCGGCGCGGGGAGGCGTACTTCATGAGCCAGCTCATCGACGGGGATCTGGCGGCCAACAACGGCGGCTGGCAGTGGGCGGCGGGCACAGGGGCGGATGCGGCGCCCTATTTTCGCGTGTTCAATCCGACCACTCAGGGGCAAAAGTTTGATCCGCGAGGGGATTTTATCCGCCGCTGGGTCGAGGAGCTGGCCGATGTGCCGGCAGCCTGCATCCACACCCCGCACGACTGGCTGCGGCGCAAGGGAGATGAGGCGTACCCCTCGCCCATGGTGGATCACGCGGTGGCCCGGTTGCAGGCGATAGCGATGTTTCGCCAACTGCCGACAGGGGGCGATGAGACGTAAACCGAGATCCATGTTCATGTGGCATCGATGTGAAATCGAGCCCACCTATCCGGAGAATCGATAGGTGTTAGCTATCAATATGCTAGGCAGCAACGATTTTCCATCGCCTTTGTAGGGGATTAATCTGAACCCGTTCCCAAGATTTGGAGGTGTCATATGAAAAACGCTATTGGTCTGGACACAGTAAAATCCGATGCGCTGGCCGCCGAGCTCAACAAGCTGCTGGCCAGCTACCAGATCCTCTACATGAATGTGCGTGGTTTCCACTGGAACATCCGTGGTAACCAGTTCTTCGAGTTGCATCTCAAGTTTGAGGAGATCTACAACGATCTGCTGCTCAAGGTCGACGAGCTGGCCGAACGCATCCTGACCCTGGGCGCCGTGCCTGAGCACAGCTTCAGCCGCTATCTCTCCCTCTCTGCCATTGGCGAAGTCAAGGGCGTTCACGATGGCCGTGCCTGCGTCGAGTCGCTGCTGGCGGGCTTTCGTGAGCTGCTGGTGGCCCAGCGCGCCATTCTCGAGCAGGCGGGTGAGGCGGGTGATGAGGGGACGACATCCATCCTCTCTGACTACATCCAGCAGCAAGAGAAGCTGGTGTGGATGCTGCGCGCCTACCTCGACTGAGTGCTCACTCTCTGTTCCCTTGCCTATCACGTTTCCATGTTGTTGCCGCCCGAAAAGGGCGGCTTTTTTGTCTGCGCTGGAAATTGATCTGCATCAACGAACAGTTAATAAGTAAATTGGATGTCTATTAAGATCCGATTCAGCGTCATAGAATCGCAGCAAAACAAACAAATGAAATGTCCATTAGGAGAGGCATCATGTTTTGTGTGCAATGTGAGCAGACCATCCGTACTCCCGCCGGCAACGGCTGCGCCTTCGCCCAGGGCATGTGTGGCAAGACCGCCGAGACATCGGATCTGCAGGACGTCCTCATCTATGTGCTGCAAGGGCTGAGTGCCTGGGCAGGTCTGGCCCGCGAGCATGGCATCGTCGATCGCGCCATCGATGCCTTCGTACCGCAGGCCTTCTTCGCCACCCTGACCAACGTCAACTTCGACTCCGATCGCATCGTGGCCTATGCCAACCAGGCGCTGGCCTACCGCCGCCAGCTGGCCGAGCGGATCGGCGCCTTCGCCGTCGATCTCTCGGCCCTGCCGGCCGCCGCTACCTTCGAGCCGGGTGAAGCACGGCTGAGCCAACTGGCCCAGGCGCCGGTGGCGGCCGTCAACCGTGGCAAGGAGAGTGTCAGCGAGGATGTGCTGGGTTTGCGCCTGCTCTGCCTCTATGGCCTCAAGGGGGCGGCGGCCTACATGGAGCACGCCCGTGTGCTGGGTGAGCAGGATGATGACATTGCCCGCGAATTCCACCGCATCATGGCCTGGCTGGCCACCGATCCGAGCGAGATGGCTCCGCTGTTCGACTGCGCCATGGAAATTGGCATGCTCAACTTCAAGGTGATGGCCATGCTCGATCGCGGCGAGACCACCGCCTTCGGCCACCCTGAGCCGACCCAGGTGCGGGTCACCCCGGTGCCGGGCAAGTGCATCCTGGTCTCTGGCCACGACATGGTCGATCTCAAGCTCATTTTGGAGCAGACCCAGGGCACCGGCATTCTGGTTTACACCCATGGCGAGATGCTGCCGGCGCTGGCCTACCCCTTCTTCAAGCAGTACCCGCATCTGGTGGGCAACTACGGCTCGGCCTGGCAGAACCAGCAAAAGGAGTTTGCCAACTTCCCGGGCGCCGTGGTGATGACCTCCAACTGCATCATCGATCCGAACGTGGGCAACTATGCCGATCGCATCTTTACCCGCTCCATCGTCGGCTGGCCCGGCGTGACCCATCTGGAGGGGGAGGACTTCTCGGCGGTTATCGCCAAGGCGCTCGCCCTGGAGGGGTTCCTGCATGAGGAGCTCGAGCACTTCATCACCATCGGTTTTGCCCGCAACGCCCTGATGCAGGCCGCTCCGGCGGTCATCGACAAGGTGAAAAGCGGCGCCATCAAGCACTTCTTCCTGGTTGGCGGCTGTGACGGGGATCGCGCCGAGCGTGCCTATTACACCGAGTTTGCCCGCGCCATTCCGCAAGACAGCCTGCTGCTGACGCTGGGCTGCGGCAAATACAAGTTCAACAAGCTGGAGTTCGGCGACATCCAGGGCATTCCGCGCCTGCTCGACGTGGGACAGTGTAACGATGCCTACTCCGCCATCCAGCTGGCCCTGGCCCTGGCCGATGCCTTCGAGTGCGGTGTCAACGATCTGCCGCTGACCCTGGTGCTCTCCTGGTTCGAGCAAAAGGCGATCGTGATTTTGCTGACCCTGCTGGCGCTCGGGGTGAAGAACATTCGCACCGGCCCGACGGCGCCTGCCTTCCTGACGCCGGCCCTGCTCAAGGTGCTGGAAGATCAGTTCGGTCTCAAGGGCACCACCACCGCCGAGGCCGACTTGGCCGAGATCCTGGCAGCCTGAGGAAGGTTGCTGCAAGCCGTTGGCGGGCCATGCGCCCGCCTTTTTTTCGCCTATGAACCACCCGGAGTCTGCCATGACCACCCTCACGTTGACCGTCACGGCCCGCATCGAAGAGACCCATGATGTCACCAGCTGGCGTCTGGCGCCGCAGACAGGCGCCTTGCCCCCCGTGCTGGCCGGCCAGTGCATCACGATTCACACCGACATGGATGGCGCTGCGCACGCCCGCGCCTACACTCTCTCCTCCAGCCCGCACGATCCCTTCTGGCAGATCACCGTCAAGGGGGTGGGGCGGGTCTCTCACCACCTGCGCCAGACTCTGCGGGTGGGCGATAGCATCACGGTGGACGGGCCGTTTGGCGAGTTTTACCTGACCGCCGAGGGCGCGATGCCGCCACTGCTGCTGAGTGCTGGCTCCGGCATCACCCCCATGTGGGCCATGGCGCGGGATCTGCTGGCCCGTGACCCTGCCGCCGATATCCGCTTCATCCATTCGGCGCGCAGCCCACAGGATCTCATCTTCGCTGAGCCCTTGCAGGCGCTGGCCGAGGCTCATCCCGGACTGCGGGTCGCCCATGTGCTGGAGCAGGCGCCGGCGGTCCACCCCTGGCAGGGGCGGCTCGATGCCGCCATGCTGCGCGAGCTGGCCCCTGATCTGCTTACCCGCGAGGTCTACCTGTGCGGGCCCGCCCCTTACATGGCCGCCGTGGTGACCCTGCTGCGTGAGCTGGGGCTGCCCGATGCCCAGCTGCATCAGGAGTCGTTTGGCCTGCCGGAGGCGGCCCCCGCCAGCGCCGATGAGCACTTCTGGCTCACCCTGGCCAAACAGGGCAAACGGGTCAAGATCCTGCCCGGTCAGACCCTGCTCGCCGCGGTTGAGGCGGCCGGTGGCAGCATGCCGTTTGCCTGCCGCGCTGGCGTGTGCGGTGCCTGCCGCTGCACGGTAGAGGGGGAGGTGGAGCGCCAGAGCGTCGTGACCCTCAGCGCTGCCGATATCGAGGCTGGCGTGGTGCTGGCCTGCGCCTGTCTGGCCAAGGGGGATATCTCGCTCGAGCTATGAGGTCGCTTTTGTCCCCGGAGGCGACAGGCAATAAGGCATGATATTGCCGATATAAAGCAAGGGGCGTCC
>NZ_CDBY01000063.1:0-36821 GCF_000820125.1 Aeromonas simiae | reverse complement strand
GGACGCCCCTTGCTTTATATATGCGGGTTGTGAGGGCTCTCACAGTTCGGGGAGATGAAAAGCCTACCAGATTTGCGCTTTGTGGCTGTCGGTGTGAGAAACGATGTTCACCGTATTAGCCAAGGATTTTTGCCATGACGTGGTCATCCCACTCCTTGCACCTCTGGGCCCATCTCGGGGCGTCAGTCCATCCACTTACCTTCAGCCAGGACGATCTGCGCGCGCGGCTCGAGCAGGCCCGCTTGCTGGGGATTGAGGGGGTTGTGGTGCCCATGTTGTGGCGCCATGTTGCGCCCGACCTGCCGGGGCAGGTCACAGAGCCGGCCGCCTGGCAAGGCGTGATGCGGTTGTGCCAGTGCATTGCCGATGCGGGGCTGAAGGTGATCCCCGAGCTGCATCTGGCCGCGGCAGGCATGGAGCATGACCGCTTGCTGCCGGATTGGCTGTGGGGCTGGGCCGGCGAGCAGCTGCCCGCCGGGGCAGCGGCGGAGCGACTCAAGTACCGCGATCGGCATGGCATCGACAGTAATCTGGCCGTCAGCTGGTGGGGGGAGGAGCAGGTTGCTCCTCTGATGGCGCAGTGGCTGCACACCTTTGCCGAGCAACTGGCGCCACTGGCTGAGGTGATCCCGCATCTGCAACTGGGGGTGGGGCCGCAGGGGCAGTGGCGCTATCCGGCGTTGGGGGAGGAGCCGTGGCCCCTGTTTGGTCGCTCGGGTCTGGATGCGCTGACGCAAGGCATGCTGGCGCGCTATGGGTCGGCGGCCGACTGGCAGGAGGCGTGGCAGCATGGCCAGCCGCTCGCCTCGCATGCCGCCTTGCGCGAGGCGCTGCTGCAACCGGGCGAGGTGGCTCGTCATGATGTGGCAACGTGGTTGCGCCACGGGCTGGCTGCGCAGGGGGGACGCTGGCTCAGCCAAGCCGACACCATCTTCACCGGGCCCTGGCAGCAGGCGAGCCTGGGCGTGCGACTCGCCTGCCACCTTGACGCGTCTGCCAGCGCCGATTACGGGGAGCCCGAGTCCTGGCTGCGCGCCGCGCTGCCCGCATCGGTAGCCCGCGAACGGCTGCGTATCTGGTTGACGGGGGCCGGGGAGGGGCTGCGTCAGGTGCCGCAGCTGGCTCTCTGGCAGCAGGCCTGTGAGGCCCAGGGCGTGGCCACCATGGTGGAGAACGTCGCCCCGCTGCCGGTGGACGATCATCCGCGCTGGGAGCACTTAATCGAATCGGCGCTGTACCGTGGTGATGGACATGGCTGGGTGTGGCGCGATCTGGATGGTGTTGCCGGAGGGGAGACGGTGGCGGCTCGCCTGCGGCAACTGGTGCGGCTGCGCAACGCCCGTGGTCAGGGGGAGCTGCTCAGGCGCAAGGAGTTCCGGGTCATGGGGCCGCTGCACCTTAAGGTGGGTAACCAGCGCCAGGTGTTGAGCGAGCAGGAGTGGGCCCGCTTCGAGGAGGAGGTCGGGGTGCTGCGCCGCCTCGGCGTCACGGCCATCTCCACCGATATCTGGTGGGGGCTGGTGGAGGGGCGCCAGGCGGGCTGCTTTGACTGGAGCTATTACGACCGCCTGGTCGATCTGCTCGAACGTCAGCAGATGCGCTGGGTGCCTATCCTCTCGTTCCACCAGGCCGGTGGCAACGTCAACGACGACTTTACCCAGACCATCCCGCTCTGGTTGTGGGGCACCTTGCTGTCGCGCCACCCCGAGCTGGCCTCGGTGCGCGAGCTGCAGTACGTCAGTGAGACCGGCGATGCCTCGATGGAGTACGTCTCCCTGTGGGCCGACGAGTTTGTGCTGCCGCACTATCGGGCCTTCATGAACGCGTTTCGTGAGCATTATGCGCCGCGCGCCGCCCTGATGGCCGAGATCAACATCAGCCTGGGGCCGGCCGGCGAGCTGCGCTACCCCAGCTACAACGCCCACGACTGGGGCAACTATCCGAACCGTGGCACCTTGCAGTGCTACAGCGAGCTGGCGCGGGCCGATTGGCGCGCCTATCTGGAGCAGCGTTATCAGGGGATTGCAGCCCTCAACTACACCTTCGGCACCCAGTTTGATGGTTTTGCCCAGATCCCGCTGCCGACGGCCGACTCCCTGTTTGACAACAAGGCCTACCTGCACTCGGCCTGGGGAAGGGAGTGCCTCGGCTGGTATCACGACGCCCTGATGGCGCATGGCCGCAGAGTGATGGCGTGCGCGCTGGATGTCTTCAGCGAGGAAGCGTGGTTGTCGGTGCCGCTGGGGATCAAGATCCCCGGCATCCACTGGGAGATCAGCGATCCGGATCAGCCCAGGGTGGCCGAGATCACGGCTGGCCTGCTGCGTCCGCACCCGGCTATGGGGCCGCGCAACCAGCGCGAGTATGTGCAGTTGCTCGATGCCTTGGTGCCGGCCGAACAGCGGGCTCGCATCGTGGTGCACTTTACCTGTCTTGAGATGCAAAACCGCCCCTATGAGGGCTATTCGCAGGCCGCCGATCTGGTCGGCTGGTTTGCCGAAGCGGCCCATGAGCTGGGGATCCGCCTGATGGGGGAAAACGCCCTGGCCGGTGAGCTGTACGATGCGGCGGGATGGTTACAGATGGAGAAGGCGCTGTCGGGCACGCCAGGGTTCGGCGGTTTGACCTTGCTGCGTATGCAGCACTTCTTCGATGAGGATCACACCCCGATCGAGCAGTTGCAGCGCCTGATCAACAAGTTCCATTGACGATGACGATCCCCCGCGGCTGCGGGGGATCACCGTTGCCGATAGAAGCGGTTCAGCTCGTTCATCACCTGCACCAGTACTCCCATATCGGGGTTGGTATGGGGGATGGGACGATAGTTGTCACGGCGCAGCAGCTCGAAGTCACCCTGGCGGTTGAAGTGGGTGATCACCTCTTTCTGATAGATGGCAAAATCCTGCCCATCACCACTGAGTGACCAGTTGCGCGGGGTGGGGGCATAGAGCCCCTGGCCGCTGGAGTAGTCCCGCACTGGGTTGCGTACCCCGAGCAGATCCTGCATCAGGGTCGGCACCAGATCGAGATGGCTGGTGTCTTGGGTGATCACCGCCGGTGCCTTGCCGGGCCAGGCGATGACCAGTGGCACCTGCACCTGATAGGTGGAGAAGTTGCTGCCGGCACCCCAGCTACTGCGGCGAGTTTCATTGAACTCCTGGCCATGATCGGCCGTGATCACCACCACCGTCTTGTCGAGCAGGCCGCTGCGGGTCAATTGTGCCGTGATCTGCTCAAGCAGTTGATCGACATAGAAGACGGCGTTCTTGTAGCGGTTCTCCAGCTTGGGCTGGTTCTCTTTGCGATAGGCGGTGGCCGGGTTGAACTGGGTCAGCTCGGGCTGGAACGGCCCCTTGAACTCGGATGGGGTCTCGTAGTGGCCCGCCGATGTGAGGTAAAGCAGGGAGAACCAGGGGCGCGCCTCGTTGCGGTTGCCCAGCCACTGTTGCCACTGGCCGAGCAGGCGGGCATCGTCATCGGCATCGCTGACGAACACCTGTTGGCGCAGACCGGCCAGCAGGCTCTTGCGGTAGGCCTTGACGTCGTGCAGCGGGCCGAACAGGCCAAACTGGTAATCCTGACGCAGCATCTCGTCAAACAGCAGGGGCGGGCGCTTCTCTTTGCTGATATCGGCCATGTAGTGGCCGGGCAGCCCGTAGAAGAGGCTGAACATGCCGGTGAGATCGCCATTGCCGCCGGAGAGGTGCGCATCGAAGCGTTGCTGCTGGGCGGCAAAACGTTGCAGGTTGGGCATGTTGATGTTGTTGAGCATGTCGTGGCGCAGGCCGTTGACCACCACGATCAGCAGATTCTTGGGCTCTTTGGCCGGCTCGACATTGAGGGCGTGCAGCGGGTAGCGCAGCCGCTCCTCGCTGCCCTCGTATTGCTGGGCCTCGGCCTGCTTCTCGTATTCGCTGAGATCCAGCCAGCCATGCTTGGCCAGGAAGTTCTTGGCCGTCATGGGGTAGGAGAGCGGGAAGTTGGATTTTTGTGCCGTGATCGGCTGATAGAGGGTGGCATCGGCCCAGCTGTTGACCAGGTGGGTCAACACGAAGCAGCCGAGCAGGATCAGACCGACATGGTTGCCGTACTGGCTGCGCTTGCGTTTGTTGATCTTGCGCCAGGTGTAGGTCGACAGCACCAGCTGGATGAGAAACAGGCTGGGGACGGCGATAAACAGCATGCTCCAGATCCCGCCCTCTTCGCTCTGGGCCTGCTCCAGCAGCAATGGCCACATCTGGCCGTTGAGGTGGAACTTGAACAGGCGAAACACCTGGGTGTCGATGAGTAGCAGCAACAGCGCCAGGGTGGCGACCACCGCGGCGCAAAAGCGCAGCACCTTCTCCTTGGGGAGCAGGAAGCTCAGGGGGAAGATGGTGAGCAGGTAGGTCATGAAGCCGAGGAAAGAGAAATGACCGACCCAGCTGACGATGAGGTAGAGCACGCCCAGAGTGGACGAAGGCCAGCTGATGGCGCCCAGATAACGGCTGGCGACCAGCATGGCCAACAGAATGTTGCAAAAGCAGAACCAATGTCCCCAAGTGATCAGGCGAGAGACATTGTCACGATAAGGGTTGCCGGTTTCGACCATACTCGTCCGTCAGGTGCTGGTTGGGGATGAGGTTCAGTGGGCCTGATTGTCCTGATCGACGGAGGCGGTCAGGGCCTGTACGAACTTCTCGGTAATGGCCTGGCGCTGAGCCGGGGCCAATTGCCCATTGATGATGTTGGTGGTGAGATTGCCCAGTACCATCAGGCTCAGATCCACCGGTGCCTTGTGCTGTTCCAGCACTGTGATGAGGTCGTTCATCAGGGCATCAAACTGTTCGGCTTTATACTTTGAAACGATGGGCATAATCTTGGGTTCATCTGCTGTCAAAGCGCCTTATAATACCCCACCCTCTTGGCTAACTCTATGGCTTTGTGACATGAGTCTCGATATCGATAAGATCATCCTTCATTCATTGCGGTTGGACGCGGAAGGCAGGCCCCTGGCGGATACGCGTGCTCAACCTCTGGTGGTTGACGACGCCGTGCAGGGGCTGATGGCCGAGCTGCACCGCATCTATAACGGTAAGGGCGGCAAGGGCTTTGGCTATTTTGCCGAGCCCGCCGAGGGGGAGGAGGCGCCTGACCCGCGTTTTTGCGAGGGGCTCACCGCCCTGCGGCAGGGAACGCTCGATTTTGTCCCCTTCTCGGTACAGCTCACCGAGCAGCTGGTCGAGACGCTGGCGCGCCACGAGCTTGACGAACACGGGGTGCTGCTGGTGGCCCGTTATCAGTATGTCGGGGTGGATTACCTGCTGTTGGCGCTGCTCGATAGCAAGGAGAGCGTGACCGTCAGCGATACGCTGGAGCTGCGCCACATCCAGTATCTCGACATCGGCAAGATGAACCTGGTGGCCCGGGTCGACCTGACCGAGTGGCAGACCCAGAGTGAGTCGCGCCGTTACGTCACCTTCAGTAAGGGAAGGGTGGGGCGCAAACTGGGCGATCTCTTTATCGAACTGTTCGGTATTCGTGAAGGGATGGATGCCAAGTTGCAAAATAAAGGGTTGTTGCAGGCCGTTGATGATTATTGCGAGAGCAAACAACTCCCCTCCGATGAGCGAACTGAATATAAAAAGCAGGTTTTCAAATATTGCAGCGAGCAGGCCAGCGCTGGTGAGGAAATAGAAATACGAGAGCTTTCTGCGGAATTACCGGGAGAGAATGATCTCGATTTTTATAGTTTTATTGGCGAAGAGTATCAACTCGAGGAACGTTTTCCCGCCGATCGTAGCACTTTGCGTGGCTTGACCAAATTTGTTGGCTCAGGTGGCGGGCTGACATTGAGCTTTGATCAAAAGTTGCTCGGCAGTCGAGTGTTTTACGACCCGCAAACCGACACCCTGACCGTCAAGGGGGTGCCGCCCAATCTCAAGGACCAACTGCTGCGCCACTCCTAGTGTGATGTGATCCTTGTCACGTTATTGGAAAAGCCACTCGGCCCCGGCGGCGAGTGGCTTTTTTCTACTGAAATCTGTTAGTTGGAAATTCCACAGGTGCTTTCACAACAAATTGTCAGAATGTGACGAGGTGAAAGGGTTTTCACCCCATTGAAAACCCTTTCACTAAGGTAATTAAGTTTCAGTTAAGTGTGATAATTACATTTTATAACGCAATTAATGTGCGGTGAGTCACGCAAAGCTGAAAATATTGAAAATGCTTTCATGACTTGCTGGAAGAAAATACGTAATTGCATTTCAAAAAATGCGAGATAGGTCATGTGAGGCGTTATTCGCTTCGGCTACTATGGCTTCGCACACACATGTATTTCACAGCGCGGAATGTTCTTCGCTGCTCAACGACAAGGAAAGGCTCATGAAAAAGACACTGCTGTCATCCCTGATCGGTCTGGCTACCCTGGGTGTTGCTTGCACCGCCTCTGCTGCCATCGAAGAAGGTCAGCTGACTATCTGGATCAACGGTGACAAGGGCTACAACGGTCTGGCCGAGATCGGTAAGAAGTTTGAAGCCGAAACCGGCGTTAAGGTGACCGTCGCTCACCCGGATCAGGTTGAAGTGAAGTTCCAGCAAGCTGCCTCCACCGGCAACGGCCCGGACATCTTCTTCTGGGCTCACGACCGTTACGGTGAGTGGGTCAAGGCCGGTCTGCTGGTTCCGGTGACCCCGAACGCCGCCGAGAAGGCCAAGTTCGAGCAGTTCGCATGGGACGCCATGACTGTTGACGGTAAGGTCTACGGTTATCCGGTTGCCGTTGAAGCCGTGAGCCTCATCTATAACAAGGATCTGCTGCCCAACCCGCCGAAGACCTTCGAAGAGATCGCCAAGATCGACGAAGAGATGAAGAAAAATGGCAAGCGCGCCATCATGTGGGCCTATGACACCCCGTACTTCAGCTACCCGCTGGTGGCCGCCAACGGTGGTTATGCCTTCAAGAAGACCGCCGCTGGTTATGACGTGAAGGATACCGGTGTGGCTAACGCAGGTGCTAAGGCTGGCGTTAAGTTCATCTCCGACATGATCAAGAACGGTCACCTGGAGAAGGGCATCGACTACGGTGTCATGGATGCCAAGTTCAACAAGGGCGAAGTGGCCATGATGATCAACGGTCCCTGGGCTTGGAGCAACCTGGACAAGAGCGGCCTGAAGTATGACGTGGCTCCGCTGCCGACCCTGAACGGCAAGCCGGCCAAGGCCTTCGTTGGCGTGCTGGGTGCCACCATCAACGCCGCCAGCCCGAACAAGGATCTGGCCATCGAGTTCCTCGAGAACTACCTGCTGACCGACGCGGGTCTGGCGCCGATGAACGCCGACAAGCCGCTGGGTGCCGTGGCGCTGAAGTCCTTCCAGAAGACCCTGGAAAGCGATGCCCGCATCAAGGCCACCATGGCTAACGCTCAAAACGGTGAGCCGATGCCGTCCGTACCGGAAATGAGCCGCTTCTGGTCTTCCTTCGAGACCGCACTGAAGAACGTGACCTCCGGTCGTCAAGGTGTTGACGAGGCACTGGATACCGCAGCGAAGCGGATCGTTCAGTAAATTGCACCACCTCGCGGGAGGCTGTGGCCTCCCGCTCTTTTCTCTCTCTTGGCGTTATAAAGGTTAATTGGCATGGAAGTAGTACCTTCTATCGAATCCTATGCCGGTCCGAAGAAAGACAAGTACGTCTGGCTAAAATGGACCATGGCGGCACTGGTTGCAGTGCTTAATGGTTATGCGGCCGTCATGATGTATGCCAGCGGTGAGTGGGTATTTGCTCTGCTCGACCTGGTCGTCGTCTCTGTCGGTCTCTATGTCTTCATGAACAAGAAGACCTATGCCCACCGTTATATTTTCCCCGGTGTGGCTGGCATGGTTGTTTTTATCATCTTCCCTCTTGCCTACACCATCGGCATCGCCTTCACCAACTACTCGGGCGCCAACCTCCTCTCGTTGGAGCAGGCCCGGGAGTTCCACCTTAAAAAAACTTACAAGGTGCAAGGCGGTGAGTATGATTTCACCCTGGTTAGTGGTGAAAACAATCAGTTTCAGCTGCTGCTGAAACAGGGAGACCAATCCTTTATCAGCCATCCGCTCAGTCTCATGGCCAACAAGAAGTTGGATGAGGCCCTCAAGATCGGTGCCGCCGATTCCGGCCTGCGCGAAGTGCCACTGTATCCTCTGGTTGAGGAGCGTGAGTTCAACGCCACCCCGATCCGTGAGATTGTGAATCATCGCAACGACTTGAGCCGTCTGAGCCTGGCTCTGCCGGGTGACATTCACCTGAGCATGAGCAGCCTGCGCAAGTTTGCCGCCCAGAAACCCCAATTCAGCCGCCTGCCTGATGGCGCTGTGCTGAAATCCGGTGTGGTCATCAAGGACGGTAACCTGCTGCGTGATAACCAGAGCGGTGCCCTGATGTTGCCGAACCTGGAAACCGGCTTCTATCAGTACATTGACGAGCAGGGCCAGTATGTTGGCCAGAGCGTTTCACCTGGCTTTGTGGTCAGCGTGGGCTGGAAGAACTTTGCGCGTATCGTCACCGATCCGGGCATCCAGGCGCCGTTCCTGCAAATCTTTGTCTGGACCGTGATCTTCGCCAGCTGCTCGGTGGCCTTCACCCTGGCTATCGGCATGGTGCTGGCCTGCTTGGTGCAGTGGGAATCGCTCAAGGGGCGTGGTTTCTACCGGGTCATGTTGATCCTGCCCTATGCAATACCGGCGTTCATCTCGATCCTGGTGTTCAAGGGGTTGTTCAACCAGAACTTTGGTGAAATCAACCTGTTCCTTGAGGCCGCCTTTGGCATCAAGCCGGATTGGTACACCAGTCCGTTCCTGGCCAAGGTGATGATCCTCATCGTTAACACCTGGCTTGGCTACCCCTACATGATGATCCTCAGCATGGGCTTGCTCAAAGCCATTCCTGAAGATCTCTATGAGGCGTCTGCCATGGATGGAGCCGGTCCGATCCAGAACTTCTTCAAGATCACCGTGCCGCTCCTGATGAAGCCGCTCACGCCGCTGCTGATCGCGTCGTTTGCCTTCAACTTCAACAACTTCGTGCTGATCCAGCTGTTGACCAACGGTGCCCCTGACATCATCGGCGCCACCACCCCGGCCGGTACCACCGACCTGCTGGTGAGTTACACCTACCGGATCGCCTTCCAGGGTTCGGGTGGTCAGGACTACGGTCTGGCCAGTGCCATCGCTACCGCTATCTTCCTGATTGTCGGCGCCCTCGCGCTGCTCAACCTGAAGCTGGCCAAAGCGGACAAGATCTAAGGAGAGACCATGGCTATCGTACAACCCAAATCGGTGAAGTATCGGGTCTGGGCTACTCACGCCTTCATGTGGGGGTTCCTGGCTCTGATCATCTTCCCGCTGATCATGGTCATCGCCATCTCTTTCCGGAACGGGAACTTCTCGGTAGGGGAGATCATCCCCTCCAACCCGACCCTGGATCACTGGAGACTGGCGCTGGGCATCTCGGTCACCAACGTGGATGGCAGCGTTACCCCGCCGCCGTTCCCGGTGCTGACCTGGCTGTGGAACTCCATCAAGATCGCGGGCCTGACCGCCCTGTTCATCGTGGTGCTCTCGACCACCTGCGCCTACGCCTTCGCCCGCCTGCGTTTTCGCGGCAAGGCAACCATCCTCAAGGGCATGCTGATATTCCAGATGTTCCCTGCGGTGCTGGCACTGGTGGCCATTTATGCCCTGTTTAACAAGATTGGCGACTACATCCCCTGGCTGGGCCTGAACACCCACGGTGGCCTGATCCTGGCTTACATGGGGGGGATTGCCCTGCACGTGTGGACCATCAAGGGGTACTTTGAGACCATCGACTCCTCCCTGGAGGAGGCGGCCGCCATCGACGGCGCAACCCCATGGCAGGCATTCCGCCTGATCCTGTTGCCCCTGTCGGTGCCGATCCTGGCCGTGGTCTTCATCCTCGCCTTCATCGGTTCCATTACCGAGGTGCCCATGGCCTCCATCCTGTTGCAGGATGTGGACAACCTGACCCTGGCGGTTGGGGCCCAGCAGTACCTCTACCCGCAGAACTACCTGTGGGGTGACTTCGCCGCGGCGGCCGTACTCTCCGGCTTCCCGATCACCGTCGTGTTCCTGCTGGCTCAGCGCTGGCTGGTCGGCGGCCTGACGGCGGGCGGCGTCAAGGGCTAATCTAATGCACTCCCGGCGGGGCTCCGGTCCCGCCGGCAAGGTTAAACGAATTTTTGAGCGGAGCCTGTCATGGCAGAAGTTGTACTGAAAAACGTTCGCAAGAATTACGACCCGGCCGTCCACAAGGACACCCTGCGCAACATCAACCTGGACATCCAGGAAGGCGAGTTCATCGTCTTCGTCGGCCCCTCCGGCTGTGGTAAGTCCACCCTGCTGCGGATGATCGCCGGCCTGGAAGACATCACGGGGGGTGAGCTCTCCATCGGTGGTCGTTACATGAACGACGTGCCGCCGGTAGAGCGTAACGTGGGGATGGTATTCCAGTCCTACGCCCTCTACCCGCACATGAACATCTACGAGAACATGGCCTTCGGCCTCAAGCTCAAGAAGATGGACAAGGCGACCATCCACAAGCGCGTGATGCGTGCCGCCGAGATCCTCGGCCTCGAGCCGCTGCTCGAGCGTAAGCCCAAGGCGCTCTCCGGTGGTCAGCGTCAGCGGGTCGCCATCGGCCGCTCTATCGTTCAGCAGCCGCAGGTGTTCCTGTTTGACGAGCCGCTCTCCAACCTCGATGCTGCCCTGCGCGTCAAGATGCGTATCGAGATTGCCAAGCTGCACAAGGAGCTCAACTCCACCATCATCTACGTGACCCACGACCAGGTGGAGGCCATGACCCTGGCCAACCGCATCGTGGTGCTGAGCCCGCTTAAGGGTGACGCCGAGACCAACCTGGAGCAGTTCGGTACCCCGCTCGAGCTCTACCACAACCCGGACAACAAGTTCGTGGCCGGTTTCATCGGCTCGCCGAAGATGAACTTCATCTCCGGTACCCTGGCCGAGATCGGCGAGCAGGAGTGTGTGGTCAAGCTGAGCAACGGCGATCAGGTACGTGCCTGCATCGATGCCCGCCGTGGCAAGGTGGGTGATACCGTCGAGCTGGGGGTTCGCCCTGAGCACCTGGTCTCCCTCGACCATCCGGATGCCAACAGCAAGGTGACGGGCATCGTTCAGGTGGCCGAGCATCTGGGCGCCGAGTCCTTCGTCTACATGGAAGTGGATGGCAACGACTTCACCGTCAAGGCCAACGCCGATGTGGAGGTCGAAGCCCAACAGGAGTTCACCGTCGGTATCCCTGCCGAGGCGTGCTACCTGTTTGACGACAAGGAGCAGGCGTTCCCGCGTACCGCCCGCTACAACAAAGTCTGATTACCCGGGCCCGGCTCTCCGGCCGGGTCCTACGCGAGTTCCAATGCAATCCACTCTTCTTTTACCGGCCCCTTTGGGCCGGTTTTTTATTGCCTATTCAAATTGTTCACACACATCGGGGACAAAGGTCTGGCTGGAGAGGGGCGGGCGCTCGTAGTCCCCCTTGTTGATGGGCGGCAGCTTGATCTTCTCGTACTTGATGCTCTGGTAGGGCACCTTGGAGAGCAGGTGGGTGATGCAGTTGAGACGGGCCCTGCGCTTGTCGTCGGCCTCGACCACGAACCAGGGGCTGTCCTGGGTGTCGGTGTAGGTGAACATGTCATCCTTGGCGCGGGAGTACTCGGCCCAGCGAGTGCGCGACTGCAAATCCATGGGGCTGAACTTCCAGCGCTTGATGGGGGTGTTGATGCGCTCCTTGAAGCGCTTCTCCTGCTCCTCGTCCGAGACCGAGAACCAGTATTTGATGAGGATGATGCCGGAGCGGATCAGCATCCGCTCGAACTCGGGACAGGCGCGCAGAAACTCGCGGTACTCCTCGTCGCTGCAAAAGCCCATGACCCGCTCGACCCCGGCCCGGTTGTACCAGGAGCGGTCAAACAGCACCATCTCACCGCCGGCCGGCAGATGGGCGGCGTAGCGCTGAAAGTACCACTGGGTGCGCTCCCGATCCGAGGGCGCTGGCAGGGCGACCACCCGACATACCCGCGGGTTGAGCGGTTCGGTGAGCGCCTTGATAACCCCCCTTGCCGGCGGCGTCGCGCCCCTCAAACAAGACGACGACCTTGAGCTTCTCCTGTTTGACCCACTCTTGCAGCTTGACCAGCTCCTCTTGCAGGCAGGCCAGCTGCTTGTCATAGACCTTCTTGTTGAGTCGTTTGTGTTTGGGCTTTTCCATCTGTGTTCTCCTTGGGGTGAACCTCTTTTCAGCATGCACCCGTTGAGGCCTGCACGAACAGATCGTTGTGATAAACTGCGCGCCCCATCACGATGGACGACACAGCGATGAAGAAACACAGCATGACGATCCGCGGGCGCCGGCTCGCCTATCTGGATGAAGGCGAGGGGCCGGTGCTGCTACTTGGCCACAGCTATCTGTGGGACAGCGCCATGTGGGCGCCGCAGCTCGATGCCCTCAAGGGGCACTACCGCTGCATCGTGCCCGAGTTGTGGGGCCATGGGGAGTCTGATGCCGCACCGGAGGGGGGCCTCACCCTGGCCAGTCTGGCGCGCGACCATCTGGCCCTGCTCGATGGCCTCGGCATAGAAGCGTTCACCCTGATAGGGCTGTCGATCGGCGGCATGTGGGGGCTGGAGCTGGCCCAACTGGCGGGCAGCCGGCTGCGCGCGCTGGTGCTGATGGACACCTTTGTCGGTCTTGAGCCGCAGATCCCCTGCCAGCGTTACCTCGGCATGTTGGCCATGATAGAGCAGGCTGGGGCGATTCCCGCTCCCGTCATCGAGCAGGTGGCGCCGCTGTTTTTCGCCCATCAGCCCGAGCCGGCTCAGCTGGCCGGTTTCAAGGCCCGTTTGGCCGCCTGGCCCGCCGATAAGTTGGCGGCCATGGTGGCGGTGGGACGCAGCTTCGTGACCCGCAGTGATCGCATGGAGTGGCTGGAGGTGCTCACCTGCCCGACCCTGGTGATGACAGGGAGCGAAGACAAGGCGCGCCCAGTGCTGGAGGGGTACCTGATGGCCGAGGCGCGCGGCTGCCGCTTCATCGAGATCCCGGGGGCCGGTCATATCGCCACCTTGGAGCAGCCGGCGGCGGTCAATCGCGCGCTCAGGCATTTTCTCGATGAGTGCCACCAGGGATGAAAAAGGGGAGCCATCGGCTCCCCTTTGTTACATGTTGAGGTTGGTGCCCCCCTCTTCGCGCCGTGGCCAGGCGTTGATCACTGCCTTGACCAGGGTGGCGAGCGGGATGGCGAAGAAGACCCCCCAGAAGCCCCACAGTCCGCCGAAGAAGAGCACCGCCACTATGATGGCGACCGGGTGCAGGTTAACGGCCTCGGAGAAGAGCACCGGCACCAGCAGGTTGCCATCGAGACCCTGTATCACGAGGTAGAGCACCATCAGCCAGGCAAACTCGGGGGTGAGCCCCCACTGGAACAGGCCGATCATGGCCACCGGCACCGTCACCACCACGGCACCGATGTAGGGGATGAGCACCGAGAAGCCGACGGCCACCGCCAACAGCACCGAGTAGCGCAGGCCGAGGAAGGCAAAGGGGAGGTAGGTGGCGACACCGACGATGAGGATCTCGACCACCTTGCCGCGGATGTAGTTGACGATCTGATCGTTCATCTCCAGCCAGACCCGCCGTGCCAGCGCCCGGTTGCGGGGCAGGAAGCGGCGCAGGCTGCCAAGCAGGCTTTGCTTGTCTTTGAGCATGAAAAAGACCAGCAGTGGCACCAGGATGAAGTAGATAAGCAGGGTGACGATGCTCACCAGCGAGCTGAGCGAGGCGGCGACCAGGCTCTCACCAAGGCCCAGGATGCGCTGGCGGATGATGTCAATGACGCTCTCGACCAGCGAGATGTCGACCAGCTCGGGGTACTTGTCCGGCAGGGTGCGCACGAACTCCTGGCTGTGAGCCAGCATGGTGGGGGCCTCTTTGGCCAGATTGACCCCTTGTACCACCAGGGTCGGCACCAGGCCAAGCAGCAGCAAGGCCATGCAGGCGATAAACAGCAGCACCACCAGCGAGGTGGCCAGCAGGCGTGAGAGGCCGAGCCGCTCCAGCCGGTGTACCGGCCACTCCAGCAGGTAGGCGAGCACCAGGGCGACCAGGAAGGGGCCGAGCAGATCGCCAAACCACCAGATGATGGCAAAGCCAAACAGCAGCAGCAGGAACAGGGCGACGGCGTCGGGATCGGAGAAGCGGGACTTGTACCAGCGTCTGATGACATCGAACATTCAGAGCGATTCCTTGTGGCAAAGTTGCACCCACAGCAGCAGGTGGGACGCGCACGCTTCGCGCGTGACACAGCGGTGGCCGAGGCGGGTCAGGTAGTGAGGGATGTCGCGACGTGAGCCCGGATCGCCTAGCCACAGCAGCAATTCGCGCTCGCCCTGAGCCTCACGCAACCAGAGCTTCACGCGCAGCAGCGGTTCGGGGCAGCGTAGCATCCGCAGATCCATCTCTACCATAGATACCCTCCAAAGCGGCAGCTTAGCACGCCCGCCCGGCGTGCTAAACAAGGCTTGTGGGCCCCCAATGGCGAGGGTATGCTGCCGGGGCCCATTCGAAGGAGAGAGAGATCGTGGCCAAGTTGACCCCCGCCTGCATTCCCCTGCTCATTGCCGCCCTGTGTGGGGCAACCCTGCCGGTGGCGGCCAACAATCAGTTGCCCGATATCGGTACGGCGGGGGTTGTCGCCCTGCCCATCGAGCAGGAGGTGCGCTACGGTGATGCCTTCATGCGTTTTGCTAGGGCCAGCCTGCCGATCATCGAAGACCCGGTGCTCGATCAGTACCTCAGCGATCTCGGTCAGCGCCTGCTGGCCAATGCCGATGGGGTGCGCTTTCCTTTCAGCTTCTTCCTTATCAACGATCCCAGCATCAACGCGGCGGCCTTCCTCGGTGGCCGGGTCAAGGTGCACACCGGTTTGTTTCTCTACGCCGAAACTGAGAGCGAGCTGGCCTCGGTGCTGGCCCACGAAATCACCCACGTGACCCAGCGCCACATCGCCCGTTACTTGGAGGCGCAGGCCAGCAGCTCGGCCATGACCCTGGCCGGCATCGTCGGCTCCATCGCGTTGGCGGTGATCAACCCGACCGCCGGGGTGGCGGCGCTACAGACCACCCTCGGCCTCTCGATGCAGTCGGCCATCAACTACACCCGCGACAACGAGTTTGAAGCCGACCGCCTCGGCATGAAGACCCTCTATGACGCTGGCTTCGATCCCATGGGGATGGCCAACTTCTTCCAGAAGCTGGCGGCCGAGTACCGCTATGCCAGCAAGCCGCCCGAGATGCTGCTGACCCACCCGCTGCCCGAGACCCGTATCTCCGAGGCCCGTGCCCGCGCTGCCAGCTACGGGGTGCGCAACAAGACCCCCAGCCTCGATTTTCTGATGGCCAAGGCGCGCATTCAGGTGCGTTACGGCAAGGAGGGGGCGGCCGGCATGCTGACCTACTTCGATGCCCGCCTCGCCAAGGGGGATTATGGCCTCAAGGATGCGGCGCTCTATGGCAAGGCGCTGGCGCTGGTGCAGCTCAAGCGCTATGACGAGGCCGACGGCATCATGAAGGCGCTGGCCGAGCGTCATCCGGAAGATCTCTTCGTGCTCGACACCCAGACCGACATCGATCTGGCCAAGGGACGCCACCAGCAGGCGATCGCCCGCCTGCAATCATTCCAGCGGCGTATGCCCGACAACGAGGTGGTGGTGATCAACCTGGCCAACGCCCTGCTCGAGAGCGGCCAGGCGCGCCAGAGCGTGGCGCTGCTCGACCCTTATGTGCGGGCCAACAGCGAGAACAACCTGGCCTGGGGTCTGCTTTCCGATGCCTATCGCAAGCTCGGCCGGATGACCGATCTGCACCTGGTGCGGGCCGAGACCCTGGCACTGCGCGGGGATTATCAGGCTTCGATCGACGAGATGGTGGTGGCACGCGGCACCACCAACGACAAGATGACGCTGGCGCGCATCGAGGCGCGCATCAGCGAGCTGGAGAAGGCACAAAAGGAGCTTGAGACGCTCAAGCGCTGACGTTCATCGCTAACAGGGGGCCGTCAGGCCCCCTGTTTCATTGGCGCGAAGAGAAGGTGGCCCAGGGCTCCGGGCGCGGCAGCGGGGTGAGCATGGTGGCCGTCAGCGCCTCGGCCTTGTGCGGCGAGATCTCGCCCGTGATGGTCTCTTGCAGCTCGCCGCTGGCATTGAGCAGGTAGCTGGTCGGCAGCGCCGAAGGCGCGGGGTAGGGCAGGGCCTTACCGGGCAGCGGCCGTACCAGCGTCAGCTCGGAGGGCAGGGTGGCGGCCTGCTCGAGCAGCGCGGCCTGGTTGTCGGCATCGTAGCTGACCAGCAGCACTTGCAGATCGTGCTCCATCACCATGGCCTGCAACAGCGGCAGCTCGCGCTGGCAGGGGACACACCAGGGGGCGTAATAGCTCACCAGCAGGGGGCGGCCGAAGTACTGGGTCAGCGCCGCCGGCTCGCCGTGCGCGGTTTCATACTGCTCAACCGGGCGACAGCCGCACAGCAGCAAGGTGGCCACAACTGCCCAACAGATTCGTTTCATTCCGTTATGTTTCTCCTCGTCTTTCCCCTACAATGGCGACCGTATTGGTAACCAGAACAGAGGTGTATGCATGAGCCAGGTCCGAATCTACCACAATCCGCGTTGTTCCAAGAGCCGTGAGACACTGGCACTGCTGGAGAGCCGGGGAATTGCGCCGGAAGTGACCCTCTATCTGGAGCAGGCCCCCGATGAGGCGCAGGTTCGTGAGCTGCTCTCCCTGCTTGGCTTTGCTGATCCGCGCCAGTTGATGCGCACCAAGGAGGAGCTCTACCGTGAGCTGGCGCTGGCTGAGCAATCCGGTGACGCGCTGATCCACGCCATGGTCGCCCATCCCAAGTTGATCGAACGCCCCATCGTCATCGCCAATGGCCGTGCCCGCATCGGCCGACCCCCCGAGCAAGTGCTGGAGATCCTGTGAGCACAGGGCAAGCGCGCATCCTGGCGCTGACCGGCTATCTGGGGCTGCTGCTGTGGGTGGTGCTGTGGCACGCCTGGCTGTCGCCCCATCCGGGCTTGCCGGGGCCGCTGCTGCCCACCATCTGGGGCGTGCCGCTGTTGTTTCCCCTGCGCGGTATCCTGGCCGGGCGTCCCTATACCCACGCCTGGGCCACCTTCATCTTGATGTTCTACTTCCTCCACTCACTGACCCTGCTGGTGGTCGATGAAGGGGAGCGCGCCCTGGCGCTGGTTGAGCTAGGGCTGACCGTGCTGGCCTTTGTGGGCTGCACCCTCTACGCCCGGTTGCGCGGCCGCGAGCTGGGGCTTGGCCTTAAGAAGTTGCGCACGCCCTAACCCCTCTGGCCGTGCATCTGAGCGGCCATCATCTCCTGGCGCAGCGCTTGCCCTGTCTGCTCGGTGTGCGCCAGTAACTGCGGATAGAAGCGCAGAAATCCCAATTCAATGTGTTGCCACCCCTGCTCACCCAGCGGCGCCAATGCGGCCGAGAGGGGAAGGGGTCGGCGCAGCCGTCGCCCTATGCCGTCGAGCGCCATGGCGATCCCCTCCCGGCTGGCATAACTCTCGAGCCAGCGCTGCTCGGCCATCCGGCGTAGCGCCAGCGGCAAGCCGTGGGGCAGATGTTCGGCATGATAGGGGCGGGCGGCGAGCAGAGCCCGGTAGTGGGCGTCGAGAAAATCATCCAGAGGACGGGGGCTGAAGCGGGTCCAGTGCCGTGAGAGCCAGTGGTCATAGAGCAGATCGACGACCACCGGGGCGAAGCGGCGCCAGGGGGCGGGGAACAGGGTGCAGGCCGCCTTGTGCTCGACGTGGGTGTCGGTGAAGCGGTCGATGTCGCGGTGCAGCCGGATCCCGAGTAACAGCTCGGGGGCGAGATCGCCGGCCAGTGGCCCCTTGACGAAGTCGCCGAGCAGGTTGCCAAGCGGCGAGGTATGGCTGTGTTCGGCCAGGTGGAGATGGGCCAGAAAATTCATGAAGCGGGCCTGCCAGACAAATGGGGCAAGGCTAGACGAAGCGGCGCGGGCTGACAAGCGGACAAAAAAATCCCGGCCTGAGGACCGGGTTTATCAACAAGGAATGGCGTTACAAAGTGCCGCAGGGCGGCAAAGACAAACTATGGGGTGTTGCAAATTTGCACACGAGGGAGAACGCGCCTGCGGGTGCACACTCCGCAGCCCGTTCTTCAGCAATCTTGCGGGGAGCATAGTAGTGTGAGCAGGATCACATTGCAATCATCTGTTGTAATAAATTTCTATAACTGAAACACTTTCAGCAAAACAGCGATTATTTAGTGCAAATATCACTCGTTATGTAATTTTATTACGTAATTTATAGATCAACTTCGCCTTCATCCGGCTCCCGCTCGGCCATGATCTCAAGCAGGTTGATGGCCACGGCCACAAAGTCAGAGTCGGTGACGATTCCAATCAGCTTGCCCCGCTCGACAATGGGCAGGCAGCCATATTTGTGACGTTGCAGATAGAGGGCCGCCTCCTTGATGCCGGCATGGGGATCGACCCAGGCCACATTGCGGGTCATGATCTCACCGAGTTGTACGCTGTCGGTGAACTCCTCTTCCTTGTCTCTGGTGGTGACAAACAGCTTGGACTCGCAGCTGGCCAGCACGTCACTCAAGGTGACCAAGCCGAGCAGACGCTCCTCGTCGTCCACCACCGGGATGTGGCGGATCCGCTCCTGGCCCATCAGGTCGATGGCTTGTTTCAGACTGTTTTCCGGCCCCAGAGTGAAGGGATGCTCGGTCATGATTTCGGATAGGGTGATCATGGTGGGCCTCCTCTCTTTCACTGCCGCCATTCACTTCACCTTACTCGTGCTAGGCCCGCTCAAATTGATCAGGGTCAAGAGTACTTGTTAATCCTTTGCTAACTCGCCGTGCTTCACAGAATGGGGCTGAAAGGCTTGCAAAGTGGCGCCGTCACGCTCTCGTCATGGCCCGATTTGGGTTGCCACGGCACGGGGGGATAACTAGACTAGCCGCCGATTCCCCGAGGTGTGTGATGCAAGTTTCTGATTTTCATTTTGACCTTCCGGACGAGCTGATCGCTCGTTATCCCACCGCCGTACGTACCGCCAGCCGTCTGCTGCAACTCGAAGGGCAGAGTGGCGAGCGCCGTCACGGCCAATTTGTCGACATTCTGGGTCTGCTCAATCCCGGCGATCTGCTGGTGTTCAAC
The DNA here is from genome assembly GCF_000820125.1 of Aeromonas simiae. GTDB lineage: Bacteria > Pseudomonadota > Gammaproteobacteria > Enterobacterales > Aeromonadaceae > Aeromonas > Aeromonas simiae. Next base: position 17,553 of record NZ_CDBY01000063.1, on the reverse strand, counting down.
AACACCCGCGTCATACCGGCCCGCCTGTTTGGCCAAAAAGCCAGTGGCGGCAAGCTGGAGATGCTGGTCGAGCGGATCATCGATGAGCACTCGGTGCTGGCCCATGTGCGCGCCTCCAAGGCGCCCAAGCCGGGTACCCGGCTGATCTTCGATGGTGGTATCGAGGCCGAGATGCGGGCCCGCCACGATGCCCTGTTCGAGATCCACTTCCTTGACCCGCGCCCGGTGCTGGAGATCTTGGAGGCGGTCGGACACATGCCGCTTCCTCCCTATATCGATCGTCCGGACGAGGACGCCGACAAGGAGCGCTACCAGACCGTCTACAACGCCAAGCCCGGTGCGGTCGCGGCGCCGACGGCCGGCCTGCATTTTGACGAAGCGCTGCTCGCTCAGATCCGCGCCAAGGGGGTGGAGACCGCGTTTGTCACCCTGCACGTGGGGGCGGGCACCTTCCAGCCGGTGCGGGTCGACAAGATTGAAGATCACCACATGCACTCGGAATATGCCGAGGTGCCCCAAGAGGTGGTCGACGCCATCAATGCCACCCGCGCCCGCGGTGGCCGGGTGATCGCGGTCGGTACCACCTCGGTGCGTTCGCTCGAGAGCGCCGCCCGGGTGACTCAGGCCGAAGGCAAGCCGCTGGCGCCGTTTTTCAGCGATACCGACATCTTCATCTTCCCGGGTTACGAGTTTCAGGTGGTGGACGCGATGATCACCAACTTCCATCTGCCGGAGTCGACCCTCATCATGCTGGTCAGCGCCTTTGCCGGCTATGACAACGTGATGGCGGCCTATCGCGAGGCGGTGGCCGAGCAGTACCGTTTCTTCAGCTACGGGGACGCCATGTTCGTCACCCGTCGCCGCAGCCGCTGACCGTTTGGCGGCTGTCTTCGGGCGCAAGCCCACCCTGTCAGACTGTTTCTCTGGCTTTATCGAGGTAAGCGATGAAATTTGAACTGAAAACCACCGACGGGCGTGCCCGTCGCGGCCAGCTGGTGTTTGAGCGCGGCACAGTGCAGACCCCGGCCTTCATGCCGGTCGGCACCTACGGCACCGTCAAGGGGATGACCCCGGAAGAGGTGGCCGAGACCGGCGCCCAGATCCTGCTTGGCAACACCTTCCACCTCTGGTTGCGACCGGGGCAGGACGTGATGCGCAAGCACGGCGATCTGCACGACTTCATGAACTGGCATGGCCCCATTCTGACCGACTCCGGTGGTTTCCAGGTGTTCAGTCTGGGCGACATTCGCAAGATCACCGAAGAGGGCGTCACTTTCCGTCACCCCATCAATGGCGACAAGATCTTCCTCTCCCCCGAGAAATCGATGGAGATCCAGTACGATCTCGGCTCCGACATCGTGATGATCTTTGACGAGTGCACCCCGTATCCGGCCACCTATGAAGAAGCCCGCAAGTCGATGGAGATGTCCCTGCGCTGGGCCAAGCGCTCGCGCGAACGCTTCAATGAGCTGGGTAACAAGAATGCGCTGTTTGGCATCATCCAGGGCTCGGTCTATGAGCCGCTGCGCGATGTCTCCCTCGACGGTCTGCTTGAGATCGGCTTCGACGGCTACGCCGTGGGGGGGCTGGCCGTGGGCGAGCCCAAAGAGGACATGCACCGCATCCTCGAGCACGTCTGCCCGAAGATCCCGGCCGACAAGCCGCGCTATCTGATGGGGGTGGGCAAGCCGGAGGATCTGGTGGAAGGGGTGCGCCGCGGTATCGATATGTTTGACTGCGTGATGCCGACCCGTAACGCCCGTAACGGGCATCTGTTCACCACCGACGGCGTCGTGAAGATCCGTAACGCCAAACACCGTGAGGACACCAGCCCGCTGGATGCAGAGTGTGACTGTTACACATGTCAAAACTACAGCCGTAGCTACTTGCATCACCTGGACAAGTGTAATGAAATCCTCGGCGCCCGCCTGAACACCATCCACAACCTGCGCTACTACCAGCGCGTGATGCAAGGTTTACGGGACGCTATCGAGCAGGGTAAATTAGACGACTTTGTAACTGAGTTTTATCGTCGGCAAGGGAAGCCCGTTCCTCCCCTGGCAGAAGCGGCCAGCGAGTAAGGTCGTTTCGTTGTTGTGAACTCACGGATTTATCACTGACCAAAGAGGTTTTTTAAATGAGCTTTATCTCCAAGGCTTACGCTGACGCAGGCGCTGCGGCACCCCAGGGTGGCGGTATGGAAATGATCATCATGCTGGCCGTGTTCGGCCTTATCTTCTACTTCATGATCTACCGCCCGCAAGCCAAGCGCGTGAAGGAGCACAAGAACCTGATGAGCTCCCTGGCCAAGGGTGACGAAGTCCTCACTTCCGGTGGCCTGGTTGGCAAGATCGTCAAGGTCTCTACCGAGAACGACTACCTTGTGCTGGCACTGAACGAGCAGACCCAGATCACCATCAAGCGTGATTTCGTGACGGCCGTACTGCCCAAGGGCTCTCTCCAGTCCCTGTAATCTCCCAAGGAGCACAGCGTGCTAAACCGCTTCCCGCTGTGGAAAAACCTGATGGTGATCTTCGTGGTCGCCATCGGTTTTCTCTATGCAGCACCCAACCTATATGGCGAGGACCCGGCCTTGCAGATCTCCGCAAGTCGCGGAGCGCAAGTTGAGCTGGCTACCCTCGATCAGGTCCGGGAGCTTCTCTCCCAGGCCGGCATCGAACCCAAGCATGCCGCCTTCGAGAACGAGCAGATCCTGGTTCGCTTCAATAATACTGAGGCTCAGCTCAAGGCCCGCGACTTGGTGGCCGACAAGCTGGGTGATGACTTCGTTGTCGCCCTTAACCTGGCACCTTCCACGCCGGCCTGGCTGGAGAGCTTTGGTGCCGCCCCCCTCAAACTCGGTCTTGACCTGCGCGGTGGTGTGCACTTCCTGATGGAAGTGGACATGGCCGAGGCAATTGCCAAGCAGCAAGAGCAGATGGTGCAGGATTTCCGCTCCGAGCTGCGCAACGAGAAGATCCGTTACGCCGGTGTCAACCGCAGCGGCGATCAGGTGGTGGTGCGTTTTCGTGACGAAGAGAGTCTAGACAAGGCCCTCTCCCACCTGCGCCGCCAGTATCAGGATCTCGCCTTCAGCAGCGACACCAGCAACGGCCAGTTCAGCCTGCGGGCCGGCATGAGTGATCAGAAGCTCAAGGAGGTACGCAAGTACGCCCTGGAGCAGAACATCACCATCATCCGTAACCGGGTCAACGAGCTGGGCGTCGCCGAGCCGCTGGTGCAGCAGCAGGGTGCCGATCGTATCGTGGTCGAGTTGCCCGGCATCCAGGATACCGCGCGTGCCAAGGAGATCCTGGGCGCCACCGCGACCCTGGAGTTCCACATGGTCGATGAGACCGCCGACCCTCAGTCCGGTCGCGTTCCGCCCAGCTCCAAGCTCTACAACGATCGCCATGGCCGTCCTGTGGTGCTGCAAAAGCGCATCATCCTGACCGGCGATCATATCGTCGGAGCCCAGTCCGGTTTTGACGAGTACAGCCGTCCCCAGGTCAACATCAAGCTCGACAGTCAGGGTGGCAACAAGATGGCCGCCTTCACCAAGGACAACGTCGGCAAGGGCATGGCCACCGTCTTCATCGAATACAAGCCGGTCGGTGAGCCGGGTCCGGATGGCAAGCGCAAGTTCCGCAAGAATGAAGAGGTGATCAACGTCGCCACCATTCAATCGCGCCTGGGCAGCCAGTTCCGCATCACCGGTATCGACAACGCCAACGAAGCGCACAATCTGGCGCTGCTGCTGCGTGCCGGTGCCCTGATCGCCCCGATCCAGATCGTCGAAGAGCGCACCATTGGCCCTAGCCTGGGCCAGCAGAACATCGACAGTGGCTTGCAGGCCATGATGTGGAGCATGGTGTTCATCGTCCTGTTCATGGGCATCTACTACCGCGCCTTTGGCTGGGTCGCCAACCTGGCGCTCTCCCTCAACCTGGTGCTGCTGGTCGGGGTGATGTCGATGATTCCGGGGGCGACCATGACGCTGCCGGGGATCGCCGGTATCGTGCTGACCCTCGGTATGGCGATCGATGCCAACGTGCTGATCTACGAGCGGATCCGCGAAGAGCTGCGCGCCGGTCGCGGGGTACAGCAGGCCATCCATCTTGGCTTTGACCGTGCCTTCTCGACCATCGCCGACTCCAACATCACCTCGCTGATCACCGCCGTGATCCTGTTTGGTATCGGCACCGGCCCCATCAAGGGTTTTGCCCTGACCTTGGGTATCGGTCTGACCATCTCCATGTTCACGGCCATCACCGTCTCGCGCGCCATTATCAATCTGGCGTGGGGTGGGCGGCGTCTTGACAAGCTGCCTATCTGAGGGAATTGCGATGTTTCAGATCTTACATTTTGAGAAACCTATTCCCTTCATGAAGTATGCCAAGCCCGGCATGATCTTCTCTGCCGCGCTGATGGTGCTTTCGCTGGTGTGCGTGTTCCAGAAGGGGTTCAACTGGGGGCTCGATTTCACCGGTGGTACCATCATCGAGATCGGCTTCCAGCAGAGTGTCGAGCTGGACGAGGTGCGTGATGCCCTCGCCAACAACCAGATTGAAGGGGCGACCTTGCAGCACTTTGGCTCCAGCCAGGATGTGCTGATCCGTCTGTCCCCCCATGAAGGGGTTAAGGTGGAGGAGCAGGGGCGTCAGGTGTTGGCCGCTGCTCAGAAGGTCAATCCGGCCGCTACCCTGAAGCGGGTCGAGTTTGTCGGTCCCTCGGTGGGGGAAGAGCTGGCCACTGACGGTGCCCTGGCCATGCTGGCCTCGGTCATCTGTATCCTGCTCTACGTGGCGTTCCGTTTCGAGTGGCGTCTGGCCGTGGGGGGCATTGCCTCTCTGGTGCACGATATCGTCATCACCCTCGGCATCTTCGCCTGGTTCCAGATCGAGTTCGATCTGACCGTGGTGGCGGCCCTGATGACGGTGATCGGCTACTCGCTTAACGACACGATCGTGGTGTTTGACCGGTTGCGGGAAAACTTCCGCAAGATCCGCAAGGGGGACACCCCCTACATCCTGGATCTGTCGATGACCGAGACTCTGAGCCGGACCATCATCACCTCGGGGCTGACCTTCGTGGTGGTGATGGCGCTGTTCCTCAAGGGCGGCCCGTTGATCCACGGCTTCTCCACGGCCATGCTGGTCGGGGTGGGCTTTGGTACCTACTCCTCCATCTATGTGGCCAGTGCCCTAGCCATGTATCTCGGGGTCAAGCGTGAGCACATGCTGCCACCCCAGATTGAGAAGGAAGGGGCGGATCAGCAAGAGATCATGCCTTAATCTGATGAGCGCCCCAGCGGGCGCTCATTGTTTATCTGCAAGGGAGAATAAGATGCAGCATAATCCGCGTTTTTTGGCGCTGGTCGAACAGATCCGCCACCAGGTGCAGGAGACCGATATCCATCAGATCAAGCGCTGGATGGACGAAGGGCGTGACTTCATCCTCATCGACGTTCGTGAGGAGAGCGAGTGGGCCAAGGGCCACCTGCCCGGCGCCGTCTACCTCGGTAAAGGGGTGATCGAGCGCGACATCGAGACTCGTTATCCGGATCCAAACAGTGAACTCTACCTCTATTGTGGTGGTGGTTTTCGCTCCATTCTGGCGGCCGATGCCTTGCAAAAAATGGGGTATGGGAAGGTTGTGAGCGTGGATGGTGGCTTTCGTGGCTGGAATGAAGCCGGTTATCCCATTGAGGCCTGATTTATTTGCGTCTGGGTCTGGACTGCCACATGACAAACCGCGATCGGCCCTTTACCATAAGCGGGTAAAGCTAATGCAGCGGAGTTTTCGTTGAGCAACTGGAAAGGAATCAGGTACCTGCTCGGTATCCTGTTGGTGCTGTCCATCTGGGGATGCAGTAGCACCGATCATGTTGAGCCCCCCAAGCAGTCTCTGCCTCCTAAGCCGGAACCTGCCTCCCTCATTCTGGCGACGCCGTTGCAAGTCTCTTACCAGAGCGAGCTGGCGCTGGCCCGTCTTGGCCAGATGCTAAGTGAGATGGAGCTGACCAAGGAGCAGCGGGCCGAGCTCTTCTATGAGCGGGCCGTGGTGTTCGATCGCGTTGGTCTGCGTTCACTGGCCCGTCTCGACTTCACCCGAGCCCTGCGTGAGAAGCCTGATTTTGCCGAGGCTTACAACTTCATCGGCGTCTATCTGGTGCAGCAACAGAACTATGACGAGGCCTATGAGGCGTTCGATTCGGCGCTCGAGCTGGCCCCCGATTACGACTATGCCTACCTCAATCGTGGCATCGCCCTCTATTACGGCAACCGCCCCGATCTGGCCGCCTCCGACATCAAGCGTTTCTTCGAGGCTGAGCCGGAAGATCCCTACCGGGTTCTCTGGTTGTTCCTGGCGGAAGCCAAGCTCGATGCCGACCGGGCCAAGCGTAACATGCGCGAGCGTTACGAGAAGTACCACGATAGCAGCTGGAATTGGGATCTGGTGCGCCTGTACTTGGGCGATCTGACCCCGACCCAGTTGATGGGCAACGTCATCAAGGGGGTGAAGGAGAATCGCGATCTGGCCGAACGCCTGTGCGAGACCTACTTCTACCTCGGCAAGCTGGAGCTCGCCAAGGGCAACCGCAAAGAGGCCATCAGCTACTTCAAGCTGGCCCTTGCCAACAACGTCTATGACTTCATCGAGCATCGCTATGCCCTGCTCGAGCTGGATCTGATGTCGCGCAAGCGGCAAAACAGCACCGACGTCAGTGCAAAAAAACAGGCCTCAATCTGAGGCCTGTTTTTTTATCCGTAGCGCGTCGTTTCAAGAGACCAACTGCATGCCCGGGATCTGGCGCCAGTAGCCGTTGCAGTCCTGCTGCGTCGCCAGTGGCTGGGGGGCATGGCCCTGCTGGTTGGCACGAAAGCGCTCGATCCAGGTCAGGGTGTCGTCTCCCTGCGGGCTGAGCCTGACCACATCGACCAAGTCAGCCATGGAAGGGAGATCGTTGATCAGGTTGTAGCAGTAGCCTGACTGGGTCTGGATGCCGTTGAGATTGAAGACGCTCTCCCCCTCGCGGCTGCTGGCGATGCGTCCGGTCGGGTAGTCGATGCAGGCCAGCTCGCACTGATCCTTGGGCCGATCGAGAGAGCGGGCGGTGAAGCAGCGAGCCGAGTAGGCGAGCGGCAGATGGCCGTAGGCAAACACCTCCACCTCGAATTCACGGCGCAGCGGCCCGCACTCTTCCACCAGCGCGACCAGCCAGTCACGGGATAGCTCCACCGGCATGACCCAGCGCTTCATACCCTGGCGCAGCAGCATGCGCAGCACCTCGGTGTTGTAGGCGTTGATGGCCGGGCCACAGACAAAAGGCACCGACGCCTCGGCGGCAAGTTGCACGGCGCCAAGGTCATTGGCCTCGATCATCCACTCACCGTTGTCCACCATGCGTTTGACCTCCTTGAGTTCGGAGGGGGCGCTGATGAGGGCCAGCGTGGAGAGGACGACCTGCTTGCCAGCATCACTCATGTCACGGGCAAGGGTCAGCCAGTCATCGGCTTTCAGTTCGCGGCGCTTGCTGCACACGGTCTCACCGAGGTAGATGACATCGGCACTGCTGTGAGCGGCACGTTGATAGAAGGCGCGGGTCGTGGCGGCAGGCCAGTAAAAGAGCAGGGGTCCGAGAGAATATTTCATATGGCCTCCTTACTGCCACTTGCGGTGATAGGCGCCGAGGGTGGTCTGGCTCCCCTCGGAGACGCGGGCGAGCTGGGCATCCCATTCGGGTTTGACCTGGTAGCGCTCGGGATCGGCGCGATAGGCATCGATGGCGGCGCGCCACACCCGGGTGACTTGCTCCACATAGGCCGGACTGCGCTGGCGCCCCTCGATCTTGACCGACTGGATCCCGGTGGCAAACAGCTCTGGCAGCAGCGCCAAGGTGTTGAGGCTGGTCGGCTCCTCGAGGGCATGATAGAGCTGGCCATCGACCTCGAAGCGCCCCTTACACAGGGTCGGGTAGCCGGCATTCTCTCCGGGACCATAGCGATCGATGAGCACTTCATTCAGGCGTGACTCGAGCCCTGCCGGCGTCTCTTCCCAACGCACAAACTTGGCCGGTGAGCAGGCTCCGACCGTGTTGGGGCTCTCGCCGGTGAGGTAAGAAGAGAGGTAGCAACGCCCTTCGGCCATGATGCAGAGGCTGCCGAACGCAAAGACTTCGAGGCCGATATCTGTTTCGCGGGCCAGCTGCTTGACCTGATGCAGGGAGAGCACTCGCGGCAGCACCACCCGCTTGACGTTGAACTGCTGCTGATAAAAACGGATCGCGGCGGCATTGGTGGCCGAGGCTTGCACCGAGACGTGCAGCTCCATGTCGGGGTAGGTGCGGCTGGCGTAATCGAGAATGGCCAGATCGGCGATGATGAGGGCGTCGGCGCCGAGGGCGGCCCCTTTGTCGACCGCCTGCTTCCAGCGGGCATCGGCCCCCGGATGAGCGAAGGTATTGATGGCGATGTGCAGCTTGCGACCATGGTCGTGAACATACTGCACTGCCCGCTCCAGTTTGCCGCCATCGAAGTTGAGCCCAGCGAAGTGGCGGGCATTGGTATCATCCTTGAAGCCGATGTAGACAGCATCGGCGCCGTTGTCTACGGCGCTCTTCAGGGCCGGCAGATTGCCTGCCGGGCAGAGTAATTCCATCAGTGGGCTCCCTGATCGTGAAAATGGCCCGATTGTAGGCAGGGGCGCGCTGCGCGGTTTTGACCTGAGGCAGCTTTACGTGGCTTTTCCCCCTATGGGTTAGGTGGCAGAAGTTTGATTTTCAACAGGATCCACCGGCACGCTCTGTGCTTGAATGCGGCAAAATCAACAGGAGATCTCCCGTGCTTTTGCAACTGCAACGTCGTCTGGTCGAGCAGGCCCCCCACTTTCTGCGTCATCCCCTCAAACTGGTGCCCCGCGCCTTGCAAAGCCGGGTGATGGAGACCCTGCTGGCCAAGGTCTTTCATGAGGCCATCGCAGAGGGAGACTTTGATTTTCTGGCGGGGCGCTGGCTCAAGGTTGCGGTGACCGATCTCGAGTTGTGCTGGTTTATCACTTTGCAGGAAGGGGTACTGAAAGTGGCCCCCGAATGTGCCGAGATCGACGTGAGCTTCAGCGGGGAGGCCAATGACTTGCTGCTGATCGCCGGACGCAAGGAAGACCCGGATGCCCTCTTTTTCCAGCGTCGCCTCAAGATTGAAGGGGATACCGAGCTTGGACTCGAGGTCAAAAACCTGCTCGACAGTCTCGACATGAGTGCGCTACCGGCTCTCATCAAGTACCCATTGGCCGATCTGGCCGAGTTGGTTTGCCGGGTGCGTTCAGCGCCGCAGCAAGGAGCGGCGGGCGGTGAGCCCTCGGTGGCGCCGTAACTGGCGAGTCAATCCGGTGGCATGATGACGACGGCGCTGGCGCAGCAGCAGGCAGCGCAGTGCCCACCCCCCCGGCAGCAGTGCAAGCCAGGGGCCGTACAGGGGCCAGTGGCTCAACAGCAGAGCCAGTAACAGCAGCAGGAAGGGTTGCAGTTCGTAGAGCCACTCTGGTTTCAGCCAGCGCCGGGCAGGATAAATGACCAGATCGGTGCGGCGGTAGTTTGAGCGCATGACCCAGATCAGGGTGCCGCTGCCAAGCAACAGGATGCCCGCCAGCCACAGTAGTGGTTGATCACCCAGTGCTAGCGCCGCACTGCCACCCAAGAGGCAGAGCGGTGGCAGACTCTCATAGAGAGGGCGCACCAGCATGATATTCTCCTCATGATGTCACCCACTTCAGTCTAGGAGAGGGGGAAGGGGGGACTAAGATCGATTGATGCTATCTGCTCGCAGTTTGTGCGTTTGCCCCACCTTTCGACTGACCAATTTCGCCTTTCCTATGCTACAATTGCGCGCTGTCATTTCGAGACAAGACACAACAGGTCATGCTGGATCAGGTTCGTATCGTACTGGTAAACACCTCCCATACCGGCAACATGGGCTCTGCCGCCCGGGCCATGAAGACCATGGGGTTGAGCAACTTGGTGTTGGTCGATCCCCAGGCGCTGCCCGATGGTAATGCCAACGCCCTGGCCGCAGGGGCCAGCGACATTCTGGCGCGCGCCCGTATCGTCCCCACTGTGGATGAAGCGATTGCTGGCTGTGGTCTGGTGATCGGTACCAGCGCCCGCTCCCGCACCTTGAGCTGGCCCATGCTGGGGCCACGCGAAGCAGGGCTGAAGCTGGTCGAGGAGGGGCGCCGTCATCCGGTGGCGCTGGTGTTCGGTCGTGAGCGTACCGGCCTGACCAACGACGAGCTGCAAAAGTGTCACTATCACGTGGCTATTCCGGCGAACCCGGAGTACAGTTCGCTCAACTTAGCCATGGCGGTTCAGACCCTCTGCTATGAGGTGCGCATGCACTGGCTGGAGGGGGCCTCCCCCGCTGAAGAGGAGCCGGTCGATTACCCGAGCGCCGATGTGCTTGAGGGGTTCTATCACCATCTCGAACGCACCTTATTGCACACTGGCTTCATCAGTGAAGGGCATCCCGGCCAAGTGATGAATAAACTGCGCCGTCTGTTCAATCGGGCTCGACCCGAGACGGTTGAACTCAATATCCTGCGCGGCATTCTGACTTCAGTGCAAAAACCCCATCCGCCCAGATAATTCCTACTGGAATGCTCAACCATATTCTTGACTAAATTAGTCGGGTATGTGAGCATGCAGATCAGTGAGTTATGCGAGATGGTAAAGCACCATGAGACTGACATCTAAAGGACGTTATGCAGTAACCGCCATGCTGGATGTAGCATTACATGCTGATACCGGGCCGGTTCCCCTGGCGGATATTTCGGAACGTCAGGGTATCTCCCTCTCCTACCTGGAGCAGCTGTTTGCTCGTCTGCGTAAACACGGTCTGGTGCAGAGCGTGCGCGGTCCGGGCGGTGGTTATCGTCTCGGCATGGCTGCCGATGCGATCTCGGTGGGTCAGGTGATCAGCGCCGTTGACGAGTCGGTCGATGCCACCAAATGCCTCGGTAAGGGTGACTGCCACGGTGGTACCCAATGCCTCACTCACTCCCTGTGGCGGGATCTGAGTGAGCGGATTTCCAGTTTTCTCGGCGAGATCACTCTGGCCGAGCTGGTGCGCCAGGCGGATGTCCGCCGTATCTCCAGCAAGCAGGATCAGCATCATCACAATGTGCTGACACTGGGAGATCGCACCGAACCGAGCAATATGAGCTTGAAAGTCCAACTATAAGCGTGCTTTCTGCAACCCATGGCCAGTGGGGTCCCGGTTGTAACGGAGAAAAACATGAAACTGCCTATTTACCTTGATTATTCGGCTACCTGTCCGGTTGACCCGCGCGTCGCAGAGAAGATGATGCAGTGTTTGACCATGGACGGTCTGTTCGGCAACCCGGCTTCCCGCTCGCACCGTTTCGGTTGGCAGGCGGAAGAGGCGGTCGATCTGGCCCGTAATCATGTGGCAGAGCTGATCGGTGCCGACCCGCGCGAAATTGTCTTCACTTCTGGCGCGACCGAATCCGACAACCTGGCTATCAAGGGCGTGGCCCACTTCTATGCCGGCAAAGGCAAGCACATCATCACCTCCAAGACCGAACACAAGGCGGTGCTCGACACCTGCCGTCAACTGGAGCGTGAAGGGTTTGAGGTGACCTACCTCGAGCCGATGCCCAACGGCCTGTTCACCCTCGAGATGATCGAAAACGCCATGCGTGACGATACCATCCTGGTGAGCATGATGCATGTGAACAACGAGATTGGCGTTATCCAGGATATCAAGGGCATCGGTGAGCTGTGCCGTGCCCGCAAGGTGCTGCTGCACGTGGACGCGGCCCAGAGCGCCGGCAAGGTCGAGATCGACGTCGAAGCGATGAAGATCGACCTGCTCTCGCTGTCCGCCCACAAGATTTACGGCCCCAAGGGGATCGGTGCCCTCTACGTGCGTCGCAAGCCGCGCGTACGTATCGAAGCCCAGATGCACGGTGGCGGTCACGAGCGCGGCATGCGTTCCGGTACCCTGCCGACCCACCAGATCGTGGGCATGGGCGAAGCCTTCCGCATTGCCAAAGAAGAGATGGCCGACGAGATGGCGCGCATGCGTCACCTGCGGGATCGCCTGTGGAACGGCCTGAAGGACATCGAAGAGGTCTATGTCAACGGCGACATGGCCCATCGCGTGGTGAGCAACCTTAACGTCAGCTTCGCTTACGTGGAAGGGGAGTCCCTCATCATGGCCCTCAAGGATCTGGCGGTCTCTTCCGGCTCGGCCTGTACCTCGGCCAGCCTTGAGCCTTCTTATGTGCTGCGTGCACTGGGCATGAACGACGAGCTGGCACACAGCTCCATCCGTTTCTCCATCGGTCGCTTCACCACCGAAGAAGAGATCGATTATGCGGTCAAGTTGATCCGCGACTCCATCGGCCGTCTGCGTGAGATGTCCCCCCTGTGGGAGATGTTCAAGGACGGGGTGGATCTGAACACAGTCGAATGGGCCCACCACTGAGAAGTGGGTTGACGGAATCTGCAGGAGTTAAGTTATGGCTTACAGCGAAAAGGTCATTGACCACTACGAAAACCCCCGCAACGTCGGTGGGTTCGACAAGAACGATCCGAGCATCGCCACCGGCATGGTGGGGGCGCCGGCATGCGGCGACGTGATGAAGCTGCAACTGAAGATCAACGAAGAGGGCGTCATCGAGGATGCCAAGTTCAAGACCTACGGTTGTGGTTCCGCCATCGCCTCCAGCTCCCTGGTGACCGAATGGGTCAAGGGGAAGACGCTGGATGAAGCGGCGTCGATCAAGAACACCGACATCGCCGAAGAGCTGGCTCTTCCTCCGGTGAAGATCCACTGCTCCATCCTGGCGGAGGATGCCATCAAGGCCGCCATCGCCGATTACAAGCAAAAGAAAGGTATTGCCTGAGCCCGGAGTTAACGTATGGCCATTTCCATGACAGACGCCGCGGCAGCTCGGGTCGCCTCTTTTCTGACTAACCGGGGCAAGGGCATCGGCCTGCGCCTCGGCGTCAAGACAACCGGTTGCTCGGGTCTGGCCTACGTGCTGGAGTTTGTCGATGAGCTCGGTGCCGAAGATCTGGTCTTCGAGCAAAATGGTGTCAAGATCATCGTCGACGGCAAGAGCCTCATCCACCTGGACGGAACCGAACTCGATTTCGTCAAGGAGGGGCTCAACGAAGGCTTCAAGTTCAATAACCCCAACTCCAAGGGGGAGTGTGGCTGCGGCGAGAGCTTCAGCGTCTGATCGGAGCCGCCTCATGAACCATTTTGAGCTGTTTGGCCTGCCGCAGGGGTTCCCGCTCGACGCGGCGGCCCTAGCCGATACCTACCGTCGGCTGCAGGCTCAATTCCACCCTGATCGCTTCGCCGCTGCCCCGGAAGGGGAGCGGCTGATTGCGGTTACCCGCGCCGCCCAGATCAACGAGGCGTACGCCACCCTCAAGTCCCCGCTGCGCCGTGCCGAGTACCTGCTCTCTTTGCACGGTCATGACATTCGCGGTGAATCCCAAACCCTGCAGGACAGAACCTTTCTGATGCAGCAGATGGAGTGGCGTGAGGCCCTCGAGGAGCTGCGCTTTGCCGATGACGTGGAAGGGGCCATCGACGCCTTTCGCCGTGAAATCAAAGGCGAGCACAAGGTGCTGATGACCGCGTTGGAGCGGCATTTGGCGACGCGTTCGTGGGATGCGGCTGTGGATGCGGTACGCAAGCTCAAGTTTGTCGACAAGATGCTCGAGGAGCTGGAACGCCTCGAGGATTCCCTGCTGGAACTGTAATTACCCATGGCATTACTGCAAATCGCCGAGCCGGGCCAGAGCGCCGCGCCTCATCAGCACAAACTCGCCGTTGGCATCGATCTTGGTACCACCAACTCACTGGTGGCCGCAGTGCGCAGCGGCAAGGTCGAGACGCTGACCGACCACGAGGGCTTCGATATCCTGCCCTCTGCCGTTCACTATCAGGACGCGGCTATCCGCGTCGGTCGTCAGGCCAAGCTGGATGCCGCCCTGGACCCGGAAAACACCATCGTCTCGGTCAAGCGGCTGATGGGCAAGGCCCTCGGTGATGTACGCCGCGATCGCCTGCCGTACCGCTTCGCCGAAGGGGAGGGGGTGCCGCACATCCTCACCCGCCAGGGGCCGGTCAACCCGGTACAGGTCTCGGCCGAGATCCTCAAGGCCTTGGCCGCTCGTGGCCGTGAAACCCTGGGCGGCGAGCTGGACGGGGTGGTCATCACTGTGCCTGCCTACTTCGACGATGCCCAGCGCCAGGGCACCAAGGATGCGGCCCGCTTAGCTGGCCTGCATGTGCTGCGGCTGCTCAACGAGCCGACCGCTGCCGCCATTGCCTATGGCCTCGACTCGGGCCAGGAGGGGGTGATTGCCGTCTACGATCTCGGTGGCGGCACATTCGACATCTCGATCCTGCGCCTTAATCGCGGGGTGTTCGAGGTGATGGCGACGGGGGGGGACTCCGCCCTCGGCGGCGATGATTTTGACCACCTGCTGGCGGACTGGATCCGTGACCAAGCCGGCTGCGAAACCCTGAGCGCGGGTGAGCAGCGCCGCCTGCTCGATCTGGCCTGCGACACCAAGCAGCGCCTGACCGACGAGGCCGCCGTGACGGTCAGCTTCGCCGGCTGGCAGGGCGAGGTGAGCCGCGAGCTGTTCAACGAGCTGACCCTGCCCCTGGTCAAGCGCACCCTGCTGGCCTGTCGCCGCGCCCTCAAGGACGCCGGTGTGGAGGCGATGGATGTGCTCGAGGTGGTGATGGTCGGCGGCTCGACCCGGGTGCCCCTGGTGCGCGAGAAGGTGGGCGAGTTCTTCGGCCGCACACCGCTCACCAGCATAGATCCGGACAAGGTGGTGGCGATTGGCGCTGCCGTGCAGGCCGATATCCTGGTCGGCAACAAGCCCGATGCCGAAATGCTGCTGCTCGACGTCATCCCGCTCTCCCTGGGGCTCGAGACCATGGGGGGGCTGGCCGAGAAGGTGATCCCGCGCAACACCACCATACCGGTGGCCCGCGCCCAGGAGTTCACCACCTTCAAAGATGGCCAGACTGCCATGATGATCCACGTGGTGCAGGGGGAGCGTGAACTGGTGGCGGACTGCCGTTCCCTGGCGCGCTTCACCCTGACCGGCATTCCGCCGATGGCTGCCGGTGCGGCCCACATCCGGGTCACCTTCCAGGTCGATGCCGACGGCCTGCTGTCGGTCACCGCCATGGAGAAATCCTCCGGCGTGCAGGCCGAGATCCAGGTCAAGCCCTCCTACGGGCTGGGCGAGGGGGAGATCCTCTCCATGCTGCAATCCTCCATCGAGAACGCCAAAGAGGACATGGATGCCCGCATGCTGGCTGAGCAGCAGGTGGAGGCCGACCGGGTGATCGAGAGCCTCAACGCCGCGCTGGCTGCCGACGGTGATGCCCTGCTCGATGCGAGCGAGCTGGCCGCATTGCGCGCCAAGGTGGACGCTCTGGTGGCGGTACGCCAGCAGGGCAGCACAGATCAGATCAAGGCCGCCATCGAGGCAACCGATGCGGCCAGCGCCGAGTTTGCCGCCCGCCGGATGGACGCCTCCATCCGCAAGGTGCTGACCGGCCAGAACGTAGACAAGGTGTAACCATGCCGAAAATTGTTGTATTGCCCCATGCCGATCTCTGCCCCGATGGCGCCGTTTTGGAGGCCAAGGAGGGGGAGACCATCCTCGACGTGGCCCTGCGTAACGGCATCGAGGTGGAGCACGCCTGTGAGAAGTCCTGCGCCTGCACCACCTGCCACTGCGTGGTGCGCGAAGGGTTTGACTCCCTCGACCCGAGCGACGAGCTGGAAGATGACATGCTGGACAAGGCCTGGGGCCTCGAGCCCGAGTCCCGTCTCAGTTGCCAGGCCAAGGTGACCGACGAGGATCTGGTGGTGGAGTTCCCGAAATACACCGTCAACCTCGCCTCCGAGCGCCACTGAGTGACGCTGTGGTGATGCTGCCGCAATGAGATGGTGAGAGGCCGTAGCCCTTTGGGGCTGCGGCCTTTTTGTTGCCGCAGCGACTGATATGAGCCATGCGCCGCCTCTGCCGGCGCAGCAGACAATAAGGAAGCAAATCACGATGGCTGACATGATGAAGGTACTGCTCGGCACCGCCCCTGCCCCTGCATACTGGGGCGAGGGGGCGCTGCTGAGCTTCTCCGGCGATAGCGCCACTGTCCATGTCGATGGGGATGCCCTGCGCGCCGTGCAGCGCGCCGGCCGCCGCCTCGAGTCCTCCGGGATCCGCCAGGTACGGCTGGCCGGTGAGGGGTGGGATCTGGAGCGCCGCTTCGCCTTTGCCCAGGGCTTCTATGCGGCCAAGGGCAATCGCGAGCTGGACTTCGGTGAGCAGAGCGACGAGGAGGCCCGAGCCCTCGGCGGTCTGCTCAAGGCGACCCAGTGGGTGCGCGAGGTGACCAACGGCTGCCCGGAGGAGATCTACCCCATGGCGCTGGCCGAGTCGGCGCTACTGCTCATTCGCAGCATTGCCGGTGACAAGGTGACCGCCCGCATCACGGCTGGTGAAGCGCTCCAAGAATCGGGTCACATCGGCATCTGGTCGGTGGGGCGCGGCAGCGAGCGTGAGCCGGTGCTGCTCGAGCTCGACTACAACCCCACGGGTCAGGATGACGCGCCGGTGGCGGCGGCCCTGGTGGGCAAGGGGATCACCTTCGATTCGGGCGGCTACTCGATGAAGTCCTCTGACAACATGCTGCCGATGAAGTCCGACATGGGCGGCGCCGCCATGGTGACCGGCGCGCTGGCACTTGCCATCAGCCGGGGCCTCGACAAGCGGGTCAAGCTCATTCTCTGCTGCGCCGAGAACCTGGTGTCGGGCCACGCCTTCAAGCTCGGCGACATCCTCACCTATCGCAACGGCCTGT
The DNA here is from genome assembly GCF_000820125.1 of Aeromonas simiae. Taxonomy (GTDB): domain Bacteria; phylum Pseudomonadota; class Gammaproteobacteria; order Enterobacterales; family Aeromonadaceae; genus Aeromonas; species Aeromonas simiae. Next base: position 619 of record NZ_CDBY01000063.1, on the reverse strand, counting down.
CGGTCGAGATCCAGAACACCGACGCGGAAGGTCGTCTGGTGCTGGCCGACGGCCTGCTCTGCGCCGTCGACTGCGGCGCTCCCTACATCCTCGATGCCGCGACCCTGACCGGGGCGGCCAAGATGGCGCTGGGACGCGACTACAACGCCGTGTTTGCCCTCGACGAGAGCGAGTCGGCCCGGTTGCTCGGCGCCGCCCGCCGCGAAAACGAGAAGGCCTGGCCGCTGCCGCTCGAGCCCTGGCATCAAGGACAACTCGGCTCGTCGTTTGCCGATATGGGCAACGTGGCGAGTGCCGAAGGGACTGCCGGAGCCAGCACGGCTGCCGCCTTCTTGTCGCGCTTCGTGCGGGCCGGCGGTGCCGGTTGGGTGCACATGGACTTGTCCGCCTCCTACCAGAAGTCGGGTAACGATCTCTGGGCCGTCGGCGCCAAGGGGCACGGCCTGCGCACCATCGCCGCCTGGCTTGGGGAGGTGTGCGCATGAACATCTGGTTGAGCCGGGAGCCGGCAGCGCCGGAGTGGGGGGAGGGGGCGCTGCTCTCGTGGCGTCAGGACGGTATTGCCATCCACCTTGGGCACACCCCGCTTGAGGCGATCCAGCAGGCGGCGCGCCGCCTG
>NZ_CDBY01000062.1 GCF_000820125.1 Aeromonas simiae | reverse complement strand
GATCGAGCAGCAGATCGAGGCCGTGCCCCAGTTCGCGCAGCACAGCCTCCCCCTCGGTCAGGATCGGCGCGCCGGAGCGGTTGGCGCTGGTGGCCACCAGCGGCCGATCGCAACCCTCGAGCAGCAGCTGGTGCAGCGGGGTATAGGGGAAAAAGAGGCCGAGATAGGGGACGCCGGGCGCCAGGTTAGGGGCCAGCGCGGCCTTCCCCTTGCGCATCAGAGTGATGGGGCGCGCCTGGGAGAGCGCCAGCTGCCACTCGGCTTCGCTGGCCTGCACCAGCGGCTCGGCCTGGCGCCGATCCCGGCACAGCACCGCCAGCGGTTTGCGGGCTCGGCGCTTGAGGGCGCGCAGGCGCGCCACCGCCGCCGCATCGGCGGCATCGCACATCAGGTGAAAGCCCCCCATCCCCTTGACCGCCACCAGGGCCCCATCGCGCAGGGCGGCCACCGCCCCCGCCAGGGCCGCCTCACGCTCGGCCAGCGGCCGGCCATCCGGCCCGCGCAGGGTGAGCTGCGGCCCGCACTCGGGGCAACTCACCGGCTGGGCGTGATAACGGCGATCGAGCGGATCGCGGTAGGCGGCGGCGCAGCGCGGGCACATGGCAAAGTCCGCCATGGCGGTGGCCGGCCTGTCGTAGGGCAGGCGGCGGATGATGGTGTAACGCGGGCCGCAGTGGGTGCAGTTGGTGAAGGGGTAGCGGTAGTGGCGATCAAGCGGGTTGGCCACGTCGGCCAGACAGGCGGGGCAGGCCCCCTGATCCGGCGAGATGCAGGCGCAGGCATCCCCGGCCGGCTGGCTCTGGCGGATGGCAAAGCCGCGCTCGTCCGGCAGCACCGTCCTATCGGTCACGGTGCAGCGGTCGATGCGGGCCAGCGGCGGCAGCGCATGGGTCAGGGCGTGCAGAAAGTCGTCCAGAGCCGGCTCGTCCCCCTGCACCTCCAGGGTGACGCCGTGCGCGTCGTTGCACACCCAACCGCTCAAAGAGCGGGCGTGGGCCAGGCCGTAGACGAAGGGGCGAAAGCCCACCCCCTGCACTATGCCGGTGATCTCGACCAGTTTGCGTCTGTTCATCTCGAAAGCGGAGCCACGACTCGTCACCCAATGACCATCTCCGGGTCACAAGGCGAGAATAATGCGGTGGGATATGCATATTCCGTCAGCCACTTCGCCACCGCTCACGATGGGGACCACTCTACGCCCCCGATCTGGGCACAAACCTAATCTGAATCAAGAACCAAATAGGACGAGAAATAACACCTTAAAATTTCCGGTGATGGGGCGTTTCATTGTGTGCCTGGCATCACAGAAAAGGCTTTCATGGCGGTGTATGGAAAGGGGCTCGATGCCCCCTCCCATGCGGGCGTCATGGCCGGGGATGACCCCATGTTCACATTCAATAGTTATGCAATATCGGCTCGGCAAGCTTTGCCGCCGCCCCCATAAAAAAGGGGAGCCGTCGGCTCCCCTGTGGGCGGATAATAAAGTATCATCCTAAATAACTGTCAAAACCGCTAAATTGGCGGTTTTTTTGTTCTCCCCCTCAGCTAAAGCATCATCCTAAAAGAAGACATCTTCGACTAGCCACCTGTAAAAATGAAAATAAAGTATCATCCTTCTGGCATTGGTAAGGGCAGGAGAGGGGCTACCGCTTCATTAATCAGATAGCTCATTGCCCTGTATCCCCTCTGCCGTTTATCCCACATTCTCAGTAACGCTGGGTGGCCTGGCCCACCCCTATATCTGCCCGGCCGGCTACTGGACGATCGGCTACGGGCATTTGTGCAAGCCAGACCATCCACCGATCGACGAGGAAGAGGGTGAGGTTTACTTGCGTCAGGATCTGCGCACAGCCCTCGCCGCTGCGCTGCGCTACTGCCCGGTGCTGGCTACCGAGTCCGAGGGGCGGCTCGCGGCCATCGTCGACTTCACCTTCAACCTCGGCGCCGGACGGCTGCAGACATCGACGTTGCGGCGGCGGGTCAATCAGCGGGACTGGCATGGTGCGGGCCAAGAGCTGCGGCGCTGGGTGTATGGCGGTGGGAAAGTGCTGCCGGGACTCGTAGCGCGGCGCGAGGCGGAAGTAATGCTGCTCCTCTCATGATCGGGCCAACAGCTGTCAGCGAATCATCGCCAAGAGACCAATTGCGACAACAACGCCAATGACACCGGAAGCGGCGACAGCCCCCCATGTTCCCAGCTTTGGTTTAAGCCAGTAATAGCTGCCAAAGGCGACCAAACCACCGACAAGGCCAAACAGCTTGACGATGATAACGGCCAAAATCGACGGCCAGAGCCAGTCCCATGAGCCGGATTTCTTTTCGGGCGTACTTGCCGGTGCTGATGCGGGCGCGGGCGCAGACGTTGCGGATGGCGCGTTTGGGTCTTCGTAGGCCATTGGCTTCTCCTAGTGTGGTTATCGATTTCCGGCGGCGTTCAATGCGCTCATCAAAATCAGCACGGCAAAGACGGCGGCAGTACACAAAAGCGCACGAACCCCCCCCCATTTTTTGTGGAGCACCACTGCACCGGCAGATGTGTCCCACAACGTCGTGCCCGTTTTTGTGAGTCGCCGATACGCGAACAGTTGCGTGAACAAAGCGACGAATGGAATGCCAAGCCCTACACCCTGGAGAAAGACGAGAAAAGAGCGGTTTAGCGCCTCTGGAAAGGACAGCAGGTTCCCGCCCGGATGGGCCACCCTGATACCGAACAGCCATTTCGCTGGCGTCGTTCCGAACAACGCGAGAAACACTGATTCCGCAGGCACCCACACCAGATACAGCACGATACCGGCAATGATGGGATTCTCTATTGCCTTGGCGAAGCCCGCCGCCTGTTCTGGCATCGTTGCGCTTAACGCGAATATCAACAGAAGAAACAAAAGAAACCCTGCGGTGCAAATGTCCACCGTCCGTGCGAACAATCGTCTCCATGGGTGATGTTGCCCCCCAAGAAAACTTTTGCTCTGATCAACGGATGATTTTGGCTCCTGGGCGAACCCGTCGAAGCTTGGCGACGGTGCATTGGGATCTTCGTAGGCCATTGGCTGTTCCTGTTCTTCTTATCGAATCACGATGCTGTTCTTCAATCGATTGTGGGCAGAGATTGCCTGCTGATCCCCTTCAATGTACGAAAGCGTGATCAATGCTTTCTCGGCGCCCAGCGGCACGTGGTACTGAGCTACCCTCATCGTCTCTGCCGAGTTGGCCGATGATGTGCGTCCGTAGCGAATGATCAGGGCGGTCTGGCCTCCAATTGGTTCAACGGCAAAGCTGGGGCGTCCGACCTCCTTCATTCCGTACTTCGCCATCCCCGCCCACATCGTTGGGGACTCCTCGCGCCAGACATCCGCCAAATCTTTCAATACCTGTTGCTTATTGGCCTGAACTTCCTGCCTAACGTCCGCTTGAGTAAGTGGCGGCTCCATTGGAATGAACGACACCCGGACAAACACCCGTGAGGGTGCTGGATAGGACTGCACCGAAAGCGACGCCACATGATCAATGGCAACTCCGGTGACTTTCTCCGCAAACTCCTTTACACGCCTGCGCTGTTCCGCATCACTGATCGTCCAGTCGCTTGGCACTTCAATCTGAACTCGTCCCTTGACGTTGAGCTTGGTATAGCCCGGAGTCTGTGCGGCGACCGGCAAGGCGACCGCAGCCAACAAGCAGAAACACAGGGCGGAGAATATTGTTCTTGCTTTGTTCATCATCAGTTCTCGGTTAGGAGGCTGTTCAGCAACTCCTGCTGGATAGCTTGCAGTTGGCCCCGGCTCTGTGGCGAACCGGTTCCTTCATAAACATTGATCGAGAGCGGCAGGGAGTTCAGGAGCGTGATTGCGCTGATTCCCGAAATTGGGCGGCTGCTTTCCCCGACGCTCATGTTCATCCGCATGGAAAAATAGACCGCGTTCCCGTCCCGCCCAATCGGTTCAAACTTTATGTCTGTTAGCGCGACGTCGCTATTCTCGAACGACGCTTTCAGCCGTCGATTGAGCTCGGCAGAATTCACCCGAGGAGTCGACTTGGAAAGGCCGGAAAGGAATGCCTCTCGCGGCATCTCGATTCGCTGGAAATTCCCCTTCGGGCCGATAAGTTGGATTTGCAGCCAGTGATCCAGCATTTCCCTTCGCCCCATCCTGTAGTCCTCCAGCTCGGAACAAAGGACTGCTGCATGCACGAGGCGCGAACCTTCTGCGAGGGAACGCTTTGCCAAGTCCATGAGCTGGACTTCGCGCGCCGACTCACCCGGCGTGCAATAGCCACTTGGATTCGAGAACAGGACCTGCTGACCAAGCACGTTCACCGACTCCGTAGCCACGCGTTGCTGGATAACTGTCTCTTGGGCAATCGGCCGACTCTGCGTGACTGGCGAAACCGTTGGCGGTGAATAGGTGGGGGTCGCAGTGACGGGGGTTTGAGCAACTGGTGCCGTCGCCGAGCGGGTGGGCTCGTTCTTGGTCGAGTTAACAAAGACAATGAGCAGAAGCCCGATGCCCAAGCCGATACCGACCATCCATTTGCCGGTGGCCACGTCTGATGAGCCGTCGCTCTTTGATTTGGACGGCGGCGGAACAATTGAGGCAGACGGAGCTTCCTCGGCCTGTCTGGGCGGCGATTCGGGAACCGGAGCGGGGTTGGGCGGCGGAGTTACTTGCGGCGTAGGCTGGCCGGCTGGACTGCCCTCGTCGACATCCGAAACAAGTGTCGAAAGGCCTGAGAAGCCTTTGGCGTTTCCATTTTGTTTGTCGTCAGCAGCCACGGCTCTTCATCTCCTCTTCAAAGCCGCAGCTTCGTATAGACGCCTTCGACCATACAGTCGTCTCCGTCTTCGAAGCGAAGTTGTCCGAAACCGGACGCCGACATTGTCAGGTAGGCTTCTTCGCCAAGCGCAAGGGAGAGACAGGTCGATGTCTTGATGTACGAATCTGTTCCGAGGGCCTCGTACCAATCATCATCTTCACGACTGACCGTCACCACGTACTTACCAGGCTTCTGCTTCGACAGGCCAAAAACCGCCTTCACATCGCACTTATCCTTGCTGTCGAAGAAGATCAGCTCTCCGCCGTAGCCGGACGCCTTGAAAATGGCCTCTTCAGAGTAGGCATAGACGTAGCAGTAGCGCGTCTGGATGATGATGTCTTTGCCGTCGATCTTGTAAACGTTGCTGCCCTTGCGGGTCAGGCTCACCTCATAGTTTTCAGCCAGAACTGGCCCGGTCTGAAGGGTCATCAATGCGGCAAGCGTGGCAAGCAGGTTCCTCTTCATTACCACCGCCTATTGGGTCTGGAAGCTCGACAAGCGGCTTTTCACGAGGTCTAGCTTAGCCTTATGGGCCAGTGGCCTGTTGAAAACACGATTCTGGATTTGGTCGGACACCTTGCTGATGGCGATGTACGCCATGCTCAAGCCAGACTCCCTCTCTGAGGCCTTCTTCTCGACGAAATCGTATGGGAAGGTCTCGCAGAACTTGTGGAAGCCGGAGAACTGCGCGACATCCTTCGTGAATCGGAAGCCGTCTGGGGTGAGGCGCGAGCGCCGGGGATGGTAGAGGTCAACGAAGAAGATGAACCATCCGCTTCCATCGAATGTCACGGCCTCGAACACGTCCACTTTATCGATGGCCCCGAGGCGATGAAACAGGATGCGCTGCCCCGACTGCGTTTCGAGTCTGGACAGATATGCCAGTTGACCGATCGGCCCGTTAACCGGGATGGGGTTCGTCTCAGTAAAGCCAAATTGGCCAGAGCTGATCGGGTCCTTGTCGTAGGCAGGCGCAGATTCCAGCATCGCCTTCATCATTGGATGAACGAGCTCTAACTGGAACTTTTCATCATCGAGGATGCGATGGATGTGTGCAAGCGCCTCACGCAACGCCTTGTCTTCTTTGTTGCCCCCGAAGAGGTTTGATAAAAATCCCATATAAGCTGCCCCCAATTACGTCATTGCAGCAATTCGCTCAATCTGCGCAGCCCAGGCTTCTTGAAAGCCATGCGAATGAGCTGCTCCAGAATGTGCGTGTTTGCGACGTGAATGTAGGAAATGCCGACATTGGTTTTCTTGTCGTCTTTGAACCCGATGCAGAACGATCCATCAGCATTCCATATATGCACCTGCCCCCACGTGCACCGCACCCTTTCATTAGCACCCAGAAATTTGTGCTTCACCAAAGTGATGCCATCGTCGTGAAGAAGTGCATCGCCGAAGTACAAGTCCCGCCCATCCTTCAGTGCTTCCAGCATCTCACCCAACAGGCGGATGCACACGGCTCGCCAGAGCTTGTCGATGAACTTGCTGTAGATGTCCTCTTTCTTAAGCTCAACAACAGCCTCGGAGCGTTTGTCTCCGAAGGCAATGGTGTAGGTCGTCCCCGTCGGCACGCCGTTGACGGAGTGGCGCACACCACCCCAGCGAACCCGAGTGATCGAGTCCAGAGAAAAATGCTGTCCTTTCCACGAGATTCCATCAGGCGAAATGCTCAGTGTGTCCTTGAACATCACACCAATTTCAGCGCGGTAGGTGATCTCACGCGCCCATTCGTCTCTGCGTGCTACCGCCTGCTTCCGCTCATGGAAGATATCAGCAAGCGCAAGCGCATCCTGCTCAACGCGCTCGGACACTTCAGGTAGCTCGGCAAACAGCTCTTGAAGCAGACCAGTCAGCCGTTGGGACTGCGTCAACATGTCATGTGTGTTGAACAGGTCGATGGCGAGGCTACGAATCTCGTAGGCCAAGTCTCGGCTTGCTTCGTGGTCGATGCCGCGCGCCTTCGAACTCAGTTGAATGGGCTGGGCGATCTTGTCCCAATTACGTGCAACCGCATCGAGCTTGTCCACATACGGCTTGACGGCAGCTTCACCCGAGTTCGCCGAGTCACGGGCGGCTTTGATCAGCTTGTGGACGTTCTCAGCTTCCTTCTGCAGGAAGCCTTGGGTTTCCACTTCGTAGCTGTCGACAAGGTCATCAATCAGTTCGGGCGCGTGATCCTCGCCGCCCAACGTAACCCCCTCCACTGTGTCCGTCATTACCTGGACAAGCGTCGTCGATGGCAGCCTGTCGAGGGCGTCCTTGATGGCGCTGCGGTAGTACCGTTTACGTTCCGCCAGTTCGGCTTCGATTTGGTCGAGTGCTCGGGCCTCCGGGAAGCCGGAGACAGCACGGTCTTCATTGATGTCGCGCAGGACATCTTCGGGATCGATCACATCCACGAGGTAAGCAACCTCCTGAATGAAACGTGCCAGGTCTTCCGCATCGTGTTCGCCATCCACCGCCTCGAAGGCGGCGGCGAGCAAATTCAAGTGTGCAAGCGTGGGCAGGCCAGACTCCTCCCTGACCGCCATAGGATCATGGAGCAGGTTTTCAACGAGCTGGGATGCCTTTCGCGGAGAAACGCCGGGAAGCCATGCGATCTCCGCGCTCAACCTGGTGCGTGGATTCGTTAGATCAGAGCGTGCCTTCTGACAGACATCGTGGTCCAGCTCCAGTGACTTCTCTTCTGCCAACTCAACGATTCGCCTGCGGTCGTCGCGAGTGGTCACATTGAGAATCGCGAAGGGCGTCTGATGGAGCGCGGTTGTCTTCAGTGTGCGTTGAGCTCGGGCTCGCGGAGATGGGGTATTCCGGGCCGATTGCACAGGAGGCACAGCGGTTGGGCGGGAGGACGCCGCTGTTGGCACTGGCACCGCCGAGGAGCTAGATGCCGGTTGAGCGCCGAGCATCGCCATGAGCTGCGGGTCCTTCAGGGCTTCTTGAGCCTGAGCCAATGCATCCGATGGCACGGACAGCTTCAAATGATTGCGAAGCTCATGGCTGTAATGTGCCAGCTGCGTTCTCGATGAGAGGTGATCAGTCAGTACGAGCGACAAGGCCAGCTCTCCGTTTGATCGGGGAGTGGTGCCGCATCCAGTGCAGGCCAATAAAGCCCCGGCTTTCTCTGAGCCGCATTTAAAACAAATAGCCAATGTCATTCTTTAAACTCTCGCCGTCAACGCAATTTATTGGCTTCACGACGCAAGCAGCCGTAATAGTCACCAGGACCGCGGTATTGCCGGTCGTAATTACAGGCATTCTCAATTGATGTTTGTTCAAACTGTGAAAGCCGTGACAGATCAGGCCTTCCTCGGCTTGAATCAAGCTTCTGAAGCTCTCGTCGAAGGCAGCTGTAATAGTCACCTGGTCCACGATACTGCCGATCGTAATTGCATGCGTTTTCAATGGCCGTCTGCTCCCAAGGCGTTGCTTGAGCAAGACTAGGCTTTCCCGCTGTGCTTCCGAGTTTTCCCAGCTCTCGTCTCAAACAACTGTAGTAATCACCCGGGCCGCGATACTGTCGATCGTAATTGCAGGCATTTTCAATTGCCGCTTGCTCCGATTGGCTGGCCCTCGAGAGATCTGGCTTTCCAGAGTGTGCGCTCAACTTCGTAAGTTCGCGACGCAGGCAGTTGTAGTAGTCCGCTGATGATCTGTACTGTCTGTCATAGTTGCAGGCATTCTCAATCGACACCTGCTCTGAAGGATTGGCCGCCGAGAGATCTGGTTTACCACTTGGTGAAGTTCGCGACGACTGGGTTGATGGAGCATCGGTCATTGCCGGCGGAGAAGAAGACCTCGAGGGGGGAGTTATGGTCGCCGTTGACCGAGAAGGAGCACGTTGCAGTTGGAGCAGCAACGCTTGATCTGCGACACCCGTGGCGGCCACCCCCCTGTCTTGCTGAAAAGCGATGATGGCGGCACGAGTGCCCCTTCCCAACAGCCCATCGGCGGGGCCGGCGTTATAGCCAAGCTCATTGAGCTTTTGTTGAACGGCACGTACCGTCTCATCCGCCGCAGGACGCGCTGGTGCTGGTGCCGACAGGGAACCTGTGGATGGGCTTCGAGCGAATCGGCTCCTGCCTTCCGCCTGAAGTTGGCTTCGGTACGGCTCGACATCGCGGCGCGCGCTTTCCAGAGCACCGCTTCTGTAGCGGAAACTGCCGCAGCGACTGTTGTAGTCGGCCACCATCGCATTGAACCGATCCACATCGGAGTCGCTGTAGTTGTTGAGAACGGCCTTAGCAGCATCCATGCGGATGTCTTCGGCCAGACAGTACCTGATCTGCGCCGTCGAAAAAACGAGGTCTTGTCCAACCGGTGGTCTTGTTTCTTCCGGGCGCGATGGCACTTGAGGTTGTGCCGGAGCAGCCGAATAGGTCGGTGCTGTGTTGCCTGCAGGCGGGGTATAGGATGGTGCCGGAGAGGAGGGGCTCTTGTCTGCTTCCCCGATGAGCCAAAGCACCCCTATGACGGCGGCGATACCCAGCACCCACTTGCCCGTGGATGAGCCAGAAGACGGCGGCGATGGCGCTTGGTAGGGTTGCTGCTGCTTAGGCTGTGCTTCCTGCTGCTGACTTTCTGGAGCTGAACGGCGCTCGGCGTTAGACGAGGCACCGGCGGTCTCAGCTTCCTGCTTGGCAGGAGGCGGCAGAGACGTATCGACGTCGGACACGAGCGAGGAAAGGCCAGCGAAGCCTTTGCCTTCATTTTTCTTGTTGTTTTCTTCCTCCGCTGCCACCAGTATCTCCCTTAGATAAATCCTATGCTCCGCTTTTCGCTGCCTTCACGTTCCCGTGCAGGTGTCGTGCGCAAAGCTGCCAGCAGGCTGGCCTGCTCCAGCCTGTCCTTGCCCGAGCGTGCTGCGAGCCTCGCACCTTCCCGCACAACGAAAGCGACGTCAGACAACGGTCGTCCCGCGAGTTCTTGCGCCAGCGGCTTGGAGTCCACATCGGACTCCTTTGGCAAAGCAGACAACAGCTTGTCCAGGAGCGACTGCACCTCGATCTCGCTTGCAAAGTCCACCTTGATGACATGATCGAAGCGTCCCCGGCGCTGGATGGCGGGGTCGATCATGTCGATTCGGTTCGTCATCGCGATGATCAATACCTCGTTCTTCACGGCCTCCGGGATGCGCCGCAGGAACTCAGCCACCTCTTCGACGCGGTGATGGCCCGATCCCATTTCGCGGTCAGCAAGAAACGCCTCCATCTCGTCGATCACGAGAACTGATGGCGCGTTTTCCATCGCCTTGTCGAACACCTGTGCGACCTTCTTGCTGGTCTCGTGGATGTACGGGCTGGCCACGCTGGATGCGTCGATCTGGAAGCTTGGCCACCCGAGGAAATCAACGAGTCGCTCGACCGCGAAGGTCTTGCCGGTGCCTGGAGGGCCGTACAGGATCACTGCTGATGGGAATTCGATACCGAGCGCCTTGTAGCGGTCGCGGTGCAGAATGATGTCGACGATGTGCTCGTTGAAGAAGGTCGCAAGTTCGGGACGCCCGGCGAGTTCGAAGACCTTGTTGGGCTCCGGCTCGGCGCGTTCGACTTTCTCCACCTTCTCGACGGGAGCAACTTCCGTCTTTTCGGCAGGAGCCGCTGGCTTGCGCTCCAGCGGCATGATTTCCGCGACTTCGAAGCCTGCCGCCTGCACGACATCCTTCAGGTGGCTCGCGCCCAGCCAGCTCATGGTCTGGCGGAGACGGCGGAAGGAAGTGGCCGGAATGCTGGTGCCGCCCGTCAGCCAGTAGCCGAGCACGACGTCATCGCCAGCTCTGGAGCTGATGCTGTAGGTTGGCAGCAGCCGCGTGATCTTCTCAACGTAGAGCGCATCCTGGAGCGCCGAATCCGCATCGATATCGCGTGTAGCCTTCAACGCAAGAGCAAAGGCGAGCGCCTCGGCCTTGGTGTCGGGTGATTTCGCCTCGCTGACCGGGCACAGCGTCTGGCTCGGACCGCAGGAGATGGACCGAAGCTGTTGATCGCCGAACTGGAAGGCGTTGAAGGTCCCGTCATCGATCAGCCCGGCATTTAGCCAATGCTCCGCCAGTGCGTCGCGAACGACGAGCGCCCGCCCACCGCCTTGGGTCTCAAGGATCTGCCAGTCCGCCCCTTCAAACAGGGTGACGCGCGCCTTCGCACCGTCGGGCAACTTGAAACCGATGGGAAGCCACGCGTCGAGTGCCATGGGTCAACTCCGCACGATGTTCGCGCCAGCAAGCATGTCGTCCTCACCCGCAGAACCGATGCGGATGGAGTCGAGATGGGCTACTACAGCACGAAGCTTGTCGATGTCATTGGCCTTCAACGCCTCCGCTCCCGCAGCCACCAACTGGGCATGCTCGCGGGCATCAGGGAAGAGGTAGGCATCCTCGGCCAGCCACTTGAAGCGCTCGATGACGAACCAGTCCTGGCGCCACAAGATCATGAAGCTGCGACTGCGCAGATCATCCAGGTGCGACTCGAAGTCGCCACTAGGGCTGCCAATCGCGCGCTGCGCCGTCTTGACCAAGTTGTCGAAAGACGAGGCTTCGGTGGGTCTGGCGTGCTGGCGCACCACCTTGTCGAAGAAATCGACTGCCTTGTCCAGTTCCAGCTGGCGAATGTCTTTTAGATGCTCCTTGCGGGTCAGCGCCAGCAGCCGCTTGGCCTCCTGGACGTGATCCATCGCCTGCTTGGCCGTCTCGGGGTCGGCCTCGTCAGTTTTGATGGTGCTCGCTTGCTCGAGCTTCTCGCGGGCCTGCTCAAGACGTGGGTCATCGACCTTGGACGCCATCTCGTCAAGCCGCTGCAAGGTGTGGTCCGACTGCTCCTGGATGTTCTTCGCTTGGTTGGTGTAGTCGACCTTACCTTCCTGACTCGAGTAGAAATTATGGCTACTCTGGAATGAGCCACTAATGGATGGAACCGAAACCTCTAGGAAAATATTCCCAGAATCGCGCACCTCATACTCACAAATAAGGTCAGCGCCCGCCGCGATCACGTCATCATCAAAATCCGTTCCGCTGATCTTGAACAGGCCAATGAAGCGATTGTCGTGGATCGTGTCATCTATATCACCCTCCCAGAGTTTAAAGTTAAGAGAGCCGGGACTGCCTGCCTTTAGTGACTCTCCTGCCTTGAAAATCTCCTTGCCTTTTTTGGGCAGCTGATCCCCCTCCTTGACAATATTCACAAGGATCGACCTCCCTCCAACTTTGTTGCGTGCCTCAATTCCAATGGAGTGCGACGCAGGAATTGCATCGATGCTAGCGGCGGTGCGTGCAATGACAATCTTGTCTTCACGCAGCGATACGGGCCCGCCGTTGGAATCGAACACAAACACCTTGAAGGTGTTGTCGCCAGGCTTGGTCAGGTTGAGTTCGATACCTGCGCCATCCTTCAGGGCGATGCGTCCGGAGGACCACCCGGTGTCCAGACTGTCGATCTGAAACTCGACTCCAGCCGGAGCAGAACTTCCCAGTTTGGCGACGATCTTTGCCTTCGAGTCGGGCGTGCGCGCGATGTAGTTGAACGACAGATCAAGCGCGCCACCGGCGCTGATGGCTCCTCGGGCGCTCTTACGCCCACGGCTCTGCGACGCCCAATCGATGGACTCGGCGAAGACCGCTGCGCCTTCCGCAACGGCGGTCATCGGATTCACATCGGTGGACGGCGCGATACCGAGTTCGAAGGCCACCTTGTCACGCAGATTCTTGTACTGTGCCGGACCGCCCACAAAGACAATGCGCTCAATGTCGTGTGGGCTCAGACCTGCCTTTTCTATGCTCTCGCGAGTGGCTTGGATGGACTCATCAACCTTGAACGCAATCAAGTCGTCGTACAGACTCCGGTTGATAGGAATATCGAGATAGATCTCTTCGCCAGCTTGGTCGCGCACGCCGAGTTCATTCTCAGCAAGGCTGATAACAGATTCGTCGCTTTGCGATAGTGCAATCTTTGCCTTTTCAGCCGCCCAGGTCGCAAGGGTTCGCAATGACTTGTACTGCGAATTGGACGCCAAATCTTCTGGTAAATCAAAGTTCTCGAGCAGCCACGGCTTGACTACGTTGTCGAACAAGATGCGGTCGAAATCGCGTCCACCGCACATAGCTATGCCGCCGTGGGCGAGCAAGTTCACTCGGCCGCCAATGCTTTCAGCAATGGCAACATCCAGTGTGCCGCCGCCAATGTCGTACACGACAAAGATGCCATCAGTCTTTCGCTGCCGCATGACGCTCATCACGGCGGCCACCGGTTCTTGCATCAAGGCTACTCGCCCGAGCCCAGCCGCATCAGCGGCAGCCATCGTCGAGTCCTTCTGCATCTGGTTGAACGCGGCTGGAACCGTAATGACCGTGCCGGTATCGCCATCGCCCCGGATCTCTTCCGGCAGGTAGCCGTACAGCGCACGCAGCACCTCGGCAGAGCATTCCTCTGGCGTCATGGTGAGGTTCACCGCCGGCAGCTTCACCGGCGTGCTCGTACCCATGAGCCGCTTGAATAGCACTGCCGCGTTGTCGGGATTGCGTGCGGCGTTGTTGTAGGCGCGCGAACCGACGTACTTGTTGCCACGCCGGTCGATGAAGATGGCCGACGGCGTGACGTCATGCTGTTCTGGACTCTTGTAGAGCCGGATCGACTCGCCGTCGAAGGAGCAGATGGCACTGTTGGTCGTGCCTAGGTCGATACCGACATACTTCATGCTTCCACCTTCCTGAGCATTACCGTGCCTTGTTTGCGCAGGCCGTTCGGCCCCATGATGATTGGCTCCACCATCTGATCGACGAGCAACACGTCGTCAGGGCCGAAGTCCCCGAGGTTCAATGCCGATGCCGCCATGCCAGCGTCGTAGGGCTGCCCCTCGACGTTGACCAGCTTGAGGCCACTCGAGTCGAGGCTCTCCTCGACCTTCTTCTGGAAGTAGCGGAGCTGATTGACGTAACGACCCGACTCACCCGCATCGAGTTTGCTGACGACCTTTCCGAACAGACGCGAGAAACGCCAACTCTCGACAGCGATGTCGATCAGGGATTGCTCCATCTGCTCACTGCTTTCGGCCTGCTGGGTCATCAAATCCTCCTGTGGTTACGTCTTATCGGCTTTTCCGCCCTGCGTTTGCTGCTGAATCCATTAAGTGATCTCCGCCTTGGAGAACCGCCATGTCCCACCAACCTTGAACGCGGGGATCTTCTTGGCTGCGGCCAGCCTGTAGATCGTCCGGTCCGTGACCTTCAGGAATTCTGCGACCTATCTGAGGGTGAGGATCTCTCCCTCGTCGGCACTGGATGTCATGGTTCTGACCAATCGGAAAAAGGATCCCTGCGAAGGCGCACCATTACTGTACCACGTTTGCATCAGGGGCTGTATTGACCCTCCTCCCAATACCCGTCGATTTTCATCACCATCTATTAACGTAAAGGCATGCTCGATATGCTTCACCACAACTATTAAACATAGAGAAAATCACTATAAAAGTTTGTTTTTAAACGAATTAGCCCAGCTTACACGTTTCACCTCACCTGTGATTATTCAAGCCTCAAGCATAATGACAGACGCTGTTGCCAGCTCTTTTGGCGAATATCATCGCCATCCTTGGGATGATGTATCGCCTCATTGGTGTCACAGTACACTCCGATGCTCATCGGCCATCGCAGTGAGCCCTGCACAGTGTCTTTCAATATTTGTACGATTGCCTGGGATGGATTCACTCCCGGCTTCATCCTGACGATACGTGTAGACAAGTGCTTCTTGTTATCGCTGGTGTCCACCTCTAGAAGGCACTTTTCTAGCCCATTTTTCAACCTGAAGTTGGCCTTCAAGTAGCAGCGCGGTGAACCATCATCCATCAGGTGATAGCTACGACGGAGGACTTGAGGCAAAGGCTTCACCTCAAGTTCCAGCAAATCGATATCTGGCTCATTGGCTATCTGCTTGATGATTCCTTTGAGTAACTCAAAGCGGTTGGGCAACTCTTCCACCACCTGCTGCTCTTCCTGTTGCCCTTCAAGTTGCTGTAGTTCTGCCGGGGGGATCTCTCCTCCGGTAACGTCGTCGCACAATCCGAGAAAAGTACCGTCGCCAGGAAGCTCTTCACCTTCCAGCTTCTGACCAAAACGGCTTGCTCTCTGTCCTTGGTAGACGGCCCGCGTATGCCGCTGCCCACGGAAGGATAGCCCTTCCATCGGTAGGTCCAACAGTTGGCGGTCCTTATCCTCATTCGTATCCTCCTCACCATCCAGTATGATGTCATCATTAGATGAACTTGGATTTCTGGTTCCTCCCCCCTCTCCACTAACTGAGAGCTTGAGTGCTGGGTGATGGAACGCTATAGGTTGAAAACAGTTCAACTCGAGCCCTTGTAGGGTCTTAATCTCCCAGACCAGCATTTCTTTGCTGTCCCAATCTAAGGGGCCAAGAACGTCCATGCTGACACCTGAAATAGTGGCCGGTGGCTCAAAGTTGAACTGCCAGCGTGTATATCGTCCGCCAGATGAACTCTGCTCCTGATTCAGGCATCGCCATATAGATTCGAAAGACTGCTTAACGCCATCACTTAGCAGCAGCCAACTGAAGAGATCACGATACGATTCCATCTGGAGCAGACGGGCCGGAGCCCCTGTCTTAGCTGGGGTGTGGATATGGATGGCGTCCTGCTCCCTCTGCACCGAGAAGATCATGTCCAAGCCACTGGGTTCAAAGGCTGACCGGGCCAGGAAACTGGCATGGAAGAAGAGCTTGCGAGCCAGCTCGAACTTGGGGAGCCAGACGGTGAGGCCATCCGCCTCAAACACGAAGCATCGTTGGCTGGCCACCTCAGGATTGTGGGCAAGCCTTCTGGACAAGCGGGGACATTCGCCCAGCAGCTTTTCGCGCCATTCCGCTATCGGTGGTAGCTTGAGTTTTTTCTGGAAGCCATGCGAGCGATAAGGGACTTCATCTTCTGCGACAAACTCGCGGCCAATGCCCAAAATACAGCTCATCTCCAAGCCGAACTGACGCTGCTCCACCTCGTTTTTTTGACTGAAAATCGATGCCAAATGCCACGATGATCCTGATGAATTAGCTCTGAAAAAATTACCTACGGCCAGCAACTTGGCATCTTTAGGGATCTGGCGGAACAGAGTACGACTCAATCTAACCCTCCTATACTTGCGATGAATGAGACTGTCAGGGAGGCAATCCTCCCTTTCTGCAATCCGCAGCGTCGTGCCAATTGCCAACCCCTTGAATGCTGGCCAGCCATAGCATCTTCGATCATGGCATTGGTCAAACGACGGATCTGGTACTCCCCTACAGACTCGGCATATCGCTCCAGATAAGCTCGACAAAGGGATAGTTCATCTAGGTGGCGCTCGACGGATGCTCGATGTGGAAGCTGACGCAGATACCAGCTACGACTCTTGCGTGGTAGGTTTACATCCGCTTCAGCACGTTCTCCTATTCTCACCAGGAGTCGCACTAGCTTTCTATCTCTGGCAGCCCAATTGATGCAGCTGTTGTTACCCTGCCGAGCATGCTTGGTCTTGTCGATATTCAGCAACCATTCCCTGTCATGCCGGTAGATCCAGGCATAGGTAGCTTGGAAGCCTGCCCCCCTGGCTGCCTTAGCTCCATCATATGTATTGAGGGCAGCAAGCCACAGAGACCGGTACTTTTGCCTCACGCCAGCATTGGCAGGTAGCTGCGGCATAGGTGGATGGAGAGCAATTTCAGCCGAACAGGCCATAACATCAGCCATGATGTCATCGACGTTTTGCTCAGGCCTTAGACTGGTCCAGACCATCAGGTGTTGTAGACAAGCAAATGACTTGCGGTGCTTTCTGAACATTGATTGTAACCAAAGCGGCGGTTCAGTCGCCCATAGGCCGTTGACCGCAAGCCAGTCCATCGGATAAAGCTCAAGGAGCCTTTCCCATATGATCCAAGTCTTGATTTGCTGGCCCTTCATGGCTCCGCACTCTGCAGCCAGATGCCGATAGAAGTTGGTCCACCCCTCGTAACCGGAGGGGGTTGTTCCCCTGAAAGCTAGGAGCTGCGTTAATGCGCTCGCTAGCCTAGCAGCTCCTTCCGCACAGGGCTCGGCTGTGGCACCATCGTGCAGGAGCAGGGAGGAGGCTGCATGAAATTCGTGTCTCTGTGCTCGCCTGAATGGGATCGGCGAATCCACAAGTGCGCAACCATGAACCGGGCAGACGTCCACACCTTGGACCTGCCAGCTTCGCCGCCAATAGGGCTCCCCAAATTTCGCCACCATTTCCTCAAGACAGAGCGGGCAGTAACGTAACCACTCGGGCCATTTGACCAAGGCTGTCGAAGAGCCAGCTAGACCTATCACTCCGGGCATGTCTGGAGCCAGCATGACCTGGAGAAGTCTTTGTCGGCGATCCTGCGGGATGAAAGGCGAATAAAGCGGGAATAGGGTATGGTTGGCCACCAGATCACCTGCGTCCAAGCCTGTGTTGCTCGCCAGACTTTCCAAATGGCTGGGCAGGTCAGTAATCGCCGCTACCTTGGTATCGCCGAACAGCTCCCTCAACAGGCTCTTATGGCTGTCCACCCCCAAATGAACCCGGCAGCGAGCGATGGCGCTGTAGAGGAGTTCGTCTGGGTAAAGCCTGGGGAAATACATGTCAGCTCGCCTTGCCCAGCAGCACTTGCAGGTCGAACACCAGACCAGCCTCTTTGAACCTGCCGTAAACCTCGCCCTCGGGTCCGCTGGTATAGCGTCGCCGCAAATCGTCTTGAGGTAACTGACCCCATTCCGTTCGCTTCACTCTGGAAAATCCAGAAGCTTTGGGTTTTTCCTGGACTAGGTAGGATGTCGCCTTGTGGATCAATGCAGCCAAAGGAATTTCGGGATACTTGGCCAACAGCTCGTCAGCCAAGGGAATGGCAATATCCTTGGGGATCTCCATTCCCTCGAGCAAGGCCGCCAGCTTTTTAGCCCTATCGTCGACCGGGGGGGCCAGTGGCTTGGATTCTGTAATTCTGTCCAATGACTGTGTAAGGGAGAGCAGTTTGCCTTCTATCTCTGGCATCAGCAGGTCATCGTATTTGGCGATGAGTTCCGGCCTGTTACTCCTCAATGCTGCCAACATGGGATGGACCGGCTTGAACTCATCCTCGTAGACTTTGCGTAGTAACATTGGCTTGATACATTCAGCACCCGTCACTATGGCTCGGATCTGCGCCAGTGCGAACAGCTTGATGACGATATCCATGACCCCCTGAGTGAGCTCGTACATGGTCGCCTCAAGCTCATCGTCCAAGGGGTAGGCATTCCGCACCCACTGATACTTCCAAAGCCGTTTCAAGAGCCGTTTCCAGTGCTCGTCTCTTGGCAGCCTGTCCCAGCGGATGCTGCCCAAGCCGGAGATACGTCGAGCAGCCCTGAATGTACGCTGGAAGAACTTGCTGGCCCTGTGTGTGCCCACCTGAATGATGGGCACTCCTATGGTGTTGACCAAGGATACGAAGAAATTGTGCATCTTCTCAGCCCCGCCAGACCTGGCCTCGTTAAGGTTCTGAACCTCATCAATGATCAATACTCCAAGAGCATGAAGATTGGCGATCTGGCACATGCTGGCCAGCAGGCGCTTGGTACCCAATTTCTTACGACCATGGCTGCGGCTGTAATGAGTGCCCAGCACCCTGTCCACTTGGTTGAAAAAGCTCAGGCAAAGCTCGTCCAGATCGCCGTCTATGGGGCAGTCTACTTTCAGGTAGGTCAGCTGAGTGATGTTGTAGTCGTGATGATGGAGGGCCTGGGGGTACATACTCAGGATCCGCTCTAGGGTACGGGTCTTGCCGCAGCCAGAGCAGCCGAACAGCGACAGACTGCTGGCCGTTGAAGAAACGCTCCGGTAGACCGCAGCCTCTAAATCCTCTTCCTCCACGCGGCGGTAACCGTTTTGTAGGTGGGAATACCAGGCACCATTGGCAGGGTTCCGACCGATGTAACCCTGGCGGATCATCAGGCTGATCTTGGCTTCCAACTCAAGGTGGTGGGTCAGAGGCTGAAAGAAACCATGCAACAGGCGGGCAATGGCGTGGGCCCTGAGCCGCCCGTCAAGGAATGCCTCCTGAGGCTCGAAGCTGGGTACAGCCTGAAGTTGGGTAACCACCTCTTGCAGGTCGGGTATGGGGGGCAAGGCGCTGATAAGCGGATTGTCCTGATATTCTGGTAGTTGCTGCTCCAGATATTGGGCCAAGGGGATGGCGCCGCTGCGGATCTCGTCAGTCATTGTCCCCCTCCCCGAAGATAAGGTCGCCCAGATCCGGATAGGCATAGTCCTCTGGTTTCTCACCCCTCAGCGTGACCACATCGGCGGGCTTGCCTGACTGCTCTCTCGCTGGTCTGAAGGCACCTTGGTGACGCTCATGGCGCTTTTCATCCTGCTTGTTCTCGCGAATCTGGGTTCCCAAATCCTTCTTGGACATGCCGGTTTTGATGGGACTGGCATTCTCCGCCAAAGCGGTGATGGCCTCGATCTTCTCGAGTAGCCTGCCCCTCTCCTTCATCCCCTCCATGGCAGCGTTGGCATCACTTCTGCGCTCCTCCTTGGACAGCAGCCAGACGTCCCAGAAGGTCATACCCCGGAAGCGTCTGCTGCGATCGGCGAGATCACAAATCCAGTACTCTTTGAGGTTGTTGGAGGGACGAATGTAGATGTGCTCTGCACTGCGCGGGTCGTAGGCCACCATCACCTTTTCGGGTCTATGGCCTTGTCCCCGGTGGAACCAGCCGGACTTCAGGGCCTCCTGACAGGTATAGAAGCAACCAAATAGCCTTATACCCAGTTCCGAAACGGTGGCCTGATCATGGGGCAGCAGGTTGATGCGAACCAGGTCCTGGGGTGCGACCCGCAACCGGCCCGTCAGGTTACCCAGCCCCCAATACCACAACCTAGCAGGTATAGCGGGCAGGTCACCGGGCATACCGGCAGTCCTGTCGTATTTACTCAGGACGTGGAAGTTGTTGTGCCAGAGGACACTTGCGATGATGCATTTGGTGAATTCCGGTAATGTCAGGCTGGCGTCGAGTCTGTAGTCATGGCCACCGCGCTTGCGGCTGATTTGACCTTCGACCACGCCGCTAACGTAGGGCTTAAAACGTTCCTGTACCGTCCTGAATTGGCGCTCGACAATACCCTTGGCATCCCCACGCCTGGCTGGTGCATTTTCAATGCGAACTCCGAAGGATTCGGCGAACACCTCGACCTTGGTGCCGTTCAGCTCACCTTTGTCCGCCAGCACCACATCGGGCAAGCCCTGCACAGGCCAATCTCCAACATCAATCTCCACACCATACTGGCGGCAATATTCCACCTTGTCGGCAGTGGTATTAGCCAGAGCCACCATGGCGCTGATCCAGGATGGCCCCTCGAACCCGATGTACATGCCCGTCACCATCCGGCTAAACACATCGTTCACTATGTAAACAACGGGTCTGCCTACGATCAGGCTGCGATCATGATCCGATATCAGGTAGATATCAGCAATGGTGGCGTCGATCTGGTAGCGGTAACCAGGCCCCAGAGCCTCTGTCGTCGACGTTCCCCTAATCGGCCGGATATCCTTGGCGAAATCCACTGCGGATGCCTGGCGAGCCAAAATTTCAGTAAAGTGGTACTCGCGCTTGTAGAAGTAACGAAACTGCTCCACCGTCGGCAGATCATGTGTCGGCAAGTCGGGAAACATAGTACCGAGCAGGCTCAGGCTGGCAGCGTAGACGTCGGGAATCGACGGATGTTTTTCCTTGAGCAGGCGCTCCTCTATGACACGCCTGAAAATACGCTCCATTTCGGGAGTAATGTTGCTTCCCCGCCCATCTCTGACCATCCTAGGCCGCCCCAGTTTGGCCTGGTCCGGTTTGCGTCGCTTACCACGGCCTCCTGAGTTGGCGTAATCCGGCAGCAGGGCATTCTTGCACATGCCCCGTTGCCAGTAGCGCCTGAGAAGCCGGTAAACCGTCTGCTTGGTAACACCGTGGCGCTCCATTATGCCTTTAACAATTTCCCCTCTGGCTCGGCGCTCAAACAGGCCGGTGTCACGAACTGTCTCTGCCAGCATCTCCCAGGCCGAATCGCGCTTTTGCTGGTCACTTGACCCCGCCTCAACCTCCCGAAGAGTCACATCCAGAAAAGGGTCATCTATGCGTTTCAGCTCCCCGGCTATAAGCAACCCCTCCAGCTCTGCGACTGAAGCCGATTCTGGAAATGCCAAGCTCGAGTCAATATCGATCCAGATGACCAGCTCTGTGTCGCACCAGAGCAAACGTCTGCGTAACTCACCCATCTGGAGCACCAAGTTAACCGGGAACATGGCGTATCTCCTGCTGTTCTTGATGGGGATTTACGGATAGATCACCCAGCTTGAGCTCTCTGTAGAGCTTGTTGATATCGAAGAGAAAATAGTGGCGAGCAAGCAACTGACGCAACCAATAGAGTGCCTGCCCTGGTTCAAGCTCGTAAGCCACATCTAGGCTCTGAACAATGCTCGTCAGCGTCTGCTCAGGATGGCGTTGGAACTCGTACAGGAACAAGCTGTAGTAGCGTTCGAGGTCGCTGAGGACAATATCTTCCTCGGCCTGGGCGGGATAGAGCCACTGGATGTTGGCAAATGCCGTCCGGGAGATCTCCCTCTCGGTGACAATGGCCCAGGAGATCTCTTTCTCTTCCCAGTAACGCCTTTCGAGCTCTAGGCGCTCGATGACTTCAGGTTTCTCAAGGTCTGCGCTGTATTTTGCTTGGAGCGCCATAGCCGGGCGTGTGGGATCGTCGAAGTCCACCAGAAAGTCGGAACTAAGCACCTGCGGGATTCCCTGAAACTTACCGTGGGGAAGCCCATACGTTTCAGCAAGGCGGACAGTATCCTCGACCCGAAGGGGAAATTGCTCCCGGATATCGATGACCTTGGGAGACCAATCCAGAGTGAGGAAGACGGCGAGTTCTAAGTCGGAAAGGAGGTGGTGCAGGCGTCGGCATTTATTGCCAAACAAGCGGTGAGAACGCCCCAAAGAAGAGACGTCCCTAGTGTAGATGAACGGCTTGTAGTCAGATCCACGGCCTTGACCGCGCCCCTCCTTCAGCCTTCTATCGATTTGAGCCTGAGTCAGGCCCTTGAATATACCAGCCATAACAAAGCCAACGTCCTAGTTGATACCATCAACATAGCGCACGTTGGCTTAGGGTGAAACTCTATTTTCAAGGATGATACTTTATTTGTAGGGATGAAACTTTATTTTCATCCCACATCCCCTTTTGCGAGTGATTGCGGGTTATTCCACCGTCACGGATTTCGCCAGGTTGCGCGGCTGATCCACGTCGGTGCCCTTGATCAGGGCCACGTAGTAGGAGAGCAGCTGCAACGGCACGGTATAAACGATGGGGGCGATCACCTCTTCCACATGGTTGAGGTTCATCACTCGCATGGTCTCGTCGCTCTTGAAGCCGGTGGCCGCGTCGGCAAAGACGTAGAGGATACCGCCACGGGCGCGCACCTCTTCCACGTTGGACTTGAGCTTCTCCAGCAGATCGTTGTTCGGTGCCACCACGATGATCGGCATTTCGGCATCAATCAGGGCCAGCGGGCCGTGCTTGAGCTCACCGGCGGCGTAGGCCTCGGCGTGGATGTAGGAGATCTCCTTGAGCTTGAGCGCCCCCTCCATGGCGATGGGGTACTGATCGCCACGGCCCAGGAACAGGCTGTGCTGCTTGTCGGCGAACTCCTCGGCCAGGGTCTCGATCTGCTTGGCCAAGGAGAGGCTCTCCTTGATGCGCTGGGGCAGCGCTTGCAAGGATTTGACCAGGGCGGCCTCGGCGGCGGCGTCCAGGTTACCGCGGCAGCGACCGATGGCAGCCACCAGCATCAGCAGGCCGGCCAGCTGGGTGGTGAAGGCCTTGGTGGAGGCCACCCCAATTTCTGCCCCGGCGCGGGTCATGAAGGCCAGCGCCGACTCGCGCACCAGCGACGACCCCGGCACGTTGCAGATAGCCAGCGAGCTCATGTAGCCGGACGCCTTGGCCAGACGCAGGGCGGCCAGGGTGTCGGCGGTCTCACCGCTCTGGGAGAGGGTGATGAGCAGGCTGTTGGGACGCACCACCGACTTGCGGTAGCGGAACTCGGAGGCGATCTCCACGTCGCAGGAGACCCCGGCGATCGACTCGAACCAGTAGCGGGCCACCATGCCGGAGTGGTAGGAGGTGCCGCAGGCGACGATCTGCACGTGCTCCACCTGATCGAAGATGGCGCGGGCACCGTTGCCGAACGCCTCGACCACCACGTGATCGAGACCGAGGCGCCCATCCAGGGTCTGGTTGATGGCGGAGGGCTGCTCGTGGATCTCCTTGAGCATGTAGTGGCGGTACTCGCCCTTGTCACCGGCGTCATGGGAGATGTCGGACTCCTTCTCCTCGCGCGCCACCGGGTTACCCTCGATGTCGAACACCTGCACGTCGCGGCGGGTCACCTCGGCCACGTCCCCCTCTTCGAGGAAGATGAAGCGGCGGGTCACCGGCAGCAGGGCCAACTGGTCGGAGGCGATGAAGTTCTCGCCGATGCCGCGGCCAATCACCAGCGGCGAGCCGGAGCGGGCCACCACCAGACGGCTGTCGTCACGGATGTCCATCACCACGGTGCCGTAGGCGCCACGCAGTTGCTTGACCGCTTTTTGCATGGCGGCGATGAGGCTCGGGGCGCTCTTGAGCTCGTGGTGTACCAGGTGGGCGATCACCTCGGTGTCGGTGTCGGAGCTGAACTCGTAACCCAGTCCCTTGAGGCGCTCGCGCAGCACTTCGTGGTTCTCGATGATGCCGTTGTGCACCACCACGATATGCTCGGAGACATGGGGGTGGGCATTGCGCTCGGAGGGCTCGCCGTGGGTGGCCCAGCGGGTGTGGGCAATACCGGTGCCACCGTGCACCGCCTGCTCGTCGAGGGCCTTGGCCAGCTCGGCCACCTTGCCGAGACGACGCACCCGCTGCAAGGGGTGCTCGGCGCTGAACACCGCCACCCCGGCCGAGTCATAGCCGCGATACTCGAGGCGGCGCAGCCCCTCGACCAGAATTTCAGCCACATCACGCTGGGCCACGGCCCCGACGATGCCACACATAGAGACTCTCCTTGAACTTGAACGTTATTAGCTATTGAGGGGGGCGCAGATCAGCGTCACCCCCTGTGCCTGAATCTGCTCTCTGGCTGCGGGAGCCAGCTCGTCGTCGGTCACCAGGGTCTGGATGCGGCTCCATGGCAACTCGAGATTGGGAATGCGGCGGCCGATCTTCTCCGACTCAACCATCACGATCACCTCGCGCGACACCTCGGCCATCACCCGTGACAGCCCCACCAGTTCGTTGAAGGTGGTGGTGCCGCGCTCCAGATCGATGCCGTCGGCGCCGATGAAGAGCTGATCGAAGTCATAGGAGCGCAGCACCTGCTCCGCCACCTGCCCCTGAAAGGATTCGGAGTGGGGATCCCAGGTGCCGCCGGTCATCAGCAGGGTCGGCTCGTTCTCCAGCTCGCGCAGGGCGCCGGCCACGCCGAGGGAGTTGGTCATCACGATGAGTCCCCGCTTGGCGCCCAGCAGCGGGATCATGGCGCTGGTGGTGGTGCCGCTGTCGACGATGATGCGGTTGTGATCGCGGATCCGCTCGGCGGCCGCGCGGGCAATCGCCCGCTTTCGTTTCGAAACCTGCTCCGGGTTCTCTTCGGTCACCATCTCGCTCGGTAGCGGCACGGCACCGCCGTAACGACGCAGCAACAGGCCCCCGGTTTCCAACACGGCGAGATCCTTGCGGATAGTGACTTCAGAGGTAGAGAACCGCTTGGCGAGGGTGTCGACGCTCACCTCACCCAGCTCCTGAACCAGGGCGACGATGGCATGGCGGCGTTGTTGGGTGTTACGTTTGGTCACAGAATAAGTTTCGATTCGAAAGAATTGCGAAATGTTAGCAGTGAAACCGAAGCCTTGAGAAGAGGGAAGAGAAAAAAAAGTGGCCCCAAGGGGCCCCTTCGGGTTGCCGCCGTCAGTGGCAGATGAGGTTCTTGCCGCTGCTCTTGGCGCGATAAAGAGCCCGATCGGCGCGCACCGTCAGCTCCTGCGGGGTGTCATGGCGCCGATACTCGGCCAGCCCCACGCTCAGGGTCACCGGCTCCTCCTCGATGAGGGGGTGGTAGAGCATCAGCTCTTGGATCTTCTCGGCCACCACCCGCGCCGAATGGAGCGGTGTGCTCGGCAAGATGATCATGAACTCGTCGCCGCCCCAGCGGGCGATGAGGTCAATCTCGCGCACGTGCAGCCGCACCAGCGCCACCAGTTGTACCAGGGCGCGATCGCCGGCCGCATGGCCGTACCTGTCGTTGATGGCCTTGAAGTCATCGACGTCCATGATGACCAGCGAAAGGGGGTGATTGAAACGCTTGGCCCGCTCACACTCGCGCTTGAGCGCCTTCTCCATGCCATGCCGGTTGAAGGCCTGGGTCAGGCAGTCGGTCTCGGCCAACTGGCGGTTGAGCTCGACTTGAGACTTGAGCTCGGCATTGAGTTGGATCAGCTCGGCGGTGCGCTCCTCGACCAGCCGCTCGAGGGAGACATTGCGCGACTCGAGCCGCTCGAGCAGCAGCTTTCTGGCATGGATATCGCGGTGAGCGCCGATCATCCGCGCCACCGAGCCGTCGCCGTTGCGTGCCACGATGCGGCCGCGATCTTCGATCCAGATGTAGTCACCACTCTGGGTGCGGCAGCGGTATTCGATGCAGTAGTGATCGGAGAGACCGTTGATGTAGGCATCGAAGTGGGTCATGACCCGCTCCAGATCCTCCGGATGGATCACCCCCTCCCAGGTAAACACCGTATTGCCGAGGGTGTGCGGGGAATAACCCAGCATGGTGTACCAACCCGGATTGCGATAGACGAACCCGGTGTTGGCATTCCAGTCCCACACGCCATCGCTGATCACCTCGAGAATGGCGTGCAGCGCCTTCTCATCGACCTCTTGCAGCGAGATCTCCTGGCTTTCTCCGAGCATGCCTTTCTACCTCACGTATCCCATCCCTGGGCATTGATCACAAGTGTAGGAGAGGTACCCGTAAAAATGACAGGGTCATACCCCGTCTGCGCCACACTCCAGCCACTGCTGCCACAGCCGCAGCACATGCTGGCGCTCGGTGAGCAACTGCTCATCACCCACCCGGCGCGAAACCTCCGAGAGGTTGAGGCGGTGGCCCAGGTTGCGGATCTCCAGATAGGCGTGCTTGAGCCCCTCGGCATCGGCCAGATCCATCACGCCGGCCATCACGCACTCGTCGAAGATCCGTACGTTATCGGACCAGCGGGTCAGCGCCTGGGGATGCTCGCAGGCGTTGGCCAGCACCAGATACTGGGCGATGAACTCGATATCCACCATGCCGCCCGGCGACTGCTTGAGGTCAAACTCCCCCTCCCCCGCCTTGAGCAGGTGGTCGCGCATCTTGGCGCGCATCTCGCGCACCGCCTTGGCCAGCTCGGCCGGGTCTCGCTCGCGGGCCAGCACCTCGCGGCGCACCCGGGCAAACTCGGCCAGCAGCCGCTCGTCACCATAGACGGGGCGGGCCCGCACCAGCGCCTGATGCTCCCAGGTCCACGCCTCTTCCTGCTGGTAGCGCTCGAAGGCCTCAAGGGAGGAGACCAGCAGGCCGGCATCGCCGGAGGGGCGCAGCCGCATGTCGATCTCGTAGAGGATGCCGGAGGGGGTGCGGGTGCTAAAGAGGTGCAGCACCCGCTGCGCCAAGCGGATGTAGAACTGCCGGCTGTCGATGAACTTGGGCCCATTGGTGTAGCCGCCTGGGGCGCCGCTGTGCAGGAACACCAGATCGAGATCCGAGCCATAGCCAAGCTCGATACCGCCGAGCTTGCCATAGGCGACGACGGCAAAACCGCGCTCACCGCTCTCGGCCACCTCGGGCGGCACCCCGTAACGCTCGCTGATCTGGCTCCATGCCTGGTTGACCACCTCGCCGATGATCGCCTCGGCCAGCCAGGTGAGGTGGTCGCTCACCTTCATCAGCGGCAGGGCGCCGGCGATGTCGGCCGCCACGATGCGCAGCAGCTGCACCTGCTTGAACTGGCGCAGCGCCTCCATCTGCTGCTCCACGTCCTCTTCAGGAATGCGCAGCAGGAACTGGCGCAGCTGGGGCTTGTAGTGATCGAGCGGGGTCGGGTGGTAGAGGTGCTGCGGATCGAGCAGTTCGTCGAGCAAAATGGGGTAGCGCGACAGCTGCTCGCTCACCAGATGGCTGGCCTCGCACAGCCGCACCAACTGACGCAGCGCCCCCGGGTTTTCGGCCAGCAGTTGCAGGTAGGCGCTGCGGGTGAAGATGCGCGCCAGCAGCTGGCACAGGCGCTCGAACAGGCGCCCCGGCTCGCGGCTGCCCGCCACCAGCTTGAGCAGCTCCGGCATCAGCCAGTCGAGGGCGGTGCGCCCCTGCGGCCCCACCTGACGGCGGGTCGCCTCCTCCTTGAAGTGGAGCAGGTGGGTCGCCAATGCCTCGGCCTCACCGGCCCCCTGCTCGGCCAGCAGCGCCACGATCTCCTCCTGCTCGAGGGCGGTGCGCCACAGATCGACCCACACCTGTTCGAGGTGGGCCGGCGCCTCTTTCTCTTCCCCGACCACCTTGATGAACTCGTCGTGTACCGCCGCCATCTCCTGCTCCAGGGTCGCCATGAAGGCGGGCCAGGAGGAGAACCCCATGGCATGGATCAGGCGCTCGCGATCGCGCTCCTCCACCGGCAGCATCTGGGTTTGCTGATCGCCTATCTCCTGCAACAGGTTCTCGACCTTGCGCAAAAAACGGTAGGCGGTGAGCAGGCGGGCACACTCCGGCTCCCCAAGGGCGCCGGAGGCCGCGATGGCCGCCAGGGCATCGGGCAGGTGACGCACCCGCAGCGCCGGCTCACGGCCCCCCCGGATCAGCTGCAAGGCCTGTACGATGAACTCCACCTCGCGAATGCCGCCCGCCCCCAGCTTGATGTTGCCCTGCAACCCCTTGCGGCGCACCTCGGCGGCGATCATCGCCTTCATCTGGCGCAGTCCGTCGATCACCCCGAAGTCGATGTAGCGGCGGAACACGAAGGGGCGTAGCAGCTCCCCCAGCTCCTGACCATAGTGACACTCCCCCCCGATGAGGCGCGCCTTGACCATGGCGTAACGCTCCCAGTTGCGGCCGTGGTGCTGGTAGTAGTCCTCCATGGCGGCAAACGAGATGGCGAGCGGGCCAGCATCGCCAAACGGGCGCAGCCGCATGTCGACCCTAAACACCTGACCGTCAACGGTGTTCTGGTGCAGGGCGTTGATGATGCGCTGGCCGAGCTTGATGAAGAACGGCTGGTTGGCCAGCTCGCGCCGCCCACCGTGGGTGTAGCCGTTCTCGGGGAAGGTGAAGATGAGATCGATGTCGGAGGAGAAGTTAAGCTCGCCGCCGCCCAGCTTGCCCATGCCGAGGATCAGCAGTGGCTGCGGATTGCCCTCCCCATCCATGGGGGTGCCGAGCTCGCGGCACTGCAAGGCGTAGAGCCAGTCGCGAGTCTGTCCGATCAGGGCATCGGCGAGCCGGGTCAGGTGGACGAAACTCTCCTCCACCGAGGCCAACCCCAGCAGCTCGCGCCAGGCGATCACCACCATGTGGCGGCGGCGAAAACGGCGCAGCGCCCCCTTGAGCGCCTCTTCGTCCTGCACCTCGGCCAGCGCCCCGGCCAGCCAGGCGGGATAGTGCGGCCAGCGCTCGGCCTGCTCCAACTCACCGCTGGCCAGCACCTCGCCGAGCAGGGCGGGCTCACGGATCAGCGACTCTCCGATAAAATCGGAGAGTCCGAGCAGGGTCAACAGGTGCTCCCGCTGCGATGCCGGCAGGGTGGCATAGTCAGGAGCCTGCTCCAGCAGGCGTTGCCACTGGCGTTCGGCCAGGGAGAGCAGAGAGGCGGGCAGGGTCACGACGGGCTTCCTTTGCAGCGGGCAATGGCAGCCAATCTAGCATCCCGCCCGGTTCAAGTCATAGGGAACGCAGATAGATATCGGGATCGTAGCGCTCCATCAGGCTCTGCGGTTTGGCCGGTGCACCGAAGCCAAAACGGGCATACAGGCCGTGGGCATCCGAGGTGGCGAGGCTGAAGCGGCGCAGCCCCTGTAGCTCGGGGTGTGCCATGACCGCCGCCATCAGCGCCTTGCCGAGCCCGCGCCCCTGCGCCTCGGGCAGCACAAAGAGATCGGAGAGGTAGCCGTAGGTGGCGTAGTCGGTGATGACGCGACAAAACGCCAACTGGCGCCCCGCCTCGTAGAGGCCGAAACAGAGGGAGTGGCGCAGCGCCTGCTCTAAGGTGGCGCGCGGGATGCCACGCGCCCAGTAGCTCTGCTCCGCCAGATAGCGATGGATGAGGTCAAGATCGAGGCGATCCTGCTGCGTGCTGATCTCCATGGATGACATCCTGTCAGGGGAAGAGAGCTTCTTTATCGCCCTTCCCCCTCCCCTAGTCCAGCTTGAAGGCGCGAATGGTGCCGTCCAGCCGGCGACAATGCCCCTCGACCATGCCGCTCGCCTCGAGCAGCTCGCGGATCACCACCACCGATCCCTCCACCACCTGCTTGACCTGGGTGAGGTTGCTCTCCATATCTTCGGCCACCGTGCTCTGCTGCTCGGCGGCGGAGGCGATCTGTTCGTTCATGTCGGCCACCTCGTGCACCCGCTGCACTATGGTCTCGAGCTGGGAGCCGGCCCGGTTGACCTGCTCCAAGCCGGTGTCGGCCTGAACCACGCTCTGCGCCATCAGATCGGTGGCCTGACGCGCGCTCTGCTGCAACTGCTCGATCATCTGCTGGATTTCGACCGTGGCCACCTGGGTGCGGTTGGCCAGGTTGCGCACCTCGTCGGCCACCACGGCAAAACCACGCCCCGCCTCACCGGCCCGCGCGGCCTCGATGGCGGCGTTGAGCGCCAGCAAATTGGTCTGCTCCGAGATGCTGCGGATGGTATCGACCACTGAGCCGATGCGCTGCACCCCCTCCTCCACCTCGTTGACCACCCCCGAGGAGCGCTGGATGTTGCTAGAGAGGCTGGCCATGGTGCTCACCGTGTCGGCCACGTGTCCCTGCCCCATGATGGCCAGATCGCGGGTCTGGCCGGTGGCCAGGGAGGCCTGCTCGGCGTGCCCCGCCACATCGCGCACCGAGGCCGCCATCTCACTCATGGCGCCGGCGAGCTGCTCGATCTGGCGGAACTCCTCATTGATCGACTCATAGGCCTCTTCCATACAGAGGGTCACCTGGGAGGAGATATCCCCCAGCTCCTTGCTGATACCACGCTGCTCACCAAACACCTGACGCAGATGGCTCTGGGAGTCGGCCACGGCACGCGCTATGTCACCAAACTCATCTTTCGAATCGAGTTCGACACTGTGGCTGAGATCCTTTTGTGAGAATCGGTGCAGCAAGCCGACCAGGTAACGCACCTGCCGCACCATCAAGCGCGAGCCGGCCAGTAGGAATATGACGAAAAACACCCCCATCACCGCCGTCTCGACCAGGCCGGCCCAGACCAGCCGACCGGCGATCTCGGCGGCCCGAGCGGCATCGATGCCGCCCTCAGTCAGGGTGGACTCCAGATGGCTGGCATCAAACCACAGCTTCCCCAGCAACAGCAGGGTGCTCGCCACCATCAGCAGCACCACCTTGGGTACCAGCCGAATATCGCTCAGGTAGCGCTCCAACACATTGAACCGCATCGCATCCTCCCTCTGAAATGTACATTTTTCCTTGTCGATCAAGGCTATCGACACGAGTTGTCATTTCGTTAATAAAACCGCAGTAAAAAAGTGGAATTTGCATACACGATCACGCCGTTTTTCTCTCACCGACGGTGCCGAACGGCGCAAGTGGAAACGCGGTCAATGGAGGCAATCGGGACTGTTTCCAGCCAGAAGCGGTCACACTCCCGTATTCTGGTGCTTGTGGTTTGGGGGGCCGGCAGCTTAACATCCCATCTGTTTTCCACCGCCAAAAGAGAATTGAACTGACCATGCGCGCCCTGATCGGGATCCTGCTCGCCCTGCTTGCCAACCAGGCAATGGCCGAGACCCGCTATGTATCCGACAACATCTACACCTTTATCCACGGGGGCCCGGGCACCCAGTTCCGCATCCTCGGTAGCGTCAAGGCCGGTGAACCGGTCGAGCTGCAAGGTGGCAGTGAGGCTGGCTTTGTCCAGATCAAGGACAGTAAGGGTCGTGCCGGCTGGGTCAAGAACGACGATCTGCAGACCGCCCCGAGCTACCGCCAGCAGCTGCCCGAGCTGCAAAAGCAGCTCGACGAGCTCAAAGGCCGCCTGCAGAACCTCAATGGCGACAACGAGCGCCAATTCGCCGAGAAGGACGCCGCCATCGCCGAGCAGAAGAAGCAGCTGGCCGCCCTGCAATCCCAGTTGCGAGCGCAGACCGAACAGGTGACCAGCCTCCAGGAGCAGAACGATGCGCTCAATCAGAGCTACGACAACCGCGAACATGACATGCAGATGGACTGGTTCGTGCGCGGCGGTCTGATGGTCGGTGCCGGCCTGCTGCTGGGACTGATGCTGCCCATGCTGCCCAAGCGTCGCCGTCGCGATCGCTGGATGGACTGAACTCCCAGCATGAAAAGGGGCGCCATGGCGCCCTTTTTTCATGCCGCTCTCCGGCTAATATCGTATACGATTTCACCCCACTCCGATTTCTCCCCCTCCGACGATCCGCTGAAAATAGGGCTCCACCCCCTTTTACTGTCTTGGTTTTAATGAAGTGGCAACATTTTCATTTCATCTCTTCATTAAAATTGTATACATTACCGGCATGCTGGCGCCGAGCGCCCCCCATCGACCCCTCAGGGTGTACAGGAAGACCCCCATGTTCAACGCGACCCAAGTGCTTGCCCCCGATTACCGCCCTACCGATCTCGCCGCCCTGCGCGAGGCCATCACCCAAAACTATGTGGTGGACGAGAACGCCTACCTCGCCGAACTGTCCGCCATGCTGCCGAGCGACGGCGCCACCTTGGAGCGCATCACCCGCCGCGCCACGGCCCTGGTGGGCAAGGTGCGCCAGGAGAACGGGGCCGGTGACGGCATCGATGCCTTCTTACAGGAGTACAGCCTGGATACCCAGGAGGGGATCATCCTGATGTGCCTGGCCGAGGCGCTGCTGCGCGTCCCGGATGCCGAGACCGCCGACGCCCTGATCAAAGACAAGCTCTCCGGCGCTAATTGGGCAGCCCACTTTCGCAAGAGCGACTCGACCCTGGTCAATGCCTCGACCTGGGGCCTGATGCTGACCGGCAAGATCATCAAGTTCGACAAGAAGCTCGACGGCAACCCGGCCAACCTGCTGGGACGCATGGTCAACAAGCTGGGTGAGCCGGTGGTGCGCTCGGCCATGTATGCCGCCATGAAGATCATGGGCAAGCAATTCGTGCTGGGGCGCGACATGAAAGAGGCGCTCAAGGCCAGCCGCAAGCAGCGCGAGCAGGGCTTCACCCACACCTATGACATGCTGGGGGAGTCGGCCCTGACCATGCAGGACGCCGACAAGTACCTGGCCGATTATCGCAGCGCCATCGAGGCGGTCGGTGCCGAGCGCATCAATGACGGCGGCCCGGCGCCCTCCATCTCGATCAAGCTCTCGGCCCTGCATCCGCGCTACGACGTGGCCAACCGCACGCGAGTGCTCGGCGAGATGTGCGAGCGGCTAGCCGGGCTGGTGCAGCTGGCCCGGGAGCGGAACGTGGCCATCAGCATCGATGCCGAGGAGATGGACCGGCTCGAGCTCTCCCTCGATCTGTTCGAGCAGCTCTACCGCAGTGAGGCCAACCGCGGCTGGGGCAAGCTCGGCATGGTGGTACAGGCCTACTCCAAGCGCGCCCTGCCGGTGTTGTGCTGGCTGACGGCCCTGGCCCGCGAGCAGGGGGATGTGATCCCGGTGCGGCTGGTCAAGGGCGCCTACTGGGACAGCGAGCTCAAGTATGCCCAGCAGGCCGGCCTGCCCGGCTATCCCCTCTACACCCGCAAGGCGGGCACCGACGTCTCTTATCTGGCCTGCGCCCGCTACCTGCTGAGCGAGGCCACCCTGGGCGCCATCTCGCCCCAGTTCGCCACCCACAACGCCCACACTGTGGTGACCATCCTCGAGATGGCCGGCGAGCGTCAGTTTGAATTCCAGCGCCTGCACGGCATGGGGGACGAGCTCTACCACACAGTGCTCAAGGAGCACCCGGGACAGGCCTGCCGCATCTATGCCCCGGTCGGCGCCCACAAGGATCTGCTGCCCTACCTGGTGCGCCGCCTGCTGGAGAACGGCGCCAATACCTCGTTCGTGCACAAGCTGGTCGACCCCAACACCCCGGCCGACAGCCTGGCCGAACATCCGCTGCGCACCCTCAAGCGCTACCCGACCCTGGCCAACGATCGCATCCCGCTGCCGCAGAGCCTGTTTAGCGACCGCAAGAACTCAAGCGGCGTCAACATGAACATCGTCTCCATCCAGCGCCCCTTCTTTGCCAGGCTCAAGGAGCTGGAGGGCAAGCCGTGGCAGGGTGGCCCCATCGTCAACGGCACCACCCTGACCACGGGCGAGGCCCGCGCCGTGCTGAGCCCGCAAGACGTGAGCCTGGTGGTGGGCAAGATCCACTGGGCCGACGAGCAGGCGGTGGAGCAGGCGCTGGCCTCGGCCCACGCCGCCTTTCCGCGCTGGCGCGAGACGCCGGTCTCCGAGCGGGCCGCCGCCCTGGAAAAGCTCGCCGATCTGCTGGAGGCGAACCGCGAGCCGTTCGTCTCCCTGTGTACCCGCGAGGCGGGCAAGCTGCTGCAAGATGGCATCGACGAGGTGCGCGAGGCGGTGGATTTCTGCCGCTACTACGCCCAGCAGGCCCGCACCATGATGGACAAGGCCACCTTGCTGCCCGGCTACACCGGCGAGCAGAACGAGCTGTTCTTGCAAGGGCGCGGCGTGTTTGTCTGCATCAGCCCGTGGAACTTCCCACTGGCCATCTTCCTCGGTCAGGTGGCGGCGGCGCTCGCCACCGGCAACACGGTCGTGGCCAAGCCGGCGGAGCAGACCGGCCTCATCGCCCACCTGGCGGTGACCCTGGCCCACCAGGCCGGCATTCCGGCTGACGTGCTGCACCTGCTGCCGGGGGATGGCGCCAGCGTCGGCGCCCGATTGACCGCCGATCGCCGCATCGGCGGCGTCTGCTTTACTGGCTCCACCGAGACCGCCCGCCTCATCAATCAGACCCTGGCCAGCCGCGAGGGCGCCATCCTGCCGCTGATTGCCGAAACCGGCGGCCAGAACGCCATGATCGTCGACTCCACCGCCCTGCCAGAGCAGGTGGTGCGCGACGTGGTGAGCGCCGCCTTCCAGAGCGCCGGCCAGCGCTGCTCGGCCCTGCGGGTGCTCTATCTGCAAGAGGAGATCGCCGAGCGGGTGTTGGAGATCCTCAGTGGCGCCATGCAGGAGCTGAAAGTCGGCAATCCGGCCGAGCACAGCACCGATGTCGGCCCAGTCATCGACGCCGAGGCCAAGGCGGGACTGGATCTGCATCTCGCCCGAATGATTCCGAAAAGCCGCCTGATCGCCCAGGCCCCCATGCCCAAGGCGACCCAGGAGGGGCACTTCGTGCAGCCGACGGCGCTGGAGATCCGCTCCATCAAGGAGCTAGAACGGGAGCAATTCGGCCCTATCCTGCACGTGGTGCGCTATGCCGCCCGTGAGCTGGATAACGTCATCGATGAGATCAACGGCACCGGCTATGGCCTGACCCTGGGCATTCACAGCCGCAACGAGTCCCATGCTGAGGCACTGGCAAACCGTCTCAACGTGGGCAACGTCTACATCAACCGCAACCAGATCGGCGCCATGGTCGGGGTCCAGCCCTTCGGCGGCCAGGGGCTCTCCGGCACCGGCCCCAAGGCCGGCGGCCCTCACTACCTGCACCGCTTCGTGACCGAGAAGACCCGCACCATCAACACCACGGCGGTGGGGGGCAACGCCACCCTGCTGGCGATGGGCGATGCCTGATTGCCAGCGCCAGCAATGCAAAGAGCCGCCCGAGGGCGGCTCTTTTTATCGCAAGATCCTGGAGATCAGGCCGGATCCAGCGTGTCCAGCGGCCAGCGCGGCACCGCCTTGACCTCGAGCGGCTCAAACACGCCGGCCTTGAGGCGCTGCATGCCGGCATAGGCGATCATGGCGCCGTTGTCGGTGCAGTACTCGGTGCGCGGGTAGAACACCTCACCGCCGAGATCTTGCATCATCTCGGCCAGCTGGGCGCGCAGGTAACGGTTGGCACTGACCCCCCCCGCCACCACCAGACGCTTGAGGCCGGTCTCTTTCAGAGCGCGGCGGCACTTGATGGCGAGGGTATCGACCACCGCCGCCTGGAAGGCGTGGGCGATGTCGGCACGGGTCTGCTCGTCGCTCCCCTCGGCCGCTATGGTGTTGGCGGCAAAGGTCTTGAGGCCGGAGAAGCTCATGTCGAGCCCGGGGCGATCGGTCATGGGGCGGGGGAAGATGAAGCGCCCTGGCGTACCCTGCTCGGCCAGACGCGACAACAGCGGGCCACCCGGATAATCGAGCCCCATCAGCTTGGCGGTCTTGTCGAAGGCTTCGCCGGCGGCGTCATCGATGGATTCACCGAGTACCTGATAGCGGCCGATGCCATCGACCCGCACCAGCATGGAGTGGCCACCGGAGACCAGCAGGGCAACAAACGGAAACGCGGGGGCGTTCTCTTCCAGCATGGGGGCCAGCAGGTGCCCCTCCATGTGGTGCACCGCCACCGCCGGCTTGCCCCAGGCCATGGCCAGGGAACGGCCTATGGTGGCGCCGACCAGCAGGGCTCCGACTAGGCCGGGGCCGGCCGTGTAAGCGATGCCGTCGATGTCGTCTTTATCAAGGCCGGCATCCTTCAATGCGGCCTGGATCAAGGGGATCGTCTTGCGCACATGATCGCGGCTCGCCAGCTCGGGGACGACACCGCCGTAATCCGCGTGGAGCTTGACTTGGCTGTAGAGCTGGTGGGAGAGGATCCCATGTTGATCGTCGAAGATCGCGATCCCGGTTTCGTCACAGGACGTCTCGATACCCAATACACGCATTGCTTCAAATTTTTCACTGCTAAAATGTGGCGGTTATGGTACCCTTCGCGAGTTTTTTAGACCAGCGATCTCTGCCGGGTTTACTTTCATTCCCGAAGCTGAGTATAATTTCGCACCATTTTAAGTCATGCTGTTCGCGCCTTGCGCCCAGCAACCCATTTATCACCGAGGTGAAAGGCACATGCCCGTAATTAAAGTCCGTGAAAACGAGCCGTTTGACGTAGCCCTGCGTCGCTTCAAGCGTTCTTGCGAAAAGGCCGGTATCCTGTCCGAAGTTCGTAGCCGTGAGTTCTACGAAAAGCCGACCACCATCCGCAAGCGCGCCAAGGCCTCCGCTGTTAAGCGTCACGCCAAGAAGCTGGCTCGCGAGAACGCACGCCGCATCCGTCTGTACTAATCCGGGTTAACT
The DNA here is from genome assembly GCF_000820125.1 of Aeromonas simiae. GTDB lineage: Bacteria > Pseudomonadota > Gammaproteobacteria > Enterobacterales > Aeromonadaceae > Aeromonas > Aeromonas simiae. The sequence continues at coordinate 8,536 of NZ_CDBY01000062.1, read as the reverse complement.
GCCGTGTCTCTGAAAGATCTGCTCAAGGATCAACAGAAGGCTGCCATGCTGGCCAAAGATAAGGCCCGCCTTGGCACCATCCGTCTGTTGATGGCCGAGATCAAGCAGCGTGAAGTGGATAGCCGCACCGAACTGGGTGACGAGGAGATCGTGGCTGTGGTGACCAAAATGGTCAAACAGCGCCGCGACTCCATCGCTCAATTCGAGGCCGCCGGCCGTCAGGATCTTGTCGACGTCGAAGCCGCCGAGATTACTGTACTGCAGGAGTTCCTTCCGCAACAGCTGACCGCCGAGGAGATCGCCACCCTGATCGAGCAGGCCGTTGCCGATACCGGTGCCGCCGCCATGGCTGACATGGGTAAGGTAATGGGCGTTCTCAAGCCGAAGATCCAGGGACGTGCCGACGTCGGCGCTGTCAGCGCTCAGGTGAAAGCCCGTTTGGCATAAGGCAGGAACTTGCGTTAGTCAAAAGAAGCCGTGCTTCTCCGGAATGCGCGGCTTTTTTATTCTCTGAAAAAGGGCAACCATGGCAGGCCGGATCCCGCAATCCTTTATCGATGACCTTCTGAATCGCACCGACATCGTCGAGCTGATCGACAGCCGGGTGCGCCTCAAGAAAGCCGGTAAAAACTATCAGGCATGCTGCCCCTTTCATAACGAGAAGAGCCCCTCTTTCTCGGTCAGCCCCGACAAACAGTTCTACCACTGCTTCGGTTGCGGGGCTCACGGCAACGCCATCGGCTTTGTCATGGCCTATGACGGCCTCGAATTCCCCGATGCCATCGACGAACTGGCCAGCCTGCATGGCATGACAGTACCGCGCGAGCAGAGCGGTGGCGGATCCTATGGATCCCAGCCTGCCGTCAGCAAGGATCTGTTCGAACTGATGGCTCAGATCGCCCGTTTTTACGAATCCAACCTCAAGTCAGCCACCCAGGCCGTGGAATACCTGCGCCAGCGTGGTCTGACGGGCGAGGTGGTGAAGAAATTTGCCATCGGCTACGCCCCAAACGAATGGGATCAGGTGTGCCGCCGCTTTGGCGCCGGCCGTGAGCAGGAGCAACAGCTCATCACCGGTGGCATGCTGATCCAGCGCGACAACGGCCCGGGCAGCTATGATCGCTTCCGCGATCGCATCATGTTCCCGATCCGTGACAAACGCGGCCGGGTCATCGGCTTTGGCGGACGGGTTCTGGGTGATGGCACCCCCAAGTATCTCAACTCGCCCGAGACCCCCATCTTCCACAAGGGACGCGAGCTGTTCGGTCTCTATGAGGTGCGTCAGGCCCACAAAGAGGTGCGCCGGGTTCTGGTGGTTGAGGGATACATGGACGTGGTGGCCCTGGCCCAGTACGGCATCGACTACGCCGTGGCGGCGCTCGGCACCGCCACCACCAGCGATCACATCCACACCTTGTTTCGCACCACCGCCGAGGTGGTCTGCTGCTACGACGGGGACAACGCCGGTCGCGAGGCGGCGTGGCGGGCGCTCGACAACGCCCTGCCCCACCTGCAGGACGGACGCGAGCTTAAGTTCGTGTTTCTGCCTGACGGCGAGGACCCAGACTCCCTGGTGCGCCAGATTGGCAAGAGTGAGTTTGAGGAGCTGCTCGATCAGGCTCAGCCGTTCGCCGAGTTCATGTTCGAGCGTCTCGAGCGCGATGCCGCCCTTTCAGGGGAAGCGGGCAAGTACGAGGTGGCCAACAAGGCCGCGGATCTGATTCGCCGCGTGCCGGAAGGGTTCACCCGCGAAGGGCTCATCACCCGCCTCTCGCGCATGATGCGCTGGGGGGAGAACAAACAGCGTCTCGACGAGCTGTTTGCCCGCCATAGTCAGCCCAAGAGCGACATCCAGCGTCCTCAGCGGGGGAAACTGACGCCACTGCGCCGGGCGCTGGCCCTGATGGTGCAATACCCTGCGCTCACCGCTGAGCTGCCGGCCATGCCGGAACTGGAGGGCTTACATGTGGCAGGAATGAGCTTCCTGCTGCAACTGCATCAGCAGATTTTGGCGCAACCGGCCATCACCACCGCAATCTTGCTGGAGCACTGGCGTGGCACCAAGGAGGGGGAGATCCTGGCTCAGCTGGCCATGCACGATCTCTATGAAGGGATGGACATTGAGCCAGACGCGGTTCGTCAGGAGTTGGAAGATACCTTCATCGGCTTCATTAACCTGTTCCTCAAGCAGCGCATCGAGGAGCTACAGGCCAAGGTGAGCCAGGAAGGACTGACCCAAGATGAAACCCAGGAGCTGCTGTTGCTGCTCAAAGAGGTGGCTCAGGAAAAAAGAAATGACAACGGGACTTGATATTTAGAGCTCAAGCCCCTATATCCAGTGCTGTTACCCGAATCGACGGGATGAAAAGAAGCAATATGACCGATGACCGCCTGGCCCCAACAATACAGAGGGCAGGGGTTTCTCACCGCTACCGCACCACCGGGCATAGCATGTCTGGCGGTTTTCTATTAGAATTGGCTATTTGCGCGTCAGCGCATTCATTGCATTGAATCGCGCAACCTAGCATCACCAACCGGATGAGTTCTATGGAGCAAACCCCGCAGTCGCAGCTTAAACTCCTCGTCGCCAAAGGTAAAGAACAGGGCTACCTGACCTATGCCGAGGTGAACGACCACCTGCCGCAGGACATCGTCGACTCCGATCAGATCGAAGACATCATTCAGATGATCAACGACATGGGTATCCAAGTGGTGGAAAACGCCCCTGATGCCGACGACCTGATCATGACCGATGCCACTGCTGATGAGGATGCGGCCGAAGCCGCAGCCCAGGCACTGGCCTCTGTTGAATCCGAGATTGGCCGTACCACCGATCCGGTCCGCATGTACATGCGGGAAATGGGTACCGTTGAACTGCTGACCCGCGAAGGTGAAATCGACATCGCCAAGCGGATCGAAGACGGCATCAACCAGGTACAAAGCTCCGTGGCTGAGTACCCGGAAGCTATCACCTACCTGCTCGAACAGTATGACAAGTTCGAGGCAGAGCAGTTGCGCCTGTCTGACATTATCTCCGGTTTCGTCAACCCGGATGAGGCGGACGAGATGGGCCCCTCCGCGACTCACATCGGTTCCGAGCTGGGCGAGGATGACCTTGCCGACGAAGACAGCTCCGACGATGAAGAAGAGGACGAGGACGAAGACGGCAACGACAGCAGTGATGATGACAGCGACGGTGGCCCGGACCCGGAAGTCGCTCGCGAGAAGTTTGCCGAGCTGCGCACCCAGTACGAAGTCACCCGTCAGTCGATCCGCACCAACGGTCGCGCTCACGACGAGACTCAGGCTGAGATTGCCAAGCTGGCCGACATCTTCCGCCAATTCCGCCTGATGCCCAAGCAGTTCGATCGCCTGGTCAACAACATGCGCGAGATGATGGAGCGCGTGCGCGTGCAAGAGCGCATCATCCTGAAGCTGTGCGTCGAGCAGGCCAAGATGCCGAAGAAGACCTTCGTCAGCGCCTTCACCAATAACGAGTGCGAGACCGCCTGGTTCGAATACCAGAAGCAAGCCGGCAAGGCGTGGTCTGCTCCGCTCGTGGCCATGGAAGAAGAGGTGCTGCGCTCCATTGGCAAATTGCAGCAGATCGAAGAAGAGACCGGTCTTTCTATTGCCCAGATTAAAGACATCAACCGCCGCATGAGCATCGGTGAGGCCAAGGCCCGCCGCGCCAAGAAAGAGATGGTTGAGGCCAACTTGCGTCTGGTTATCTCGATCGCCAAGAAGTACACCAACCGCGGTCTGCAATTCCTGGATCTGATCCAGGAAGGCAACATCGGTTTGATGAAGGCCGTCGATAAGTTCGAATACCGTCGTGGCTACAAGTTCTCGACCTACGCGACCTGGTGGATCCGTCAGGCCATTACCCGCTCTATCGCGGATCAGGCCAGAACCATCCGTATCCCGGTTCACATGATTGAGACCATCAACAAGCTCAACCGTATCTCTCGTCAGATGCTGCAAGAGATGGGTCGTGAACCGAGCCCGGAAGAGCTGGCTATTCGCATGGGGATGCCGGAAGACAAGATCCGCAAGGTGCTGAAGATCGCCAAGGAGCCCATCTCGATGGAGACCCCCATCGGTGATGACGAAGACTCCCATCTTGGCGACTTCATCGAGGATACCACCCTCGCCCTGCCGGCTGATGCGGCCACCAGTGAGAGCCTGCGCAACGCCACTCGCGAAGTGCTGGCTGGCCTGACCGCACGGGAAGCCAAGGTGCTGCGCATGCGCTTCGGGATCGACATGAACACTGACCACACCCTCGAGGAAGTGGGCAAGCAGTTCGACGTGACCCGCGAGCGTATCCGTCAGATCGAAGCCAAGGCGCTGCGCAAGCTGCGCCACCCGAGCCGCTCAGAGGTACTGCGTAGCTTCCTCGACGAGTAAACGTCTCGTGTTTTAGAAGGGCCCATCAGGGCCCTTTTTTATTCCGGTTTTGACAGGCCCCAACCTGCTCAAAGCTTCGACAAGTGATTGATCCACCTATAGACTGCCCTGGGCGATTCTCCTATAATCGCCGCCACTTATGCCGATTTCGGCCCCTTAGCTCAGTGGTTAGAGCAGGCGACTCATAATCGCTTGGTCCCCAGTTCAAGCCTGGGAGGGGCCACCATATAAAACAACGGCTTACGTCACTGCGACGTGAGTCGTTTTTTTTCGGGGATATGCCGGGGATATTGTAGACAGGGATAATCAGGGTATTAGACAGCTGATGGAGATCGGTAAGTTGCCATGGCCTTAGTAACCTTATCCCGAGTTAGGCGCGGATTTTACGCCCAATGCTGGCGAGGTGTAGCGGTCTGCCTTGTCATTTTTGGAGCGGAGTTTGTTGCAATTCCTCATTCACTGTTTTGGGGAATGCAAAAAAGTAACCCTATGATAGGGTCATTAACCCTGTTTTGGGGTTGTTGATGGCTAGCTGTCCAAGGGAGTCACGATACGTTACCCCCTCTAGCCAATCACGGCAAAGCCTACCAATATGCAGGCTTAGCCCGGTACGGTCAGTGGGACACTACACCGCTCGAACCTATGGCGGTCGCGGTATCAGGCGGGGCAGTCGGCAGGACAAACCATTGCTCCAAACTGGCGTAAACAAACAAAATCAATAAGTTAATAAGCCAGTGCCGAATTACCTTTGCCGCCGAAGTGGGCAGGGCTACCCAATCAGGTTATTTAAGATCCCGTCTGCTTCGTCGCTATCTTCACGCTGGCTAGCCATGAGGTAGCGTAAGGCTGCGCGGGCCTCATCCCGGCTCCTTGGCCTTAGCTCGGCCAGCAGGCCAAACACAAACCAATCTCTAGCGCTTGCTTCGTGGCTGCTCTCGTAATAACGGCTCGTGTCACAGGCCAGCCGAAGACGGTACAAATCGTTCCAGTAGGCGAGCTCATGCAGGCAGTCACTCAGGGTATGTGGCATCAGTTCGGGTATTGCTTTGAACCGTTCTGCCACCTGCTCGGGTGGATAGCGCCACTCTCCAAACTCCAACCCGCGCAAGGTTTCCAGACAAAACGCTTCCGCCTGGGTATCACTCCACAAGGCATCCCCGAACCGTCCTATGGCCTCCGCCTCATTGGCTCGCCGCTCAATGGCCCGCTCGGCTAACCCATCCAGATTGGCAAAGCCAATGCTACCAATCCCGGCGAACGGGTGACCGGACTTATCAGCCAACCATTTGCCGTATCGTTTCTCCAGCTCATTTAGTGGCGTGGAGATCTTCCCAGCCGCCAGTTTGGCTCTCTCAATACGGTCTGGGTCACCGCTCTCTATGACCTGCCGCAACCAGATCAGCGCATCTATCTCCCTGTCCCCGGTCACGCTTTGTTGTGGCGGCAACTCTTGAACCGCCGGCAGGGTCTCCCCGCTGCTCTCCCGTGCCGGCAGGGTGAACATGATCCGGTGTCTCGGGTTGTCGGTGAACAGGCCCGATCGGCTGACGATGGCCTTGACCGTTCCCAGGGACAGGCCAGCCAGAGAAGCCACCTCATTCAGTGAATGGCTACGGCGCAGGGTGATCACCTGCTCCCGTTGTTCGTTGGTCAATCTCAATGCAACCCCCTGTTTCAAGTTTGGTATTGCCATGCCTATCAGATGCCGTTAAATGTCGCCAGACGCTCTTTGTGGCTGTCGCTCATATCGAATGCAAAGTCCTCATGCTCGGCTTGGAAGGTGCCAAATGCCATAAGCACAGATACGGCAGGATCAATCTTATTGGATGATTTCTTCTTGTTTGGCTTGATATTAGCGTTGGCATCAGTCTCCATTACTACGTTACCAATCGCCCACGACAATACCGGGTCTCCTCGATGGCGCACCACCTTGCGGTTAACAAACACCTCGAAGGATTTAGCCACAGGACTGAACTTAAGATAGGTTTGCGGGAACGGTTCCACATCTAGACCGGCGCCCTGTAGCTGGGTGCGCAGGTGCGTAGCGTTCCAGGTATCGAAACCCACCAACCTGATGTTGAATACTTCGGCATCGCGCAGAATATCATCACGGATTCGGTCATAGTCGATGCAGTCTCCAGGCGTGGTCCGAATCCAGCCAGCTCTTACCCACTGACGGTAGATGGCACGATTTTTATTAGCGACGTTCTGCAGCTGGGCTTCTGGTAAATAGTGACGGGTCAGTAAGCGAATCTCACTACCGAGCGGGAATGCGTAGCTAACGCTTGTTATATCGCTCGTAGAAGACAGGTCGAACCCGGCATAACACTCCATCCCAGCCAGATCTTCCTCTTCATAATCGAGCTGGCAAGCGTCCCACGCTCCGGACCCCATCCACGGAGTGGTACCCTGGCACCAGATATTGAAACGCTTTGTCAGCATTTCCACCCACTGTGACGGTATTCCACGTGCTTTCTGAATAGTGGATGCCAATTTTACCGCATCGACAGATACGTTCAGATTTGGATTGGCCTTGACCCACATTTCAGGCCGATCAACTTCACTTTCGTCATCCAGCTCATAGATCAGGACAAATAGCGAATCATTACTCTCTTCACCGGCCAGAATTTGACAACAGTAGTCATAGTGCTGTTTGCAAGCAGAGACAACATTGCTGCCAGCAGTAGTGATAGAGAACAAAACAGCCTCTGGTCTTGCCCCCATACCTAGCTCTAACGCCGAATAAACACCGTTATCAGGATGGAGATGGTATTCATCTACGATTGCCAGGCTGGGGTTTGTGCCCTCGATTGTGGCTGCTTTAGCTGCCAGCGGCTTTAACAAGCTATTGTTCTTCGGGAAAATAACCTTGTGAGCCTGAATGTTGACGCGCTTTTTCAGTGGTTTTGAAAGCAAGCACATCTGGCGGGCATCATCGAATACTATACGGGCTTGATCCCGGCTCACAGCAGCTGTGTAGATATCCTGCTGGCCCTTCTCCATCACCAAAAACCAGTTAGCCAAAATAGCGGCTACGGTTGATTTTGCATTTTTGCGAGGAACTTCGATAAAGGCACTACTGTACTTCCTGCGGCCAGTGTCCCGAGATCTAAAACCCAGTAGATTAGCAAAGGCAAACTTCTGCCATGGCTCCAGTTCGATAGGCTGGCCGCGCAGTGGTCCTTTAACGTGAGGGCATAGACTGGAGAAGGAAACAAATCGATTAACCGTCTCTGTATCGAATTCATAACGCGGATCATTAAGGTCTGAAAAGTACCGCTCTACCGCCTGTTTTAAGCGCTTACAGGCCGGAATATAACCGGATTTAATGGCATTGGCGTAATCATCCCAGGCGGTCAAGCTCGTCCTCCTCTTCGGTTTCTACCGGATTGCGGCGGCGGCTGACCGGATCAAACCCCAGTAGCGATGACATTTTTATGAGTATTTTTTCAGCATCAGCCTTTGCGCTAAGCGCTGGATTTCGGCTCTCGCCACCCTGGCTATTAACAATGCTGAATCCCCGCGTGGCAAGGTCCGCCACGGCTTTGCGATACATTGAGTAATTGACGCAATACAGTTCAAGGTGATTCCAGTCGGCGGGTGTCAGATCCCCGCGTTCCGCCAACTGCTTTGCTTTTGCTTTCCACTGCTGCGCTGCTATTTCATCAAGGTAGGCAGGAGGTTTGGGCGGTCTTGCCATAGAGTTCTGTTTTCCTGTCTGTTTTATTTTCAAAAAAAACGTCGTGCGTAAAAATTTGAGGGGGCGGGCGGTTCCGGCATACGGTGGATTTGTCCTGAAATACTCCCCCACCCCCTCGTCGACTACCTGGAAGGTGATTCATCATGCAGAGTCGTCGCCACCTTCATATATCCAACTGGTACGGTGTAGTGCGGCCTCTTCCTGCTTCCTGAACCTTCCTGCTTTGCGTTGCCGCTTTGTCTCAGGATCCGTTGTTGTTGTCTTGCGACCGTGGCACGAAGCGCACAACGGTTGATGGTTGCTTGCCGGCCAGAACAACACATCCGCATCACCGTCTATTGGTATGATGTGATCAACGACTGTTGCCGGCGTGTATACGCCATCTCTTAGGCAGTGGGCGCACAATGGTGTCAATCAGCATCGAAA
>NZ_CDBY01000061.1:17288-130923 GCF_000820125.1 Aeromonas simiae | reverse complement strand
TTTCGAAAGTCAAGCGCCGTAGCGGCTTTTCTTTCGCAGCGGGCTGGTTCAAAACCCAACTCACTGACCCTCTGGCGTCATCCGCCGTGCTGGTGAGGGCGCATTATAGAGATCCACCGCCAGCTGGCAAGGGAAAAACCGAGAAAAAACCAGACTTTTGCACCGTTCGCCTAAACCCCGAACAAACACACAACTTACACACACAATTATCCACAAGCCCAGCGTTAATCCGAGCCATTCCCTCTTTGCTGCACCGCGTTTTTACGCCGATTTTACGCCAGTCACCTGCACCTTTATGGCGACTTTACGCCCCTCTTATCTAGGATCTCGCCGACCAATCCAATCACGGAGTCACTATGAGCTGGCTTTATCTGTTGCTGGTGATTGCCCTCACCGTTTACCTGACGCGTGCCCTGGCACGTTCGCACGAGTGAAGGAACACAAACCATGTGGCAAACCTATCTCTACCCCCTAACCTACCTGCTGCTGATCCTACTGCCGGCGCCACTGCTCGGCCGCTATATCTATAACGTATTCGAGGGCAAGACCCACTGGCTTGGCCCCATCGAGCGCCTCACTCTGTTTATATGTGGAAGCGACGGGCGCGAGCAGCATTGGCGAGGCTACCTGCAGAGCCTGCTTGCGTTCAATCTGGCCGGTTTCCTTTTACTGTTCATCATTCTCATCGCTCAAGGGGCCCTGCCATTCAATCCGGAGCAGCTGCCAGGCCTGAACTGGTCGCTGGCCTTTAATACGGCCGTCAGTTTCATGACCAACACCAACTGGCAGGCCTATTCAGGAGAGACCTCCCTCTCCTATTTCAGTCAGATGGTGGGATTAACGACCCAGAACTTCGCCTCGGCTGCCACCGGAGCCGCCGTCGCGGTCGCCCTGTTTCGCGGTATTGCGCGCCAGCAGACCACCAGCCTCGGCAACTTCTGGGTCGATTTGGTGCGTTTCAATCTCTATATCCTGCTGCCGATGGCGTTGATCATGGCCCTGCTGCTGGTGTGGCAAGGGGTACCCCAGAGCCTGAGCCACTACCTCTCTTTCATCGGCGTTGAAGGCAATGAGCAGGTTCTGCCGCTCGGCCCTGCGGCCTCTCAGATCGCCATCAAGCAGCTGGGCTCCAACGGTGGTGGCTTCTTCGGCATCAACTCGGCCCATCCGTTTGAAAACCCGACCGCGCTCAGCAACTGGCTGGAGATGGTGGCCCTGCTAAGCCTCGCCGCCGCTATGGTCTTCACGCTGGGTCGCTATGTGAAAGACATGGCCCACAGCCGCGCCATCGTGATCACCATGACCCTGCTGTTTTTGACCGGGCTGTGCATCACCCTGGGCCAGGAGCTGGCCGTCGACCCCAACTTGCATCAACTGACCACTCAAGCCGGTAACTGGGAGGGGAAAGAGAGCCGCTTTGGCCCCATCCTCTCTTCAATCTGGGCAGTGGCCACCACCTCGGCCTCCAACGGTTCGGTCAATGCCATGCACGACAGCCTCACCCCCCTTGGCGGCATGGTGGCCATGTTCAACATGCTGCTCGGTGAAGTGATCTTCGGCGGTGTCGGTGCCGGCATCTACGGCATGCTGCTGTTCGTGCTGCTCACCGTGTTTTTGTGTGGCCTGATGGTCGGGCGTACCCCTACCTATCTTGGCAAGCGCCTCGGCATTGCTGAAATGAAGTGGGTGGTGGCCAGCATGCTGGTGATGCCGGTCGGTGTGCTGGTACTCGGCGGCCTAACGCTGTTGCTACCCAATGCCGCCACCGTCATCGGTCACCCTGGCCCACACGGCTTGGCGCGACTCATCTATGCCTATGCCTCGGGGGCTGGTAACAACGGCTCAGCTTTTGCCGGTTTCGCCGCCGCCGACAGCGGGCAGTGCATCTTCATCGGGCTGACCATGTTGCTCGGCCGCTTCGGCTATATCGTGCCGGTGCTGGCCATTGCCGGACAGCTGGCGCGAGCTCCCAGACAGGAGGTTAGCGACAGTGACTTCCCGCTCAGTGGCCCGCTCTTCATTACCTTGCTGATCATCACCATCCTGCTGATCGGTGGCCTCTCCTTCCTGCCGGTACTGGCACTGGGACCTATCGCCGAACACCTGATGCTGGGAGCACTCTGATCATGAGTACCTCAATGACCTCGACCGGCGGCCACAAGAAAGGCCAACTAGGTCGCCACAATCCCCTGCTACTGACCGCGGCTATCGAGGCCGTGCGTCGCTTCAATCCACGTGCGCTATGGGGCAGCCCGATCCTCTTCACTCTGTGGCTGTGTGCCGTCATGGCAACGCTCGAATCCCTGCTCGGCCGAACCTTGTCTGGCGTGGCACCGAGCCTGGCCTGGCAGCTGACCACCTGGCTGTGGTTGACGCTGTGGTTTGCCAATTTTGCCGAGACCCTGGCCGAAGGGCGTGGCAAGGCGCGAGCCGACAGCCTCAAGGCGGGGATGAACCAGTTGCAGGCACGCCGGGTGGCGGCACTCGACGACCGCATCGGCGAGTGGGTCGCAGCCACCGAGCTGCGTAAGGGTGACCTGGTACTGGTGTGCGCCGGTGAGACGATCCCCGCCGACGGTGAGGTGATACAAGGCATCGCCTCGGTGAACGAAGCGGCCATCACAGGTGAATCCGCCCCGGTGATCCGGGAGTCAGGTACCGACAAGAGTGGGGTGACCGGTAATACCCAGGTGGTCTCGGATCAGATCTGGATCTGCGTCAGTGCCAATCCCGGTGAGAGCACCCTGGATCGGATGATTGCTCTGGTCGAGGGTGCCAAGCGGCAGAAAACGCCGAACGAGCAGGCACTCACCGCCCTGCTGGTCGGTTTGACCCTCATCTTCCTACTGGTGGTGGCCACTCTGCCCCTGTTTCTCGGCTACAACCAGACCCAGGTGCCGCGCCTCTACCTCATTGCCCTCTTCATCACCCTGATCCCGACCACCATCGGTGGTTTGCTCTCGGCCATCGGTATCGCTGGGATGGATCGGCTGGTCAAGCTCAACGTCATCGCGAAATCCGGCCGGGCGGTGGAGGCGGCGGGGGACGTACGCACCCTGCTGCTCGACAAGACCGGCACCATCACCTTCGGCAACCGCATGGCTGACGAGCTGATCCCGGCTCCCGGAGTGGATGCCGCTCTGCTGGGACAGGCCGCCATGCTGGCCTCACTCGGCGATAGCACGCCGGAAGGGAAATCCATCCTGACGCTGGGAGCCAAGAGCCAGCCCGCCCCCGAGCTGCAAGCGCATGACAAGGTGATCCCCTTCAGCGCCGAGACCCGTCTGAGCGGCCTGGATCGTGATGGCCACCGCTACCGCAAGGGCGCCGTCGACGCAGTGCTGACCTTCCTCGCCATCCGCCGCGAGCAGATGCCCGAACCCCTGCGCCACGCCGTCGAGCGTATTGCCCGCCAGGGGGGAACACCGCTGCTGGTCTGTAGCCAGGATAAGCTACTCGGCGCCGTCTATCTCAAGGACATCATCAAGCCCGGCATCAAGGCGCGCTTTCAGATGTTGCGCCACCTCGGCATCCGCACCGTGATGATCACCGGCGACAACCCCCTCACTGCCGCCGCCATTGCGGCCGAGGCCGGGGTCGATGACTTCATCGCCGAAGCCACCCCGGAGAAGAAGCTGGCCTATATCCGTCAGGAGCAAGGCGATGGCCGGCTGGTCGCCATGTGTGGCGACGGGGCCAATGATGCCCCGGCCCTGGCCCAGGCCGACGTCGGGTTGGCCATGAATGAGGGCACCCAGGCCGCCAAGGAGGCGGGCAACCTGGTCGATCTTGACTCCAACCCGACCAAGCTGCTGGATGTGGTGCAAGTGGGCAAACAGCTGCTGGTGACCCGTGGCGCCCTCACCACCTTCTCGATCGCCAACGACCTGGCCAAGTATTTTGCCATCCTGCCGGCCCTGTTTGTGGCCGCCTACCCGCAGCTCGGTGTGCTGAACCTGATGCAACTGCACAGCCCCGAGAGTGCCATCCTGTCAGCCATCATCTTCAACGCTCTGGTGATCGTGGCGCTGGTGCCGCTGGCCCTGCGGGGAGTCAGTCTCAAGGGCTCCGCCGCCGAGCTGCTGCGCCGCAACCTGCTCATCTACGGCGTGGGGGGGCTCATCGTCCCCTTCGTCGGGATCAAGCTTCTCGATGTGATAGTGACCGGCCTCGGGCTGGTATAAGGAAGAGAGACCATGATCGCCATTCGCACCCTGCTGGCCCTGACCCTGCTGCTCGGAGTCGGTTATCCCCTCGCCGTGACGGGCCTGGCCCAGTGGCTCTTTCCCTGGCAAGCCAACGGCAGCCAGTTGCACAACGCCGAGGGGCGACTGATCGGCAGCGCCCTGCTGGCCCAGCCCTTTCATGAGGCGAAATACTTCACCTCCCGCCCCTCGGCCAGCGACTTTGCCCCCCTCGGCGGCAGCGCCAGCAACCTGGGCATGAGCGCCCCCGAGCGGCGCGCCTTTGCCGAGCGCCAGGCTAACGCTGGCTTCCACGACGCCACCCTGCTGACTCGCTCCGCTTCCGGGCTCGATCCGCACCTGCCGCTGGCCGCCGTGCTAGAGCAGGTCGAACGGGTGGCCAAGGCCCGCGGCATGCAGCCGGATCGACTGGCGGCCTGGGTTCGATCGCGGCAGGAAGCTGGTATTCTGGGGCCGTCTGTCATCAATGTGCTGGAGCTGAACCTGCTCCTCGATAAGGATCACCATGCGTGATGATGTGCGGGCCGATGCCCTGCTGGCGAGTCTGGAGAACGAACAGAAGGGTAAGCTGAAGATCTTTCTCGGGGCCGCCCCTGGCGTAGGCAAGACCTACGCCATGCTGCAAGCGGTGCGGGAACAGGCCAGGGAAGAGGTCGACCTGCTCATCGGGGTGGTCGAGACCCACGGCCGGCGCGAGACGCTGGCCCTGCTCGACAAACTGCCGATGCAGCCACGCATGCCGGTCTATCATCGCGGCCAGCGTCTTGAGGAGATGGATCTCGATGGCCTGCTGGCTCGCAAACCGGCACTGGCGGTGGTGGATGAGCTGGCTCACTCCAATGCCCCCGGCTGCCGCCACGAAAAGCGCTGGCAGGATGTGCAGGAGCTGCTGGCAGCCGGCATCGATGTCTATACCACCCTCAATGTGCAGCACCTGGAGAGCCTCAACGATCTGGTGTGGCAACTGACCGGCGTTCGGGTGCGCGAGACCCTGCCCGACCAGGTACTGCTCGATGCCGACAGCCTGGTGCTGATTGACCTGCCCCCCAAGGAGCTGCTCGAGCGGCTGCGCGAGGGAAAGGTCTATGTGCCCCATCAGGCGCGGGCCGCCCTGCAATCTTTCTTCTCACTCAATAACCTCACCGCCCTACGCGAGCTGGCGATGCAGACAGCCGCCAGCCACGTGGAGGGCGACTTACAGCTGCAATGGCAGGCGGCCGGCAAGACCACCCTGCCCCTGCGCGGCAAGCTGATGGTCTGTCTCGGTGATGAGCAGGGCGCCGCGCTGGTGCGCCATGGGCACCGCTTCGCCCAGCGTCGCCAGCTGCCCTGGCTGGTCGTTCACGTCGATACCCGGGGGGAGACATCGACCGAGACCGAGCAGGCGCTGACACTGGCCTCCCAGCTTGGCGCCAAGGTGCTCACCCTCTCCAGCCCATCGGTCGCCGATGCCCTGCTCGAGACGGCCGAGCAGCAACAGGTGTCGCAACTGTTGCTCGGCAAGCCCCACAAGATTCCGTGGCGTCCCTCCCTGGTACAGCACCTGATCCGCGCCGCCCAGGGGCTGGAGGTGACACTGGTCGATCTCGAGCATCACCGCCCCTCCCTCCACCGGTTTGACACCCAGCCAGGCAAACCACACGAGTACCTGCTCTCCCTCGGTATCATGGGCATCACCTCGGCCGGCTCCTGGTTGCTCTCGGAGTGGCTCCCCCCCAGCTCGATGCCGCTGATCTTCGTGCTGGGAGTGATGACCACAGCCCTCAGCACCAGCCTGCTGCCCGCCACCATGGCAGCCCTGCTCGGCTTTGCCGCCCACAACCTGCTGTTCGTCCATCCGCTCTTCTCCCTCACGGTGGACAACCACAGCGATCTGCTGACCCTGCTGGTGCTGCTTATCGTCGGCATGACGGCAGGCCGCCTCGCCTCGCGCCAGCGCCAGCAACTCATCAGCCTGCGCGAGAGCCAGCATCTGGGTAATGCCCTGCTCTCACTGAGCCAGGCACTCACCAAGGCCAACACCCGTGAAGAGGTGCTGCGCCAGGGCAGCAAGGCGATCACCAGAGCGCTCGGAGCTAAAATAAGGGTGCTCGATCAGGAGTATCAGGAGCACAGTGGTAGCGCCCTTCCACCGCCGGGGCAGACCGACAAGGCGGCCATCGACTGGTGCCTGGCCCAAAAGCAGAACGCCGGCGCCCACACCGCCACCCTCAATGCGGCCGAATCCCAGTACCATCCCCTCACCGACGAACTGGTGCTGGGCATCTATCTGAGCAAGCCCCTCTCGGCAGGGGCCGAACGTCAGCTACAGGCCCTGCTGGCTGACATGCGCGCGGCGCTGGCGCGGATCGATCTCGATGAGCGCCTCGCCGACAGCCAATTGCAGGCCGAAACAGATCGGATGCGCGCCGCCCTGCTCTCCTCGGTTTCTCATGATCTCAAAACCCCGCTCTCCACCATCATGGGGGCCGGCAGCACACTGCTGGAATACGGAGAAAGAATTACGCCTGAGGAGCGGACCGAACTGTTGCAGTCGGTACAGGAGGAGGCCAGCCGCCTGCACGGTTATGTGCAGAACCTGCTCGACATGACCCGCATCGGCTCGCCCGACTTCCAGCTCAAGCGGGACTGGGTGGCCATCGAGGATCTGGTCGAGAGCGCCCGCCACCGGCTCGAGGCCTCATGGCGCCAACACAAGCTGCTGATACACATCGATCAGCACGTTCCCCAGCTCTATGTGCACGGCGCCCTGCTCGAGCAGGTGCTGGTCAACATCCTCGACAACGCCTCCCGCTACTCACCGGTAGGCACGCCCATCGAACTCAAGGTGATGCTAGCCTCGCCCGACCTCATCATCGACATCATCGATATCGGGGTCGGTATCGCCGAGTCAGACCGGGACAAGATCTTCAATCTCTTCTACACCCAACCGGTCGGCGACTGCGGCAGCCGTGGAACCGGGCTTGGCCTCGCCATTTCCCGCGCTATGATTGAGGCCCACGGCGGACGGATCTGGGCCTTCCCCGGGCCGAACCGCATCGGTACCTGCATGCGCATCACCCTACCCCTGGCGCTCAACTCACCGGAGACATGATGGCCCATATCCTGATCATCGATGATGAACTCCCCATCCGCCGCTTTCTGCGCATCAGCCTGACCGCCGAAGGCCACCAGGTGAGCGAGGCGGTCAGCGTCGATGAAGGGATGACCCAATACCGCCACCTTCACCCCGACCTGGTGATCCTCGATCTCGGCCTGCCGGACGGCGACGGCATCCAGGTGCTCGAGCGGATTCGTGAGCATCATCAACTGCCGGTGCTGGTGCTCTCGGCGCGGGACTCAGAGCGGGAGAAGGTGCGTCTGCTGGACGCCGGGGCCAACGACTACATGAGCAAACCGTTCGGTATTCAGGAGATGATGGCACGCATCCGGGTACTGCTGCGCCAGCGAGTCGGCACAACCCAGAGCGACTGCCGCGCCTTTGCCGGCTGTGGGCTCAGCATCGACGCCACGAATCACAAGGTGACCCTGCATGGGGAGGATGTGACGCTCTCGCGCAAGGAGTTTGCGCTGTTGCAAGCGCTAGTCTGCCACCCCGGCAAACTGGTGCTGCAAACCCAACTGCTCAACGATATCTGGGGCCCGAGCCACAAAGAGGACACCCACTATCTGCGCATCGTGGTGGCCAGCCTGCGTAAAAAGCTGGGGGACAACCCCCAGGCTCCCCACCTCATCGAGACAGAAACGGGCATCGGTTATCGCTTCATCGGCCAGTAACGTTTCACGTGGAACACGATGACCCCCTCATGACCGCAAACAGGTGAGAAACGCACCTCAACCTCGGGGTTCGGCTTCGGCACGGCTCTTCGTCACCATGATGCTGATATCAGGCTGACGTAGGTTCTCCAGTGCATCGGCCACAACCGCAGCACTGGCATCGCCAACCTCTTGGGTCACTTCCTGCTGCAAGCGGACGAGATCCAGCGCAGGAGGCTCCTGCTCCTGATGGGCAACAGCAAGGGTAGACAGGCACAGCAGCAAGGCGGGGAACAGGCTTTTCATATTGCGCTCTCCAGTGGTATGAGTTTCTCCTCTGCACCCGTTCCAATTCTTGTGCCAAGATATAACCAATTGATTTTCATTGGATATTTAATAAACCTAGGAAATAAAACGACAACAAAGGTGTATTTTTAACCACAACGTGGCATTTCTTACCTGAAGTGGGATGACTCGCCCTGTTCCACGTGGAACGTCGCATTTTTCCCGTCGACACCACCTTTAGCGGTGCGTTAAGGTGGACTGTCTATAACAAACGATTGCAGTGGAACACAGGACAGAGCACCACATGGACTTCTCAATTTTCGGCGAAAAATTCACTCGCCACGCCGGTATTACCCAGCTGATGGATGACCTCAACCAGGGATTAACCAACCCTAACGCCATCATGCTGGGTGGCGGAAACCCGGCCCCGATCCCCGCCATGCTGGAGCAGTTCCAGCAGCAGGCACAGGCCCTGCTCGACAACGGCGAACTGGTCAAGGCCATGGCCAACTATGATGGCCCTCAGGGCAAAGATCGCTTCATTCAGGCATTGGCCGACCTGTTGCATCGTGAACTGGGCTGGGATATCAGTGCCCGTAACATAGCCCTGACCAACGGCAGTCAGAATGCCTTCTTCTATCTCTTTAACCTGTTGGCCGGTGACTTCCCGGACGGCCGAAAAAAGAAGGTGCTGTTCCCGCTGGCCCCGGAATATATCGGCTACGCCGACTCGGCCCTCAGTGATGATCACTTTGTCGCCTACAAGCCAACGATCGAGAAACTGCCGGATGGCCAGTTTAAGTACCACGTCGATTTCGAGCAGCTCGAGGTGAACGATGATATTGGCGTCATCTGTGTTTCCCGTCCGACCAACCCGACTGGCAATGTGCTGACTGATGAGGAGATCGAGCACCTCGATCAGATCGCCCGCGCCAAGGGTATCCCACTGCTCATCGACAACGCCTATGGCGTCCCCTTTCCCGGTATCATCTTCAGCGAGGTGAAACCGTTCTGGAACGAGAACACCATTCTGTGCATGAGCCTCTCCAAGTTAGGGCTGCCAGGCACCCGCTGCGGTATCGTCATCGCCCAGGAGCCGATCATTGAGGCCATCACCAACCTGAGTGGCATCATCAATCTTGCTCCGGGCGGACTGGGGCCAGCCATGACCATTCCTATGATTGAAAGCGGTGAAATCATTCGCCTGAGCGAAGAGGTGGTGAAGCCCTTCTATCGGGAGCGGGCCGAGCTGGCAGTACGCCTGCTGCGTGAGGCCATTCCCGACCCACGCTTCCACATCCACAAGCCGGAAGGCGCGCTGTTCCTCTGGCTCTGGTTTGAGGGATTGCCAATCCACTGTGCCGACCTCTATCAGCGCCTCAAGGACAAGAACCTGCTGATCGTCCCCGGCCACTACTTCTTCCCCGGCATCGACGATCCCAATTGGCGTCACAGTCAGGAGTGCATCCGTCTCAACTATGCCCAGAGCGAAGATCTGGTGCGCCGCGGCATCGCCATCCTGGCCGAAGAGATCAACCACCTCTACGCCAGCTAAATACGCAAAAGGCCTGCAATCGCAGGCCTTTTTCTCTTCGTACCGACCGGTTATTTGGCTGATGGCAGTGCCAAGGTTTCAGCATTGCCAATGGCAATCTGACGCGGCTTCAGTGGCTCAGGCAACTCACGGGCCAGCTCTATCTGCAACAGGCCGTGCTCGAGTCTTGCCCCCTGCACCTCGACATGCTGGCTCAGCTTGAACGAGAGCTCGAAGTCCCGCTCAGCAATTCCCTGATGGAGGAAGGTGCGTTCCCCTTCCTGCGGATGTTTCTGTCCCTTGATCTTCAGGGTGCCCAGCTCAGTCTCCAGGATCAGTTCATCACGCTCAAAACCGGCCACCGCCAGGGTGATCAGGTAGCGATCCTGCTCCAGCTTCTCGATGTTGTAAGGTGGCCAGCTGGCGCTCTTCTGCTCGAACAGCCCCTCCAGCTCGCGGGCCATCCGCTCGAAACCCACCACGTTGGGATACAAAGAAGAAAAGTCGATTCGCATGTCTCTATCCTCATTCAAGCAATAGATAAGTTGTCGGGCCCGAAGCACCCGGTCACGTTCCGTTGGGAAAAAGAGGCTCAGCCGTTGATTTCAATCCGGCGCGGCTTCATCGCCTCAGGCAGCTCGCGTACCAGCTCGATGTGCAGCAGGCCATTCTTGAGATCCGCCCCCTGAACGCGCACGTAGTCAGCCAGTTGGAAACGACGCTCGAAACCACGTTCAGCGATCCCTTGATAGAGGTAGTTGCGCTCTGGATCAGCCTGCTTGCTCCCCTTCACGGTCAGCAGGTTTTCTTGAAAACCGATCTCGAGCTCTTCTTGGGTAAAACCAGCCACCGCCATGGTGATGCGATAGTCATGCTCACCGAGTTGCTCGATGTTGTAGGGGGGATAACCACCGTTACCGTTGTTAGCAGCCGATTCGATCAGATTGGCGAGACGGTCAAAACCGATGGCAGAGCGATAGAGCGGAGAAAAATCGAAGTTACGCATTAAATTACCCTCTTTTGAGCGATAACGAATGTTTGCCCTCATAATCGACGGGCCCTGTGGTCGAAACCTCTGTTGAGCATTCCGGCCTTGTTACCTATATAGGGGCTCGAATTTCCCTTTCAAGGGGGCGACCCAATAATGCGGATATTCAGGCAGTGATCTCTATGGCAGGTGCATACAACGGGTTGTCTCTGCCTCTCTCCTAGATGTGACGATGGCCCTGGATGATGTGTTTCACGTGGAGCAATATCTGCGCGCCACAAAACAAAAAGCCGCTCACAAGGAGCGGCTTTTTCATGTCGACAGAGCGATCAGACGTCGAGGTTGGCCACGCGCAGGGCGTTGGTCTCGATAAAGTCACGACGCGGCTCAACCGCATCGCCCATCAGGGTAGAGAAGAGCTGGTCTGCACCAACCGCATCCTCAATGGTGACGCGCAGCATACGACGAGTGTCCGGATCCATGGTGGTCTCCCACAGCTGCTCCGGGTTCATCTCACCCAGTCCCTTATAACGCTGGATGTAGATGCCACGCTTGCCTTCATTCATCAGCCACTCGACCCCTTCAACGAAGCTGTCTACCGGCTTAACCTTCTCACCACGCTTCACAAAACCACCTTCCTCGATGAGGTTGGCAATCTCACCCCCCAAGGCCACCAGTTGCTGGTACTCGGGAGATTGCAGGAAGTCGTGGCTGAGCGGGTATTCACGCTCGATACCGTGCTGACGAACCTGAGCGACCGGAATGAAGAGGCTACGCTCCTCATCACGCTGCGGGCTCAGGTTGTACTGTATGCCGCTGGTGCCCTCGTTGAGCACGGCATTGACCCCATCACACCAGGCCTTGAGCGCAGATTCGTCGGTCAGCAACTCATCGACCAGCGCCGGATGGTAGATCAGTTGGTTCAGCACCAACTCAGGGGCCCGGCGGGACATGCGGCCAATCAGGCTGATGACACTGCGATACTGGTTCACCAGACGCTCGAGTGCCGCACCGGCGATGGCCGGAGCCGACTCGTTGACGTGCAGGCTGGCATCTTCCAGTGCCATGGTGGTCTGGTATTGCAGCAGCGCATCCTCGTCTTTGAGGTATTGCTCCTGTTTCCCCTTCTTCACCTTGTAGAGTGGCGGCTGGGCGATGTAGACATAACCACGCTCGATGATTTCCGGCATCTGGCGGTAGAAGAAGGTGAGCAGCAGAGTACGAATGTGGGCACCGTCGACGTCCGCATCGGTCATGATGATGACATTGTGGTAACGCATCTTGTCCGGGTTGTACTCGTCCCGGCCGATGCCACAACCCAGCGCGGTGATCAGGGTACCGACCTCCTGAGAGGAGATCATCTTGTCGAAACGCGCCTTCTCTACGTTCAGGATCTTGCCTTTGAGCGGCAGAATAGCCTGGTTCTTACGGTTGCGGCCCTGCTTGGCGGAACCGCCCGCAGAGTCACCCTCCACTATGTAGAGTTCAGAGAGCGCCGGGTCTTTCTCCTGGCAGTCGGCCAGCTTGCCGGGCAGCCCTGCGATGTCGAGAGCCCCCTTGCGGCGGGTCATTTCGCGAGCCTTGCGGGCCGCCTCACGAGCGCGGGCCGCATCGATGATCTTGTTGACCACGATCTTGGCGTCGCTCGGGTTCTCCAGCAGGAACTCGGCCATCTTCTCGCCCATCGCCTGCTCTACGGCAGTCTTCACCTCGGAGGAGACCAGCTTGTCCTTGGTCTGGGAGGAGAACTTGGGATCCGGCACCTTAACCGAGATCACCGCAATCAGGCCTTCACGCACGTCATCACCGCTGGCGGCAGACATCTTGGCCTTCTTGCTGTAGTCCTCTTTGTCCATGTAGGTGTTGAGGGTACGAGTCAGAGCGGTACGGAACCCTACCAGGTGGGTACCACCATCCCGCTGTGGGATGTTGTTGGTAAAGCAGTACACCCCTTCCTGATAGCCATCGTTCCACTGCATGGCGACTTCAACACCGATGCCATCCTGCTCGGTGGAGAAATGGAACACCTTGGGATGGATCGGGGTCTTGCTCTGGTTCAGATACTCGACGAAGGCCTTGATGCCCCCTTCGTAGCAGAAATTAATCTCGCGGCCATCACGCTCGTCGCTGAGCACGATGGAGACGCCAGAGTTAAGGAAGGAGAGCTCGCGCAGGCGCTTGGCCAGGGTCTCGTAGTGGAACAGGGTGTCGCTGAAGATGGTCGGGCTCGGCCAGAAGCGCACTTCAGTACCGGTGGTGGTGGCATCGCCGATCTGCTTGAGCGGCGCCTGCGGCTCACCCAGCTTGTAGGTCTGCTCGTAGACATGACCCTGACGACGAATGGTCAGCTTGAGGGTATCGGACAGCGCGTTCACCACGGAGACACCCACACCGTGCAGACCACCGGAGACCTTGTAGGAGTTATCGTCGAACTTACCGCCGGCGTGCAGCACCGTCATGATGACTTCAGCGGCGGAACGCCCCTCTTCCGGATGGATATCGACCGGGATGCCACGACCGTTGTCGCGCACCGAGACCGAGCCGTCGGAGTGGATCTTGACCTGAATCTCACTGCAGTAGCCAGCCAGTGCTTCATCGATGGAGTTGTCGACTACTTCGAACACCATGTGGTGCAGGCCCGAGCCGTCGTCCGTGTCGCCGATATACATCCCCGGGCGCTTGCGGACCGCATCCAGGCCCTTCAGTACCTTGATACTCGAGGAGTCGTAACTGTTCTCACTCATAGCTTGTCTCTGCCTTCTTGGGTTCGGAGATCTTGCCTTGTTCCACGTGGAACAACTTGCACTCGCCGGCGTCCATCATGTCCACCAGCTGCTCAATATCGATGGCGGTGATGAACACCTGGGAGGCACACTCCCTCAGCCGGGCCGCCAGTAGGCGACGCTTCTCGACATCCAGCTCCGAGGCAAAATCGTCAATTAAAAAAATGCAGCCACGACCGCCATGCTCGCGCAGAAACAGTCCCTGGGCCAGCCGCATAGCACATACCAGCAGCTTGAGCTGACCCCGGGAGAGAATATCCTGGGCAGGCACACCGTTGGCCTTGAGGCGAACATCCGCCTTCTGGGGACCGACGCCGGTGTAACCCAGCGATTTGTCCCGCTCAAATCCCGCCACCAGCAACTCGTCCAGCGGCGTATCCTTCTCCCAGCCCCGGTAGAAACCGAGACTGATCTCAAATTCGGGCAAGAAATCGGCCGTCATCTCCTTGATGAGAGGAGAAATGGCCTGACAGTAATTGGCGCGCAACTGGGCCAATTCATTACCGAGCCGGGTCAGTTCCTGATCCCAGAACGCCAATTGACGATACTGGGTCACGGTGCGCAGCAGGGCGTTACGCTGTTTCAGCAACCGTTTCACCCTTCCCCACAGCGCCAGAAACCCCGGTTCACTGTGGAACAGCCCCCAATCGAGCCAAGCCCGCCGTGGCTGCGGCCCGCCAGTCAACAGGTTGAAGCCATCGGGGTGGATCAACTGTACCGGCATCAGCTCGGCCAGTTCGGCCAGCGCCTTGGCCGGCGCCCCATCGATGCGGAGCTGGGTCTCGCCACTCTTCTCCTTGGCGAGGCCCACCGGCACGGCTCGCCCCTCCTGCTCCATGCGAGCAAACAGGGTAAAGGCCTTCTCACCCTGGCGGATCACCCGCCCGGTGAGATGGGTACGAAACGAGCGGCCCAACCCCAGATAATGAATGGCCTCCAGCACGCTGGTCTTGCCACTGCCGTTGCGCCCGACCAACACATTGAGGCCGGGCGACAGCTCCAGGCTCGCCTGCTCGATATTACGAAACTGGCTGAGCTGCAGTCGGAGCAGGGTCACGGCTAGATCCGCATCGGCATGACCACGTATTGGGCGTCCTGGCTCTCCAGGTCCTCAATGATGGCACTGCTGACGGAGTCGCTCAGGCTGATCCGAATCTGCTCGCATTTTAACGTATTCAGCACGTCGAGCACATACGAGACGTTGAAACCAATCTCCAGCTCGGAGGCATCGTACTGAACATCGAGCAGCTCTTCTGCCTCTTCCTGCTCCGGGTTATTGGCGGTGATACGCAGCAGGTTCTCCTGCAGGTTCAGACGCACACCACGAAACTTCTCGTTGGAGAGGATGGCGGCACGGGCAAAGGCCTGGCGCAAATCCTCACGGCCGGAGATGAGCGCCTTGTCGCCGCCACGCGGGATGACGCGGCGCCAATCCGGGAAACGGCCATCCACCAACTTGGAGGTGTAGATGAACCCATCGAGCACGGCACGCAGGTTGCTGCGACCGACTTGCAGACGAACCGGCTTGTCTTCCGCCTCCAGCAGACGCACCAGCTCGAGCACCCCTTTACGCGGCAAAATAACCTGATGATCGGGCAGCGGATTCTCTACCACTTCACGACGGCAGGTGGCGAGACGGTGGCCATCAGTGGCCACGGTACGCAACCCCTGCCCCTCGGTTTCGAACAACATGCCGTTGAGGTAGTAACGCACATCCTGGCTGGCCATGGAGAACTGGGTCGCCTCAATGAGGCGCTTGAGTTCCATCTGGCTGATGTCGAACTCGAGCACGGATTCCCAATCCTCGATGTTCGGGTATTCATTGGCCGGCAGGGTGGAGAGATTGAAGCGAGAGCGGCCGGAACGGATGATCAGGCGCTCCCCCTCGGTGGTGAGGTGAATGTCGGCCCCTTCCGGCAAGCCGCGGCAGATATCCAGCAGCTTGCGCGCCGGCACCGTGGTGCGGCCATCTTGACTCGCGCCAATGAGTGGCACCTGACCAATCATCTCAACCTCTAAATCCGTGCCTGTCAGCGAGAGTAAGCCATCGCTCACATTGAGCAGCACGTTACCGAGGATCGGCAGGGTCGGTCGGCCACCGAGGGCGCCGGACACCAGTTGCAGGGGACGTAACAGGGCCTCGCGGCTGATTTCGAGCTGCATCTGTGTTCTCCGTTGTCAGGAAGAGAGGGTGCGGATCAGGTTGGAATAATCTTCCTTGATGTCGTGACTCTCCTCACGCAGCTGCTCGATCTTGCGGCAGGCGTGCAGGACTGTGGTGTGGTCACGACCACCGAAGGCGTCACCGATCTCAGGCAGGCTGTGATTGGTCAGCTCCTTGGCGAGCGCCATGGCGAGCTGACGCGGGCGAGCCACTGAGCGGGAGCGACGCTTGGAGAGCAGATCCGCCACCTTGATTTTGTAATACTCGGCCACCGTCTTCTGGATATTGTCGATAGTGACCAGCTTCTCCTGCAACGCCAGCAGGTCGCGCAGCGCCTCGCGCACGAAGTCGATATTGATGGCGCGGCCGGTAAAGTTGGCGTTGGCAATGACCCGGTTGAGCGCCCCTTCCAGCTCGCGCACGTTAGAACGCAGCCGCTTGGCGATAAAGAAGGCCACCTCATCGGGCAGGTGCATCTTATTCTCTTCGGCCTTGCGCATCAGGATGGCGACACGGGTCTCCAGCTCCGGCGGCTCGATCGCCACGGTCAGACCCCAGCCGAAACGGGACTTGAGCCTGTCCTCCACCCCGTCGATCTCCTTGGGATAACGATCGGAGGTGAGGATGATCTGCTGGTTGCCTTCGAGCAGGGCGTTGAAGGTATGGAAGAACTCCTCCTGGGAGCGCTCCTTGTTGGCGAAGAACTGGATGTCATCGATGAGCAGCGCATCCACGCTACGGTAGTAGCGCTTGAACTCCTCGATGGCATTGTTCTGCAACGCCTTCACCATGTCCTGTACGAAACGCTCGGAATGCATGTAGATGACCTTGGCATCCTGCTTGCGATCTTTGATCGCATTGCCCACCGCGTGCAGCAGGTGGGTCTTACCGAGGCCGGTCCCGCCATAGAGAAACAGCGGGTTATAGGCACCACCCGGATTGTCGGCCACCTGGCGAGCCGCAGCGCGGGCCAGCTGGTTCGACTTACCTTCGACGAAATTGTCGAAGGTGTAATTCACGTTGGTGTTGCTCTTGTGATTCGGTTCGGGCTTGGTGTCCGGCTTGTTATCCCAGCTCTTCTGCGGGTTATGCACAGGCGTCGTGCCGCGCACGGGCGGCCGGTGGATCACCGGTTGAGCACGGCTGCCAATGTCGAAGCGCAGCGCGGGGCCATCGACGCCGCACAGCTCCTTGATGATGCCGTTAACCCGGATCAGATACTTGTCGCGTACCCAGTCCAGAACGAAACGGTTCGGTGCATACAGGGTCAGAGTATCTTCACTCAACTCCGCTTGTAGCGGCCGGATCCACATGCTGAATTCTGCCGAGGGCAATTCATCTTGCAGCCGGTTAAGGCACTGCTGCCATAGCGAAGCAGTCACTCTACACTCCCGTAAAACAGTTCGACCAAAGACCGGCTATTGTACGTTTTTGGGTGGGGGATCTCCAGCTGATCCCCGCCCGGATCCGGCAAATAAGATCCTTGACTTTCAAGGATCCGAACCAGGGGATCCCGATTCATCCCCAAAGTTACCCACAGCAGGATCATCTGCCATACTCCCGGCAATGAGGTTATTTCTTATAACCAAGATGTCTTTATTTAAGAACATTTATTCCAATAATATCTCCAGAACCGAACCAAAAACTATAAACAAAAACACATCACACAGAGAGGTATCTTCATGTCCATCAAGCTGATGTCTGGCGCCGCTATTCTGCTGGCCGCCCTGTCCGCCAATGTCCAGGCAGAAACCATCAAGGTCGGTATGTCCGGCAAGTATTTTCCGTTTACCTTCGTCAAGCAGGACAAGCTGCAAGGCTTCGAAGTGGACATGTGGAACGAGATCGGCAAGCGCACAGGCGATCAGGTCGAGTTCGTGACCGCCAGCTTCTCCGGCCTGTTTGGCATGCTGGAAACCGGCAAGATCGACACTATCTCCAACCAGATCACCATCACCGACGAGCGCAAGGCCAAGTACAACTTCTCCCAGCCTTACGTCTATGACGGTGCCCAGATCGTGGTGCGCAAGGGCAATGACACCATCCACACTCTCGCCGATCTGGCCGGCAAGAAGGTCGCCGTCAACCTCGGCTCTAACTTTGAAGAGCTGCTGCGCAAGAACGATCCCGAGAAGAAGATCGATATCCGCACCTATGACTCCGCCTTCGAGCAGGATGTCGCCCTGGGCCGTATCGACGCCTTCGTGATGGATCGCGTCTCCACCGCCCAGCTCATCAAAGAGTCCAAACTGCCGCTGCAACAGGCCGGCAAGCCGTTTGAGACCCTGGAAAACGCCCTGCCCTTCCTGAAAAAGCCGGAGAAAGAGGCGCTGCTGAAGAAGGTCGATGACGCCCTGAGCGCCATGCGTGCCGACGGCACCCTGCGTCAGATCTCCGAAAAATGGTTCGCCGCCGACATCACCAGCAAATAAATGATGGAGTTCGACCTCGACTACACCCTGGGGCTGTTTCCTATCCTGCTCAAATACTTGGGCACTACGATGGAGATGGCCCTGTGGGGGTTCGCGCTGGCACTCGTCCTGTCGCTCGTTCTGGCGATAGTGCGGGTGTTTCGCGTTCCCGTGATCCACTGGCTGGCCATGCTCTACATCTCCTTCTTTCGGGGGACGCCACTGCTGGTCCAGCTGTTTTTGCTCTACTACGGCCTGCCGCAGGTGTTCCCGATCTTCGTCGGGATGGACGCCTTCAGCGCCGCCGTGGTGGGCCTCACCCTGCACTTCGCCGCCTACATGGCCGAGTCGATCCGCGCCGCCATCCTCGGTATCCACAAGAGCCAGATGGAGGCCGCCCTCAGCATCGGCATGAGCCGGTTGCAGGCGATGCAGCGCATCATACTGCCCCAGGCGGCCCGTATCGCGTCGCCGTCCCTGATGAACTACTTCATCGACATGATCAAGAGCACCTCGCTCGCCTTCACCTTCGGTGTGGCCGAGATGATGGGCAAGGCGCAGATGGAGGCCTCTTCCTCCTTCCGCTTCTTCGAGAGCTTCATGGCGGTGGCCCTGGTCTACTGGGTGGTGGTGATCATCTTTACCCGGCTGCAGCACCTGCTCGAGCTGCGCCTGAACCGGGCTTACTGAGGAGGCCGCCATGATTAAACTGACTGGCCTGCGTAAGGTCTATGACGGCAAGACAGTGCTCGATGGCATCGATCTGGAGGTGAGCAAGGGCGAGATCGTGGTCATCATCGGCCCCTCGGGAACCGGTAAGTCCACCCTGTTGCGTTGCCTCAACCTGCTCGAGACCCCGGATGCGGGCACCCTCGCCATCGACGACCTGACCCTAGACCTGGCCAACACCAGCGAACGTCAGGCCATCGAGCTGCGTAAGCGCGCCTCGTTCGTGTTCCAGAACTACGCCCTGTTTGCCAACAAGACGGCGCAGCAAAACATCGCCGAGGGGCTGATTACCGTGTGGAAACAGCCCAAGGCGGAGGCCAGCGCCACGGCTCTTGGCATCCTGCGCGACATCGGGCTCGAAGATAAGAAGGATGCCTACCCCGCCTCCCTCTCCGGAGGGCAGCAGCAGCGGGTGGGCATAGGGCGCGCCATGGCGGCCCACTCCAAGGTCATCCTGTTTGACGAACCCACCTCGGCGCTCGATCCCGAGTGGGTAGATGAAGTACTCGGATTGATGAAACAACTCGCGCGCCGTCACCAGACCATGGTGGTGGTGACCCACGAGATGGAGTTTGCCCGCGACGTCGCCGATCGGGTGATCTTCATGGAGGGGGGACGCATCGTGGAACAGGGGCCACCCAGCGAGATCCTGGTCGACCCCAAGGATCCGCGCACCCGCTCCTTTCTGCGAAAAGTCATCAAGTAGACTCTGTGTTTGGCGGCGAAAGCCGCCTTTTTTCGCAGAGGATCCTTGTGCCTGCGCGGGTAGCCAGTATAATCCGATGCCCGCGATCCACCGGGATCGTGCCTCGGCAAGGCCGTAAGGTTGAGCCGACAATCCCCGGCGGATTGACTAAAAGCCGAACTCTGTTTAGAATTCGGCCTCTTTTGCTAGTCGTCACACGCTGTTAGCTGGCGCGTCGGCTAAAGTGTGACAATCAAAACTGTACAGTTAAGACGGTAGAAAAACATGAAACGTACTTTCCAACCCTCCAACCTGAAGCGCAAGCGCTCTCACGGTTTCCGCGCTCGTATGGCCACCGCCAACGGTCGTAAAGTTCTGGCCGCTCGTCGTGCCAAGGGTCGTGCCCGCCTGGTAGTTTAATGCCAACGCACACCTTCCCCCGGGAGTTACGTCTGCTAACTCCCGATCATTTCAAGCGTGTTTTCGCAGAGCCTGTCCGGGCCGCTTCCCCGCAATTAACCCTCCTTGCCGTTCCCAACCAGCTCGATCATCCCCGACTCGGTCTTGCCGTGCCCAAAAAGGCCCTCAAGCGTGCCGTCTGGCGCAACCGTCTCAAACGGGTGGTGAGAGAGAGTTTCCGTCTCAAGCAACATCAGCTGCCGGCCATCGACATCGTCGTGATCGCCAAGGGTGGTGTGCGTGAAATGACGAACGAGGAGCTGTTCAAGTTACTGGAAAAGCTATGGCGCACTCTGTCACGCCGTTGCAATGGGTAGCCATCAAGCTGATACGTCTGTATCAACTGATCATCAGCCCCCTGCTGGGACCCCGTTGTCGCTTTACCCCGACTTGTTCGCAATATGCGATGGAAGCCATCCGACTTCACGGTTTCATAAAAGGCATTTGGTTAGGCAGTAAACGTCTATTAAAATGCCACCCCTTATCCGAGGGTGGTTATGACCCGGTTCCGCAACCCAAGCGAAGAAACTGACGACTATGGAATCTCAACGCAATCTACTCCTGATCGGTCTGCTGTTCGTGAGCTTTCTGCTCTGGCAACAGTGGGAGGCTGACAAGGCGCCGAAACCGGCCCCGACTGTCGCCGCACAGACCGAGCATTTTGTCCCTGCCGGTCAGTCCGCTGACGTCCCCCAGATTGCCGAGCAGGCCAATGCCGCACGCAAGCTGATCACCGTCACCACCGACGTACTCAAGCTGACCCTGGACACCCAGGGCGGTGACATCGTCAAGGCTGAGCTGCTGGCCCACACCCTGGAACAGGGCAAGGATCAGCCGTTCGTCCTGCTGGAGAATGGCAAACACCTCTATACCGCCCAGAGCGGCCTGATTGGCCGTGACGGTCCGGATTCCCGCCCCGAGGGCCGCCCGACCTACAGCACCGAGCAGACCAGCTATACCCTGGCTGACGGTCAGGAGAGCGTGGTGGTACCGATGAGCTGGACCAACGCCCAGGGTGTGACCTTCACCAAGGAGTTCGTACTCAAGCGCGGTGACTACGCCGTCGGCATCGACTACAAGGTCGACAACAAGAGCCAGCAACCGGTTCAGGTGCAGTTCTACGGCCAGCTGAAGCAGACCATCGCCACGCCGGAAGGCCAGCAGGGTCACGCCATGGTGGCCAGCGCCTACCGTGGTGGCGCCTTCTCCACCGAAGACACCCGCTACAAGAAGTACACCTTCGATGAGATGAAGGAAGCCAACCTGGACAAGACCACCAAGGGTGGCTGGGTCGGCATGCTGCAACACTACTTCGTGGCCGCCTGGGCTCCGCAAGCTGACCAGACCAACACCTTCTATACCCGTGTGGTCGACAACAGCCAGCAAGCCATCATCGGTTACAAGGCCCCCATGGTGGATATCGCCGCCGGTGCCCAAGGTGAAGTGGACGGCAAGCTGTGGGTGGGTCCCAAGCTGCAAGACAAGATGGCCGTCGTAGCCAGCCATCTGGATCTGACCGTCGACTACGGCTGGCTCTGGTTCATCGCCCAGCCGCTGCACTGGTTGCTGACCTTCTTGCAGAAGTTTGTCGGTAACTGGGGTGTGGCCATCATCATGGTGACCCTGGTGGTGCGCGGCCTGATGTACCCGCTGACCAAGGCCCAGTACACCTCCATGGCCAAGATGCGTATGCTGCAGCCCAAGCTGGCGGCCCTGCGCGAGCGCTTCGGTGACGATCGCCAGAAGATGTCCCAGGGCATGATGGAGCTCTACAAGAAGGAGAAGGTCAACCCGCTCGGCGGCTGCTTCCCGATCCTGATCCAGATGCCCATCTTCATCGCCCTCTACTGGACCCTGATGGAATCCGTCGAGCTGCGTCACGCCCCGTTCGCCCTGTGGATCCATGACCTGTCGGTCAAGGACCCCTACTTCGTGCTGCCGCTGCTGATGGGGGCCTCCATGTGGTTCCTGCAGAAGATGAGCCCGACCACGGTGACCGATCCGATGCAGCAGAAGGTGATGAACTTCATGCCGATCATCTTCACCTTCATGTTCCTCTGGTTCCCGGCGGGTCTGACCCTCTACTGGCTGGTGAGTAACATCATCTCCATCACCCAGCAGACCATCATCTACCGTCAGCTGGAGAAGAAGGGCCTGCACACCCGCAGCTGACCCTGAACCTGACGATAAAAGGCGGCCTTCTGGCCGCCTTTTTTATTACAATGTGCCGCATCAGGACGGAGAGAAGATTCATGAGTACAGACACTATCGTGGCCCAGGCCACCCCTCCCGGCCGCGGCGGCGTGGGCATACTGCGCGTCTCCGGCCCGCTCGCCGAACGGGTCGCCGAGCTGGTGCTCGGCAAGCAGCCACGGGTGCGCTACGCCGAATACCTGCCCTTCATGGATACCAGTGGCGCGGTGCTCGACCAGGGCATCGCCCTGCTGTTCAAGGCCCCCAATAGCTTCACCGGCGAAGACGTGCTGGAGCTGCAAGGCCACGGCGGCCCGGTCATCCTCGACATGCTGATGCGCCGCATCCTGGCGATTGAAGGGCTGCGCCCGGCCCGGCCCGGCGAGTTCAGCGAACGCGCCTTCCTCAACGACAAGCTGGATCTGGCTCAGGCCGAGGCGATCGCCGATCTCATCGAGGCCTCCAGCGAACAGGCAGCCCGCAGTGCCATGCACTCGTTGCAGGGGCAGTTCTCCAGCCGCATCCAGACGCTGGTAGAGAGCCTGATCCGCCTGCGCATCTATGTGGAGGCCGCCATCGACTTCCCGGATGAGGAGATCGACTTCCTCTCCGATGGCAAGGTGGCGGGCGATCTCTACGCCATCATGGACGACCTTGATAGTGTGCGCTCACAAGCAAAGCAGGGCGCCCTGCTGCGCGAGGGGATGAAGGTGGTGATCGCCGGCCGCCCCAACGCCGGCAAGTCGAGTCTGCTCAACGCCCTGGCCGGGCGGGAGTCGGCCATCGTCACCGAGATTGCCGGCACCACCCGCGACGTGCTGCGCGAGCACATCCACATCGACGGCATGCCGCTGCACATCATCGATACCGCCGGCCTGCGCGACACCGAGGATCAGGTGGAGCGGATCGGCATCGAGCGCGCCTGGGCCGAGATCGAACAAGCCGACCGGGTGCTGTTCATGGTCGATGGCACCACCACAGACGCAGTCGACCCGCGCGCCATCTGGCCCGACTTTATCGACCGCCTGCCGGCCCATATCGGCCTCACCGTGGTGCGCAACAAGGCCGATCTGACCGGCGAGGATCTCGCCCCCAGCCAGGAGCATGGCCACGCCGTCTACCGCATCTCGGCCAAGACCGAGCTGGGGCTGCCCGCCCTGCGCGAGCACCTCAAAGCCATCATGGGTTTTCAAAGCAACACTGAAGGCGGCTTCATGGCCCGTCGCCGCCACCTCGACGCCCTGGAGCGCGCCGCCGAGCGTCTGCTGGTGGCCAAGGAGCAGCTCGAGGTGTTCGTGGCCGGCGAGCTGGTGGCCGAGGAGCTGCGCCTGGCGCAGGAGTCCCTCTCCGAGATCACCGGCGAGTTCAGCTCCGATGACCTGCTCAGCCGCATCTTCTCGAGTTTTTGCATCGGCAAGTAATGTGGTGAAAAATCAGCAATAAAAAGCAGCCAGAAAGAACATAAGGCATTGTAAATAATGTATTTTGTTTTTTACTGGCTGTTCTTGCCTGATCTTGTTTCGTGAGAATTTACCCCGAGAGTACCCCGAAGTAACCTCTTGGGGTACTTTTGGGGGACACTCATGAAGATCAGCATCGAATACCGCGCACCGGACGCCGAAGGCAAGCGCACTGCGCGCTTAACCTACTATGCCGGCTCCTACCTTGACCCCGCCACAGGCATCCGCAAGCACAAGCGCAGCAGAGAGAGCCTGGATCTCTTCCTGTACGACAAGCCGCGTACCCCGGCACAGCGGCTTCACAACAAAGAAACCCAGCGAGCAGCCGAAGCCATTCGCGCCAAGCGGCTCTTCGAATACGAGACCGGCAAACACCACCTGGATTTATCGAGCGCCCACAAGGCCAGCTTCTTTGAGTACTTCCAGGAAGTGACCGACCAAAAGGCGGCAGGCAGCAAGAGCAACTATTCCATCTGGGTGTCTACCCTCAAGCATTTGCGCCAGTACCATAAACTGCCTGATTTGACTTTCGAGGAGGTCGATCAGCTGTTCCTGGAGGGTTTTCGGCACTACCTGATGCACAAGGCCCGCACCAAAAGCGGCACGCCACTGAGCCGCAACACCCAAAGTGCCTACTTCAACAAGTTGAGGGCAGCCCTGAACCAAGCAGAGCAGGAGCGGCTGCTGATGGATAATCCGGTACGACGCGTCAAAGTCATCCAGGGAGAGAAGAACAAGCGCGTTTACCTGACCGAAGACGAGGTACGAGCCCTGGCCCAGGCCGAATGCCGCTACGACGTTCTTAAGCGCGCCTTTCTGTTCTCCTGCTGCACTGGCTTGCGCTGGTCCGACATTCATAAGCTGACTTGGGCAGAGCTTGAGCCCTTCTACGGCCATTACCGAATCGTCTTCACCCAGAAGAAGACTAGCGGCCTGCAATACCTGGATTTGAATGACATGGCGATGCAGCTGATGGGGCGCCCAGGCAAGACATCTGAGCGAATCTTCAAGGGCCTCAAGTACTCGGCTTGGCACAACATGGAGCTCACCCGGTGGGCGTTGCAGGCCGGGATCACCAAGAAGGTCACCTTCCACAGCGCACGTCATTCCTTTGCCGTCATCCAGCTTAACCGCGGCGTCGATATCTATGCCCTCTCCCGCTTGCTGGGGCACAGTGAGCTGAGAACTACCGAGATCTATGCCGACATCCTTGAATCGCGGCGAAGAGATGCCATGCTGGATTTCCCCAACGTATTGGAGTGATAGAAGATGGGACGCACCCTCGACGAGATCCTGGCCAGTGAAAAGCCTGAAGTGGTCGCGGCCGCCAAACAGCAGGCTGCGCTGATACTTAACCAGTTAGAGCAAGAAGCGGATCCTGGCCAGGAAGAGCCAACAAAAGCGCCGGCGCCACCCAGCGCTGGTGTAGATGATCTTAGATAATCTAGATCGGATTTCAG
Source organism: Aeromonas simiae (assembly GCF_000820125.1). Lineage (GTDB taxonomy): Bacteria > Pseudomonadota > Gammaproteobacteria > Enterobacterales > Aeromonadaceae > Aeromonas > Aeromonas simiae. Next base: position 105,811 of record NZ_CDBY01000061.1, on the reverse strand, counting down.
GATCGCCCTGCAGCCCAAGTAGCACCTGGGTTTCGCTCAATTGGTTTGTGACCATTATCGTGAGCTTTGTGACCACTTTCGTGATGGTCTGTGACCATTATCGTGATAGTGCAGGCCGGCCGATGGTAAACCGCCCCTTGGCATGTTCGCAGATAGACCAGCCCAAAGCAGTCAGCTCATCCAATGCCTTACGAACTCGCGATTGCCGCTTGCGGCGGGTGGCCATGCTGGCTTCCTCAGGAAAGACATAAGCAACCAAGGTGTCTAACTGCGCCACTCTACTCTGGCCAACATCGACCCAGGCACATAGCCGTTGATGTAACAATCTGGTGATGCTGCTATTCAGGCGCCGCACCTCTGTCATGTCGATACGAACATGGCGGCCAGTGCCCATAATGGCGGAGGTCAGCAAAGGATTAAGCGCCACAAAGAGCCCATCGGTCAGGGCGTCGCTGGCATAGTTCGCAAGCAGACGAAAACCGCTGCGCTGGCCAGCCACCTGGGCTATCACCGACACCTTCCACAACCGCTCGACACAGCGGCGCACTGTATTGGTGTCACGAGGGTTGGCGTAGCCTATCTCCTTGGCCAGTTTGCGCAGGCTGCTTTTGACCACCAAGACGCGTTGCTGATTGGCTGCCCAGCGAGGCTCTAGCAGGGTCCGCAAGGTGTTGCCCTCCCCGGTAGCGGCAATGGGTTCGATGATGGCGCTGTAGTCCTCGATACCAGCCAGGGCAACCAACCCTTGAAGTACGCGCAAATCGTCAGCCCCCAAGGGTTCTGGCCCGGAAAACTCAATCTGATTGCCCCCACCGAATCGATACACCACATCCAGCTTGTCTCGGCGGCGCTGGCCACGAGAGATGGCTCTGAACAATCCTGGCGCCAGACAGTGCATATGGTCGTGCCGGGCATGAGTTAGTTCAAAGCAAGGCACGCTTGCCTCCCGCTCGGCGTGCTACGTCCAACCTGGCAGGGCGCAGCACGCCACCTTCCCCCCGCACCAGCCAGCGCTCTGGTAACGGCAGAACATAGTTGCTTTTACTAACCCCAAACCGCACGTAGCGATGGCTCTGCTGTGCCGACAAGCTCAGCTGCTGCGCCTCCTTCCTGGTCATGGTGGCGAGGTAGCCCTGCCAACGCACATTGTCTACCAGCACAGACGAACCACGGCTGGCCTGCTGCTGATCGCCAACCTCCTGGAAGGCTGCCAGCTTGCTGGTGTGGTGCAAAAACAGCACGGCGCATCCCTGCCCCATGGCCAGCCGTTCCAACTGACCCAGCACCTGCGTCATGGCACTTGCCACGTTCTCGTCGTATCATGAAAACGCCGCAGGGTGTCGATAACGATCAACCTCACGCCCTCAGCCCAAAGGGCAATCACCTCCAACCACTGGCTATCCAACAGGTTGGGGCTGGTCCCCTGAAGCGGTATCAACCTAAGGTCGTGTTCAAGCGCCGCACGCTGCCCTGCATCAAGGTTCTGACCCAAGGCAAATAACCGGTGATGTAACACTGGCAGAGGGTCCTCGGCAGGCAGGTAGAGCACAGCTCCCTGTTCCAGCTTGCCAAGCTCAAGCCAGTCCGGTCCGCCGGCTATCTGCATTGCCAACTGCAGTGCCAGCATGGATTTACCGGCACCGCCTGGTGATACCAAGGCTCCGACACAGCCCACCGGCAGCCCCGGCAAAACAAAGTCGATTGGCTTGGGAGGTTCGGTAAAGGCCGCTTGAAGATCCAGGGGCCAGTGAGATGCGATAAGATCCGGCTCCATACCCGCCTCACAGCCGCCCATGGCGGGCTTGCCGCACGCGTTTGGCTACATGCTCATTGAGCTCTGCGTCTGGGGAGATACGGTGAGAGAGCAGCCAGTCCAGCAGCTCATCTCGCTTAAAGTAGATCTTCTTACCCTGGGGCTTGTAATGCGGCAGGCGTTTTTCGCTAGTCAGCCGGTACACATAACTAACCGACACCCCCAGCAACTCAGCGCACTCCTCGGCAGAAAGCACCTCCTTTTGCGCCTGCCCTTGCTGGCGCACCAGCTGTTTCAGCTCATAAAGCTCTTTCAGAATGGCTCCATTGTTTTCACCGTAAAGCGGCGGATTTTGTTCACGCATGCAGATGGTCTCCTCGTAGCAATCATCAGCATGCAAGAGCGTATCGGGGGTCTGGCGAAATCCTCGTGCCTGTAGTTGTCCAATTTGGGCACCAAGAGCGTTTTTTGCGGAGGGAAACTTTCACATGTGAAAGCCACACATTAAGATTCATCGCCGTTGATGCAAAAAAACCCAAGCTTTGTATTGACGAAACAAAGTCTCATCAGAGACACTAAGCATCAGCATCATTAGCGATGACGAGATTTTTTGTGAAATTACACCTGAACCAAATCGCCACTATCAGCGCTGGTTATCCGTTTCGCGGCAAGATCCCTGAGCATCCCGAGGGGAATCTGGCCGTTGTGCAGATGAAAGACTGCTCGTCTGAGTTCGGTGTCGACTGGATAAGCTGTGTGCGCAGTGAGGCAACAGGCAAGAAAGCGCCGGACTGGCTGCAAACCGGGGATATTCTGGTGGCGGCGCGGGGCAACCAAAACTATGCCGTGCTGGTTGATACCCGGCATGCCCCACTGCCAGCTGTAGCGGCCCCCCACTTTTATGTGGTGCGGCCACAATCTGATGCACTGATACCGGAGTTCCTCGCCTGGCAGCTCAATCAGCAGCCCTGCCAGCGTTACTTCGAACTGCATGCCGAAGGCACCCTGACCAAGAGTATTCGCCGCCAGGTGTTGGAAGAGGCCTTGATTGGGCTTCCATCACTGGCAGAACAACAAACCATTTTGGCAATAGCTCGCACGCTGCAGGAGGAGCGCCAACTGATGCAGCGCCTCCAGCACAATGGCGAGCAGATGATGCACGCCATCGCGACTCGCCTACTTGAACCATCCGATGCAGATGCCTCTTGAGGCTCGCATACCCGTTATTACGCCAAGGAAACACCCTTTATGACCGAACAGATCAATCAGGACGTTATCAACAACACCGTTTGGGATGCCTGCGATATCTTCCGTGGCACCATCAGCCCCGATACTTACAAGGATTTCATCCTCACCATGCTGTTCCTGAAGTACATCTCCGATGTCTGGCAGGACCATTACGACAGCTACAAGAAGCAGTACGGCGATGCGCCAGAGCTGATCGAAGAGATGATGAAGAGCGAGCGCTTTGTGCTGCCCATCGCCGAAATCAAGGATCAGGATGACAAGGTAGTTCAGTCCTTCAAGGCTAACTTTTACAGCTTGTACGAGAAGCGATTCGAACCCGGTAACGGCGAGCGCATCGACGTCAGCCTGCACGCTATCGAAGAAGCCAACGGCACCAAGCTCAAAGATGGCAACAAGAGCGTGTTTCAGGACATCAGCTTCAACAGCGATCGCCTCGGTGAAGAGAAGCAGAAGAACACCATACTACGCTACCTGCTGGAGGCATTTGCCAAGCCGGAGCTTAACCTGAAACCAAGCCGGGTCGGTAACCTCGACGTGATTGGCAACGCCTACGAGTACCTGATCGGCAAGTTTGCCGCCAACAGCGGCCAGAAGGCTGGCGAGTACTACACCCCGCCCGAGGTCTCCGATCTGATGGCCGAACTGCTGGATCCGCAGCTCGGCGATACTATCTGTGATCCCGCCTGTGGTTCTGGGTCGCTCTTGATGAAGTGCGGCCGCAAGGTGGTGCAAAACCACGGCCAGAAACGTTACGCCCTCTACGGGCAGGAGGCCATCGGCTCCACCTGGTCGCTGGCCAAGATGAACATGTTCCTGCACGGGGAAGACAACCACAAGATCGAGTGGGGCGACACTATACGCAACCCCAAGCTGCTGGATAAAAACGGCGATCTGATGCACTTCGATATCGTGACCGCCAACCCGCCGTTCTCGCTGGACAAGTGGGGACATGATGAGGCCGAGCACGATAAATTCGGCCGCTTCAAGCGCGGCATACCGCCCAAGACCAAGGGGGATTACGCCTTTATCCTCCATATGATCGAGACCCTGAAACCCAAGAGCGGTCGCATGGGTGTGGTGGTGCCCCATGGCGTGCTGTTCCGGGGTTCCAGCGAGGGCAAGATCCGCCAAAAGCTGATTGACGAGAACCTGCTCGATGCGGTGATTGGCCTGCCGGAAAAGCTGTTCTTTGGCACCGGCATCCCCGCCGCCATCCTGATCTTCAAAAAAGAGAAGGTGGACGACAACGTGCTGTTTATCGACGCCAGCCGCGACTTCAAAGCGGGCAAGAACCAGAACGTGCTGAGCCCAGAGAATATCGCCAAGATCGTTGCCACCTACCGCAATGGCGGCAATGTCGATAAATACGCCTACCTTGCCTCGCTCAAAGAGATCAAGGAGAACGATTACAACCTCAATATCCCTCGCTATGTGGATACCTTTGAAGAAGAGGAAGAGATCGATCTGCTAGCGGTGCGTGCCGAGCGGGAACAACTAAAAGCACAACTAGCCGAGCTAGAAACCGAGATGGCCAAGTATCTGGAGGAGCTGGGATATGGTGCCTAATGGATGGAGTGCAAAGCCGTTAGCGGATATTGTAAAAGAAAAAATCTCATACGGGATTGTCCAAGCTGGCCCCCACGTTCCAGATGGCGTACCTTACATTAAAAGTTCAGACGTCAGAGGAACTATTAATCCTTACACGCTACAAAGAACTAGCCAGGAAATACACTTAAAATACAGACGTTCATCTGTTCACCCCGGTGATATTGTATTTTCTCTACGCGGAAACATCGGTGAATCGGCGATTGTTCCAGCTAGTTTGCCTGAAGCTAACTTAACTCAGGGTACAGCACGAATTTCCGTTTCAGCCGAACACTCTAACCAGTTTCACTATTATCAGCTGGCCTCTGAGAAGATTTTGAATCGTGTCAATGCCTTGAGCAAAGGAAGTACATTCAAGGAGATCTCATTAGAAGAACTTAGAAAGGTAAAGGTTCTTTGTGCCCCACTCCCTGAACAAAATAAAATCGCCCAAATACTTTCCAGTTGGGATAAGGCGATCAGCACCACCGAGCAACTCCTGGCCAATAGCCAGCAACAGAAAAAAGCGCTGATGCAGCAACTGCTTACCGGCAAAAAACGCCTGCTGGATAAGAATGGAGTTAGGTTTAGTGGGGAATGGAAAACGTACAAATTCAGCAGTTTGTTCAATGAGCGAGTTGAAACTGGCCGGGATGATCTGCCCCTGCTGTCGATTACGGCTGACGATGGCGTTGTTTACCAGGAAGATACCGGTAGAAAAAATACCTCCAATGAAGACAAGTCAAAGTATCGTAGAATTTGCGTGAATGACATTGGCTACAACACCATGCGCATGTGGCAAGGCCGATCTAGCTTGTCAGATAAAGAAGGGATTGTTAGTCCTGCTTATACAATTGTCACACCAACGAGCAAAGTTTGTCCTGCTTATGCTGCGTATTTATTTAAGTTCCCAGCCCTTGTCCATATCTTCTACAGGCATTCTCAAGGCCTTGTTTCAGATACTTGGAATTTGAAATTTAACCACTTTAAGAATATTAGCTGGCAAGTACCTAGTATTGATGAACAACAAAAAATAGCCGCAGTCTTGTCCACCGCCGATAAAGAAGTTACTGCGCTACAACAAAAGCTCGACGCCTTAAAGCAGGAGAAACAGGCCCTGATGCAACAACTGTTGACCGGCAAACGACGGGTCAAGGTAGAGGTGGCCGCATGAAAAAAGTAACCATTCCCCCCATGACCGAGGCTGACGTTGAGTGGTTGGAGCAGCGGCTGATGGACTATGGCAACGACGATTCGATGCTGAGTCTGTCGGCGCTCGACGGCTTTCTGACTGCGGTACTCTCCGGCCCCGAGCTGGTGCCACCCAGCCAGTGGTGGCCGGTACTCTGGGGTGGCACGCCCCCTGAGTGGTCTTCCGAGCATGAGATGAAACGGGCGCTGGATTTGATCCTCGGCCATATGAATATTCTGGCCCATACCCTCTGTTATCAGCCCGAGCACTTTATCCCAATGCTGATGGCCAACTATGTCGAAGGGCAGGAGATCTGCAACGCCGAGGAGTGGTGCTTTGGCTATCTGCGTGGCATGGCACTGGGAAACTGGCCAGCCTTGCCAGAGGACCTGGATACCTGGCTTGAGGTGATCCGCCTGCATGGCAGCGATGACCAATTGCCACTGCTTGCCAGCCTGTCGCTACCGGAACATCAGCAGAGCGTGGCAGAGGTGGGCCCCGCCGCCTTGCGACTGCACGCCCATTTTCTGGCCCAACGGGGGCCAAGCACAGCGCCGATAGTCGCACCAGCCCTCACACCAGTAACCCTGCCGGTTAGAGCGGCCCCCAAGATCGGGCGCAATGACCCCTGCCCCTGTGGCAGCGGCAAGAAGTTCAAACAGTGCTGTTTGCATTAACCAGGAGCCCGGGATGAATAGCAGCAATGATCTGATCCTCTATACCACCGACGATGGCGAGTCCCAACTTGTACTACGTGAGCTAGGAGGTCAGGTATGGCTAACCCAGCAGGAGATCGCCGAGCTCTATCAGACCACCAAACAAAATATCAGTTTGCATGTTCAGAACATTCTGGATGAGGGCGAGCTTGTTCAAAATCTAACCGTCAAGGAAGACTTGACAGTTAAAACTGAGGGAGCGCGTCAAGTCAGGCGGCGACTGCAACTCTATGCCCTGCCGATGATCGTCGCTATCGGCTATCGGGTACGCTCGACTAGAGGCACCCAATTCCGCCAATGGGCTACACGAACACTTGGTGAATACCTCACCAAGGGGTTCGCCATGGATGACGAGCGCCTTAAGGATCCCAAGTGGGATTACTTCGATGAACTGCTCGAGCGCATCCGCGACATACGTTCATCGGAGAAGCGCTTCTATCAGAAGGTTCGTGACCTGTTCACCTTGGCAGAAGATTATCGAGCCAGCGAGCAAGAGACCCAGTTGCTGTTTGCCGAGGTACAAAACAAGCTGTTTTATGCCGTCACGGGCCACACCGCCGCCGAGCTGATCGTTCTGCGCGCCGATCCGGGGCAACCCAATATGAATCTCCGCAGTTTTGCCGGGAAACGGGTACGTAAGGCCGATGTCGTCATAGCGAAAAACTACCTGCAGGGAGAGGAGCTGGAGCAGTTGAATAGGCTGGTCAGCATGTTCTTCGACTTTGCCGAATTCCGGGCCAAAAGCAGACAACACCTGCGCATCAAAGAGTGGCGTGACTACCTCGACAAGTTTATGACCTTCAATGAGCAACCGCTGCTGGCTAATGCTGGTCAGGTCAGCCGCAAGCAGATGGAACAAATCGCCTATGAGCGATACGAAGCATTTGACCGTCAGCGCAAGCAGCAAGAAGCCATAGCCGAAGATCAAAAAGAACTGCGTGAGTTGGAACAGCTCGCCGAGCGTATGAGCAAGCAACACAAGGACAGGCCATGACTCACCCCGTGCCAAAATTCCAGGAAGAGTTCAGCGCCAAGATCCCGGCCCTGACCCTGCTGACCCAGCTGGGCTGGACTTTTCTGCCCCCCAAGCAGGCGCTGGCAGCCCGTAACAATAAATATGACCAGGTCGTGCTGAGCCAGATTCTGCGCGAGGAGCTGAGCAAGCGCGCCTTTGTGTATGCTGGCAAGAGGTATCCGCTCTCGGCCAAGTCGGTCGATAATCTGGTGAGTGAGCTGTGTACTCCAGCGCTTAACGAAGGGCTGATGACCGCCAATGAACGGATCTATAACCATTTGCTCTATGGCATGTCGGTCACCGAATTCATTGACGGCAAGAAGGTGAACCCGACCATTGCCCTGATCGACTGGCATCACCCGCACAATAACCGCTTCACCTTTACCGAAGAGTTTCACGTCACCCGAGCCAGTGGTATAGAGTCGCGTCGCCCCGATATCGTCTGCTTCGTCAATGGCCTGCCATTGGCGGTGATCGAGGCGAAACGCCCGGATAGCAACGCCAAGAAGGGACCTACCATCAAGGAGGGGATCTCCCAGACTATTCGCAACCAGCTACACGGTGAGATCCCGCTGTTGTTCGCCTATAGCCAGTTGCTGCTTTCCATCAGCGGTATCGAAGGACGCTATGGCACCTGCGGCACACCGGAAAAATTCTGGGCAGCCTGGCGTGAAGAGGACATAAGCGACGCGCAGATGGCCGAGATCAAGAATCGGCCGATTCCCCAAGATACCCTCTCGACACTATTTGATCATCGTCCACCGGCCACACTGGATTGGTACCAGACCCTATTGGCCGCAGGCGAGTTGGCGGTGACGGACCAGGATCGGCTGCTTATCAGCCTGCTGTCACCAGATCGGCTGCTGGAGATGACCCGTCTGTTTACCGTGTTTGACAAGAAGGCCGGCAAGATAGTGGCCCGCTATCAGCAGGTGTTCGGCATCAAGCGACTGATCGAGCGGATCAGCCACAAGCGCCCTGATGGCGGCCGCCAAGGCGGGGTGATCTGGCACACCACAGGATCAGGCAAGTCGTTCACCATGGTCTTCCTGAGCAAGGCGATGATCTTGCATGATGCGCTTAAAGCGTGCCGCATCATTGTCGTGACCGACCGGGTGGATCTCGAAAGCCAGCTCAGCAAGACCTTCTCATCCAGTGGTGAACTGGCTGGCAAGAAGGACAAGGACGCGGCGATGGCCACCTCGGGCAAGCGACTGGCCGAGCAAATTGGCAAGGGTACCGAGCGCATCATTTTCTCGCTGATCCAGAAGTTCAACACTGCCACCAAATTACCTGAGTGCGTCAACAAGAGCCCGGACCTCATCGTGCTGATTGATGAGGGGCACCGTAGCCAGGGGGGCGAAAACAACATTCGCATGCAACTGGCCCTGCCCAATGCCGCCTTTGTGGCCTTTACCGGCACTCCGCTGCTGAAAAACGACAAAACGACCAACAAGTTTGGCCCCATCCTGCACGCTTACACCATGCAGCGAGCCGTTGAGGACAAGGCGGTCACCCCCCTGCTCTATGAAGAACGCATCCCGGATCTCGATGTGAACGACAGGGCGATTGATGCCGGTTTTAACCGCATTTCAACCAAGCTGACCGAGGAGCAAAAGGCTGACCTGAAGCGCAAATACACGCGCAAAGGCGAGCTCTACAAAGCCGATGACCGGCTCCAGCTTATCGCTCGCGACATAGCCGAACACTTCGACAAGAACATTCCGGAAGGGCTGAAAGGTCAGCTCGCCTGCGACAGTAAGTCTTCCGCCATCAAGTACAAGCAATATCTCGATGAGGTTGGCTTGTTCGAATCCGCCATTGTTATCAGCTCCCCCGATAGCCGGGAGGGCAATACCGATGTTGATGAATCAACCCTCCCTCTGGTCGTGCAGTGGTGGAAAGATAACGTGGGTAGCCAGGATGAGCAGCTCTACACCAAGCAGATTATCGAACGCTTCGCCGACAAGGATGATCCGCTCAAGCTCTTGATCGTGGTAGACAAGTTACTGACCGGTTTCGATGAGCCCAAGAATACGGTGCTTTACATCGACAAACCCTTAAAGGAGCACAACCTGATCCAGGCCATCGCCCGGGTCAACCGGCTGCACCCGGACAAAGAGTTTGGCTTGCTCATCGACTACCGCGGCATTCTCTCGGAGCTAGATACCACTATCGCCAAGTATCAGGATCTCGCCTCACGCACTCAGGGTGGCTACGACCTTGACGACATCGCCGGCCTCTACAACCAGATGAGCTCTGAATACAAGCGCCTGCCACAGCTCTACAAGGACCTGTGGAACATCTTTGCTGGGGTAAAGAACAAGCAGGACATAGAGCAACTGCGCCAGGTGCTGGTACCCCGAATGGAAGAGGTAGAGGGAGAACTGGTGGATGTGCATATCAAGGTGCGTGAAGACTTCTATGAGGCACTCTCCCGCTTTGCCAGTTGCCTGAAAGTAGCTCTACAGTCAGCCTCGTTCTTCGAGGACACCGCCTTTACCGAAGCGGATCGCCGCCATTACAAAGAGACGCTGCAACAGTTCTCCAGCCTGCGGCAAACCGTGCAACAGGATGCAGGTGAACGAGTCGACTACGACGAGTATGCCCAGCAGGTGAAAATGCTGCTCGACAAGCATGTGGTTGGTGTCGAGGTCAAAGAGCCCGGTGGTGTGTATGAAGTCGGCAAGATGGGACTGCAAAAACCGCCGGAAGAGTGGAGCAAAGAGAAGACCCGCAACGAGACTGACATCATAAAGACTCGCGCCACGCGCATGATTGAGCAGGATCTCAGGGATGACCCTTATGCTCAGGAGTCTTTCTCAACCTTGTTGCGCCTCGCCATTGAAGAGGCGGAAAAACTGTTTGATCACCCTCTCAAGCAGTACATGCTGTTCCGCGAGTTTGAAGAGCAGGTACAGGAACGCCGCCTGAACGATATGCCTGATGCGTTTGGCACTAACCGCCATGCTCAGGCCTACTTCGGTGTATTCAAAAAGAACCTTCCACAACTGTTTGACAGCCAGGATGCTCAGGTTGAAGAAAAGTGGGTCAAACTCGCTTTCGAGATCGACCGGTTGGTTGATGCCTCGGTCGCCGAACACTCTATCAACCCGCAAAATATTGAGGCCGATATTCGCAAGAAGCTGCTGCCATTGCTGTTCACCGAGTGCAAGGCCATCGGCTGTGGCATGGATCAAGCCAAGCGCATGGTGGAAATGGTCGTGCAGATTACCCGAGTTGGTCACAGTGGGATGTAACTGCAGATGAGTACCTCCGGCAACATGGCCAATAGACTCCAGCACTTTTCCTATGGCGGCGAGCTCATCCGGTTCGAACGGCTCACCAGACCCAAGGCCGGCAAACTGCTGATCAAGGTACATCCTGACTGCCGGGTTGAAGTGATGGCCCCGCCGCAAACGCCAGATGAAGAGGTGCTTGCGGCGGTAAAAAAACGTGCCCGCTGGATCTACGAACAGTTGCGTGACTTTCGTCAGCAGTTGGAACATGTTACGCCACGCCGTTATGTCAGTGGCGAGAGTCACCTTTATCTCGGCAAGCAATACCTGCTCAAGGTCATCGTTGCACCAAGCAGTGTGCAAGGGGTCAAACTGCTGCGAGGCAAGCTGGAAGTATCCGTCAGGCAGCCAGGACCCGAGACAGTGAAGGCTCAACTGACCCAATGGTATAGAACCCGCGCCAGAGAGCTTTTCGCCAAACGTCTCGATGCCATGCTGGAACAAGCCTTGTGGGTTGTGGATCGCCCTCCGCTACGCCTGCTGAATATGCAAACCCAATGGGGAAGCTGTTCACCCAATGGCCGGATCACACTCAATCCTCATCTGGTAAAAGCACCCAGAGAGTGCATTGATTACGTCATCCTCCACGAGCTTTGCCACCTTGCCGAGCACAACCACAGCGAGCGATTCTGGCGCTTGCTCAGTCAGGTGATGCCAACCTGGGAGAAGACCAAGCTGCTGCTCGATGGGATGGCCCACCGACTGCTGATATCCTGAAATATGAGGGGAAAAATTCCAGATAGATAGGAATCCGCCCCCATCAATTCCAGCACACCAAGGTCCATCATCCCTTCAAATAAGACGACCAACATTCCAGAGCGAAAAACAGCACGAACATTCCAGATAGATGGGAAAGCCCCTATCCAGATTCCAGGGGCTCGTTCTGAAGCGACATTCCACTATCTGGAATATCCTCACCAAGATTCCAGATAGATAGTTATGTGGAAAGGAATTGGACAGAGATTGGCCGGGAATGAGGGCGCTGATTCCACTGGTCAATAAGCCACTGGATTCCAGTACTCCAACTTTGTCACGAACTAACAAAGTCAACATTTTCAATAAGTTGATTGAACACCAAGGCCTTCAGTGACATGCTGAAATTATGTTCAGTGGTGGAGTAACACGATGGATGCGTTCAGTTGGGGGATGGTAGGCTTGCTGGCCTTCTTCACGCTTGTCTTCGTGTGGAGCCTGTATAGCTACAAGACCCATGCAAAAGAGCGGCACCATGAAACCGATCGCTGATATCGCCCTCATGGCGGTGGTAGTGCTGGGCTTGATGGCACTGGGCAACACGCTGTTTGCTTGGCTGCTGATCTGCCTGCCGCTGGTGTATTGGTGCTGGCCAATACTGGCATGGGCTACCAGGCGGCCTATCACGGCCAGGCTGCTGTTACTGGCTCTTGCCGCCCTCACCTGCTGGCACTGGCCCGCCGGGCTGTTCACAGCGCTGAGCATCTCGCTTGTCTGGACAGCGAAAACCCTCAAGGCAACCCCACGCCCTCAGCGCAAGGGTGGGCCGGTCATCAAAAATTACTACTTCTGGAACTGACTGCGCGCCTCCTTGGCCACACTGGCGATAAGGTGCCGAGAGCAGCCAAGCATCTCCTGAATTGCTGAATAGCTGTGGCCTGTCACCAACAGCCTGGCGATGTGCTGACGCTTCTTCTCATCCTTCTGCCTACCACGGTATTTCCCCTCCTCTTTGGCTTTGACAATGCCTTGCTGTTGCCGACGCCGCCTGTCGTCGTAGTCCTTGCGGGCCACGGCGGCCAGCATATCCAACAGCATTCCGTTGACGGCCTGCAAGATGGCGCTGGTGAACTCGGAGCCGCTTTCACCCTGTAATGCCACCCAGGAGGTTGGCAGCTCGGGGGAGACGATGGCCAGTTGCTTCTCCGCCAAGCGCGCCTTCAACGTCTGCCAGTCGCCCTGGTTCAAACGGGCAAGGCGGTCAATCTGTTCCACCAGAACAATGTCTCGGGGCCCGGCATCGCGGATAAGCCGCATCAGCTCGGGCCGGGCCAGCGTAGCCCCGGATTCGTTCTCAACATAAAAAGAGGCGATCTGGTGGCCATGCTCCCTGGCAAAGGTCACCAACTGCTCCTTGGCGCGCTCAGCGTCTTGATCGGCAGTGGAGGCTCGCAGATAAGCGCGAATGAACATCGATGTCACCCTTAAGTCTGTTTTAAATAGTTCCTTAACATTAGTGCATTTTAAATGGTTCCAAAATAGTTTTTTTCCACCCGAGATGCAGTTCCTATTAGGTATACCTTTTTAGAACCACCACATGACGATCGAAACACGACCTTTCGATAGCCTTCTGATCTGACAGAACAAACTTTAAGTGTGATCCGTCATCACAAAGTTGCTTTTGAGTTGTATTTGAGTATTTAAGCGATGTTGCTCACCATTCCTGATCTGCTGAATGGGATGCTAAAGGAGGAAATCTACAGAAGCTGGGCTTTGAGGTGAGTCATCTTTTCGACTCACCGAACAAGCCAGCAGCCAAGCGCAGCGCGGCAGTTCTTTACCCCATGGCTTGGTAATCTCCCCGCCTGCTGTTCTCTTACCCGCTATAGGGGATAAATGTTAAATACCGCCTATGGCGTGTAAATGATACTTACCCTCTACAGCAGGTAAATATTGATATATCTGTCATAGCGTGTAAATTGGAAGAAGGCACGCTACCAGGTTGTCGAATCATGAAAGTAACCAGCGCCAAGCAGCTGAGCGCCTGTATCAAGGATGCCAGGCTTTCTCAAAAGCTCTCTCAAGGCAAAGTGGCCGAGAAAGTGGGGATTAGGCAAGACACAGTCTCCAGCTTCGAGCTCAATCCTGAGTCCACCAAGCTGGAGACCCTGTTCAAGATCCTCGCGGCACTCGAATTGTCACTGGACATCAAACCCCGCAATGAGTCATCCGATAGTCCGGCATCGGGCTGGAAGGAGGAGTGGTAATGGCCAATCTGGCTGTCTATATGAACGGCTATCGGGTAGGCACATTCACCAAAACTACCAGCGGCGCCCATCAATTTCAGTACCATGAGTCATGGCTAGCACAACCGGGCAACCGTCCGCTCTCACTCTCCATGCCATTGCGCCATCAGCCCTACCGGGGCGATGAAGCCTATAACTTCTTTGATAACCTGCTGCCAGATAATGCAGAGGTGAGGAACAGGGTTGTTGCACGCTATCAAGCGGAATCAACCCAGCCCTTCGATCTGCTCAGTTGCATTGGTCAGGATAGCGTAGGGGCATTACAGCTGGTTACCGAAGGACACGATGTTCCAGATGTCAGGCGAATCGACTACAAGGCCCTTTCCGATGACGAGCTCGAGCAGATCCTGACCAGCTACAAATCAGGAATCCCTTTGGGGATGGTCAGGGAGCAAGAGGAGTTCCGGATCTCTATCGCCGGGGCACAAGAAAAGACTGCGCTGCTCTATCTCGATGGCCGTTGGTACTTGCCACTCAACGCAACGCCGACAACCCACATAATCAAACTCCCTATCGGCAAGATTGAAAGCCACTCCTACTCGATAGACCTCTCCCAGAGCGTAGAAAACGAATATCTCTGCATTCTGATTGCCAAGGAGTTTGGTCTACCCGTACCTCACTGCTTCATGATGCAGGTTGGCCAGGTCAAAGCACTGGCTGTGGAACGCTTCGACAGACGTTACGCTGCCGATCGCAGTTGGATCATGCGTCTTCCCCAAGAAGATTTCTGTCAGGTATTGAATGTTCCGTCAGCACGGAAATACGAGAGCCATGGAGGACCAGGGATCACTGACATCATGAAAACCTTGCTGGGCTCTGCGACACCAGAACAGGATCGCTACCTGTTCATGAAATCTCAGGTCCTGTTCTGGCTGCTGGCGGCCACCGATGGCCATGCAAAGAACTTCTCGGTCTTTATTGAACCGGAAGGGCGTTTTCGCCTGACCCCTTTTTACGACATCCTATCTGTCTATCCAGTGTTTGGCGGCCGAGGCCTCAACCGAAGGGACGCCAAGCTCGCTATGGGCCTAGCAAGCAGCAAGGGAAAGAAATACGCCATTGAGCAGATATTCCCGCGTCATTTCTTCCAAACGGCGAAAGCTGTGGGATTTGAGCGTTCTGCTATGGAAGAGATCCTGACAGAACTGGCCAACTCCGTTGATGATGTTATTGAGCGTGTTACCCAGCAATTGCCAGCGGGCTTCCCCGATGCCATCAGCAGCACCATTCTAGAGGGCCTAAAAGCCCGCTCAGCCAGGCTGATAAAGGGCTGGGATTAAATTGGCGGTATGTGGGATGATTGCACGGTTAGCCAAACCACCTATGGGAAGTTTGCACGGTTCGAAGAGTAAAAGCGGCTTTCCAGGCACCGGACGGTGCTATGGTCGGTGCAAAATATGTTCAAAACTCACCTAAAAAGCGGTTTTGAATGCGTGTAGTAGCATCGCGTTGATTCATATGGGAAGGCTGCACGATCGAGAATGGACTATATGGGAACGCTGCACGATAGCAGAAACCCGTGAGCGGCCTCTCAATATGCTGTTTTAGTTACTTTTACCCCAAGCGGCCCCCGAAAAGTAACTAACATATTGAAGATAATAGATTATTTACATTCTGCATCGGCAAGTGAGCATCAGAGACTAAAAAGCCCGGGATATTCCCGGGCTTTTTTTATTTGGCTCCCGCTAAATCCGGCGCAGGCACCCCATGAAGTAGGCGCCACCGATCAGGGTGGCCACCAACCCGGCCGGCAACTCCATGGGAAAGAGCCACTGCTGGCCGGCCCAGTCGGCCAGCACCATCAGCAGGGCGCCGCCCAATCCAGCCCCGAGCAGCTGATCGCGAGCCCGCACCAGCCCCAACATGCGAGCCAGGTGTGGCGCCAGCAAGCCGACAAAGGAGACGGGGCCGATCACCAGGGTGGCCAGCGCCGTCCCTACCGCCACCAGCAATAGCAAGCAGAGCTGAGCCCGCCGCAAATTGACCCCGAGGGCCGCCGCAGCCGCCTGGCCGAGCGGTAGCAGATCGAGCCAGCACACCAGCAACAGGGCAAGCGCCAGCAGCAACAGGGCCACCAGCACCAGCCCCGTCGCCACCGGCGCCGTCACGTAGTAGGTGGAGCCGGCGATCCAGTTCAGCAACTGCTGCACCCGCGGATCCCCATTGGCCATCACCACACTCTGTAATGGCTCCAGCATGGCGGTGATGGCCAGCCCTGAGAGCAGCACCCGCTCCGGCTGAAAACCGCTGCGCCGGTTGATACCGACCAGCAGCAGCAGGGTCAACAGAGCGCCCACCACCCCACACAGCAGCCACAGCGGCAACGGCAGCATCGGCAACAACAACGCCGCCAGCAGCAGCCCCATGACGGTGCCACCACTCACCCCAAGCAGCTCAGGGCTGGCCATGGGGTTACGGCTGATGCGCTGTAGCAAGGTGCCGCACAGGGCCAACAGCAATCCAACGGCCGCCGCCGCCAGCAACCGCGGCAACCGCCACTCCAGCTGGCTAGACCACAGCTCGCCCGGCAACCAGCGCCACCCCATGGCCCCCTGCCCCCATGCCAGGGCCAGCGGCATTACCAGCAGCAGAGCCAGCAACAACTGCCACAACAGGCGAGCAGGCATCGGATGGCGGCGAGCCGGGGCGCTGGCAACCTTGCTCGGAGGCGGTTTGCGCAGCACCAGGCGCGGGATCAGCCAAAGCAACATGGGAGCGCCGAGCAGCCCCGTCATGGCGCCAGTCGGCAACAGCATGCTGGTCAAACCGGCCAGCAGTTGCAGCAATTGATCGGTGGCGCTCAGCAGCAAACTGCCGAGTAGGCCCGACCAGAGCAGGCGCTGGGTGAAGCTACGCACACCGAGCAGGCGCACCAGCGCCGGCGCAGCCAGCCCGATAAAGCCGATCACCCCGGCTACGCTGACCACGCTGGCGGTGAGAAACACCCCCAGCGCGATGGCCGCCAGACGCAGCGGACGCAGTGGCAGCCCCAGGCTGCGGGCGCTGGCCTCGTCCAGATCGAGCAGGGCCAGCGGGCGCAGCAGCAACAGCGCCACCCCCAGCGCCGGCAGCAGATAGCACAGCAGCCGGGCCACGCCTCCCCAACCATCCTGAGTCAGGGCGCCGCTGCCCCACACCAGCAAGCCCTTGAGTTCCTCCTGGTGAAACAGCATCAGGGCCGAGCTGATGGCCCCCACATAGAGGCTCACCACAAGGCCGGCGAAGACGATCACCAGCGGGGTCAGGCTGCGTCGCCAGGTGAGCAGGTACACCAGCCCCATGGCAGCGCCGCCGCCGGCCAATGCCACCCCTTCGCGTACCACCAGCAGGGCGGGGGCATACAAGGTCGCCAGCAATAGCGCCAGTTGGGCGCCGGCACTCACCCCGAGCGTGGTCGGCGAAGCGAGCGGATTGCGCAGCACCTGCTGCAACAAGAGACCGGCCAGGCCGAGGGCCGCCCCCGCCAGCAGGCAGAGCGCCAGCCGTGGCAGCCAGGAAAAATGCAGCACCAGCTGGCCCGGTTGATCCGGGGCCGGGGCCAGCAGCCCCTGCCACCAGAGGCTCATCGGCAACTGCTGGTCAAGAGAGCACAACGCCAGCAGCAGAGTCAGACCAAGCAGGCCGGCACACAGGGGCGCAGCAGGATAACGATGCACGCTCATGCGCCCTCCCCGGTCAGCGTCAACAGCAGCTGGTCGGCAAAGCGCCTGGCCGACAGCACGCCGCCAAAACTCCACACAGGGGGCAGCTGCAGCGGCGCATGGTCACGCAGCAGCGGCAGTGTCTGCCACAGCGCCGACTCCGCCAGCCGCTCTTGCACCCCGAGCGGCACCGGCTCGATGACCACCAGCTGCGCCTCCCGCAGGGGAGCCAGCTGGTCGATGCCGATAGCGGCAAAGCCCCAGTAGTTGACCTCTCCCTGCCAGGCATTGCGCAGGCCCAGCTTGCCGAGCAGCGACTGGTACAGGCTGTGCTGGCCGAACACCCGCACGTGGCGCTCGTCGATAAACTGCACCAGCAGCAGCGGCGGTGTCGTGGCCGGTACCCTGCCCGCCAGCGTGGTCAGGTGCTGCTCCAACTCAGCGAGCAGGGCCTCCCCCTCGGGGCGCCGCCCGACCAGATCGGCGATGGTCAGGGTCGCCTGGCGCAGCTGCGCCCAGTAATCCCCTTGCGGGTCATAGATGGGGATGGAGCGCACCGGCGCAATGCGCGAAAGCGTCGGCGCAAGGGGCGCCGCCAGCGGCGAGATGAGGATGAGATCGGGGGCCAGCTCGGCCAGCAGCTCGCGGTTGGGCTGGGCACGCAGGCCAATGTCGACCACAGTGGACGGCATCACCGGCTGCTCGACCCAGGCGCGATAGGCAACCAGATCTCCCATCGCCAGCGGTGGGGTGCCGAGCGCCAGCAGGGTCTCCCCTATGGTCCAGTCAACCGTGGCGATGCGCGGGGCCGCCACAGTGGACAGCGGCAACAGGGCGGCCAGCAGCCAGCGTCGGGCAATTTGCTTCATGGCACCCCTCATACGATGGCGATCGGGTAAGCGGACTGCGGATGGGGGATCACCCGCATCGGCAGGCCATAGATGGCCTTCAGGGTCTCTTCGCGCATCAATTCGCCCGGCGTGTCCTGGGTCAGCACCCGGCCGCCATGCAGGGCCACCAGCTCGTCGCAGTAGCGGGCGGCCATGTTGATGTCGTGGATCACCACGATGACCCCAAGCCCAAGCTGACGGCTGAGATCGTGCACCAGGCTCATCACCTCGACCTGATGCGCCACATCGAGGGCGGCCAGCGGTTCGTCAAGCAGGATGAAGCGGCTCTCCTGGGCCAGCAGCATGGCCAGCCAGACCCGCTGGCGCTCACCGCCGGAGAGGGTGTCGACCAGCCGATCGGCGAATGCCTCGGTGTGGGTCAGGGCAATGGCGCGCGCCACCTGCGCCTTGTCTTCGTTGCGGGTGCGGCCGAACAGGCCACGCCATGGGAAGCGGCCAAACCCGATCAGCTCGCGGCCAAGCAGGTTGTCGGCAGGCGGCAAGTGCTGGGGCAGATAGGCCACCCGGCGGGCGAAGGGGCGCGCTTCCCACTCGCGCAGCGAACGGCCGTCGAGCAGAATGTCGCCACTGCAGAAAGGCTGCTGGCGAGCCAGCAGCTTGAGCAGGGTCGACTTGCCCGAGCCGTTGTGGCCGATGAGGCCATAGACCCGTCCTTCATCGAAGCGAAGGGTGGTCGGTTGCAGCAGGGGTTTGCCATCGATGGCAAACCCGGCGCCGTTCATCTCAAACATGGCTTCCCCCGCTGTGGCGCAGATCGAGGCGGGCCACCACGTCATGGCTGGCGCAGGCCCGCTCCTGCGCATCCAGTTCATGCAACTGGCCGGCTCGCATCTCGAGCAGCCGATCGGCCAGGTGGAAGTAGTGATCGTCGTGGCTGATGGCGATCACCGTCTTGCCCATCTCTTTGAGGCGCGGCAGCAGCACCTGGTAGAAGATGCGGCGGAACTGGGGATCCTGATCCGCGGCCCACTCGTCAAACAGCAGGATGTCGCGCCGCTCGGCGATGGCCAGCAGCAGAGCCACCCGCTTGCGCTGCCCCTGAGAGAGCTGGATGTCGGTAATGCGCTCCCCCTCCAGTTGCAACTTGTGGCCCATCTCGAGCCGCGCCACCCACTCATCGAGCAGGGCCGGATCGACCCCTTGTGGCCCGAGCAGGCGGTCGAACAGGTGAAAGTCGGTGAAGATGGCGGAGAAGAGGCCGCGATAGGCGTGCCAGTCATCGACCTCCTGCTCATCGAGCAGCAGGCGGCCTGCGCTCGGACGATGCAGGCCGGTGAGCAGCATGGCCAGGGTCGATTTGCCCGAGCCGTTGCCCCCGATGAGGAAGATAAGCTCGCCACGGCGCACGGTGAAATCGACCGGCCCCACCGTAAATCCCCCCTGATAACCGAAGCTCACCCCCTCCAGCGTCAGGCGCTGCCAGGGACGGGGGGCCTGCCCGGCAAAGTGCTCGCTGTGCTCGGCCAGCGCCAGCGCGGCCAGCTTGTCAAAAGCAACCTGGGCCGCCACCAGGGTCGGCAGGGCGCCGATCGCCTGTAATAAAGGGGTTCGCAAAAACAGCAGGGTCAGCGCAAAAGTGGAGGCCACAGCGCCGTCGGCCCAGCCGAGGCCATTGGCGAGGAAGAACGAGAGGCCGATGGCCCCCAGCATCATGATATTCGACCAGTTGATGGCGCTCAGGTGATAGGTGTCGGCACGGATCACGTGGTGGCGGTAATCGAGTGCGTTGGGCTGGTACTGCTCCGCATAGAGGCATTGGGCCCGCTGGCGGTTGAGCATCAGCTCACGGCTCCCCTCGATCATCGCCTGATAGTCCTGATAGAGGCGATCCTCGGCGCCGCGCATCCGGTGCAGGTGGGCGTAGACCCGCTGCACCAGCAGCCAGCCGACGACCATGGTCAGAGTGACCCACAGCGCCGTCACCAGCAGCATGCCGGGCGAGAGCCAAGCCAGATAGGCGCAGGCCCCCAGGGTCAGCACCGATCCCTGCACCAGCTCGGGCAGGCGCACGAAGGCCAGGGTGATGCTGCGAATATCGCTGGAGAGCGACGCGAGCAGAGGTGCGCTGCCGATCGTGCGCAGTTGCTGCACATCGGTGTCGAGCAGCTGTTTGAGCAAGCGGCCACGCAGGGCATAAACGAAGTGATGGCCCAGGGTGGTCAGAGCCAGCTGGCTGCCCAGGGTCAGCACCAGCAGCAGAACGATGAGGCCAAGCAGCTGGGCCAGCACCCACAGTGGCTCCCCCACCGGCGTGATGAGGCGTTGGTTGATGAAGGCGATCACCCCGATGCCGAGCAGGGCACTCAGCAGGCTGAGCAGGGTGATGGCCAGAAAGGGCCAGCGATAGTGGCGATAGACCAGAGCAAGCAGTTTCATGTGTGTCACGTATAACAGGGGAGAAGGCCGCCCGCAGGCGGCCTCTTTGGCTTACCAGCGATAGTTGATGGAGCCGATGACGCTGCGCTCCTCGCCGTAGTAGCAGTAGTAATCGCAGCTGGCGATATAGGTTTCACCCAGCAGGTTGGTCACGTTGAGCTGGGCCCGCCAGTGCTTGTCGATGTCATACCCGATCATCGCATCCCAGACGGTGTTGGCCGGCACCTTGGCCGACCCATAGATGGGGTTGTAGGCCGCATCCACGGCGCCGATACCGACGCTCGATCCGGTGTAACGCACCCCAGATCCCACCTCAAGACCGGAAGCCGGGCCCGCCTGCACCTTGTAGTTCCCCCAGAAGGAGGCCTGGTGGCGCGGGATCATGCTGGCCCTGCGCTCCCCCTCCCCGCTGTCGTTGGTCTTGGCATCGGTGTAGGTGTAGGCCGCCGTCAGGCGCAGCCCCTCGGTGGCCTGCACGCTGCCCTCCAGCTCGACGCCGCGCGAGGTGACCTTGCCGGCCTGAGTCTGTTGACCGGAGCCGGTGGCCACCAGCGAGTTGGTCTGCTCGAGATCGAACAGGGCCAGGTTGACATAGCCATCCATGAAACGCGGTGTGTACTTGATGCCGGTCTCGTAGAGCTTGCCCTTGAGCGGCTTGTAGGCGTTCTTGGTGTTGGGGTCCATCCCCGCCAGCACCTCGAACGACTCGGCGTAGGTCAGGTAGGGTGACAGACCGTTATCGGCCAGATACATGATGCTGCCGGAAAGAGAAAGCTCGTCATCATACTGGTTCTCGTTCTTGGCCAGTTTCTCGCTGCGGTTGTGGGTCTCCACATAGTCGTAGCGCCCCCCCGCCGTCAGCAACCAGCGATCATCCCAGCGGATCTGATGCTGTGCATAGAGGCCACTCTGCTCCTTGCGGCTCTTCTGATAGGTGGCCGTGGCCGGATCGAAGCCGGGGAAAGCGGAGTAGTCCGGCTGCTGGGTATCGATGGCCCCCATGCCGAAACTGTCGGCCTCGACGCCGTCGTTGCCATGGCTCTGCAAATCGACCCCGAGCAGCAGGGTCTGCTCGGTACGCTCGCCGCTCCAGTAGCCGATCATCTGGTTGTCGAGCAGCACGCTCTTGGTCTTGCCGTCACGATAGATAAGGCCGCGGTAAGCCGTCGTGCAGTCATAAGCCGGGAAGATATAGGTGCTGCGCAGCAGCAGATCGTTGTAGTTGAAGCGGGCGTTCTGCTTGAACTCCCAGGTGTCATTGAGCTGGTGGCTGAACTCATAACCGGCCGAGATCTGGGTGTTGCGGTTGCGATCGTAATCCGGCTGACCCAGATTGGTGCTGGGATCGATCTCGCCCGGCGCCTTGTTGATGGTGCCATAGACAGGGAAGAAGCCATTGGTCGGCACCCCCTCATCGTGTTTGATGCTGGCCAGCAGGGTCAAGGCGCTGCGATCGGAAAGATCCAGCGTGACGCTCGGCGCCAGGTAGAGGCGCTCATTCTCGCTGCCATCCAGCACCCCATCGCGCTTGCTGTAGAGCGCCACCATGCGGTAGCGGCTCTGGTCGGTCAGCGCATCGGAGACATCCACCCCGATCTGGCGGTGATCCCGGTTGCCCAGTTGCAGATCCAGCTCACCCCGAGGCTTGGCGGTGGGGCGCTTGGCGATGGCATTGATCACCCCGCCCGGGGGCGCCTCACCATAGAGGATCGAGGCCGGCCCCTTGAGCAGTTCGACACTCTCGAGACCGAACGGCTCCAGCGTCCACACATAGTAGCCGGTGCTGAACAGGCGATTACCATCGAGATAGTTGGCCGCATCGAAGCCGCGCACCTTGAACCAGTCCGTGTCATTGTCCGAGCCATAGGCCTGGGAGAGTACGCCGGAGCGGTAACGCAGCGCCTCATCGAGCTTTTGTACCGCGTGCTGATCCAGCTCTTCACGGTTGACCACCGATACCGAACGGGCGGTCTCGGCCATGGGCACCTCGACCTTCATGGCTGTGCCGGTCACGATCATGGTCTCAGCCGGCTCGAGCTGGAGCGCCGGAGATTCACTAGCCAGAACCAAGGGAGCGGCCGCCGTCAGGGAGAGCCCCCACAGCACGGCCCGGCAGACGGGGGAAGGAGTAACGTTCATACGAGCATCTCGGTTGCTGTTGTTATGGTGTGCAAGGCGATCAGACGCCCGCAATCAAGCGGGTAAATGCTACAACAGCACAAGGCTCGAATCGATTATTTAATTGCCAATCATTTGCATTTAGATTGATGAAAAACAAAAATGTTATCTTCCCCACCCGATCCGGCCATGGATCGCTTCACGGATCTTGTCCCCACCCTTTATCCATATTTATCCACATGAGTTGGGGGTAGAATCGGCCACTTGCTTGTTCAACCAG
Source organism: Aeromonas simiae (assembly GCF_000820125.1). Taxonomy (GTDB): domain Bacteria; phylum Pseudomonadota; class Gammaproteobacteria; order Enterobacterales; family Aeromonadaceae; genus Aeromonas; species Aeromonas simiae. Next base: position 82,679 of record NZ_CDBY01000061.1, on the reverse strand, counting down.
GATCTTTGCAATGGCACACATTCATATCGTGATCGGCTCCATGCTGGGTGCCGCCGAGTACGTGGCGGAGCATGTGGCTGCCCTGCTGGAGCAGGCGGATCATCGAGCCACTGAACACAATCCGGCGCGCCTCGACGAGGTGCTGGCCGACCCTGACGCTATCTTGCTGGTGGTGACATCGACCCACGGCGCCGGTGACGTGCCCGACAACCTGCAACCCTTCTATCAGGATCTTTGTGCTAAAAAACCGGATCTTAGCGGTCGCCGCTATGGCGTTATCGCGCTCGGTGACAGTAATTACGACACCTTCTGCGCCGCCGGCAAGGCACTGGATCAGCAACTGACCGCATGCGGAGCCAGCCGGATTGGAACGCGCCTGGAGATCGATGTGACCCGTTACGAGATCCCGGAAGACGCCGCCGAGATCTGGATCCGCGACTGGATACCCCTGATCGGATGATCAGTAGTACGGGATCGCCCCTTTCCGGCGTTCCCGTCTTTCCTTTGCGCAAAATGACTGTCCACCTAGTTATCAACAGATCCGCTTTAGATCAGTTTCCCTAATCTTACCCACAACGACACCCACAACTGTGAATAACTACACTTAGATCCTCTTTAAAACCTATAGTTATCCAATGTACTACTTTTGGCCTGGCGGAGGCTTGTGTATAAATACCCGAGTTGTCCCCTGCCATCCACCCCTAGGATCCAAGCTTTTCCACAGTTGATGATCGTGCTTAAGATAATGATCTTTCTGATCAAAAAGTGCTTATCAACAGATCTCGTCGGATCTAATAAAAGATCCAATAAAAGATCGATCTAAAGATCCTTAAGATCTACTAAGCGGATCCTGGATCTATATTGGACGTTAAGTAGACGTTCCCCTCCCGACCGTAAACAGATAGAATGTCCCGCCTTTTTAAGCAGGCAAACAGCGATCTTCTGGCGTGCAGATCAAGGTGATCCAGATGCAATACCACGAACAATTTGATGTGATCGTCGTCGGCGGCGGTCATGCCGGTACTGAAGCGGCCACAGCAGCAGCCCGCATGGGCATGAATACCCTGTTGTTGACCCATAACATCGATACCCTGGGACACATGTCGTGCAACCCGGCGATCGGTGGAATCGGCAAAGGACACCTGGTCAAGGAAATTGACGCTCTGGGCGGGATCATGGCGCAAGCCATCGATCTGGGCGGGATCCAATTCCGTACGCTCAACTCCTCTAAAGGACCTGCGGTACGAGCCACTCGCGCCCAGGCTGATCGCCTGCTCTACAAGGCGGCGGTACGCCAGATGCTGGAGAACCAGCCGAACCTGAAGATCTTCCAGCAGGCCTGTGACGATCTCATCATGGACGGTGATGCCGTCGTGGGGGTGATCACCCAGACCGGGCTTCGTTTCACCGCCAAGGCGGTGGTGCTGACCGTGGGGACCTTCCTCAACGGCTTGATCCACGTGGGAATGGAGAATTACCGCGGTGGCCGAGCCGGGGATCCCCCCTCGATCGCCCTGGCTCAGCGCCTGCGTGAATTGCCGCTGCGCATCAACCGTCTGAAAACGGGAACACCACCGCGTATCGATGCCCGCAGCGTCGACTTCTCGGTGATGCAGCCACAACCGGGCGATACGCCAACCCCGGTTTTCTCTTTCATCGGCGATGCCAGCCAGCATCCGCGGCAGATCCCCTGTTTCGTGACTCACACCAACGAACAGACCCACGAGGTGATCCGCAATAATCTGGATCGCAGCCCCATGTACGCCGGGGTGATCGAGGGGATTGGCCCGCGTTACTGTCCTTCGATCGAGGACAAGATCACTCGCTTTGCTGACAAGACGTCACACCAGATCTTCGTCGAGCCCGAAGGGCTGACGACCCACGAACTCTATCCGAACGGCATCTCCACCAGCCTGCCGTTCGATGTGCAGGTGCAGATCGTTCGTTCGATCCGTGGCTTCGAGAATGCCCACATCACCCGCCCTGGCTACGCCATCGAGTACGACTTCTTCGATCCTCGGGATCTCAAGGCCAACATGGAGAGCAAGTTCGTGCCGAACCTGTTCTTTGCCGGTCAGATCAACGGCACCACCGGCTACGAAGAGGCCGGTGCCCAAGGGTTGCTGGCGGGCCTCAATGCCGCACTGCGTGCCCAGGAGAAGGATCCCTGGCATCCGCGCAGGGATCAGGCCTACATGGGGGTGATGATGGACGATCTCTCCACGCTGGGAACCCGTGAGCCCTATCGCATGTTCACCAGCCGTGCCGAATATCGCCTGCTGCTGCGTGAAGACAACGCTGATCTGCGTCTGACGCCGGCCGGCCGCGAACTCGGCTTGGTTGATGATGATCGTTGGGCCAAGTTCAACCAGAAGCTGGAATTGATCGAGCAGGAGCGGCAGCGCTTACGCAGCATCTGGGTCAATCCGCAGCACGCCTCGCTGGAGGCCATCAATGCACTGGTCAACACGCCGCTGACTCGCGAGCACTCCCTGGAGGAGCTGATCCGCCGTCCGGAGGTGACCTACAGCAGCCTGATGGCGATCGAAGGGGTGGGCCCGGCGCTGGAGCATGCCCAGGCGGCCGAACAGGTGGAGATCCAGATCAAGTACGCCGGCTACATAGAACGTCAGCAGGATGAGGTCGAGAAGCAGCTGCGCAATGAGCACACCCTGCTGCCGCTGGATCTCGACTACCGCGACGTCAACAGCCTCTCCAACGAAGTGATCGCCAAGCTGAACGATGCCAAGCCGCAGACCATTGGTCAGGCTTCACGCATCTCCGGGGTTACCCCGGCGGCCATTTCGATCCTGCTGGTTCATCTGAAAAAACACGGTCTGCTGCGTAAGACCGCTTGAGGAATCCCATGCTGGAAAGACTGAACGGCCTGCTTGCGCAGGCCGGTATTGTTATTACCGATCAGCAGAAGACCCAACTGGTTCAGTTGGTTGAGTTGCTGCACAAGTGGAACAAAGCTTACAATCTCACCTCGGTGCGTGAACCGCAGGAGATGTTGGTCAAGCACATCATGGACAGCTTGGTGGTCAGTCAGCACCTGCACGGTGAGCGTTTCATCGATGTAGGCACCGGACCCGGCCTGCCTGGTCTGCCACTTGCCATCATCAATCCCGACAAACAGTTCGTTCTGCTCGATAGCCTGGGCAAGCGGATCCGCTTCATCCGCCAGGTGATCCTGGAGTTGGGGTTGACCAATGTGACGCCGGTACAGTCCCGGGTTGAGGAGTTTCGACCCGAACAAGGTTTTGATGGGGTGCTGAGCCGGGCATTTGCCTCTCTGGAGGACATGCTGACTTGGTGTCGTCACCTGCCCGCCGCCGACGGCCGTTTTCTCGCGTTAAAGGGGATCTATCCCGCCGAGGAGCTGGCCCATTTGCCGGAAGGTATCTCTCTGCTCGCTTCCCATACCCTGGTGGTGCCGGAGCTGGAGGGAGAGCGCCATCTACTGGAGTTGAATATCACCCGGCCCGACTAGCGGGCACAGAATCGAGTTAGGGGAAAGCGTGGGAAAAGTCATCGCCATTGCCAACCAGAAGGGTGGAGTTGGAAAGACCACCACCTGTGTCAATCTGGCCGCCTCTATGGCGGCCACCAAGCGCAAGGTGCTGGTGATCGATCTGGATCCACAGGGCAACGCCACCATGGGCAGTGGTGTCGACAAGTACGATGTCGATCGCACTGCCTATGAGCTGCTGGTTGAAGAGACCCCGATCGGTGAGGTGATCATCACCGAAACCTCCGGCGGTTATCACCTGATTGCTGCCAACGCGGACGTAACCGCCGCCGAGATCCGCCTGATGGAGTTCTTCGCCCGCGAGATCCGCCTGCGCAACGCACTGACTCCGGTGCGCGACAAGTACGACTACATCTTCATCGACTGCCCTCCCTCACTCAACATGCTGACGGTCAACGCCATGGCGGCCGCCGATTCGGTGCTGGTGCCCATGCAGTGCGAGTACTATGCCCTGGAGGGGCTTACCGCCCTGGTCGATACCATCAGCAAGCTGGCGGCCGTGGTTAATCCTGCCCTGCACATCGAGGGGGTGCTGCGTACTATGTACGATCACCGCAACCGCCTCGCCAATGATGTGTCCGATCAGCTGAAACAGCATTTTGGCGACAAGGTCTATCGCACCATCATCCCGCGCAACGTGCGGCTGGCCGAGGCGCCCAGCTTCGGCGCCCCCGCCATGCACTACGACAAGAGTTCGGTAGGGGCCAAGGCTTACCTGGCGCTGGCGGGCGAGATGCTGCGCCGCCGTGAGCAGGAGCGCCAGGCCGCCATCACAGAAAGAGAATCCCTATGACCCCGAAGAAACGCGGCCTCGGCAAGGGCCTCGACGCCCTGCTCAGCACCAGCACGGCTGCCCGTCAGAAACAGGTTCAGAGCGAGCTGCGTACCGAACAGGCGATGCAGCCCACCCCCCAGGGGGAGCTGCGCAAGCTGCCTGTCGAGTGGCTGCGCTCCGGCAAGTATCAGCCGCGTAAGGACATGTCCCAGGAGGCGCTCGAGGAGCTGGCTAGCTCGATCCGTGCCCAAGGCGTGATCCAGCCCATCGTCGTGCGTACGCTGGGGGAGCAGAGTTTTGAGATCATTGCCGGTGAGCGGCGCTGGCGTGCCGCCCAGTTGGCTCGTCTCGAGGTGGTGCCCTGCCTGGTCAAAGAGGTGGCCGACGACGCCGCGGTCGCTATTGCCCTGATTGAGAACATTCAGCGCGAGGATCTCAATGCCATCGAGGAGTCGGTGGCACTGCAACGGCTAATGACGGAGTTTGAGCTGACCCACCAGCAGGTGGCCGACGCGGTCGGCAAGTCGCGCACCACGGTGACTAACCTGCTGCGCTTGAATCAACTGAACGATGACGTGAAGCGCCTGGTGGAGCATGGGGATCTCGACATGGGCCACGCCCGTGCCCTGCTGGCTCTCAGTGGCGAGGCACAATCCGAGCTGGCCCGTGCCGTGGTACAGAAAGGGCTCACGGTGCGTGAGACCGAGCGGCTGGTACAGAAGAGCCAGGAGCCGGCCAAACCCAAGCCGGAAGCGGAACGCGACCCGCAACTGGGCTTTCTGGAGCGCCGGCTGGCCGAAGTGGTTGGCAATCAGGTGTTAATTCAGCCGGGTAAGAAGGATAGCGGTAAGTTAGTAATTAGTTACAGTGACTTGGCGGAATTGGACAAGATATTGGGCCATTTTGGCCTGTCTGAATCGTGATTTTTGCGCTTTTTGTAGTAATAAAACATGCATTACTTTGCATCTGAAAGGATACTGAATAACGGGTCAAAGGCCGCAAAAAATAAGGATTTGCGCCGTGTTGCAATAGCTTATTGCAAGGGTATAATTTGACCGGCTTTAATGGCTGTAAACGCGGGGTCTTCGGATCCCAATTTTTTACAGTTCTGTAATCTTCGGGAGTCTTCTGGTGAAGCATAGTCGAGTCACGGGTGGTCTGGCACTGGCCTTAGCTCTGATGGTTTGTCAGTTGGTCCTGATCCTCGCCATCGCTACTGTCTGGTTTCTGCTGGATGGTGAGGTGGCGGGTCGCTCTGCCCTCTTAGGAGGCGGGGCATTCTGGGTCCCTCAATGCCTTTTCAGTGTCTGGGTCATGCGCCGCAAGGTGGATAAGCACAGCGCGGGACTGGTGCTGTGGGACTTTTATGGTGGGGCAGGGATTAAGCTCATAACAACAACAGGACTCTTTGCCCTGATGTTTGGCAGTGGAATGGAAATCAGTTTCGCTCCCTTCTTCTGCGCTTACTTCCTCGCTCTTGTTGTACAGTGGATGGCTTCATTCACTCTTAACAACCACTACTAGGAAACCTCATGGCTGCAACCGGAGAAGTCCTGACCACTCAGGAATATATCTCCCACCACCTGCATCACCTGCAAGTGGGCTCTGGGTTCTGGACGGTCAATATCGACTCCATGATATTTTCCGTCGCTCTCGGCGTTTTGTTTATCTGGTTGTTCCGCAGGGTCGCCGTCAAGGCTACCAGCGGTGTACCCGGTAAGCTGCAGTGCTTCGTCGAGATGCTGGTCGAGTTCGTGAATGGTAGTGTCAAGGATATCTTCCATGGTCGTAACCCGGTGATCGCACCGCTGGCGCTGACCGTGTTCGTCTGGATTTTCCTGATGAACTTCATGGATCTGATTCCTGTCGACTTTATCCCTCACGCTGCCGTGATGATGGGTGTTCCTTATCTGCGCGTGGTTCCCTCTGCTGACGTTAACATCACCATGTCCATGGCCTTGGGCGTGTTCTTCTTGATCCTGTACTACAGCATCAAGGTCAAGGGTGTGGGCGGTTTTGTGAAGGAGCTGACTATGCAGCCCTTCAACCATCCGGCCTTTATCCCGGTTAACTTCATCCTGGAAACCGTCACGCTGATATCCAAGCCTGTTTCTCTGGGTCTGCGTCTTTTCGGCAACATGTATGCTGGCGAATTGATCTTCATCCTGATTGCAGGTTTGTTGCCCTGGTGGTCACAGTGGATTCTGTCTGTGCCCTGGGCCATCTTCCACATCCTGATCATTACGCTGCAGGCGTTCATCTTCATGGTGCTGACCATCGTCTATCTGTCGATGGCGCAACAGGATCATTGATGACGCAACCTGTTTTACCCCGTTAAACCATTAATAGTTAAAATAATTTTGGAGATCCTCATGGAAAACTTGAACATGGACCTGCTGTACATCGCTGCTGCTTTCATGATGGGCCTGGCTGCCATTGGCGCCTCCATCGGCATCGGTATCCTGGGTGGTAAGTTCCTGGAAGGTGCTGCCCGTCAGCCGGATCTGATCCCTGTTCTGCGTACCCAGTTCTTCATCGTCATGGGTCTGGTTGACGCGATTCCGATGATTGCTGTTGGTCTGGGTCTGTATGTGATGTTTGCGGTGGCCGGTTAAGTTCCGCCTCTACCCGACGCACAACCCATTAACTAACTTAAGAGGACTCAGGCTGTGAATATCAACGCCACCCTCCTCGGCCAAGCAATCGCTTTCTTCCTCTTCGTCGTGTTTTGCATGAAGTACGTATGGCCGCCGCTGATGGCTGCCATCGAAGCCCGTCAAAAAGTCATTGCTGACGGTCTCTCTTCTGCCGAGCGTGCCAAGAAAGATCTGGAACTGGCTCACGCCAACGTTTCCGATCGTTTGAAGGAAGCCAAGCTGCAGGCAGCTGAAATCATTGACCAGGCCAATAAGCGCAAGGCCCAGATCATCGATGAAGCCACCGTGGCTGCACAGGCCGAGCGGGAGAAAATCCTGGCTCAAGGCCGTGCCGAGATCGAAGCCGAAAGCCATCGTGCCAGAGAAGATCTGCGCAAGCAGGTTGCTGCCCTCGCCATCGCCGGCGCGGAGAAGATCCTGGAGCGTCACATCGACCAGGCTGCCAACAACGACATCGTCGACAAGCTGGTAGCTGAACTGTAACGGGAATGGGGCCATGTCTGAACTGACTACCATTGCTCGCCCCTACGCCAAGGCTGCTTTCGAGTTTGCCGTTGAGCACAAGGCGGTGGATCAGTGGCTGGGGATGCTGGAGTTTGCTGCCGAAGTGAGCAGAAACGACACCATCGCCTCCCTGATCAGCAGCGCCATGGCTGCCGACCAGCTGACAAATGTGTTTGTCGGTGTCTGCGGTGAGCAGCTCAACGAGCACGGCCAGAACCTGATCCGGGTGATGGCCGAGAATGGTCGCTTGGGTGTATTGCCGGCGGTGGTTGCCGAATTCCATCTGCTCAAGGCCGAACAGGAAAAAACTGTTCAGGCTGAGGTGGTATCGGCAACTGAGCTGACCGATCAGCAGAAAGCCAACATTCAGGCTTCTCTGGAGAAACGTCTCGCGCGCAACGTGAAGCTGAATTGCAGCATCGATGCGTCTTTGATGGCCGGAGTGCTCATCAAGGCCGGCGATCTGGTTATCGACGGTTCCCTCCGCGGTAAGTTGGATCGGATGGCTGACGCGCTGCAATCTTGATTGGGGTATTAGAGCATGCAACTGAATTCCACTGAAATCGCCGAGCTGATCAAGCAGCGTATTGCGCAGTTTGACATCAAGAGCGAGGCGCACAACGAAGGTACTATCGTCTCTGTAAGCGACGGTATCATTCGTATCCACGGCCTGGCCAACGCCATGCAAGGGGAGATGATCGAGCTGCCGGGCAACCGCTACGCTCTGGCTCTGAACCTCGAGCGTGACTCCGTCGGTGCGGTCGTCATGGGTCCCTACGCCGATCTGGCCGAAGGGATGAAGGTCAAGGGTACCGGCCGTATTCTGGAAGTGCCGGTCGGTCGCGGTCTGCTGGGCCGGGTGGTCAACACCCTGGGTCAACCGATCGACGGTAAGGGTCCGCTGGATCACGACGGCTTCTCTCCGGTAGAAGTCATCGCCCCGGGCGTTATCGAGCGTAAGTCTGTTGACCAGCCTGTCCAGACCGGTCTGAAAGCCATCGACGCCATGATCCCTATCGGTCGTGGCCAGCGTGAGCTGATCATCGGTGACCGTCAGGTAGGTAAGACTGCCATCGCCATCGACACCATCATCAACCAGAAAGAGTCCGGCATTAAGTGTGTCTACGTTGCGATTGGCCAGAAGGCCTCTACCATCGCCAACGTGGTACGCAAGCTGGAAGAGCACGGTGCTCTGGCCAACACCATCGTGGTGGTGGCTTCTGCTTCCGAAGCGGCTGCCCTGCAATACCTGGCACCGTACTCCGGTTGCTCCATGGGCGAATACTTCCGTGACCGTGGTGAAGACGCGCTGATCATTTACGACGACCTCTCCAAGCAGGCCGTTGCTTATCGTCAGATCTCCCTGCTGCTGCGTCGTCCGCCTGGACGCGAAGCCTACCCGGGTGACGTCTTCTATCTGCACTCCCGTCTGCTTGAGCGTGCTGCTCGCGTGAACGCCGACTATGTCGAGAAGTTCACCAACGGCGCCGTCAAGGGCCAGACCGGTTCGCTGACCGCCCTGCCGATCATCGAAACCCAGGCCGGTGACGTCTCCGCGTTCGTTCCGACCAACGTGATCTCCATCACCGACGGCCAGATCTTCCTGACCACCCAGCTGTTCAACTCCGGTATTCGTCCGGCGGTTGACCCGGGTATCTCCGTATCCCGTGTCGGTGGTGCGGCGCAGACCAAGATCATCAAGAAGCTGTCCGGTGGTATCCGTACCGCGCTGGCTCAGTACCGCGAGCTGGCTGCGTTCGCCCAGTTCTCTTCCGACCTGGATGACGCAACTCGCAAGCAACTGGATCACGGCCAGAAGGTAACCGAGCTGATGAAGCAGAAGCAGTATGCCCCGATGAGCGTTGCTCACCAGGCTCTGGTGCTGTTTGCTGCCGAGAAGGGTTACCTCAACGACGTCGAACTCAGCAAGATTGTTGATTTCGAAGCCGCTCTGACCTCTTACGCCAATACCCAGCATGGCGAGCTGATGGCTGAAATCAATGCCAAGGCCGACTACAACGACGAGATCGTTGGCAAGCTGACTGCGTTGCTCGATACCTTCAAGGCAACCCAGACCTGGTAAGCGTGTGTGGCAGCGCAAGCTGCCACCTGATGGAGAGAAGAGATGGCCGGCGCAAAAGAGATACGTACCAAGATCGGGAGTGTGAAGAACACTCAGAAGATCACCAGCGCTATGGAGATGGTTGCGGCAAGCAAGATGCGCCGTGCGCAGGATCGCATGTCTGCCAGCCGTCCCTACGCTGAAACCATGCGCAAGGTGATCGGCCACCTCGCCCAGGGGAACTTGGAATACAAGCACCCCTACCTCATCGAACGTGAGGTCAAGCGAGTGGGCTATATCGTCATCTCCACCGACCGTGGCCTGTGTGGCGGCCTGAACATTAACCTGTTCAAGTCTGCCCTCAACGACATGCAGCAATGGAGCCAGAAGGGCGCCCAGGTTGACCTGGCCCTGATTGGCAGCAAGGCCTCCGGCTTCTTCCAGAAGTACGGTGCCAAGGTCGTTGCTCAAGTGTCCGGCCTCGGGGACTCCCCGAGTGTCAATGACCTGATCGGTTCCGTGAAGGTCATGCTGAAGGCCTACGACAACGGTGAGATTGACCGTCTGTATCTGGTGTACAACAAGTTTGTAAACACCATGGTGCAACAGCCCAAGGTCGATCAACTGCTGCCTTTGCCGATTACAGAAGACAGCAAGCTCGCCAAGAAGAACCACTGGGATTACCTCTATGAGCCGGATCCCAAGAAGCTGCTGAACACCCTGCTGGTTCGCTATGTCGAATCCCAGGTGTATCAGGGCGTGGTAGAAAACCTGGCAAGTGAACAGGCAGCCCGAATGGTTGCCATGAAAGCCGCGACTGACAACGCCGGCAACCTGATTAACGATCTGCAACTGGTGTACAACAAGGCCCGTCAGGCCAGTATCACCCAGGAGCTTACTGAGATCGTGTCCGGTGCCGCTGCGGTGTAAGGCAAGGGTTACCTAAAGGTTTAGAGGATTTGACATGAGTAACGGTTTCATCGTCCAAATCATCGGCGCTGTGGTGGACATCGAGTTCCCGCAGAATGCCGTGCCCCAAGTGTACGATGCACTGAAGGTCATCAGCGAAGGCCATGGTCTGGTGCTGGAAGTTCAGCAACAGATCGGTGGCGGCGTTGTTCGCTGTATCGCCATGGGCTCCTCCGACGGTCTGCGTCGTGGGATGGAAGTGGCCAATACCGGTAAGCCGATTCAGGTACCGGTTGGCAAAGCGACCCTGGGTCGCATCATGAACGTGCTGGGTGAGCCGGTTGACGAAGCGGGCCCGATCGGCGAAGACGAGCGCTGGGGCATCCACCGCGAAGCGCCGAGCTACGAAGAGCAGTCCGGCTCTACCGAACTGCTGGAAACCGGCATCAAGGTTATCGACCTGGTATGCCCGTTTGCCAAGGGTGGTAAGGTCGGTCTGTTCGGTGGTGCCGGTGTAGGCAAGACCGTCAACATGATGGAGCTGATCCGTAACATCGCGATCGAGCACTCCGGCTACTCGGTGTTTACCGGTGTGGGCGAGCGTACCCGTGAGGGTAACGACTTCTACCACGAGATGAAGGAGTCCAACGTACTGGACAAGGTTTCCCTGGTGTACGGTCAGATGAACGAACCGCCTGGAAACCGTCTGCGCGTGGCCCTGACCGGTCTGACCATGGCCGAGAAGTTCCGTGACGAGGGTAAGGACGTACTGCTGTTCGTCGATAACATCTATCGTTACACCCTGGCCGGTACCGAGGTATCCGCACTGCTGGGCCGTATGCCCTCCGCAGTAGGTTACCAGCCGACCCTGGCCGAGGAGATGGGTGTTCTGCAGGAACGTATCACCTCCACCAAGACTGGCTCGATCACCTCCGTACAGGCCGTTTACGTGCCGGCGGATGACTTGACCGACCCGTCTCCGGCCACCACCTTCGCCCACTTGGACGCCACCGTGGTTCTGTCCCGTCAGATCGCCGCCCTGGGTATCTACCCGGCCGTCGACCCGCTGGACTCCACCTCCCGTCAGCTCGATCCGCTGGTGGTAGGTAAGGAACACTACGAGACCGCCCGTGGCGTGCAGACCGTTCTGCAGCGTTACAAGGAACTGAAGGACATCATCGCGATCCTGGGGATGGACGAGCTGTCGGAAGACGACAAGCTGGCCGTAGCCCGTGCCCGTAAGATCGAGCGCTTCCTGTCCCAGCCCTTCTTCGTGGCCGAAGTGTTCACCGGTTCTCCGGGCAAGTACGTCTCCCTGAAGGAGACCATTCGTGGCTTCCAGGGCATCCTGAAGGGTGAGTATGACGATCTGCCGGAGCAGGCGTTCTACATGGTTGGCGGCATCGACGAAGTCGTCGAGAAAGCCAAGAAACTGTAAGCCTCGATAGGAGGGCCCATGGCTGAGATATCCTTTCACCTGGATGTGGTAAGCGCCGAAGGCAAGCTGTTCTGCGGTCGCGTCCAGACTGTCCAGGTATCAGGCTCCGAAGGTGAGCTGGGTATCCACCACGGTCACGCTCCCCTGCTGACCTCCATCAAGCCGGGCCTGGTCCGCTTGGTGAAACAGGGCGGTGGTGAAGAGGTGCTGTACATCTCCGGCGGCATGCTGGAAGTACAACCGGAAACCGTGACCGTGCTGGCGGACACCGCGATTCGTGCCGACGAGCTGGATGAGGCGAAAGCCCTCGAAGCCAAGCGTTCGGCCGAGGATCGGATCCACAGCTCCCATGGTGATATCGACTACGCCCAGGCGTCCGCCGAGCTCGCCAAGGCGATGGCCCAGCTGCGGGTCATCGATATCGTCAAAAAGAATTACCGCTAAACGCGGTGAGGCAAAAAGCGACCTGCGGGTCGCTTTTTTTTTGACCCTCCGATAGACTCCGCCGAGTATTTCCACTCGGATTCAAGGTCGAAGTCATGTCTCTCAACGTCGTCATCCTGGCCGCGGGTAAAGGCACCCGCATGCGCTCCCCTCTGCCGAAAGTGCTGCATCCGGTCGCAGGCAAGGCCATGGTCTCCCACGTCATCGACACCGCCCGTCAGATCGGCGCCGAACAGCTGCACCTGGTTTACGGTCACGGCGGTGAACTGCTCAAAGAGCGCATCGCCGCCCCGGATCTCAACTGGGTGTTGCAGGCGCAGCAGCTGGGCACCGGTCACGCGGTGGCTCAGGCCGTTTCATTCTGGAACGATGAAGACGACGTGCTGGTGCTGTACGGCGACACCCCGCTGATCCAGCCCGAGACCCTGCAACGGCTGCTGGCCGCCAAGCCGGCCGCCGGCATGGCGCTGCTGACCGTGGTGCTGGACAACCCGACCGGCTATGGTCGCATCGTGCGCGAGCAGGGCCAGGTGGTCGGTATCGTCGAGCAGAAGGATGCCAACTCCGAGCAACTCGCCATCCGCGAGGTGAACACCGGGGTGCTGGTGGCCAACGGTGGCCAGCTGCGCAGCTGGTTGTCGCGTCTGGATAACAAGAATGCCCAGGGTGAGTTCTATCTGACCGACGTCATCGCCATGGCCCACGCCGATGGTTGCCCGATTGCCGCGGTACACCCGGAGCGCGCTGCCGAGGTGGAGGGAGCCAACAACCGGGTACAGCTAGCGGCGCTCGAGCGCAGCTACCAGCAGATGCAGGCCGAGCGGCTGATGATCGCCGGGGTGAGCATGATGGACCCGGCCCGCTTCGATCTGCGTGGCGAGCTGAGCGTAGGGGAAGAGGTGGTGATCGACGTCAACGTCATCATCGAGGGCAAGGTGACCCTGGGTCACCGGGTGGTGATCGGCGCCGGCGCCATCCTCAAGGATTGCACCATAGGCGATGACACCGAGGTAAAACCCTACTCGGTGATAGAGGGAGCCAAGGTGGCGGATCAGTGCTCGGTCGGGCCGTTTGCCCGGCTGCGCCCCGGCGCGGTGCTGGAGCAGGATGCCCACGTCGGCAACTTCGTCGAGATGAAAAAAGCGCGCCTCGGGGTAGGTTCCAAGTGCGGTCACCTCACCTATCTGGGCGATGCCGAGATCGGCGCCAAGGTGAACATCGGTGCCGGCACCATCACCTGCAACTACGACGGGGTGAACAAGTTCCAGACCATCATCGAGGATGACGTCTTCGTCGGCTCCGATACCCAGCTGGTGGCTCCGGTGCGCATCGGCAAGGGCGCCACATTGGGGGCCGGCTCCACCATCACCAAGGACGTGGCCGAGAACGAGCTGGTGATCACCCGGGTGCCTCAGCGCCACATTCAGAACTGGGCACGCCCGGTGAAGAAGAAGTGATGCGATAGAGCAATGAACAACGGCGCCTGCGGGCGCCGTGTTGTTTTAGTTGGCTTGCTCAGCCAGCTTGGCCGGCAGGGCGGCCAGCACCTCCTCCTTGGCTTTGAGCGAGGCGAACTGCTTGCCGGGCGGCTGGATCACGGTATGCACGAAGATGCGCCGTTCGCTGCCCTTGCTGGCCCAGCCGACAAACCAGCCGATCTGCCGTTGCCGGTTGAGGCTGCCATCGAGTTTCTTGGGATAGCCCATGCCGGTCTTGCCATGGATCTGCCAGCCGTCGATCTCGCTCACCTTGAGGAGATTGGCGGTATGTTGCAGGGTGCTCGCCGCCACCGGCAACTTGCCCTCCAGCATGCGGCCGAGGAAGCGGGCCTGCTCTTCGGGGCTGATCTGCAGGCTGCTGCTGAGCCAGGCCTGGGTCAGGCCATCCTGTTTGCCCGGATGGCCGCTGAGATCCCGGTTGCCGTAGTCGAATTGGTCGACGTAATGCTGGAGGCGCGGCATGCCGAGCCACTCGGTCATCAACTGGGAGAACCACACCACTGAGTAGGTCATCCAGCGGCTCGGGGTGGTGGTCTCGTGCCAGGCGGGCAGCCAGCCATTATAACCGGGCTTGAAGGGGAGCGCGGGCCACTGCTCATCGACCAGATAGCCGCTGTCATAGCCCATCAGGGCCAGCGGGATCTTGAAGGTCGATGCCGGTGGGAGACGCATGCTGCACGCGCCTTCACGGGAGAGCGTCTTGCCGCTGCCATCGGCAAACAGGAAGCAGCCATCGTCGGCGGCCGCTGGCAGGGCGAAAAGCAGACCGGCGGCCAACAGGCCACGCAGCAGAATGGGGGGCATCTTGGTTCCTCGTGCGAGTGGAGGGGGCAGCATAGCAACAAATGATGCACTGCCAAGCCATCTTCCCCGAGGGACAACGGAAGGAGGAGCCGCTGCCCGCTGTGCTGTGCCAATCTGTGTCTTAGCCGAGCGAGTACCGTCACGATCGGCTGTATCCCGCCCTGGGATTGACGCAAGATAAGGGGATGACCCCCCCATCATAGCGGTAGCCATGACCGATATTCGCAAGCTGGATCTCAATCTGCTCAAGGCCTTCTCCGCCCTGCTCGACGAGCGCAGCGTCACTCAGGCGGCGGCCCGCCTCTCCCTCACTCAACCCGCCGTCAGCGGCATGCTGACCCGGCTGCGCGAGAGTTTTGACGATCCCCTCTTCGTGCGCACCGCACGTGGTGTGGTGCCGACCCAGCGGGCGCTGGAGTTGGCCCCTACCCTCAAGCGGGTGCTCGCCGATGTCGAGACCATGCTGCAACCGGCGCACTTCGATCCTGCCAGCGCCGAATTCAGCTGGTCGGTTGCCGGCACCGATTATTCGCTGCAGGCGGTGGTGGTTCCCTTTTTGGCCCGGCTGCGCCGGCTGGCCCCCGGCATCCGGGTGATGGTGCACCCCATCGATGATGGGGCCGTGTTGCGCCAACTGGAGCGCGGTGCGCTGGATCTGGTGCTGACGACCCCCGAGGTGACGCCGGCCGAGTTGCACCTGCGCCCTCTTTATGATGAAGAGTATGTCTGCGTGCTGCGCACCGATCACCCGGTGCTGGCCGAGGGACTGACGCTGGAGCGCTTTTGTGCCCTGGATCATGCGCTGGTTTCTTACAGTGGGGGTGGCTTGAGTGGCTCCACGGATCGCGCCCTGGCCGAGTTGGGGCTGCGCCGGAGGGTGGCGCTCTCGGTACCGAGTTTTCTGGTGTTGCTCGAGGTGCTGCGCGGCAGCGATCTGCTGGCCATGATGCCGCGCCGGCTGGTGGATGGGGTGAGCGGGGTCTGTGTGGTGCCCGCTCCGCTATGGGTGCCCGGTTTCACCAAGGTGATGGCGTGGCACGAGCGCACCCATAACAATCCGGCGCAGCGCTGGTTGCGGGAGCTGTTGCTTGAGACCTGTGGGACGGACGAGATGAAAAACGGCGCCTGACGGCGCCGTTTCTGGTCTTAATTCGGGCGGTAGCGTTCCAGCCAGTGGGCATAGGGCGCCGGCAGCACCCAGGAGGGCCGCTCCACTCCCAGTGCCTGCGCCGCCTGATAGGGCCAGTTCGGGTTGGCCAGGTGTACCCGACCGATCATGGCCAGATCGATATGCCCCTCGGCCAGTGCCGCCTCGGCATGATGGGGGTTTTCGAGCCCCCATGCGGTGGCCACCGGGATCTGAGCCTCGCGGCGCACCCTGCCTGCCACGGGGGCGAGGAAGGCCGGCCCCCAAGGAATGTTGGCTTGTGGGGTGGAGAAGCCCACGCTGACACTCAGCATATCGAGCCCTTGCTCCTTCATGGCCTGGGTCAGAGCGATCGCCTCTTGCTGGGTCTGCTCGTCGTTGCCGTCATATTCGATCACACCGAAGCGGGCGGTGAGCGGCAGATCGGCAGGCCACTCCTGGCGCACTGCCGCCAGGGTCTCGAGCAGGAAGCGGCCGCGTCCTGCGGCGCTGCCACCGTACTCATCCTCGCGCTGGTTGGCGTGCACCGAGAAGAAGCTCTGGGCCAGATAGCCGTGGGCGAAGTGCAGCTCCAGCCACTCGAAGCCGGCATCGCGGGCACGTCGGGTCGCGGCAGCGAAGTCGGCCTGTACCCGCTGGATGTCGGCGTGGCTCATGGCGCGTGGTTCGCGATCCAGATGCTGACCGAACGGGATGGCGGAGGGAGAGAGGGTCTCCCAGTAGCGGGGATCGCCGGCGGCAATATGATCATCCCCCTCCCACGGCTTGTTGGCGTTGGCCTTGCGCCCTGCGTGTGCAATCTGAATGCCTGGCACGGCGCCCGCGGCCTTGATGGCGGCGGCAATGTGGGCCAGCTCGGCGGCCTGCTCATCATTCCACAGGCCAAGGCAGGCCGGGGTGATGCGCCCCTCGGGAGAGACGGCGGTGGCCTCGACGATCACCAGGCCGGCGCCGCCCCGTGCCAGGCTGGCGTAGTGGGAGAGGTGCCAGGCATTGGCCATCCCATTCTGGGCGCTGTACTGGCACATGGGGGGGATGGCGATGCGGTTGCGCAGGGTGACGCGCTTGAGGGTGAAGGGGGTGAACAGGGCTGACATGGACTCTCCTGCGGATAGAAAAGGGGAGCATGATGCCAAGAGGGGGGGATATAAATCCAAACGTGATTGCTGATGTCTGCTATCAATAAAAATGATATCACTTGACCGGTTGATATTATTTTTAGCGATAGTTAGCGTTGCTAACGGTGATGGCCCCGTTTTTACCGATACCTTGACCTGTGGTGAGAATCACGAAGATTCCTCGTATTGAGCAACAGAGCGGCGGTCAAAAATTCATGAATGAAGATTTCCCATACATCACTGTTGTCATGTGGGAAATCTTCATTCCTTCGATGATCGGGCCTATAGATGGAATCCGATATCACGAAATTTTTGAGACGAAACTGTTTATGAGGGATATGCCTCTGCTGGCTGTACATGGGCTTCTTGCTGCCTCGGAGAGGCTGTTAGCAAGGCTGCATAGGCATCCGAGAAAAAGGGAAGGCAGCCCCAAGTTTCCGCACAACCAACTATATAAACGCGCTTTTGGGCGCGAGTCACCGCCACGTTAAGCAGGTTGGGTTTACTGCTTGCCCAGTCGGCCGCACCTGGACTTTCCTTGGAGAGTCCGAGCACCAAGATGACGTTTTTCTCCTCCTGGCCTTGGAAGGTGTGCACTGTACCAATTCTGCGGGTTACTAATTCCTGTAACTGTTTTACTAGCTTGGTATTGTGCGACACCTTAGTGGTTAGGGCTCTGCTCAGATAGCGCTGAAGCTCCTTTTTGATCCGCTTGAAAGGGGTGATGATGTAGACATCCGGTAAAGCCTGATACTGGTGCAGATAGGCCTCTAGCATGTTCGATACATGTTGTGCCTGTTGCGGCACGAAATGCTTGCCTTCTACCTGTCCACGGATGTCGAACCAGCAGCTTGGTCCCCAGAGAAACTCTGTCGCATCATGAGGATGATCTGAACCGTGGATCATTTTGTTGTTGTATGCGATTTGGTTGGCGATGGAGAACATAGGATCGTCACAACGGCGGTGAACTCGCAACGGGCTACCCAGCCAGAGGTTTTGATTAATCTGCTGAGTACCATATGGATTGCTTCTGTCGGCCAGTTGCTGAATTGAGGTCATACCTGGTGACCAGTACAGCCACTGTTTTCCCAGTCTTTGCTTGGCCATTGCTTCGACAAAGGCTGGCGGTATGGTGAACACCGGTTCAATCTGCAATGGATCGCCAACCACTACGGCGCGTTTGGCACGCCACAAGGCTCCCACTGCTTGTTGTGGGCTGGCTTGGCCAGCTTCGTCAATAAACAGCCAGCCTATGTCACCAGAGCCCAAGGCGGAAAATTGCCTGGCTACCGAGGCAAAGGTAGAGGAAACCAGAGGAACTACCATAAACAGCAACTGCCACAGTGCCTTGGCGACGGCTTTATCTGCCACCTTTCCATTGACGGTGGTTATCAGGTGATAGATCGAATCGTACAGGTTATTTTTTCCATCATTATAGGCGGCTACCAACCAGGCTTGATGTAGCTCCAGTGCTGCAACGGTCAATTGGGCGCGGGCCTGATTCAATGCTAGGCATTGACCGAATGCTTGACGTTGTACACTCGCAGTTTCGAAATCGGTCTCTGGGCCAGCAAAGTTGGCGTCCGGATAACGAGCCAATAATGGCGTGCAGGTCAGTCGTTCGGCCGCCAGTCTGCCTTGTAAGTCGGTGAGCTTTATTTGTGCCACTGTTAGTTGCTTGGTCAGCAGATCGCGGCGTAGCCCCAGTCCACGTAAGATGGCCTTACCACGGCAATGACGTACCAATTGCCCTTTCCACCACACTGGGAGCCTGCTGCGCCGTAGGGCTAACCTGGCATCCAGGTGGGCTAGTCTCAGCGCCTTGCTATCAAGACTCCGTTGCTGTGCTTGACACTCTGTATGCAAGTTATTGAGCGCTTCGAGGCGGGATAACTCCTTTTGAATGTTCTTTACCTGTTCACGTGCTGAGCAAAAAGCAATTTGGGCATGGGAGAAGTCTTTCTTTAGGTTTTGGCCAGTGGCCAGCTGTTTGAGGGCTGGGACTAGAGTGCGGTAATGGTGCGCTTCGCCTTGGGCATCCAAATAATCGATGGTTTCAAAGAACACTTGGTTACCAAAGCGTTTACGGTTTTCCGACTTACCCAAGGTTGTTGCAATTAACCCCCAGCAATCGTCCCGCTCGGTTAGCGGTTCCACATAACTGCGCTTGTTTTTAGGGTAGTGGTGTTTGGCTGCCAGCTTCTGGGACACTGGTTTGAGATAGGCGCTCTGCCGATAGGCCTGTCCTAGGCTCTTGAGCTGAGGCAGCTCCTTGGAGATGTTCTCTACCGCAGCATTATTGCTTGAGGCCACCACCATCTCAAAACCAGTCAGTCCAGGGATCAGCGTCTTAATAGTTTTGGGTTTACCGTCCAGGTTGAGCGTGAGGTCGGGGCCAAAGGCACAGCCAGGTTCGGCTAAGTCTGCTAACACCGCCGCGCGTGATACCAAATTGTGGGCCACTAAGTCCCGCAGCATGGTTGTCTTGCCAGTGCCAGGCGGGCCATTGACCGAATAAAGACCTGTGTTAAGCAGATCGTGGGTGATGGTATTGATGGCGAACTGTTGCATCAGGCTCATGGAGTGGGAGTCTTCGCCGGGCCAGCGTCCCAAGGGCAACCGTGCCAAGCGCAGTCCCTCCCGTAGTACAGTCTCGCCTTTGGTTGTAAGCAAATCCGACCGGCGTGGCACTCTGTCACTCAGGTAGCGGCCAAGCGGACTCTCTTGAGATAATCCATTTGCCGCTATGTCTGCCTTGACCCGTTCAAGATCACGTAAGTAAAAGCTGTTGAGGATAGTAATTTCCTCTGGCGCATTGGTTGAAAAGGGTTTGGGCCCTGAGGATTGATGCTTGTCATCAACCTGAGCTTGGGTCATACCCAGTTTGCTGGGTAGTTGGCTAAGGGGAAGCCATTGGTGAGCCTGTGTAATTGCTGGCGCGCACTTAACTTTCTTCATGTCCAGTTCGGTGAGCTGAACTAACAGTGCTGGGTGTTTTTCGAGGTTCTGGGGGGAGAAGGTGCTCCATTCTCCCATGACTTTGAGAAACTCCAGAACCTCAAAGGTGGTAAGGGCTGGAGGTAGCTGGTGTTCTTGCTTGAGGTTGTCGGCGACGGTGACTATCTCCAGCAGTCGCTGCTGCAACTGCTGACTGGCTGTCTCGTAGTCTTCTAATCTGATGGCTTCCAGATTGTGGATTTGCAATTGCCCCAAGGCCCAAGTGACGGTGGAGCATTCCAAGCTGTCTGGGTCGAGCCGACCATTCTGATCCAAGGAGAGCTTAAGGGAGCATGTAAGTCCCTCGTTGTCTATCTGCTCGTCGTTGTTTCCCTCCCAGTGGGGAAAGGTAAGGCGGGCGGCTTTAAAAATTTCACTACGATCGAAGATGCCCAGATAGAGGATGTAACGGTAGGGTTTGGTCGGCGAGTGGTGGGGAGATGCTCGCCGGATCTGCTGGTGGTTCAGCCAAGGCAGGCAGGTCGGATCAGCGTTCAGCTCGGATAGCTGATATTGGATTACTCCCTCGCCCTGTTTACGTAGCTCTTGAATATCGGTGGACTCAAAAAACTCTATGTTGTGCCAGAAATCGAGCACTTGTAAGGGGAAGTTTGATTGATTCATTGGGCTACCAAGACGAGAAAAAACAGAGGGTTATCTTGCCATGGCGACCTGCTTGGAGCCACTGTGTTGATCACTGGTGGCGATTAATACCTTCTTTTTTATAACGCTCTCTGCTCTGGCATTGGTCAATTGCTCCCAAGTCATCTGGCGACGTCGTCCGTGGGCCGTGTAACGGTATGCCCAGTAACTTTGGCCTTATAAAGTAGAGTCCTAATCCGTCAGCAAAGTGTCCAAAAGTGGGGGTGTTGTCCAAAGTTGCGATCTTGGTGGGATTGAGGATTGCCATGAGTGGTATTCCTGCTGGTTACACACACAGAAAAGACATACCACTAACATTGCTTGGCAATGGGGACAGTACTCACCGGCTAACTCACCATGAAATTGAAAAACAGCAGATATCTATAACTGTTATGTAAAAAAGCCCTTGATCATCAAGGGCTCGTTTCGCTTGGTGACAACCGATTACGCGGAGTGAAACATCACTCAATGTTCTGGATCTGCTCGCGCATCTGCTCGATGAGCACTTTCAGCTCGACGGCGGACTGGGTCACCTCGGCGTTGATCGATTTCGAGCCGAGGGTGTTCGACTCGCGGTTGAACTCCTGCATCATGAAGTCGAGGCGGCGGCCACAGGCGCCCCCTTTCTTCATGATCTTGCGGGTCTCACCGATGTGCATCTCGAGGCGGTCCAGCTCCTCGGCCACGTCGATCTTCTGGGCCAGCAGCACCATCTCCTGCTCGAGGCGGGCCGGGTCCAGCTCCACCTTGGCCTCGGCCAGGCGATCGCTCAGTTTCTGGCGCTGCCATTCGAGGATGTGCGGCATCTGACCGCGCACCTTGACCACTTCGCTGCTGATCCCGTCGAGGCGCTGCTCGATCAGGGCCTTGAGGTTATTCCCCTCACTGGCGCGTGAGGCGATGAAGTCGGTCAGGGTCTCGTCAAAACCGGCCATCAGGGCGCTGTTGACGGCATCCATGTCCTGCTCGGCGGCGGCCATCACGCCAGGCCAGCGCAGCACGTCGACCGGATTGAGCTGACCCTGGCCGGCTTCCTTCATTACCCAGTTGGCACTGTCGATGATGAGTTTGGCCAGCTCCTCGTTGATGTGCAGCTGGCCGGCGCCGGCTTGGGCGGCCTCGAAGCGTAGGTTGCACTCCACCTTGCCGCGCTGCAGGGCATTGCGAAAGCGCTCGCGCAGGACGGGTTCGAGGCCACGCAGCTGCTCCGGCATGCGGATATAGGTCTCGAGATAGCGCTGGTTGACCGAACGGATCTCCCAGACGGCGGTGCCCCAGTCGCCCTTGATCTCTTTACGGGCGTAGGCGGTCATGCTGTGGATCATGGGTGTGTCC
Organism: Aeromonas simiae; assembly: GCF_000820125.1. Taxonomy (GTDB): domain Bacteria; phylum Pseudomonadota; class Gammaproteobacteria; order Enterobacterales; family Aeromonadaceae; genus Aeromonas; species Aeromonas simiae. Next base: position 60,816 of record NZ_CDBY01000061.1, on the reverse strand, counting down.
CATCTGATGAAAAGTGCGTCGATTATACCCGTCGTACCCAGGTGCGTCAGCCGACTTGTCCGGCGCAGGCCGTCAGGCTGATATTTGTTGCCCGATCACGTATACTCCTCCGCCAATTCAAGCCAGCCCAGAGGTCATCATGTCCCGTCCCAACGATCGCGCGCCTGCCGCCGTCCGTCCGGTCACCATTACCCGCCACTTCACCAAGCATGCCGAGGGTTCCGTGCTGGTCGAGTTCGGCAATACCCGGGTGCTGTGTACCGCCAGCGTCGACACCAGCGTGCCGCGCTTTCTCAAGGGCAAGGGCCAGGGCTGGGTGACGGCCGAGTACGGCATGCTGCCGCGCTCCACCCACTCGCGCATGAACCGTGAGGCCGCCTCCGGCAAGCAGGGGGGTCGCACCCTCGAGATCCAGCGTCTGATCGCCCGCTCCCTGCGTGCGGCAGTCGATCTCACTGCATTGGGTGAGCACACCATCACGGTCGACTGCGACGTGCTGCAGGCCGATGGGGGCACCCGCACCGCCTCCATCACCGGCGCCTGTGTGGCGCTGGTGGATGCCCTCAACTGGATGGTGGGCAAGGGCATGCTCAAGCAGAGCCCGCTCAAGCAGATGGTGGCCGCCGTGTCGGTCGGCATTCACAACGGTCAGGCCATCTGCGACTTGGAATACGTCGAGGACTCGGCGGCTGAGACCGACATGAACGTGGTGATGACCGAAGATGGTCGCCTGATCGAGGTGCAGGGCACCGCCGAGGGTGAGCCATTCACCCATGAGGAGCTGCTGGCGATGCTGGCGCTCGCCAAAGATGGCATCGACCAGATCATCGAGGTGCAGAAAGCCTCGCTGGAGTGATCGTTGAAAACGCGGCATGGGCCGCGTTTTTTCTACCCGTTGTTTACCCCCACACAGAGCAATCAAGCAAGGAGCCAGGATGAAAGCCTATCAGCGTCAATTTATCGAGTTTGCCCTGGAAAAACAGGTTCTGAAATTCGGTGAGTTCACCCTGAAATCCGGTCGTAAGAGCCCCTATTTCTTCAATGCCGGCCTCTTCTCCACCGGGCGTGATCTGGCCCGTCTCGGCCGTTTCTATGCCGCAGCACTGATGGATGCCGGCATCGAGTATGACGTCCTGTTCGGGCCGGCCTACAAGGGGATCCCCATCGCTTCCGCAACCGCGGTGCAGCTGGCTGAGCAGCACGACGTGGACACCCCATGGTGCTTCAACCGCAAGGAGGCCAAGGATCACGGCGAGGGTGGCAACTTGGTGGGCAGCCCGCTCCAGGGGCGCATCATGCTGGTGGACGATGTGATCACCGCCGGCACCGCGATCCGCGAGTCGATGGATCTGATCCAGGCCAATGGGGCCTCGCTCGCTGGTGTGCTGATTGCGCTGGACCGTCAGGAGAAGGGCAAGGGCGAGCTGTCCGCCATCCAGGAGGTGGAGCGCGACTATAACGCTCACGTTATCGCCATCATCCAGCTGGCAGACCTTATCAAGTACCTCGAAGAGAAGCCGGAGATGGCCGAGCAGCTGACCGCCATGCGCGCCTATCGTGCCCAGTACGGCATCTGATTGGGGTATGATGGACGGGGCGCTGCGGCGCCCCGTTTTGTTTGCTACAGGAGAGGCTGCCCTATGTCACTGCACACCTTCGATCGCCTGATCTCGCTACTGGATGCCGGTGGTGCCCGCTACCGGGTGGTCGATCACCCGAGCGCCGGCAAGACCGAGGAGGTGGCCAAGGTGCGCGGCACAGTGCATGGGCAGGGTGCCAAGGGGCTGGTGTGCCACGTCAAGGGCAACGGCATCAAGTGCCATGTGCTGGCGGTGCTGCCGGCCGACTGTCAGGCCGATCTGGCGGCGCTGGCCAAGGGGGTGGGCGGCAGCCGTGCCTCGCTGGCGAGCCCGGTGGAGGTCGCGGCACTGACCGACTGCGTGTTTGGCGCCATCCCGCCGTTCAGTTTCCACGACGAGCTGCTGCTGGTCGCCGATCCGCTGCTGTTCTCGCGCTTCGATGAGCTGGCTTTCAACGCCGGTCTGCTGGAGCGCTCCCTGATCCTCGCTACCGAGGATTATCGGCGTATCGCAGACCCTAAGCCGGTCTCCTTTGCCCGCTTGGCCGACTGACCCCATCATGAAACGGGGCCGTCAGGCCCCGCTTTCTCATTCCAGGTTGAGGGTGGTGGTGGGGGCGGTCACCGTCTGGGCCTTCAGGGTGCGCTCCAGATCGAGCGGATCCCCTGCCACCGCCGGGTCATCCTCGGTGGCGTTGCACACCAGCGCCACGTCGTAGTTGCCCAGCTCGACGAAGCCGAGCTCGTAGCGGTAGCCGCCGGCACCATCGCTCACCACCGGGGCGCTGGCATAGAAGCCGTTGTCGGCATCCGCCATGTCGGGGTAGGCGTCGTCGCTGCGTGGGGCGTAGAGGTAAACCGCAGCCTGATCGGCCAGCGCACCCGCACACAGACTCCCCTCCACACTGCCCTTCAGGGTGGCCACCTGGGTGTTGTTGACCAGCCGTACACCGCGGGGTTTCAGCTTGTAGTAGGCCTCATGCCCCGGCAGTACCAGAGCCTGGCGCAGGTCGAACTCGGTGGTGAAGTTGCTGGTGCCGCCGGCCGTGATGGTGAAGGCGTCGAGCTTGAGCTGGCTGCTCGGCACCTCGAGCGGCTTGATGGTGTCGTCATCCTGCTGCACGTAGGAGTAGGGCGTGCCGTCGTCAAACTGGTTGGTCACCGCGCGCCCGTCGAGCACGGTCAGGCGCATCTGGCTGTACTCCCCGGCGCTCACCGTCTGGCCTGCGAGCAGGTTGCGGCTGGCCGATCCCTGATACTTGAGCAGATCGATGTAGACAAAGCGGGGGCTGCCGTCGGCGTTGAGCGGAATGCTCTCGCCCGGCGGGGTGCAACCGTCGTCCTGGCTGGCATCGAGGAAGCTCTTGCTGCTCCATGCCGTCTCTGCGCCCGAGATCGGATGGATGCTGACCTGGCTCACCGCAATGCAGACCCGTTTGGCCGCATCGACCGGTGCATCGGAGAAGGCCAGCGACATCTTGGCATCGGAAGCGCTGTCATCCCCCCCGCCGCCACAGGCGGTCAGTGCGGCGGTCAGCCCGAACAGGAACAGTCGTTTCATGGGGTTCATCCTTGCGAGTTAGGGTTATGCCCCTCCAATGTAGTCGAGGCTGGTCGCGGCACATGCTTATCCCCAAAGGGGAGGATGATGACAACTGCATGAAATGGATAGAAAAGAGCTTTTGGAGGGGATGCCGATCTGCGAAACAGATTGTCGGAGGCGGGGGCGTTTGACCCCAATGAAGAGGGGCGCTATGGCGCCCCTCATTTACTCCTGATCCCGCTCCTGCAAGCGGGTCGGCCAGCCCATCTTCTGCTGACGTTCTACCTCGAGACGCAGCTCGCTGGCGCGCAGATAGTGCACGTCGAGCCACCCTTTTGGCAGGGTGAGGGTCAGGCTCTCCCCTTCGGCATGGAAGGCGAAGTTCGGCACCGTACCCCGGGTGCGGCGCATGCACAGAATGATGGAGAGGCGCAGCAGTCGAACCAGTTGGATCGCCTGCTGGCCGGTCACGGCCCCCTGACGCTCCAGTGGGTCGAGCCGGAAATCGTCGCGCTGGTTGAGCAGCAGGGCGGACAACAACTTCTTCTGGGCCGGAGTGAAACCCGGCATGTCGATGTTGTCGATGATATAGGCGGCGTGCTGCGGAGCCTTCTTGTACTCGATGCACAGACCGATTTCGTGCAGCAGTGCGGCGTAGCGCAGGATCGGGCGGCCATAGCGGCGCGAAAGGCGCCAACCGGCCTGCACCTGACCAAAGGCCTCCACCACCGTATCGCGTACCCGCTCGGCGTGTTCCCGATCGAGCTGATAGCGGTTGATCAGGCTGTTGGCGGTGCGATCGCGGGCGTCACAGTCGTGGCTGTTGCCGAGCAGGCCATAGATGAGCCCTTCGCGCAGCGCCCCGCCGGCCAGCGTCATGCTCTCGATGCCGAGCTCTTCGAACAGGGCGATGAGGATGGCAAGGCCGGAGGGAAAGACCGTCAACCGTTCGGCGTTGAGCCCTTCCAGTTGCAGGCGATCGAGGCGGCCGCAGGCGATAGCCTGCTGCATCAACTCACGCAGCTTGGGCAGGGTGACCTGTTCGCTCTTGCCTTGAGCCAGCATGATCTCTTGCAGGGCCTGCACCGTGCCGGAGGCCCCGACACAACTCTTCCAGCCAAGCGCCAGATAGTCGGCCGCCACCTTGGCCAGCACGCTTTTGGCCGCGGAGATGGCCTGTTGGAAGCGCTCGGCCGACAGCTCACCATCACCAAAATGGTTGTTGAGCCAAGTGACACAGCCCATATGCAGGCTGCTCAGCAGCTTGGCCTCGCTCTGCTCGCCGATCACCAGCTCGGTGCTGGCGCCGCCGATGTCGATGACCAGTCGGTTACCCTCGCCGGCCGATGTCCACGAGACCCCTTCATAGATGGTCTTGGCCTCTTCCTCACCCGAAATGATTTCGATGTTGTGGTTGAGTACCCGCTCGGCTTCACGCAGGAAGTCATCGACGTTGCTGGCCAGGCGCAGGGTGGCGGTACCGACCACCCGAATGTTCTCGGGCGGTATGTCTTGCAGCTGTTCGGCAAACAGGCGCAGGCAGTCCCAACCCCGCTCCATGGCGGCCCTGCTCAGGCTAAAATCGGCATCCAGGCCAGCGGCCAGACGCACCTTGCGTTTGACCTTGACCACGGTGCGCAGGGCTCCGGCGACCTCGCACACCACCAGCATGTGAAAGCTGTTGGAGCCGAGGTCGATAGCGGCATAGAGAGGAGAGCTGCTCAACGGTATCCTCAGGCGCGCTTGGGGGGACGACGACGGTTACCGCCACCACCCTGGCGATCGCGCATGTTGCGATTCACCGGCGGGCGGTTGCGCTGCACACGGCGCGGCGGGGTGGCATCGGTAAGCAGAGCCTCGCGGTCGTACTTGCTGACCGGGATCGGATGGCGGATGTACTCCTCGATGGCCGGCAGGTTGAAGGCATAGTCTTCACACGCCAGGCTGATGGAGTGGCCGCTCTTACCGGCACGGCCGGTACGACCGATGCGATGCACGTAATCTTCGGCATCATCCGGCAGGTCGTAGTTGAAGACGTGGGTGACGTCAGGGATATGCAGGCCACGGGCGGCCACATCTGTGGCAACCAGGATATCGAGCTTGCCCTGAGTGAACTCCTCGAGGATCTTCATGCGCTTTTTCTGCGGCACGTCACCGGTCAGCAGGCCGACGCGGTGGCCATCGGCCTCCAGCCAGGCATGGATGTCTTCGCAGCAGTGCTTGGTGTTGGCGAACACGATCGCCTTATCCGGCCACTCTTCTTCCATCAGGGTGAGCAGCAGCAGCATCTTGTCTTCGTTGGAGGGGTAGAAGAGCTCCTCCTTGATGCGGACACCGGTCATCTGCTCCGGCTCCACCTGCACATGGTGCGGGTTGGTCATGTGCTCGTAGGCCAGCTCTTGCACACGCAGCGAGAGGGTGGCTGAGAACAGCATGTTGAGTCGATCACCGGCGGCCGGCATACGGCGGAACAGGAAGCGGATGTCTTTGATGAAGCCCAGATCGAACATGCGATCCGCTTCGTCCAGCACCACGACCTGGATGTTGGCCAGATCGATCACCTTCGACTTGTAGTAATCGATGATGCGACCCGTGGTGCCGACCAGGATGTCGACCCCTTGCTCCAGTACGGCGAGCTGCTTGTCGTAGCCTTCGCCACCATAAGCCAGCCCCAGTTTCAGGCCGGTGCTGGCCGCCATGCTTTCGGCGTCCTTATGGATCTGCACCGCCAGCTCGCGAGTCGGAGCCATGATGATGGCGCGCGGCTGGTTGATGAGGCGGGGAGTGGTCAGCGGATGGGTGAGAAGATAATTGAAGGTGGCGGCGAGGAAGGCGATGGTTTTACCTGTACCTGTCTGAGCCTGGCCTGCGATGTCATGGCCTTCGACCAGCAGTGGCAGTGATAGTGCCTGGATCGGTGTACAGTAGTGAAATCCTTTGGCTTCCAGACCTGCAAGCACTTCAGGTTCGAGGCCCATTTGGGCGAATTTTTCGTCAGTTAAATGTGTTTTGCTCATGGCGGTAGGTTATCAGGTTAGGCTTGCATTAATAAACAGGATCATTTCAAATAGGGCAACTATGGCCTTTATTGGCCTCTCAATAAAGCCTTATTTACTGACTGGAGTTGGAGATGAGTGACAAGATTGTTCAACTGAGCGATGCCAGCTTCGAGGCAGATGTTCTCAAGGCTGCTGGTCCCGTTCTGGTTGATTTCTGGGCCGAATGGTGTGGTCCGTGCAAGATGATTGCACCGATCCTGAATGAAGTTGCTCAGGAATATGAAGGCCGTGTGACCGTTGCTAAGTTGAACATCGATCACAACGCCGATACTCCGCCCAAGTTTGGCATTCGCGGTATTCCGACCCTGCTGCTGTTCAAAAACGGCGAAGTGGCTGCGACCAAGGTGGGCGCACTGTCCAAGACTCAACTTAAAGAGTTCCTGGACAACAACATCTAATGATTGATTCGGGGAGCGCATTGCAATAATGCGCTCCTTTAGTTTCTGCCAGTGGACGCTCATTCCGATTGGTGCTAGTTTATTGTCCGTTTGCTCATCTTTTTGCCACCGGGCAACCTCAAGCAAATCAGCAACAATCCAGCAAACTCCCCCACATCTCACAATCCTTGCTTACAGATTTTTACCACTATGAACCTGACTGAATTGAAGAACACCCCTGTGTCTGAGCTGATCAAGCTTGGTGAATCCATGGGGTTGGAAAATCTGGCGCGGGCGCACAAGAAAGACATCATCTTTGCCATCCTGAAAGCCCATGCCAAGGGTGGGGAAGACATCTTCGGTGATGGTGTGCTGGAAATCCTGACCGACGGCTTCGGCTTCCTGCGCAGCGCTGACGGCTCCTATCTGGCTGGCCCGGACGATATCTATGTCTCTCCCAGCCAGATCCGCCGTTTCAACCTGCGCACCGGTGACACCATTGCCGGCAAGATCCGCCCGCCGAAAGAGGGTGAACGCTACTTTGCCCTGCTCAAAGTTGACAACATCAACTATGACCGCCCGGAAAACGCTCGCAACAAGATCCTGTTTGAAAACCTCACCCCGCTGCACGCCAACGAGCGTCTGCGCATGGAGCGTGGCAATGGCTCCACCGAGGACATCACTGCGCGTGTACTGGATCTCGCCTCCCCGATCGGTAAGGGCCAGCGCGGCCTCATCGTCGCACCGCCCAAGGCCGGTAAGACCATGCTGCTGCAGAACATCGCCCAGAGCATCGCCTACAACCACCCCGACTGTGAGCTGATCGTGCTGCTCATCGACGAGCGTCCGGAAGAAGTGACCGAGATGCAGCGCATGGTCAAGGGTGAAGTGATCGCCTCCACCTTCGACGAGCCGGCGGCCCGTCACGTACAGGTGGCAGAGATGGTGATCGAGAAGGCCAAGCGCCTGGTCGAGCACAAGAAGGATGTCGTCATCCTGCTCGACTCCATCACCCGTCTGGCGCGTGCCTACAACACCGTCATCCCGTCATCCGGCAAGGTACTGACCGGTGGTGTGGATGCCAACGCCCTGCATCGTCCGAAGCGCTTCTTCGGTGCGGCCCGTAATGTGGAGGAGGGCGGCAGCCTGACCATCATCGCGACCGCGCTGATCGACACCGGCTCCAAGATGGACGAAGTGATCTACGAAGAGTTCAAGGGCACCGGTAACATGGAACTGCACCTGTCTCGCAAGATCGCCGAGAAGCGCGTCTATCCGGCTATCGACATCACCCGCTCCGGTACCCGTAAGGAAGAGCTGCTGACGGCTCCGGACGAGCTGCAAAAGATGTGGATCCTGCGCAAAATCATTCACCCCATGGGTGAGATCGACAGTATCGAGTTCCTCATCGACAAGCTGGCGGCGACCAAGACTAATGACGAGTTCTTTGACTCGATGAAACGTCAGCAGAAGTAATTCGTTACGATGCGACAACCGCGGCCTCAGGGTCGCGGTTTTCATTTGCTGGCGGGCGAGCATTTACGCACTATGGCCTGGGGCTCCAGAAGGAATGGGAACACGATGAGAAGGATGCTGATCGCCTGCGCCACGCTCGTGCTGAGCCTGACCGCCATGGCCGATGACGACTACCAGAGGGCTCGTCCGAGCGAGCATCTGCCCTATCTGACGGCACGTCTGCAACAGGGGCAGCTGGCGGCGCTCGATACCTTCCTCGACTCCCTCCCCAGCGCTCAGTCCGAGCCGCTGCGCTGGTGGTTGTTGCAAGGCCTCTCCGGCTCGGAGCGACCGGCGGCACCGACCCGAACCTGGGTGGCCGCGCAGAGCAAGCGGGTGCCGAGCACCCTCACTTCACAGACGCAGGATGGCTTTCTGGTCTCCCTGCCCCGCTATGACTACCCGGCTTTGGCTCGCCGGCTGCTACAGAGTTGGCAGCAGCTCGACTGGCAGGGACAATATGGCTATGAACTGGCGGCGGGCAAGTTGAACCTGCGCGCTATCTATCGCTGGAACAACCCGGATCTGGAGCGCCAGCAGAGTGCCCTGTTGGCGGCGCTGGCGCAGGCTCCGAACCCGGTCAGGTTGCAGCTGGCCCAGGCCGTGGCCCGTACACCGCTCTATCTGCCGGATAACCGGCTGATCTACACCCTGCTCGACTATACCGGCTCGTCCGAGCTGTTTTTCACCCTGTGGCGGCGCCCGGTGGATGACGACTCCCTGCGCGCCTTGGCTCTGGTTTCCCGGTTCCATGAGGGGAATGCGGCGGGTGAGCTGCTGCTGTCGGCGGCTGCCGAGCCTGGGCTCAACAGTGCCGCCATGCTGGCGCTCGGGGCATTGCATCCCCTGCCCGATCCGGTGCGCAGTTATCTGCATCGGGAGCTTGGGATCGGGCCGGATGGGGTGGCGCTGGCCAAGTTGCTCAAGCCGCGCGCCGAATCGCTGCAACTGATCCTGCTGGCGGATCGATTGCTCCATGAACAGGGGGGTGGCCGTGTCTACCCTGAGCCGGGTCGCCCCTGATGGCCCTTGGCGGTATACTGTGATCCCCCCGAATCCCAACGCGGTAGCCTTATGAAATACAAGGATTTACGAGATTTCATCGCACAGCTCGAGGCGCAGGGTCAGCTCAAGCGGATCAGCCGCGAGATCGATCCCTATCTCGAGATGACCGAGATCTGTGACCGCACCCTGCGTGCCGGCGGTCCTGCCCTGCTGTTTGAGAACCCCAAGGGATATCAGATGCCGGTGCTGGCCAACCTGTTTGGCACGCCGGATCGGGTGGCCATGGGCATGGGCCAGCCCGATGTGGGCGCCCTGCGCCAGGTGGGAACCTGGCTCTCCTACCTCAAGGAGCCGGAGCCGCCCAAGGGATTCAGGGAGCTGATGGAGAAACTGCCGATCTTCAAGCAGGTGCTCAACATGCCGACTAAGCGGCTCTCGTCGGCCCCCTGCCAGGAGCAGGTGCTGACCGGTGACGAGGTGGATCTCGACCGTATCCCGATCCAGCACTGCTGGCCGGGCGATGTGGCCCCCCTGGTCACCTGGGGGCTGACCATCACCCGCGGCCCCTACAAGAAGCGGCAGAATCTCGGCATCTACCGTCAGCAGAAGATCGGCAAGAACAAGCTCATCATGCGCTGGCTCGATCACCGTGGCGGTGCCATCGATTTTCGTGAGTGGCAGGAGGCCCACCCGGGCGAGCGCTTCCCGGTAGTGGTGGCGCTGGGTGCCGATCCGGCGACCATTCTCGGTGCGGTGACGCCGGTGCCTGACACCCTCTCCGAGTACGCCTTCGCCGGCCTGCTGCGCGGCAGCCGTACCGAGGTGGTAAAAGCCATCAGTTGCGATCTGGAGGTGCCTGCCAGCGCCGAGATCGTGCTGGAGGGCTATCTGGAGCCGGGCGAGCAGGCTCCCGAGGGCCCCTATGGCGATCACACCGGCTACTACAACGAAGTGGATGAGTTCCCGGTCTTCACCATCACCCACATGACCCTGCGTAAGGATGCCATCTATCACAGCACCTATACCGGCCGCCCGCCCGATGAGCCGGCAGTGCTCGGGGTGGCCCTCAACGAGGTGTTCGTGCCGCTGCTACAAAAGCAGTTCCCCGAGATCGTCGACTTCTACCTGCCGCCGGAGGGGTGCTCCTACCGGATGGCGGTCGTCACCATCAAGAAGCGTTACCCCGGCCACGCCAAGCGGGTGATGCTGGGGGTCTGGTCCTTCCTGCGTCAGTTTATGTACACCAAGTTCGTGATAGTGTGTGATGACGACATCAACGCCCGCGACTGGAAAGACGTGATCTGGGCCATCACCACGCGGATGGACCCGGCGCGCGACACCACCCTGATCGAGCACACCCCGATCGACTACCTCGATTTCGCCTCGCCGGTATCGGGGCTTGGCTCCAAGATGGGGATGGATGCCACCAACAAGTGGCCGGGCGAGACTGACCGCGAATGGGGTCAGCCCATCGTCCAGGACCCGGCGGTGACGCAGAAGATTGACGCTATCTGGGGCGAACTGGGTATTCTCGACTGATCGGTGCGCAGGCACCGATCATCACAATGAAGAACATGAGCGAGGTGGCCGAGACCACCGTGAAAGGAAACGCATGCAACGAATCAAGTGCCGCGTAACGGAGTTGCGCGAAGTGGTGGAGACCATCTGGCAAGTCGGCCTGGAGCCTGCTGAGGCGGTTGCCTTCAAGCCAGGCCAGTACCTGCTGGTGGTGATGAGCGACTCGGATAAGCGCCCCTTCTCCATTGCCAATGCCCCCACCCGCTCCGGGCTGGAGCTGCAAATCGGCGCCACGGCGGAGAACGCCTATGCCGGTCAGGTGCTGGCGCGCATGCGCGAGCAAGGCGAGATCGAGGTGGAGCTGGCGGCTGGCAAGGCCTTCTTGCGCGAAAGCTCGCCCCGCCCGCTGATCCTGATGGCCGGAGGCACGGGGTTCTCCTACGTGCGCAGCATATTGCAACAGTTGGTCGATAGCGGCAGTGAGCGCCCCGTGTTCGTCTATTGGGGGGTACGTCAGGCCCACTGGCTCTATGAGTTTGATGAGATGCGCGCCCTCGAGCAGCACTATGCCCCGCTCACCTTCGTTCCTGTGGTGCAGGAGCCTGACAGCGCATGGGAAGGACGTACCGGCCTGGTACACAAGGCGATCATGGACGACTTCGTCAGCCTGCACGACTACGACATCTATGTGGCGGGCCGCTTCGAGATGGCCGGTGCCGCCCGCGAAGATTTCAAGCTGCTCGGGGCCGAACCGGAGCGCATCTTCGGCGATGCCTACGAGTTCATCTGAGCCGCTTGCATGACGACTCGGGCCCCCGCCAATGCGGGGGCTCTTTCGTTGTGAGTCCGGCCCGGCGATTTGCATCAGACCATGGCATTTCGTCGTAAATTTCACCATGATGACAGCCTCTCCTGAATCTGTCCGGAGAGTCGCATTCTGATGGAGCCAGCCATACAAGGGAGTGAAGGTGCTCATGACTGCATCCGAATATAACCTGAGCCCGATCAGCGAAGGGGTAGCCGCAGATGGTACCCGGCTGATGGCTGCGGATGAACTGACTGGGCTGCGGGCCGAGTTGGCGCGCCTTGAACAGGAAAATCGCCAGTTGCAGGAGAAGCTCAACGCGGCGCTTGATGGCACCGGCCTCTGCCTATGGCAGGGGCTGGTGCAGACCGGTGAGCTGCGGGTGTTCAACCTGCAAAATTTCCAGGCCGGTGACATGGCACCCCACTTCGATGTGTGGCGGGCCAAGCTGCACCCGGACGACAGCGAGCGGGCTCAACACCACTATTTCAGTCACCTGGCCGGCAAGACCCCCTTCTATGAGGCCGAATACCGGACCCTCAGCCCGCAGGGGGAGGTAACCTGGTTGTGGGATCGCGGCCGGGTCATCGAGTGGGATGAGGATGGGCGGCCGCTGCGCATCATGGGGGCTCATATCGACATTACCCAGCGCAAGGAGTACGAGCGGCGCCTGGCCGAGCAGGCATGCCGGGATGCGCTGACCGGCCTGCTCAACCGGCAGGGGCTGCGCCAGTCACTCGGGGGTGAGCATCTGATGGGGCCGGCGGCCCTGCTGTTTATCGATCTGGATGACTTCAAGGAAATCAACGATCTGTTTGGCCATGTCTGCGGCGATCGGGTATTGCAGCGCATGGGCGAATGGTTGCACGAGCTGGCACCACAGGCGGTATGTGGTCGTTATGGTGGCGACGAGTTTGTGGTCTATCTGGCCGGTGCGGCAGAGCCGGCGGCCCTGGCCGCGTTGGCCGAGGTGCTGCTGGCGCGGGTGCAGGCGTTCGCGCCGGCGCCGGGCTCAGCGCTGCGGGTTGGCATGAGTATCGGGATTGCGGTGTGGCGGGATGAGCTGGCGTTCGAGACGGCGCTGGAACTGGCGGATCGGGCCATGTATCAGGCCAAGGAGCAAGGAAAGCGGGCCTGGCATCTGTTGCAGGTGTAGGCCCGTTACCGGATTCGGCGCTTATTCGCCCTTGTCGCTGAGCTGCTTTTCGAGCTGCTCCAGCTTGGCTTCGAGGGCCGCCAGTTTCTCACGGGTACGCAGCAGCACCTTGGTCTGCACATCAAACTCCTCGCGGTTAACCAGATCCAGCTTGCCGAGCTGGGCTTGCAGCACCTGGCGAATCTTCTTCTCTACTTCCTCACCCATGCTCTTGATGCCGGGCGGCATGGCGTTGTGGATCTGCTTGGCGATCTCTTCGAGTTTCTTCGGGTCAATCATCGGAATCTCCTTCTGGTTGCCGCCATTCTACCCGGATTGACCGATCCTGCCGAGCGGCATGCGGCAGCCTGTGATCCGGATCGGCGCTGGTCGGAGTGGGCGAGCGGAGTGAGCATGCTAGTCTGCCGGTTTCCAGGATGAGGGCCGTGTCGCATTTTTGTTCAGGAAGTGAGATCCGATGACTGACCAGAGGCTTTCCATTTGTTGCCTTCATGTTAATGTCTTGGGGCGGGTTGGAACCCATTACCCCGCCCCCGTCAGGTACAAGTTCACAATAATGAGACAAAAACATGAAAAAGAAGCTGATTTTTGCTGCCGTGGCCAGTGCCCTGCTGGCCGGTTGTGGTGGTGGTGACAACAAGGACGACACCTCCAGCACCCTGAGTTACCTGCTGAGCGGCGCCAATGGCGTGCGCCCCAGCGCCTTGGCTGCCCGTGACAGCGACGGCACGCTCAAGTTCTCGACCGAGACCAGCGATCTCTCCAACCCGGTCTCCGCCCTCTCCACCCTGGATGGCTGGTCCACGACTCAGGCGATCCAACTGGTGCCGGTCACCACGGCGGGCATCAGCGTGCCGACACCGGCCGCCGCCGCCTTCAGCGCTGCCGTGGCTCCGATCTATGTCTTTGAGTTGGAGTTTGACAGCAGCACACTGCGCCCTTCCGGCATCAAGCAGCAGCTGGTCTACGGGAGTGACTTCATCGTGACCGGCAGTGGTGGCAAGCTGGCCGTGGTGCCGCTCAAGCCCCTCAATCCCTCTTCTTACTACATGATGGTGGCGACCACCGCCCTCAAGGACAGCACCGGCAACCCGCTGCGCGCCGGGGATGACTATGCCAATATCCGTGCCAGCGCGGGTGAGAGTGCCACCTCGCAGACCCTGCACGGCATGATTGCCCTGCAAGAGGGGTTGTTCTTGCAGGCCACCGGCATCAAGTCGGAGCAGGTGATCTTCTCCGACTGGTTTGCCACCCAGTCCGGCGCCGATGTGCTGGTGGCCGTCAAGGGGGCCGCTGCCAGCGTGCTCAAGTCACCGAGTCTGGACGCCGCCGCCTTGTGGAAGCAAGATGCCCACGGCAACACCAGCCTGCCGCTCACCTATACCCTGAGCGATATCGATGCGGGCAGCGCGTTCCTGACCCGGCTGGCGGCCGAGCCCTTCCTGCCGTAGGCCTCGAAGGAGCAGCTGGCCGCGGCCATTGAAGCCGATCCGCAGCTCAAGGGGCTGGCCGACAACACCACCGTCTACAGCGGCAGCGTCAAGCTCCCCTATTTCCTCTCCACCCCGGCGCTGGCCGGCTCCTGGGATAAGGCCAAGGGTCAGTCATGGCATGGCGCCATCGACAGCCTCTATGCCATTGCCAATGCCCTCAAGGCGGGTGACAAGGAGGTGAGCGGCGGCCTGGCTGCGGCCGGCGTCGATCCGCAGCTGCTGGGCGAACTGATTGCCGACCCGACTCGCCAGAGCGAACTGCTGGCCGAGGCGAGCAAGCTGATCGGCGTGAGCCTCACCTCGGGCGGCAAGCCGCTCGATGCCCAGCGCAACATTGGTCGCTTCAACCCGCTGCCGGCGCTGGAAGAGGTGCAGTCGGTGCCGCTGCGCATCTTCTCGGTGGCCCCGCTCTCTGCCGTGACCGACGTCATCATCTACCAGCATGGCGTCACCTCGGTGAAGGAGAACGCCTATGCCCTGGCCCTGAGCCAGATCGGTGCCGGCCTGCAGGCCCAACCTACGGCCAAGCAGATTGCGGTGGTGGTGATCGATCACCCGCTGCACGGTGAGCGTGGCTACGCCCTGAGCGGCAGCGAAGCCACCGTCACCACCAGCAGCAATCCCACCCCCTATCTGAACCTGAGCTACCTGACCGTGGCGCGCGATAACCTCAAGCAGAGCGTGGCTGACCTGCTCGGTCTGCGTCTGGCGGTGGGGCTGGCCAATGCCAAGGGGCTGGGCACCCAGATTGGCACGCCCGGTGGCCTGAAGGTGCACTTCCTCGGTCACTCCCTGGGGGCCATTGCCGGCACCAACTTGCTGGCGGTTGCCAACCAGAAGCTGGGCAACCCGCTGGCCGATGCCCTGTTTGAGTTCGAGAGCGGTGCGCTGGCCATGCCGGGCGGTGGCATCGCCCCGCTGCTGCTCAATTCGCCGACCTTTGGCCCCACTCTCCAGTACGGGGTGCTGACCGGAGGCTCTGCCGATCTCAAGAACGCCTTTGCGGCCTATGCCCCGAACTGCAAGACGCCGGCGCCGACCTGCTTCGTCAACGAGTTCCTGCCAAGCCAGAGCGCGGCCACCCAGGCCAGTGCGGCCAGTACCCTGGCCAGCTACAGCTTTGCCGCCCAGTCGGTGCTCGACTCGGCCGATCCGATCAACCTGGGGGCCGCCATCAGCCCGGACTTCAAGCTGTTTGCCACCGAGATCGTCGGGGATGGCGCGCTCAACCTCTCGGATCGGGTGATCCCGAACCAGATTGCCAGCGCACCGCTGGGCGGCACCGAGCCGCTGTTCAAGGTGCTCGGGCTGGGCGATCTCGGCAACACCCAGCTGGGGGCCATCCATCACGCCGCCCGCTTCCTGGAAGGGGGCCACGGCTCACTGCTGGCGCCGGACGGCAACGACGAAAGCGGCCTGGTGACCCGCGAGCTGCAAAAGGAGTTCGGTAGCTTCTTCGCCAGCGGGGGTCAGGCCGTGGTGGTGACCGATGCCTCCTTGCTCAAGCAGTAACGCTCACCACGCCAATAAAAAGGCCGCCCCATGGGCGGCCTTTTTCATGACGGGCGCAGTTACGCCTGCTTCATGTGCACGACGCGCTGCGGGAAGGGGATGTCGATGCCTTCGGCGTCGAAGGCCAGCTTCACCTTCTCGTGGAAGTCGAACCAGACCCCCCAGTAATCACCGGTCTTGACCCAGGGGCGTACCACGATATCGACCGAGGAGTCGGCCAGCGCGGCGACGGCGATGGTGGCGGCCGGGCTCTTCAGGATGCGCGGCTCTTCATTGACCAGCCGCTCGAGGATCTGCTTGGCCTTGCGCAGATCGGAGTCGTAGCCGATGCCGAAGGTCATGTCGATGCGGCGGGTCTCCATGCGCGAGTAGTTGATGATGGTGCCGTTGAGGATGGAGGAGTTGGGCACCACCAGCATCTTGTTGTCGCCCGAGGTAAGGGTGGTGGTGAACAGTTGTACCGACTGCACCACACCGCTGGTGCCGGCCACTTCGATGAACTCACCGGCCTTGATCGGGCGGAAGATGATGAGCAGGAAGCCGGCGGCAAAGTTGGAGAGCGAGCCTTGCAACGCCAGACCGATGGCCAGACCGGCGGCACCGATGATGGCCACGAAGGAGGCGGTCTGTACCCCGATCCGGCCCAGTGCGGCGATCACCACGAACACCAGGATGGCGTACTTGAGGATGTTGCCGACGAACTCGGTGATGGTGATGTCGAGCTTGCGCCCCTTCATCACTTTCACCACGGCGCTGCTGATCAGGTTGGCAGCGATGTAGCCAAGCAGCAGGGTGAGCAGGGCGGCGGCGATATTCACGCAGTACTCGATGATGAGCCCCTGATTTTGGACCAGCCAGGTCTGTGCTTGGTTGAGGATCTCAGGTTCCATGGAATCTCCTGTGGGTCATGAAAGATGAGCGCAAAATGCAGCATTAGTGCTCTGGATTGCGACATTCATCGTCGTTGGGTGAACAATAAAAAAGCAAAGGGAGGCCAAGGCCTCCCTCTGGAGCATGGGAGCGATGGGTTCAACTCTGCAGCAACTGGCTGCGAATGAAGGTCCACTGCTCCTCGAAGCCGGTGGTCGGCTTGTGTTTGAACTCGGAGCGCACAAACTGGCTGATGCGCCCTTCGGCATAGGCCAGCAGCAAGTTGGCCAGCATGCCCTCATCGAGCTGGAACCCTTGTCCTTCGCGCAGTCGTTTCTCACGCAGCACCTGCTTGAGCTGGGTCTCCAGCTTGTCGAACAGCATGCCGATGCGATCGCGCAGCCGCTCGTTCTCGCCGAGCAGGGCATCGCCGTTGAGGATGCGGGTGATCCCGGGGTTACGCTCGGCGAACACCAGCAACAGTTGCAGGATATGGCGGCAACGCGCCATGGTCTCCTTCTCCTCGCTGAGGATAAGGTTGACCCGAGATAGCAGGGAGTCCTCGATGAAATCGATCAATCCCTCGAACATCCTGGCCTTGCTGGGGAAGTGGCGGTACAGCGCGGCTTCCGAAACCCCCACCTCAGCGGCCAGCCGGGCGGTGGTGATGCGCTGCCCCGGACTGGTCTCCAGCATGTGGGCCAGGGCCTGCAGGATCTGCTCCCGCCGGCTCTGTTTCAATTGACTGCTTGCCATATATTCCCCTAAAAACAATGGCTTATCTTTCTTATCCCGGAACGCAAAGCATCCGGTTTTTATTGGCGGCCAGAGGAGCCGAAGCCGCCCTCACCCCGCTCGCTCTGATCGAACTCTTCGACCAGCTGAAAGCTAGCCTGCACGACCGGCAGGATCACCAACTGGGCGATACGCTCGCCGGGCTGCATGGTGAAGCTATCCTGGCCACGGTTCCAGACCGAGACCATCAGCTGGCCCTGGTAGTCGGAGTCGATAAGACCGACCAGGTTGCCGAGCACGATACCGTGTTTATGGCCGAGACCGGAGCGCGGCAGTATGGTGGCGCACAGACCCGGATCCTTGATGTGAATGGCCAGGCCAGTCGGTACCAGAACGGTGTCGCCGGGAGCCAAGGTGATGGCTTCGTCCAGCAGGGCACGCAGATCCATACCGGCAGAGCCAGGAGTGGCGTAGGCGGGCAGCGGATAGTCGCGGCCGATACGGGTGTCGAGGATCTTTACTTCAATCTGTGTCGTCATGCGGCTTGTGGTTATGGTTGTGTGCCGGGGGCCCGGCTGGATCGATAACGATCCGCCACCAAATCAAGCAGGTGGCGGGCGAGCGACAACTTATCGCTCAGTGGCAGTTCACGCCGATCGCCTTGCCAGTACACGGTCAGGGCGTTGTCATCGGCATTGAAGCCCTGTCCGGCGCGCGACACGTCGTTAGCGGCGATCATGTCGAGGCGTTTACGGTTGAGCTTGTCGAGGGCGTATTGTTCCACATCCACGGTTTCGGCGGCAAATCCGACCGTGAAGGGTTTGTTAGCGAGGGCGCCAACCGCAGCGATGATGTCAGGGTTCTTCACCAGTTGCAGCACCATCTCGTCATTATCGGCGGTTTTCTTGATCTTTTGTGCGCTGATCTGTGCCGGACGATAGTCCGCCACGGCGGCGCAGCCGATGAAAATATCGTGTTGTCTGACGCGCTCCATCACGGCGGCGTGCATCTGCTCGGCGCTCTCCACGTCGACCCGGGTGACGCCGGGCGGGGTGGTCAGGGTCACCGGGCCGCTCACCAAGGTTACCTCGGCACCCAGCTCGGCGGCGGCGCGGGCCAGGGCAAAGCCCATCTTGCCCGAGCTGTGGTTGCTGATGTAGCGCACCGGGTCGAGAGCCTCGCGGGTCGGCCCTGCGGTCAACAGCAGGCGCAGACCGGCCAGCGTTTGCGCCGGTGCCAGGGCGGCCACGCAGCGTTCGACCAGCTCGAGCGGATCGAGCATGCGACCGGGGCCCACATCGCCGCAGGCCTGGCTGCCGGAGTCGGGCCCCCACAGCTGGAGGCCGCGACTGGCCAGGGTGGCCAGATTGGCCTGGGTGGCGGCGTTACGGTACATCTGCTGGTTCATGGCCGGCGCCAAGGCGACGGGGGCCGGCGTGGCCAGGCAGAGGGTGGTGAGCAGCTCATCGGCCATGCCGGCGGCCAGACGTGCCATCAGATTGGCGCTGGCCGGGGCGATCAGCACCAGATCGGCCCACTTGGCCAGCTCTATGTGGCCCATGCCAGCCTCGGCGGCCGGATCGAGCAGGCTGTCGGCCACCGCATGGCCCGACACCGCCTGCAAGGTCAGCGGGGTGATGAACTCCTTGGCGGAGCGGGTCATCACCACGCGCACTTCGGCCCCCTGATCTTTCAGGCGGCGCACCAGTTCCGCGCTCTTGTAGGCGGCGATGCCGCCACTGATGCCAAGCAGGATGCGTTTGTCGGCCAATCTCATGGGCAATTCCAGACTGTCTGAATACTGGTCGGCTAAGATAACACACCGTGCTGGCGAGCACAGTGGGGTGAGGTCAAGGAACCGAAAACGCACGGAGGCAGCCGCGCCGGCTATGGTTGATGCAGGCTAGGGGAGGAGCATGGGATGGGGATCAAGGAGTGGCCGGCCGCCGAGCGGCCGCGTGAAAAACTGCTGCAAAAGGGGCCGGAGGCCCTCTCGGATGCGGAGCTGCTGGCCATCTTTTTGCGCACCGGGGTGCGTGGCATGGATGCGGTGGCGCTGGCTCGGGTGTTGCTTAATGAGCACGGCTCGCTGCGCGCCCTGCTCGGTGCCGATCGTCAGGCGTTCTGCCGCAGCCATGGCCTCGGCGAGGCCAAGTTCGTGCAGTTGCAGGCGGTGCTGGAGATGTCGCGCCGTTATCTGGGTGAGCCGCTGCGCCGTGGCGACCCTCTCACCAGCCCCTTGCTGACCCGTGATTATTTGCAGGCCAGATTACGCGATCGCGAGCGGGAGGTGTTCCTGTTGCTGCTGCTCGACAGCCAGCACAGGGTGGTGCATGACGAGGAGTTGTTTCAGGGAACCTTGGCTGGTGCCAGCGTCTGGCCGCGGGAAATTGTGCGGATCGTCATCAAACATAATGCAGCGGCGGTGATTCTGGCGCATAATCACCCGTCCGGTGTGGCCGAGCCCAGCCGGGCCGATCGCCAGCTCACGGAACGGATCCTCGCTGCGCTGGCCCTGATCGATGTGCGAGTCCTGGATCATCTGGTGATCGGTGACGGCATCACGGTTTCCTTTGCTGAGCGTGGTTGGCTCTGAATGGCCGGCGGCGCTGGGCCCCGTTTTTGTTGATCTTTGATCACAGATGCTGTATAAAATGCCGCCTTCTGTTTGCCCCGCAATCGAAGGCCAGCGGGGCAAATATTTGCTCGAGCAAGAAGTAAGATTTGGAGAGACTGACATGTCTAGAGTATGCCAAGTAACCGGCAAGCGTCCGGCAGTTGGTAACAACCGTTCGCACGCTAACAACGCTACCAAGCGTCGTTTCCTGCCGAACCTGCACACTCACCGTTTTTGGGTTGAGAGTGAAAAGCGCTTCGTAAGCCTGCGCGTATCCGCTAAGGGCATGCGTATCATCGACAAGCGTGGCGTAGAGGTCGTTCTGGCCGAACTGCGCGCCCGCGGCGAGAAGGTATAAGGAGCTAAATCATGGCTAAAGGTATTCGCGAGAAGATTCGCCTGAACTCCAGCGCCGGTACTGGTCACTTCTATACCACTACCAAGAACAAGCGCACCATGCCCGAAAAGATGGAGATCAAGAAATTTGATCCGGTCGTTCGCCAGCATGTGATCTACAAGGAAGGCAAGATCAAGTAATTGATCCTGCTCTCCCAAAAAACCCGGCTTCGGCCGGGTTTTTTTATACCGGCGATCCACATACACTGCCTGCTGCACCAGGAGGACCCATGCTGCGACTCTCCCGCAAGGGCTGGAACAACGTCATCATCGTCGGTGTACTCGCCGCCATCACGCTGCTGCACCGTATGGATCAGATGCAGGAGATCAACAGCCGCGATCGTGAGCGGCCATTGCTGCCTGCTGATGCGGTCGTGCTCACCTGGCAGGGGCCGAGCTGGCAGATTGAGCGGCTTGGTCAGGGCTGGCGCAGCCGGCCCGATCTGGGGCTGGATGCCGCCGCGCTCGATACGCATATCCGCGAATGGAGTCGCTGGTCATTGCCTGCCGCCACGGCACTGCGCGGTGTGCCTGTGGTGCTCAAGGTGTGGGTGGCCGGGCGCGATGAGCCGCTCGAAATCGGTCTGTACCAGGACAATGGCCAGTATGCCGCCCTGCTGCCGCCAGATCGCTGGCTCGCCTTGAGCGAGCAGCAATATCGTTCGCTGCTGGCCCCCGGGCCGGTGGCCAAAGAGTGAAGCGGAGTCGTTAAATGCCTGAATTGCCAGAAGTCGAGGTGAGCCGGCAGGGGATCGCCCCCTGGCTGACCGGCGTCGCCGTGCGCCGCGTGGTGGTGCGTGATGGTCGTCTGCGTTGGCCGGTGCCGGGAGAGATCCAGGAGCTGGCCGGGCTCACCATCCGCCGGGTCAGCCGGCGCGCCAAGTACCTGCTGCTGGAGACCGATTTTGGTACCGCCATCCTGCACCTGGGGATGTCGGGCAGCCTGCGGGTGTTGCCGATCGGTACGCCGGCCGAGAAACACGATCACGTGGATATCGAGCTGGAGAACGGCAAGCTGCTGCGGCTTAACGACCCGCGCCGCTTCGGCGCCCTGCTGTGGACCCGCGATCCGGCCGAGGCGCACGCCCTGCTGGCCAAACTGGGCCCCGAGCCGCTCACCGATGCCTTCAACGCCGATTACCTGCAAGCGCGCGCCAAGGGGCGCAGCACCGCCATCAAGCAGTTCCTGATGGACAACCAGGTGGTGGTGGGGGTGGGTAACATCTATGCCAACGAGGCGCTGTTTGCCGCCGGCATTCATCCCAAGCGCGCCGCCGGCGACATTGACCGGGGGCGGTTGGGGGAGCTGGTAGCAGAGATAAAGCGGGTGCTGACCGAGGCCATCAAGCAGGGGGGCACCACGTTGAAGGATTTCACCAGTGCCGACGGCAAACCGGGCTATTTCGTGCAGCAGTTGCAGGTCTATGGCCGGGCTGGCGAGCCCTGTTATGCCTGCGGCAGCGAGATCCGCTCCCTGCGACTGGGGCAGCGTAACACCTTCTACTGCCCCGAGTGCCAGCACTGAACCATCTTGTAACGGCCTGTTGCTCCGGGTTGCCTTGCCGCGTCAGCTTCCCTAGGATCCGGTGCAGTTATTGAATTGAGAGAACATCATGACTCCATCTCGCATGAGCTGGCCTGAACTGGCTAGCCGGCAACGCTATGATGCTGCTGCCATGGCGCAGTATCTCTACCCCGACGGCTCGTCACGCGTCACCTTCAATCGCATCAAGTTCCGGCTGCGCAGC
This sequence comes from Aeromonas simiae, assembly GCF_000820125.1. Classification (GTDB taxonomy): domain Bacteria; phylum Pseudomonadota; class Gammaproteobacteria; order Enterobacterales; family Aeromonadaceae; genus Aeromonas; species Aeromonas simiae. Next base: position 38,888 of record NZ_CDBY01000061.1, on the reverse strand, counting down.
CTGCTCTATCGCAACGAGCTGACCCGCATTTTCCAGCTGTTCCAGGAGCCGGGCCTGCGCGAGCTGCCGGCGCGCTACCACGAGCTGCTCGACAAGCCGCTGCGCCCCTACCGTTTCGCCGGCTCCAGCGCCGCGCAGCGGGCCGAGATGCTCGAGGAGCACTATCGCCTGCTGCTCTCGCTCTACCCTGAGCTGATCCGCTCGCTCTATCTGGAGCAGGGGCTGGATTTTGGCCCCCTGCCCGAAGAGCAGGCGCGCATCGTGCTGCGCTATGACGGCACCTTCCGTCGCGAGGCCGAGCTCTCTTTCTCCATTCTCGACGAGCAGGACAAACGGCTCTACAGCTGCGCCTTCTCCCTCGAACGGGTCGGCGATGGCATCGGGCTGGTGATCGGCTCCATGCAGGGGCCGGAGCCTTCGATCGACGATGCCCAGGGGCGGGTGCGCGTCCTCACCAAGCAGGCCCATGGACTGCGTCCCAAGTCACTGGTGGTGATGCTGGTGCTGATGCTGGCCGAACGGCTCGGTGCCCGCCGGGTGCGGGCGGTGCGCACCCAGGCTCACGTGTTCCAGGCCAAGCGCTACAGCAGCAAGCAGAAGGCCAACCTGCAAGCTGACTATGACGAGTTGTGGGAAGAGTTTGGCGCCACGGCGCTGGATGATAACTTCGTCCAGCTGGGCCAGGTCGAGCGCAAGCCACTCGAGGAGATCGCCTCCAAGAAGCGGGCCATGTACCGGCGCCGCTACGAGTGGCTGGATGCGCTGGCCCAGCGCATGGCCGAGCTGTTCCCGCGCTAAGCGGAGCGGGCGGCCAGCTTGGCGTTGATGGCCTTTGCCACCAGCGGGTCGACGAACTGATCGATGTCGCCGCCGTGCAGCGCCACCTCCTTGATCAGGCTGGAGGAGATAAACGAGTTCTCCTGTGCCGGGGTCAAAAAGACGCTCTCGAGTTCCGGCATCAGGCGGCGGTTCATGTTGGCCAGCTGGAACTCGTACTCGAAGTCGGAGACGGCGCGCAGGCCGCGGATCAGCACGTTGGCACCATGCTGGCGGGCGAACTCCACCAGCAGGCCGGAGAAGCCCACCACGGTGACGTTGGGCTGCGCCGCTGTGACCTGTTGCAGCAGGGCGACCCGCTCCTCGAGATCGAACAGGGGGCGCTTGCTCGGGCTGGCGGCGACACCGACAATCACCTCGTCAAACAGATGGGCGGCGCGGTTGATGAGGTCGGTGTGGCCGTTGGTGACGGGATCGAACGTCCCCGGATAGATGACCCGATTGCTCATGGCGTGATCTCCTGAAGGCGAAATGCCCGCATTATACGGCCACCGCTTGAGATGTGGAGTGTGCCGGGCAAGAATAGCGCACCGTGTGAAACCAATGTCCCGACCCGAAGTAACGGGGCACAAGTCGAGGTTGTGATGAAACGTATACTGGTGGTCCGCAACGACAAGATCGGCGACTTCATGCTGGCCTGGCCGAGCTTTGCCATGCTCAAGCAGTCGCTGCCTTGCCACGTGACCGCCCTGGTGCCCGCCTACACGGCGCCGCTGGCGCAATTGTGCCCCTGGATCGACGAGGTGATGATCGATCCCGGCAAGGGGGCGGACAAAGAGACCCAACTGGCTTTGCTGGCGCGGGTCAAGCAGCAGGCGTTTGACGCCGCCATCTGCCTCTTCTCCAATTCGCGCAATGCCATGCTGGTGTGGAAGGCGGGCATTCCCTACCGGTTGGCGCCGGCCACCAAGCTGGCCCAGGTGCTCTACAACCATCGCCTGACCCAGCGCCGTTCCCGCTCCGAGAAGCCCGAATCCGAGTACAACCTCGATCTGATCCGCCACTTTGTGCACGAGCAGGGGGCCAGCCCGGTCGAACCCTCGGCCCCCTTCCTGCGCTTCCCGCCCGAAGTGCTGGCCCGGGTGCGCGAGCAGGTAGCGGCGCGGTTGCGGGTCGATGCCGAGCGTCCCTGGCTGCTGGTGCATGCCGGCAGCGGTGGCTCGGCCAACAACCTCTCCATCGAGCAGTACGCCCGCATCATCATCAAGCTCAACCAGGCGCGGCCCGAGTTGCAGTGCATCCTCACTGCCGGCCCGGGGGAGGAGAAGATCGCCGAGCAGTTGGCCGCCGAGATGCTGGCCCACGGAGGTAACGGCTGGATCTACCGCTCGGAAGGGGGGTTACCCCTGTTCTGCCAGGTGATCGCTAACGCCGCCCTGTTCATGGCGGGCAGCACAGGGCCGCTGCACATCGCGGCTGCCATGGACGTGCCGACGGTCGGCTTCTTCCCGATGCGCCGCTCGGCCACGCCGCTGCGCTGGCGGCCGCTCAACGGCGAGGGGCGCCACCTGGCCTTCAGTCCGCCGGAGGACAGCGACCACCCGGAGGACATGAGCCAGATCGAACCCAAGGTGGTGGCGGCCGAGATTGCCGATTGGGCTCCCCGCTTCTGGTCTTGATCTCCCATGAAAAACGGGCTCTTGTGAGCCCGTTTTTTTATTGCCGTTACACCACTGGGTTGTCCCAGTCCTTCGGACGCGGGTTGAGGCGCTGCTCGCACAGGTAGGCCTGGCGGATCAACTTGGAGGCCATGGTGATCCCCAGCATGATGAGGCCGCGCTTGCCGTCGAGGAAGGCGCGCTGGCGGATGCCGTGGCGCCACAGTACGTCGATGACGCACCAGACGAAGTCATACCAGCGCCCGCCCTTGAGTTCACGGCCCACCGCCCGCTCGGCGTAGCGCTGGGCGCGCAGCACCGCATCCTTGATGTCGGCATAGGAGTCGTGGCGGCAGATCCCCTTGAGCTTGCCCACCTTGCCGTCGGTCACCAGCTTGTCGTGGTAGAGGCCCATCTTGCCCTCCATCCGCCACTGGCCGTCGCGAACCAGCCGCAGGCGCCACTCCGGCTGGTACATGTGGTGCAGCCAGCCGCCGAGGAACCAGATCTTGCGCTGGAACTCCCAGGCGGCGATCGCGCTGTCATCTTCTTGCAGCACCCGGGCGATATCGGCCTTGAGTTCCGGCTCGAGCGACTCGTCGGAGTCGAGCAGCAGGATCCACTTGGCCGGTGCGCACTGCTCCATGGCGAAGACCTTCTGCTTGAGCGGGCCCGGCCAGGGGCGCTCGATGACCACGCAGCCGCGCTCGCTGGCGTACTCGCGAGTCCCGTCGGTGGAGCCGGAGTCGACGATGACCACCCGTTCGGCCAGCCCATCCAGGCTGTCGAGCACCTGGGGCAGGCAGCGCATGCTGTTGAAGGTAGTGATGGCGACCGCCAGGGTCACGGGTTGCTGAGCTGACATAGGGTTATCCGTTTGCAGGTTAGGGGCACATTCTAATCTTCCGCCCGGCGTGGGGCAAAGGCCGGGCGGTGGCGTGGATCAGGTGGCGATGAGTACGCGGGCCGCGCCGGGGGGCAGGGTCAGCTGTAACTCACCCTGCACCAGTTCGAAGCGCTCGCCGCTGCAGGCATCGCGAAAGCGGGTGGCGTTGGCGCCGGTCTGCCACAGGGGCAGGGTGAGGGTGCGCGGGTTGGTCGGGTGACGGTTGCAGGCCACTACCACCTGATCGCTCTCCAGGGTGCGGGCGAAGGCCAGGGTATGATCGCCGGCATACAGGGTCTGGCAGTCGCCACGGCGCAGGGCCGGCCGTTGCCGGCGCAGGCGGATCAGGTGGCGGTAGCGCTCGTGCAGCGCGTGATCCCAGTGGGTGGTCTCCCATGGGAAACAGCGGCGGCAGTCGGGATCGTTGCCCCCCAGCATGCCCACCTCGTCGCCGTAGTAGATGCAGGGGACGCCGATATAGGTCATCAGCAGGGTGACGGCCAGGGTCATGCGGGCGCGATCCCCGTCCAGCAGTTGCAGGAAGCGGGCGGTGTCGTGGCTGTCGAGCAGGTTGAACTGGGCCAGCTGGTTGGCAAACGGGATATGGGCGCGGGCCTGGCGCAGCCACTGGTCGAGCCCGGCTGCGCTGATCTTGATCGGGTGATAGGCGATGTCCTTGCCGGCCAGGAAGGCCCGGATCGGGTGGGCGAAGCCGTAGTAGTTCATGGCGCCGTCCTCTTGATCGCCCTGCAACCACTGGCTGGCCTCGAAGAAGTGCTCGCCGAGCACGTAGGCGTCCGGGTTCTCCTGCTTGATGGCGGCCCGGATGGCCCGCACGTGGCGGCGGTTGCCCTGGGCGCAGCCCCCTTCCCCCAGCATGTGGATGACGTCGAGGCGCCAGCCATCGATCTGGTAGGGAGGGCGCATCCAGTGGCGCAAAATGGCGTCATCGGCGCGATAGACGGCGTCCTGCACCTGCTCGCTGGCAAAATCGAGCTTGGGCAGGCTGCGGATCCCCTTCCAACTGACGTAGTCGCCCTCGGCATCGAAGGTGTAGAAGCTGCGCCAGGGGGAGGCGGGGTTGCGGTGGGCTCCTGCGGGAGGGGCAAACCAGGGGTGTTCGGTGGAGGTGTGGTTGACCACCGCATCGAGCACCAGCCGCATGCCGCGCTGGCGCAGGTTGCGGGTCAGCTCGGCGAACTGGGCATTGCTGCCGAAGTGGGGATCGACCCGGTAGTAGTCCTGGGTGTCGTACTTGTGGTTGCTCGGCGAGGCGAAGATGGGGTTGAGGTAGAGGGCGCTCACCCCGAGCGATTGCAGGTAGTGCAGCTTCTGGTCGATGCCGGCCAGATCGCCGCCGTAGAATTCGCAGGCGGCGGTGCCTTCACCCTGGGCGCTGACCGGCTCTCCCCACGCCTTGTGGATGACAGGGCGATTGCGGTAGTCATAGTCGCCGGTCTGCACGTCGAGGCTCGGATCGCCGTTGCAGAAGCGATCGGGGAAGATCTGGTAGAACACCTGATCCTGCACCCAGGCCGGTGGCCGGTGACGGCTGTTGTAACGAAAATGGGTGTCGCGTGCCGGCATGGCGGGGTCACAACCTCCGCCGTGCAGCCACCATTGGCCATCGCCGGTGAGGCACTTGAAGCAGTAGCGGTGGTGCTCCTGGCCGCGTGGCAACGGCACAGTGATCTGCCATATCTGCAACCGGCCACGTTGCTCGAGGAGCGCCATGGGGTGCAGCTCCTCCTCGTTATCGGGCTCGAGGCGCAGCAGCACCTGGTCGAAGGCGGTCTCGGCATCGCTGAACAGGGTCAGCTGCAGTTGATCGTGGGTCGCGCGAAACCAGGGCGACACCTGGGGGTGAAACAGAAATGGTGGGGTCATGGGGTCGTCAATATGTCGGCCAGGGCATTGCCCTGTTGATGCAGTGATTCCAGATGGGGGATGAGGGTGGCCGGGTCCAGCGCCAGCTGCTCGGCGAGGGCGCGCGGAAAACGGGCCGCGATGGCCTGGGCCGGTACGCCGGCGCTCCAGGCGAACGAGACAAAGACCGCCAGCCGGATCAGCACCGCCTCTTTGCTCACCGGCTCATGTTCCAGCGGATCGAGCTGCTCGGCGATGGCGGTGACGAAGGTGTCGGCCAGGTTCCAGCGCCGCGCCAGTTCGGCGCCGAGCTGGGCGTAGTCGTAGCCCAGCATCTCGCGCTGGGCATCGACCCGGCTGGCGCCCCGCTCGATAGCCATGTGCACCAGCTCCGCCTCTTCCGGCAGGGTGGTCTGGATGAGCAGTTCGCCGATGTTGTGGATCAGGGCGCAGGTAAAGGCGGTTTCGGGATCGACCGTGCCGCACTGCTGGGCCAGGGTCTTGGCGATGGTGGCGACCTGGAAGGTCTCGGTCCAGAAGTGGGTCTTGTCGAAGCTGGGGGGGGCCTTGAAGCCGCTCATGATGCCGGAGGCCACCACCAGCGAGCGCAGGCGAGAGAAGCCAAGACGCATCACCGCCTGCTCGATGGAGGTGACCTCGTTGCCACGGCGAAAGGCCGCCGAGTTGGCCATGCGCAGCACCTTGACGCTGATCACCTGATCCATGGCGATCTTGGCGGCGATGTCGTCAATGCGGGCGTTCTCGTCACCGAAGCTGTGCATCAGCTCATGCAGCAGCTGGGGGATGCTCGGCAACTGCTTGATCTTGTCAAAGAGGCGATCCATCGACATGGTGTGGCGGTTCCCTGTGGCCAACTGTGCTTATTGTGTCACAGGGGAGCGCGGGCCGCCTCCTTTCGATGGCCCCATGTTCAGCCGGGAACTCATGCCTGCGCGCCATGCACGCCGGGGTGAGCGCGATGGCGGGGCTAGCGTGTTATTTCCACTCTTCCAGCCGGTAGCGCAGGGTGTGCTGCTCTCCTTGCAGTGTCAGCCCCTGCGCGTCAGTGGTCAGTGCCGCGCCTTGCCGCAGTGTGGTGAGCACCGCCTGCTCCACCACATCCAGAGTGGCGCCGCAGGCCATCTCGGTGCTGCCGAGGCTGCTGACCCAGAAGCGCCCCTGCTTCAGGTTGCCTTTGCCGAAGTAGCGGTTGCAGCCGGCGATACCGTTGACGGTGAAGTGCTCGCCGATCTCGAGATCCGGTGCCCGGCCGCGCTCGGATTGCACCGGGCGCTGGTCGACACTCTCCAGCACCCAGTGGTGGTGCATCAACTCCTGGCGGAGGGCACTGGGGGTCGTGCAGGCGGTGAGTAACAGGCTGGTGAGGATGATGGCTGGGCGGTTTATCACGGCGGCTCCTTGGTTGAGGGCAAGGATAGAGGCTGGCCGGAGGGGATGACAGAGGGGCGGGGCGCTCAACCGACCGCCCCTGTCGCGGGGCGTCAGCGGAACAGACGGGCGGCGTGACGGGCTAAGCCGGCGGCCACCGAACCGAGATCGTCCCCCCCTTCGACCGGTACGCCGGGCAGACGCTCGCGGATGAAGCGGGCCACCAGCGGCGACTTGGCGCTGCCCCCGGTGACGAACACCCGATCCGGCTGGCACCCGGCTTGGGCGATCGCCTCGTCCATCAGCTCGCCGATCTTGTCGAGCAGCAGGGCGGCGGCATCGGCCAGCTGTGACCGGGTCAGCTCGACGCTGAGGTCGTGCTCCAGCTCGCCGAGGGGCTGGCGGCTCACCGGCTGCTCGGAGAGGGCGATCTTGCCCTGCTCGGCGCGCCACACCAGCTGGTGGCTTAACTTGTGCTCGCGCAGGCGGATGAGACGGGGCAGCAGGCTGCCCGGTTGGCAGTCGAGCAGCATGTCTTGCAGCTCGCGCCCCGTGGTCAGGCTGTAGAAGCGGCTCTGGGCCGCCACGTCGTTGATGGCTGCCGCATCCCAGAACAGGGGGTGGGGCAGCGGTTTGCCGGTCTTGAGCCGCTCGTGCATGCCGAGCAGCGGCATGATCCCCTCCACCGTCAGGCGGATGTCGAAGTCGTTACCGCCGATGCGCTGGCCGCTGTGGCCGAGCATCTGAGCGTCGCGCTCGAGCCGATCCCGGTAGCTCGGCCCCATGCGCAGCATGGAGCAGTCGGTGGTCCCGCCGCCGATGTCCACCACCAGCACGGTGCAGTCCTCGCTGAGGCGGGCCTCGAACTCGAAGCCGGCGGCGACCGGCTCATAGAGAAACGCCACCTGCTCAAAACCGGCCAGGCTGGCCGCCTCGCTCAGGATGGCCAGAGCCTGGCGGTTGCTCTCCTCACCGGCCAGCCCCTGGAAGTTGACCGGCCGGCCGATCACCGCCTGGGTGATCGGGGCGCCGGTGAGTGCCTCGGCGCGCTGTTTCACCTGCAGCATCATGGCCAGCACTATGTCTTCGAACAGGGCGATCTGCGGGGCCTTGAGGCCGGAGGCGCCGAGGAAGGATTTGGGCGACTTGATGTAGTAGCCCTCGTCCGGCTCCTCCAGATAGGCCTCCAGTGCCGCTTCGCCGAAGGCCAGCTCGTCGGGCAGCCCCTCTTCGCGCAGGGTTCGGCGCAGGCTCTGGGCACGCTGGATCTGCGGGCCGCGCAGGGCCAGGTAACGTTCGCGCAGTGGCGCAGGCAGGGCTTCGGCGAGCAGGCCGGGGATGGCATCCCGGTGCGGGGCGTGCAGGGTGGAGGGGAGATAGGCAGTACGGCCGAGTGGCAGCAGGCGCGGGCCCTCCTGCTCCAGCACCGCCATGGCGCAGTTGGAGGTGCCGTAATCGAATCCGACAAACATGGGGCAGGTTCTCCCGGGCAAAAGAGAGAGCCTACCCCAAAGCCGGAGCGGGGCTCAAGCGGCGGGTTTATTCCACTTCGTTGCCGCTGTGGCGTCCTTCGTGCACTGCTTTGACATTGTTCAGTGTGGTGTCGGCGATGGCGTGCAGCGCCTCGCGGGTCAGGAAGGCCTGGTGACCGGTGAACAGCACGTTGTGGCAGGCCGAAAGGCGGCGGAATACATCGTCGGTGATCACCTCGTTGGACTTGTCCTCGAAGAACAGCTCCTCTTCCTCTTCGTAGACATCGAGGCCGAGCGCACCGATGCGGCTGGTCTTGAGTGCCTCGATGGCGGCGTTGGCGTCGAGCAGGCCGCCGCGGCTGGTGTTGATGATCATCACCCCGTCCTTCATCTTGGCGAAGGCAGCCGCGTTGAGCAGGTGATAGTTCTCCTGGAACAGGGGGCAGTGCAGGGAGATGACATCGGACTCGCGGTAGAGGGTGTCGAGATCGACGTATTCGGCGCCGAGTTCGATGGCGGCCGGGTTCTGGTAAGGGTCGCTCACCAGCAGGCGCATGCCGAACCCCTTGAGGATGCGCAGGGTCGCCAGGCCGATCTTGCCGGTGCCGATGACGCCGGCGGTGCGACCGAACATGTTGAAGCCGACCAGCCCCTCGAGGGAGAAGTTGGCGTCGCGAGTGCGCTGGTAGGCCTTATGGATGCGGCGGTTAAGGGTCATCATCAGCCCTACCGCGTGTTCAGCCACCGCCTCGGGGGAGTAGGCGGGCACCCGCACTACGGTCAGTCCCAGCTCCTTGGCGGCCACCAGATCCACGTTGTTGTAGCCGGCGCAGCGCAGGGCGATCACCTTGGTGCCGTGCTGGGCCAGCTCGCTCAGAATGGCGTGGTCGGCATCGTCGTTGACGAACAGGCAGACCACGGGGAAGCCGTGGGCCAGCCGCAGGGTTTTGGTCTCGAGGCGCACGTCGAAAAATTCCAGATCAAAGCCGTAGGCGGCATTGGCCTTCTGGAAGTACTCCTTGTCATAACTCTTACTGCTGAAGACAGCGATTTTCATCTTGTTGACTCCGATGCGGGCGATGGCTCCACGTTACTACAAAGCGTGATCCCGATCACCCGCTTCACCGTGTGGGAAAAGGGCTCACTCCAGCTCGGACGGCGGCCGGAACGTCATCTCATGGACGACGACATCGGCCGGCAGGGTGAGCAGGGTCACCAGGGTGGTGGCGACGCTGGCCGGCTGCATGTAGTGGGGTTTGGCCTCGGCACGGAACGGGGTATCGACGCCGCCCGGGTAGAGGGTCGAGACCTTGATGCCGTGGGGCTGCGCCTCCTTCATCATCACCTGGCTCAGGCTGGCCAGGCCGCTCTTCATGGTGCTGTAGATCCCCATGGGGCTGGGGTGGCGCAGGGCGCAGGTGCTCACCACATTGATGAGATAGCCGCTGCCGCGCGGGATCATCTCGCGCAGCGCCTCACGCCCGAGCAGATAGGGGGCGCGTAGGTTGAGGGCATATTGCAGCTCGAACTCCTCCAGACTGGTCTCGGCGATGGGTGCCTTGCGGTGGTTGGCCCCGGCGTTGTTGACCAGCACGTCGATGTGACCGAGGGCGGTGCGGGACCGCTGGTAGAGATCCAGCGCCTGCTGCGGGTCGGTCAGATCGGCGGTGCTGCCGAGGCAGCCGGTGGCGGTCATCAGCGCGGCCAGCGCCGCCTCGTTCCTGCCGCTGGCATAGACGCGATAGCCGCGGCCGCACAGATCGTGCACCAACGCATGACCGATGCCGCTGGTGGCGCCGGTAACCAGTATGGTCTCGTACATCCTGTTCTCCTTGTGGGTTAACCCCAGGGCATGATGGGCACGGCGCTGACGGCGCTCTTGTAAGAGCCGTCGACCAGCTTGGTGCTGTAGGTGAGATAGACCAAGGCATTGCGCCTGGCGTCATAAAAACGCACGACCCGCTGCTCTTTGAACACCAGCGAGGTGCTCACGTCAAACACCTCTTCGCTCTCCTTGAGCTTGGCCGGCAGGGTGATGGGGCCCACCTGGTGGCACGACAGCGTGGCATGGGAAGGGTCCTCGGCCAGCCCCAGCCCGCCCTTGATGCCGCCGGTCTTGGGGCGGGCCAGGTAGCAGGTCACGCCCTTGATGCGGGGATCATCAAAGGCCTCGATGACGATCTTGTGGTTGGGGCCAAACAGCTTGAAGGCGGTGCTGACCTCACCGACCCGGTCGGCATCGGTTGCCTGGACGGCGCCGGCGCAGAGCAGGGTGGCAAGCAGGAGAGACTGACGCATGGATATCCTCGTCTAGTAGGGGATACGCAGCCGGCGATAGAGGCCGGCCAGCACCCAGAGGGGACCTATCAGCAGAAACTGCAGGTCGGTGAAGAAGGCGGGACGGCGTCCCTCCCAGCGGTGTCCGATGAATTGGGCCAGCCAGAGCAGGACGAACAGCGTCAGAGCCCATGGCCAGATAGGAGAAACGGCGGCCATCCCCTGCCACAGCCAGAGTCCGGCGGCGGTGAACAGGGCCATGCCGACGCACAGGCTGAAGGAGAGGCGCAGATAGAACAGCAATACCGGGATGGCGATGAGGGCCCCCCAGCCCGCCCCGACCGGTGCCGGCAGCGCCTGCAACAGGCCGATGACGCTCAGGTAGATGCCGGGTACCGCCACCTGGTGGATGGCGAGGTTGCCGGGGTGACGGTGACAGGTGGCGTAAGCGGCAAACCACGCATCGATGGATTTCATGGGCTCCTCCTTGAGCCGGCAATCAGGGTAGTGGCCACTCCCAGTAGTGGGCCGGCACCTTGCGCATGGCGTCGGTCAGGTCGGGATTGCCCAAGGTGAGGGTGGTGCGTCCGGCCAGATTGGCGCCGGCCAGCGCCTCACGCACCCTGGGGTGCTGGTTGAAGAAGCGCAGGAAGCTGCCGTCGGCATAGGCCCGCTCCAGACCGGTCTGCAATGCCTTGGCCAGCGCCTTCTGATCATGATTGACGAAGAAGAACTGGGCATAGGGATAGCGCAGCAGCAGGTGGCGCTCGATCACCAGATTGGGATACTGCTCGACCAGCTCGTGCTGCTCGCTGAAGGCCTCGACCAGGGAGCGCGGAAAGAAGTCGATGGCTTCGTGGCGATTGATGAGGCGAAACAGGTTGGCGGCCCGCCCGGCGTAGGTGGGGATGCCGGCCGCGTCGAGGATACGGCCATCACTCCAGCCGATCCCTTGACCTGCGCGAAATTTGCGCAGTTGCCCCAGCCCGGTGATCTGGGCGAATTTTTCCTGGTCATCCTGATGAATAAGGGCCACCCGCATCCCTTCCATGCCACGAAACAGCGGAATGGGAATGGCAGTGAGGCGGGACTCGAGCTCGCTCGAGGTGCCCATCCAGTAGAGGTTGAAGCGCTTGCCCTCTTCCAGCTCGCGACGCAGCGAGTCCTGGGTCAGGGTGGTGGGCACCAGCTCGATGGTGAAGGGGGTACCGGACTTTTCCAGCGCCAGTTTGAGCAGCGGCAGCTGGTACTCGTCGGCCAGCTGGTGTACGGGCAGCTGGGGGACTTTGATCTTGAGGGGCTGTGCCTGCGTCAGCAGGGGGAGCAACAGGCACAGCCAGCCGAGCCATTTCATCGGGCCACACTCCGAAAGGGGCAGGAATGGGCCGGATTCTAGCAGAAATGTCAGGCGACGCGGCGATAGACGTGGTTGTCGTTGAACTCCTTGGTGCTCTGGCACTCGACACAGAAGCGCGACTCGGGGCGAGCCTGCAGGCGCTTCTCGGCGATCTCGTCACCGCAGGATTCGCAGTAGCCGAAATCCCCTTCATCGATGCGCTTGAGGGCAGCCTTGAGCTTGCGCAGGTGCAGCTTGTCATGCTCGATGCGGTTCAGCTCGAGGCGGCGGGCCTCTTCGACACTGGCGCGATCGATCTCGTCGGCCATCTCGTTGGTGTCGGTAGCGATCGCCTGGCTGGCCTGGGAGTTCAGACGCTCCTCGATGTTGTCGATTTGCGCCTGGATTTGGCCTTTGTAAAAAGCCAGCTGGTCTTCAGTCATAACGTCACACATGTGATCTATTACCCGTGTATTCAAACCCGATTGTCAGTATGGATATGGGCGGTCTGTGACCAGACCGAGTCCCTGCAGTCTGACTTGCGTGTTGCTGCACGAAATCAGGGCGGGCCTTGTATCAGATCTTCGGCGGATAGCAAAGCGCTGTTTCTGCAAATTGTGCGCGGTATAGGGAAACAGCAGTGCTTTTTGACGCCTTTTGCTGGGAAACGGCACAGCTCGACGCAGGGGGCATAGGGGGGCAGGTGTTTAGTATTTTGCACCAAGTTGGTTAAATGAGGCCGGGTTCATTTATTTTTTTAAACGCCTGCCTTGACACCCAAATTGGGCGGTGGCTTAGATGGTAGGGCTCACATTCCGGTAACAAGGTGCCAGGATGGCACCCGATTGCCCAACCTGTCGGGGTTATATATGGATCGTATCAAGAGCTGGATGGACGCCAACCGCATCACTGAGGTGGAGTGTCTCATCCCGGATTTTACCGGCAATGCCCGCGGCAAGATTATCCCGGCCAGCAAGTTTCTGCGTGAAGGGGGGCTGCGGCTGCCCGAGGTCATCTTCATTCAGACCGTCACCGGCGATTATCCCGATGATGACAGCATGGTCGACCCGCTGGAGCGGGACATGCTGCTCTACCCAGACCCCAACACCATCCGCTTCGTGCCATGGGCGGCGGAGCCGACGGCTCAGGTGATCCACGACTGCTTCGACGCGACCGGCCAACTGGTGGACATTGCCCCGCGCTCGGTGCTGCGCCGGGTGCTGTCGTGCTACCAGCAGGAGGGGTGGAAGCCGGTGGTGGCCCCCGAGCTGGAGTTCTACCTCATCAAGCGCAATGAGGATGCCGACTACCCGCTGGAGCCGCCGATCGGCCGCAACGGCCGACCCGAGACGGCGCGCCAGTCGTTTAGCATCGATGCGGTGAACGAGTTCGACCCCATCTTCGAGGACATGTACGACTACTGCGAGGCTCAGGAGCTGGAGGTCGACACCCTGGTGCACGAGTCCGGCGCAGCCCAGATGGAGATCAACTTCCTGCACGGGGATGCCATCGATCTGGCCGACCAGGTGTTCCTGTTCAAGCGCACCATGCGCGAGGCAGCCCACAAGCACGGCATCTATGCCACCTTCATGGCCAAGCCGATGAGCCACGAACCGGGGTCGGCCATGCACATCCACCAGAGCCTGGAGGATGGGGACGGGATGAACCTGTTTGGCAGCGCCGATGGTGGCAACACCCAGATGTTCATGCACTTCATCGCCGGGTTGCAGAAGTACACCCCGGCGGTCACCGCCCTGCTGGCCCCCAACGTCAACTCCTACCGTCGCCTCACCTTTGGTGAGAGTGCCCCGCGTAACGTGCAGTGGGGTACCGAGAACCGCACCTGCGGTCTGCGCATTCCCTTCGCCGACACGGCGGCGCGCCGGGTCGAGAACCGTTTTGCCGGTGCCGATGCCAACCCCTATCTGGCCATCGCCGCCACCCTGGCGTGCGGCTATCTCGGCATCAAGGAGCAGCTCGAGCCACTGCCGGAGATGAAGAGCAGCGCCTATGACCTGCCCTACAGCCTGCCGCGCACCCTGGAGGAGGCCTTGACCCACCTCGAGCAGTGCGAGCCCATCAAGGAGATGCTAGGGGAGCGCTTCGTGCGCGCCTTCGTGGCGGTCAAACGCAAGGAGTACGAGACCTATTTCGGTGTCATCAGCTCGTGGGAACGTGAGTTTCTGCTGCTGAACGTGTGACAGGCGGGCCGCAAGGCCCGCTTCACTTAGGGAATGTGGGGCGACCGAAGCCCGCGCAAGGAGCGACAACATGGATCTTGATACCCGTGAGTGGCAGCGGCGCGATGCCAGCCACCATTTGCACCCCTTTACCGATCACCAGCAGCTGCGCGATAAGGGGGCTCGCATCATCACCCGTGGTGAGGGGGTCTATCTCATCGACTCGGAGGGGCGGCGCATCCTCGACGGCATGGCCGGCCTGTGGTGCGTCAACATGGGCTATGGCCGCGAGGAGCTGATCGCGGCGGCCGAACGGCAGATGCGCGAGCTGCCCTACTACAACCTCTTCTTCCAGACCGCCCACCCGCCGGCCATCGAGCTGGCCGGCCTGCTGGCCGAGGTGACTCCGCCGGGATTTAACCAGGTGTTTTTCACCGGTTCAGGTTCGGAGTGCAATGATACGGTATTACGTATGGTGCGCCATTACTGGGCCTGTCAGGGGAAGCCGGAGCGCCAGGTGATCATCAGCCGCCGCAACGCCTATCACGGCTCGACCGTGGCGGGGGCCAGTCTCGGCGGCATGCGGGGCATGCACGAGCAGGGCTCGCTGCCGATCCCGGGGATCGTCCACATCGACCAGCCCTACCACTTTGGCGAGGGGCAGGGGATGAGCCCGCACGAGTTCGGAGTGGCGCGGGCGCGCCAGCTCGAGCAGAAGCTCCTCGAGCTGGGGCCGGACAAGGTGGCGGCCTTCATCGGTGAGCCGATCCAGGGGGCCGGCGGGGTCATCATCCCGCCCGAGAGTTACTGGCCCGAGGTGCAGCGCATCTGCGATCACTACGGCATTTTGTTGATTGCCGATGAGGTGATCTGCGGCTTCGGTCGTACCGGGTCATGGTTTGGCTGCGACACCTTCGGCATTCGCCCCGATTTCATGTGTCTGGCCAAGGGGATCACCTCGGGATATGTGCCGCTGGGGGCCGTCATGGTGAGCGACCGGGTGGCGGGGGTGATCGAGCGTGGCGGCGAGTTCGCCCATGGCTTCACCTATTCAGGTCATCCGGTCTCTTGCGCCGTAGCGATCGCTAACATTCGCCTTATGCAAAAAGAGAGCATAGTTAAGCGAGTACATGATAGAATCGCGCCCTATCTCCAGCGTCGCTGGGCAGAGCTCTCCGCCCTGCCGATCGTCGGGGAAACCCGTGGCAAAGGCATGGTGGCCGCACTGGAGATAGTACAGGACAAACACAGCAAAACCCGCTTCCCGGCCACGGCCCATGCCGGTCTGACCTGTCGCGAGTTCTGTTTTGACAATGGCTTGGTGATGCGGGCGGTCGGCGATACGATGATCATATCGCCCCCGTTGGTGATCACCGAGACGGAGGTGGATAACCTGGTTGACCTGGCTAGACGGAGTCTGGAGCTGACCGCCGAACGGCTGCTCGTTTGACGCTCTAGATCGGTGACCTTATGCAACTGTAAGGAGACAAGGATAATGTCTTTTAACAAGGGTGTACTTGCCGTCTGCGTGGCGTCCGCCATGCTGGCTGGAAATGCGATGGCGGCCGACAAGGTGCTGCATGTCTACAACTGGTCCGACTATATTGCGCCGGATACCATCGAAAAGTTCGAGAAAGAGACCGGTATCAAGGTCGTCTACGACGTGTTCGACAGCAACGAAGTGCTGGAAGCCAAGTTGCTGGCCGGTAAGTCGGGCTATGACGTCGTGGTTCCCTCCAACCCCTTCCTGGCCAAGCAGATCAAGGCGGGCGTCTTCCAGAAGCTGGACAAGTCCAAGCTGCCGAACTGGAAGAACCTCGACACCGATCTGCTCAAGGCGCTGGAGCCGAGCGATCCGGGTAACCAGTACTCCTTCCCCTACATGTGGGGCACCATAGGTTACGCCTACAACGTCGATAAGGTGAAGGCGGCCCTGGGTGACCAGGCTCCGGTCGATTCCTGGGATCTGGTGTTCAAGCCGGAGAACATCGCCAAGCTCAAGGAGTGTGGTGTCTCCTTCCTCGACTCTCCGACCGAGATCCTGCCGTCTGCCCTGCACTACCTGGGTCTGCCGAACGACTCCCAGAAGCCGGCTGATCTGAAGAAGGCTGAGGAGCTGTTCCTCGCCATCCGCCCCTACGTGACCTATTTCCACTCCTCCAAGTACATCGGTGACCTGGCCAACGGCAACATCTGTGTGGCGGTCGGCTACTCCGGTGATTTGCAGCAGTCCAAGTCCCGTGCCGTCGAGGCGAAGAATGGGGTGAACATCGTCTACTCCATTCCGAAGGAGGGGGCGGGCAGCTTCTTTGACATGATCGCCATTCCGGCCGATGCCAAGAACGTTGACGAGGCCTATGCCTTCCTCAACTTCCTGATGAAGCCCGATATCATGGCCGAGATCACCAACGCCGTGCAGTTCCCGAACGGCAACAAGGCCGCCACCCCGCTGGTGGATGAGGCCATCCGCACCGATCCGGGCATCTACCCGACCCCGGATACCCTCAAGAAGATCTACACCTTCCCGGATCTGCCGGCCAAGGTGCAGCGGACCATGACCCGCAGCTGGACCAAGATCAAGTCTGGTAAGTAAGCCGTATCGCCCCCTCTCTCGGGAGGGGGCTCGCCGGAGCGTGATGGGGACCACCCAAGATACGAGGATGGATCTGTGAACAAGACTCTGTTGAGCATTGCTCTGGGGATGGCCATGGGCGCATCGTGCGCACAGGCCGCCCCTACCGTGCACATCTACAACTGGTCGGACTATATCGGTGAACAGACGCTGGCCCAGTTCCAGCAGGCCACCGGTATCCGGCCCGTGTATGACGTGTTTGACTCCAACGAGACTCTTGAGGGCAAGTTGTTGACCGGTAACACCGGTTATGACGTGGTCGTTCCCTCCAACAACTTCCTGGCCAAACAGATCAAGGCGGGGGCGTTCCAGAAGCTGGATCGCCGTCTGCTGCCGAACTGGAACCACCTCGATCCGCTGCTGATGCAGCAGTTGCAGGAGGCCGATCCGGGCAACCTGTATGCCGTGCCCTACCTATGGGGCACCAACGGCATCGGTTACAACATCGACAAGGTGAAGGCGGTGCTGGGGGTCGAGCGTATCGACTCGTGGCGTGTCCTGTTCGAGCCGGAAAACCTCAAGAAGCTGCATAGCTGCGGCGTGGCGTTTCTCGACTCGGCGGACGAGATGATCCCGGCCATGCTCAACTACCTTGGCAAGGACCCCAACAGTGGCGATCCGGCCGATATTCGGGCGGCGGAGGCGCGCTTCATGGTGCTGCGCCCCTATGTCACCTATTTCCACTCCTCCAAGTTCATCGGCGATCTGGCCAATGGCGACGTCTGCGTGGCGGCTGGTTTTTCCGGTGACGTGTTGCAGGCGGCTGCCAGGGCCGAGGAGGCGGGCAAGGGGATCGACATCGCGTATGTGATCCCGAAGGAGGGGGGCAACCTCTGGTTCGACATGATGGCCATCCCGGCCGGCGCGAAGAACGTCAACGAGGCCCACGCCTTCATCAACTACCTGCTCGACCCCAAGGTGATCGCCGAGGTGAGCGACTACGTTGGCTATGCCAACCCCAACCCGGCAGCGCGGGCCTTCATGAGCCCCGAGCTGACCAACAACGAGTCGGTTTACCCGCCTCAGGCAGTGCTGAACCGGCTGTATATCCAGAAGGAGCGTACGGCCCAGGTGCAGCGCCTGCTGACCCGTAGCTGGACCAAGATCAAGTCCGGCAAGTGAAGAAGCCGCGGGCGGCCCTCTGGGTTCGTCCAGATTGGATGCAACGGCACGGCCGCAAGGGGCGGTGTGCATTATTAGGAGTGTGGTAATGGCAATAGCCTCCAGTGCCTACAAGAAAGCCCTAGAAGGAAGCCAGCAGCGCAAAGAGGTGCTGGTCAAGATCGATCGGGTGAGTAAGCAGTTCGACGAGACTCTGGCGGTGGACAACGTCTCTTTGAATATCAACAAGGGCGAGATCTTTGCCCTGCTCGGCGGCTCCGGCTCCGGCAAGTCGACCCTGCTGCGCATGCTGGCCGGGTTCGAGCGCCCGACCGAGGGGCGTATCTTCCTCGACGGGGTGGATATTACCGACATGCCTCCCTACGAGCGGCCGATCAACATGATGTTCCAGTCTTACGCCCTGTTCCCGCACATGACGGTGGCTCAGAACATCGCCTTCGGCCTCAAGCAAGACAGTCTGCCCAAGGCCGAGATCGACGCCCGGGTCGAAGAGATGCTCAAACTGGTGCAGATGACCCAGTATGCCCGTCGCAAGCCGCACCAGCTCTCCGGTGGCCAGCGCCAGCGGGTGGCCCTGGCCCGTTCCCTGGCCAAGCGCCCCAAGCTGCTGCTGCTGGACGAGCCGATGGGGGCCCTCGATAAGAAGCTGCGCTCCCAGATGCAGCTCGAGCTGGTTGAGATCATCGAGCGGGTCGGGGTGACCTGCGTCATGGTGACCCACGATCAGGAAGAGGCCATGACCATGGCCGAGCGCATCGCCATCATGCACTTAGGCTGCATCGAACAGATCGGTAGCCCGATGGACATCTACGAGACCCCGGTCAGCCGTCTGGTGTGCGAGTTCATCGGCAACGTCAACCTGTTTGACGGCATGCTGGTGGAGGATGAGCAGGACCACGCCACCATCGCCTGCGCCGATCTGGAGCAGCCCATCTACGTGGGTCACGGCATCAGCTCGCGTGCCGAGAACAAGAAGGTGACCTATGCCCTGCGTCCTGAGAAGCTGCTGATGAGCCTGCAAAAGCCGGTGGAGATCGAGCACCCGGACTTCAACTGGACCAAGGGTGAGGTCTATGACATCGCCTACCTGGGCGGCCACTCTGTCTATTACATCCAACTGCCCTCGGGCAAGATTGTTCAGGCTTTCATCGCCAACGCCGAACGCCACGGCAAGCGGCCCACCTGGGATGATCAGGTGTTCCTGTACTGGGAAGATGACAGCGGCGTGGTACTGCAATCATGAAACGTCGGTTGAAGTTGGCAATCGGGCAGCGCTTCGTCATCGCCGTCCCCTTCTTCTGGCTGTTCCTGTTCTTCCTGCTGCCGTTCATCATGGTGCTGAAGATCAGCTTCGCCGAAGCGGACGTGGCGATCCCGCCCTACACGGATGTGGTGACCTGGGCTGACAGCCAGCTCACCATACTGCTCAATCTCGGCAACTACCTGCTGCTCGATGAGGATGAGCTCTATCTGGCGGCCTATCTCGGCTCGCTCAAGATGGCGTGCGTCAGCACCCTGCTCTGTCTGCTGATCGGCTACCCCATGGCCTATGCCATCTCCAAGGCCGACAAGCACATGCAGACCGTCTACCTGCTGCTCATCATGATGCCGACCTGGACCGCCATCCTGATCCGGGTCTATGCGTGGATGGGCATTCTCAGCAACAACGGCCTGCTCAACAGCCTGTTGATGGGGGTGGGTCTCATCGACCAGCCGTTGCAGATCCTCAACACCAACACGGCGGTGTATATCGGTATCGTTTACTCCTACCTGCCGTTCATGGTGTTGCCGCTTTACGCCAACCTGGCCAAGCACGATCAGAGCCTGCTTGAGGCGGCCTCGGATCTGGGGGCGCGCAACTTGACCCGTTTCTGGCAGATCACTGTGCCCCTCTCCAAGAACGGCATCATCGCCGGCTGCATGCTGGTGTTCATTCCGGTGGTTGGGGAGTTTGTGATCCCTGAGCTGCTCGGCGGCCCCGAGACCCTGATGATTGGCCGGGTGCTGTGGCAGGAGTTCTTCAACAACCGCGACTGGCCGGTGGCCTCGGCGCTGGCGGTGGTGATGCTGGTGGTTCTCCTCATCCCCATCATTCTGTTCAACCGTAACCAGGCCAAGGAACTGGAGGGCAAGGCATGAGACAGCACAACTTCTCGCGCATCATGTTGTGGCTCGGGCTTGGCTTTATCTACCTGCCCATGGTCATCATGGTGATCTACTCCTTCAACGCCTCCAAGCTGGTGACGGTGTGGGGCGGCTGGTCGGTGAAGTGGTACTTCAGCCTGCTCGATAACAGCCAGCTCATCAACGCTGTGCTGCGTTCGCTGGAGATCGCCCTCTACACGGCGATCGCCGCGGTGGCGCTCGGTACCCTGGCGGCTTTCGTGCTGACCCGCATCCCGCACTTTCGCGGCCGAACCCTGTTCGGCGGCATGGTGACGGCGCCACTGGTCATGCCCGAGGTGATCACCGGTCTGTCGCTGTTGCTGCTGTTCGTGGCCATGGCCCAGCTGGTGGGGTGGCCTGCCGAACGCGGCATGCTGACCATCTGGATCGCCCACACCACCTTCTGTACCGCCTATGTGGCGATCGTGGTGTCGGCGCGCCTGCGCGAGCTGGATCTCTCCATCGAGGAGGCCGCCATGGACTTGGGTGCGCGCCCGTGGAAGGTGTTCTTTCTCATCACCATCCCGATGATCGCCCCCTCGCTGGCTGCGGGCGGCATGATGGCGTTTGCCCTCTCCCTCGATGATCTGGTGCTGGCCAGCTTCGTGGCGGGCCCTGGCTCCACCACGCTGCCGATGGAGATCTTCTCGGCGGTGCGCCTCGGGGTGAAACCCGAGATCAACGCCGTGGCTAGTCTGATCCTGCTGTCGGTCTCCCTGTTCACCTTCGTGGCATGGTACTCCATGGCTAAGGCTGAGCGGCGGCGCAAGAGCGAGATCGCCCAGATGCAGCAGATGCAGGCGGTGGTCGACGCCCAGTGATGATAAAATCCGCATTCTCTCGTCAATCAGGAGGATGAGAATGCGGATTTCCCTCTTTGCCGGTTCAACGCGTGAACTGGCTCCCCAGCTCCTCTCTGCCATCGATAAGCAACCCGCCTCTCAACCCCTCTGGTGCGGCCTCTTTGGGCTGCAGGGGGACGAACAGGCCGAACGGCGCCACCATGGTGGGCCGGAGCGGGCGTTGCACCACTACCCAGCCGATCATTACCCCTTCTGGCGCAGCTGGCAGCGCAGCCTGGGACTGGCGGACCCCGTCACCCCATGGCAGCCGGCGGCGTTTGGCGAGAATCTGTCGACCCTGGGCATGAGTGAGGGGCAGGTGCATATCGGCGATGTGTTCCGCCTTGGCGAGGCGCTGGTGCAAGTGAGTCAGCCGCGCTCCCCCTGCTTCAAGCTCAATGCCTGCTTCGGTTATCCCGGTTTCGCCGTGCTGCTACAGGCCAGCGGCCGCTGTGGCTGGCTGCTGCGGGTGCTGGAGGAGGGGTGGGTGGCGCCGGATGCCGAGCTGACCCTGATCGATCGCGCCCACAACCTGAGCGTGCGGCGCTGCGCCGACATCCTGTTCAATCAGGAGCGGGTCGAGGCCGATCTGCGCCTGCTGGCGGAGCTGCCGGTTCTCTCTCCCAACTGGCGGCAGCATGCTCGTGACTGGCTGGAGCGGGGCGAACCGGGTGACTGGCGCCGCCGTCTGCTCGGGCCGGAAGGCATTCCTGCCTGAAAAACCAGCGTTGTGACGGCGGGATGAGCAAATGGCGGCTTTTTACTAAAAAAAGTGAAAAAAGCCTTGTCATGTTACGGGGGTTTAGGTAAATTCTCGCCCCGTCGACATCGGTGTGTAGCGCAGCTTGGTAGCGCACTTCGTTCGGGACGAAGGGGTCGGAGGTTCGAATCCTCTCACACCGACCAAATCGGAAAAGGCCGCTCAATGAGCGGCCTTTTTGTATTGTGCGCTTGCCAGGATTCTCGGCGGTGCTAGCCTGCCTCTGCCTCTGCCTCT
>NZ_CDBY01000061.1:0-17098 GCF_000820125.1 Aeromonas simiae | reverse complement strand
CTCTGCCTCTGCCTCTGCCTTCCGGTGTCGCGCAGGCGCACAAAAGAAAACGCCGCTCTTTCGAGCGGCGTTTTTTATCTTCTCGCAGCCAATCAGCTCAGGCGCGAGGGGTACACCTTCTTCAGGG
Source organism: Aeromonas simiae (assembly GCF_000820125.1). GTDB lineage: Bacteria > Pseudomonadota > Gammaproteobacteria > Enterobacterales > Aeromonadaceae > Aeromonas > Aeromonas simiae. Next base: position 16,971 of record NZ_CDBY01000061.1, on the reverse strand, counting down.
ATTCCGGTGCCAGCACCTCGATGTGGCCATCGATATTGTGCAGCCAGCTGAGAAACTCGGGGGTGTCGGCCACCTCGGTCTCGACGACGACGCTGCGCTTGTCGTAGCGGGTCATGCGCTGGTTACGGCCCGGGATCTCGCTCTCTTGCAGCGCGCGGCTGTTGGTGTCGATCCGGCCCACGAAGCGGATGGTGCTCTGACCATCTTCCTGATAACCGTGCTCGCGCACCATCTTCTGGATGTTGAAATCCTTCGGCTGGGTGGTGCTGTGGTTGGTCAGCTCGAGCTCACGAATGTGCTCGAACGGGATGCCATAGACCTTGGGGTCCAGCTCGGAGAGGGTGCACAGCAGCACCGGGCCCTCTTCCTGGTTCAGGATGCCGAGCGGGTTGATGAGATCGTAACGCAGCCAGACGGTGCGCTCCTTGATCACCCGTTGCACGTCGGCGCTGAACTTGCGGCCACGCCACAGGGCGTCACGGATCAGGGTGCTGCGGCGGATGTCCGGGTTACCGGCGAACGGGCGCGGCGACTGGTGTACGCTCTCGAGCCAGCGACGGGCCGGTTCACTCTGGCTGTCGCGGATCACCTGGCTGGCCTTGTCGACCAGCGGGTTCAGTTCGGTCAATACGCTGGCCGGGAGCAACTGGCTGGCTTGGTCGCTCCAGGTCTTCAGTGCTACCGCCAGGGAGAGCGGCATGATGTTGGCAAAGTCGCTTAGGCCATTGCGTTCGAAGCACCAGCCGTGCGGCTTGCTGCGCTCGTCAGAGGTCAGATCGAAGAGGCCCATGCCGGACATCTCTTCCAGATCGCGCTGGACAGTGCGCAGGCTGACGCGGATTCCCTCTTCCTCAAGCTTGGCCTGCAGTTGGCTGGCGGTCAGCTTGTAGGGGCGGTGCGGGATGCAGCGTGCCAGGGTCAGTTGTCTTAACAGCTTCTTACTCATGATGCATGCCTTTGCGGATTGGCTATGAGTATATCCTAGACAGCTTATGCGACAGGTATTGTCGCATTTTTTGCTGCGACAAGTGTCGCCATTTACATACAAAAAACCTCAACGTATTGAAATTACAGTGTTTTGTGCAATAACAAAGGCCCCAATAGGGGCCGTGTAAGCTTCTGTCGCAGTGGATTTACTTGCTCATCCCCCCTGTTCAGGGGGCGAAGGGACTCAATAACCCCAGGATAACGGGCTCTTGGTGACGGCGGCGCCAGCCATGTAGGCGAACAGCGCCAGCGCGATCACGCCAAACAGCAGGCGCATGCCCTTCGTGCGCCCTTTCAGCGCCATTACCCCGCAGCCCACATAGCCGACCAGGGCGATCAGCTTGGCCAGCAGCCAGGGTTGTGTGCCAGGGGAGAAGTGCAGCAGCAGAGCCAGCCATACCCCGGCCACCAGCAGCAAGGTGTCGTTGACGTGGGGCAGAACCTTCAGCCATTTGCGCTGCAAGCTGGGGCTCTGTGCCAGCGCGAGACGCCAGCGATAGAGAAACAACAGCAGGCTGATAAGGGCCAGCAACATGTGCAGGTGTTTGAGCAGGGGGTAGTAGGCGATCATCGTGCATCCTTGGGCAGAGCGTCATCCTGAGGCGCGGTGTCCCAGTTGTAGGACTGGATGCGCCCCTGTTCTTCCTCGTCATCTTGCAGCAAGTCGGCCAGGATGTCGCGGTATTGCAGGCTCTTGTTGATGTAGGTGTGTTCGTCGTCGAGATACTGGGTCTGCTCGCGCAGTAGCCGGTTATCGTGGCGCTTGAAGGTCTGGCCGGCGCGCCATGCCTGGTTGGCGCGAAACCCGAGTTCAACCAGCACCTCGACGCCGAGATCGACCGCCGAGCCGAGGGTTTCCCGGAACACGTGCTCGACCCCTTGGCGCAGCAGTTCGTGGGCACTCGGGCGATCCTGGGCTCGCGTCAGGATCTTGAGGTGCGGGAAGTGCTTGCGCACCGTCTCTATGATGCTGAGGGTGGTGGCGGGATCGTTGACCGCGACCACCAGCAGCTTGGCCTGATGGGCCCCGGCCGCATGCAGCAGATCGAGACGGGAGGCGTCACCATAGAAGACCCGGTATCCGAACTTGCGCAGCATCTCGATCTGGCTGGGGTCCTGCTCCAGTACCGTGGTGCCGATACCGTGGCCGTGCAGCAGACGACCGACGATCTGGCCGAAGCGGCCGAAGCCGGCGATCAGCACCGGGTTATTGGCTGACTCCGGATTGGTGTGTTCCGTCATGGTGTCCGGCTGATAGTCAAAGCGCGGCTGGATCAGCTTGTCGTTGAGGATGAGCAGCAGCGGGCTCAGCGCCATCGACAGGGTGACCACCAGGGTGAGCAGGCTGGTGGTCTCGGTACTGAGTACCCGGGTTTGACCGGCGAACGAGAACAGCACGAAGGCAAATTCACCGCCCTGAGCCAGCGCCAGGGCGAAGGTCCAGTTCTGGCTCGGGCTCATGCGCAGCACCTTGCCAAGGCCCATCAACACCAGCCACTTGACCACCATCAGCCCGATCACCAGGGCCGGGATCAAGAGCGGGTGCTCGGCAAATAGGCGAAAGTCGATGCCGGCACCGACCGACATGAAGAAGAGACCGAGCAGCAGCCCCTTGAACGGCTCGATGTCCGATTCGAGCTCGTGGCGGTATTCACTGTCGGCCAGTACGACGCCGGCTAGGAAGGAGCCGAGCGCGGGGGAGAGGCCGACCGACTCCATCAGCACCGCGATCCCCACCACCAGCAGCAGGGCGGCGGCGACGAAGATCTCGCGCATGTGGGCCTCAGCGATGGCGCGGAAGATGGGGCGCATCAGGTAGCGCCCCCCCAGCACGATGCCGCTGATGGCGGCGGCCACCAGCGCCCCCTGTTGCCAGCCACTCAGGCCGCTGCTCTCACCTATGGTGGTGGGTTGCAGTGCCAGCAGGGGCAGCAGCGCCAGGATCGGGATCACCGCGATATCTTGCAGCAGCAGCACGGCAAAGGCGCTGCGGCCGCTTTCGTTCTGCATCAGGCGGCGCTCCTGCAAGCTCTGCAGGGCGATCGCGGTGGAGGAGAGCGCCAGAATGAGGCCGATGGCCAAGCTCTCCTGCCAAGGCAGTGAGGCGGCCCAACCGATACCGGTCAGCACCAGGGTGGTCAGGATCATCTGCAGGCCGCCGGTGCCGAGAATGGGCCCCTTGAGCTGCCATAGCAGGGTCGGCTGGAGTTCGAGGCCGACCAAAAACAGCATCAGCACCACGCCGAACTCGGCAAAGTGCATCACCTCTTTCTGATCGCCCACCATGCCGAGCAGGTAGGGGCCGATGATGATGCCGGCCAACAGATAACCGAGTACGGAGCCGAGACCGAAGCGCTTGGCGAGCGGGACGGCGATGACGGCGGCGCCGAGATAGATGAGGGCGTCTTGCAATATGCCGGATTCCATCAGAGGTTCTCCAAGGCGTCACGCAGATAGGTGTGGGAAGAGAGCGACTCCACGGTCAGTTGCTCGTCGCGCAGTGCCGCGAGCAGTTGGCGATACTCCTGGCCGCAGCGTAGCAGGGCTGTCGGGTCACTGATCTTGTGGAAGGCATGCAACACGAAGGGAGGCAGCCAGTGCATGCCACACAGACGGGCGGTCTGCTGGAACGGCAGCAGGAAGTCGATGAGGGGGCGCTGGTTATCCCCTTCGGTGCTGTACGATTCCGGTGCGCCGCCCGTGGTGATGGCCGACAGCCACAGCTTGCCGCGCAGCGTATCGCCCTCGTTGCCATAGGCGTAACCATATTCGAGCACCAGATCGAGCCACTCCTTGAGGATGGCGGGGCTGGAGTACCAGTAGAAGGGGTGTTGGAACACCACCATGTCATGCTCGGCGAGCAGCGCTTGCTCGCGCTTCACGTCGATGAGTTGGTCGGGGTAGCTTTGATAGAGGTCATGCAGGGTGACTCCTTCCAGTCCCTGAATGGCGTGCAGCAAGCTGCGGTTGGCGTGCGACTTTTGCAGCGCCGGATGGGCGAACAGCACCAGAATGCGTTTCATGTGTGACTCGGGGATGGCCGATATGAGGCCTCATTCTCGCGGTTGCAGGGTCTGCTCGTCCAGTCCCGCTTGACCCTACCCCGGGGGGCAGGGTTAGCATGCTCACTCATCCCATGCAGAGAAAAACGATGCTGCCGATTGCCGCCCTTCGCCGTGCCCGGTTCTGGATACCCATGTGGTGTCTGCTGCTGGTGTGCATGTCGTTTGGTGCCAGGGCGGCCACCGATCTCTGCACCTTCACCGATCACTGTGGCCGCATCGAGCGCTCGCTCGAGAAGGCGATGCCGTGCGGTAGCTTCACCACCATGCTTGGTATGGCCTGTATCGCCGAGGTGGCGCTTGGCGTCGCTCCGCTGGAGGCCGACGTTCCCCATTTTCCCGAGCCGGATCTACATATCCCCGCTGCCCCTTGTGAGCGGCTGGAGCGGCCTCCCCGCCTCCTCCTGGTCTGAATTTTCCGCCCCTTACCGGGGTGATCCCATTCTTGCCATCATGAGGAGAACACCATGATTCCAGGTTCACGCCTGCTGGCGGTGCTTGCCGCCTTTACTGCCTTCTCGGCCCTGGCGGCCGGCCCCATGACTGTCTACAAGTCGAAATACTGTGGCTGTTGTGAGGGCTGGATCAAGCACATGCAAGCCAACGGTTTCGAGCTGAAGGTGGTGGAAACCGAGGAGCTTGGCGCCATCAAAGAGCGTAACGGCATTCGCCCCGAGCTTTCCTCGTGCCACACGGCCGAGATCGATGGCTATGTGGTCGAAGGGCATGTGCCGGCCGCCGATGTTCGGTTGCTGCTGGAACAGAAGCCGGCCATCCGTGGCTTGACCATTCCCGGTATGCCCCAGAGTGCGCCCGGTATGGACATTCCTGGCCACCCCTATGAGGTGCTGAGCCTGGACCAGGAGGGCAAGACCACGCGTTGGTCGGCCTATCCGGGCTGACCGGCAGCCTGCCTGGCTGGCTCCCTATCCCATGTGAGGCACACCTGGCAGACGCTGGGCCGCCAAGCAGGCAGACCGCCACCCCCGGGTGGCGGTTTTTTTGCTTAAAACAGGGGGGGAACCTTGCCCGAGAAGGGATTCGGGGGCAGATTGGTGCCGCCAGGAGTGGATGTGGCTTCGGTCACGTCGACACGAAGAGAAGATCGCCAAGGATGCGATATGCAAATGAAACCCCATTGGTTGCTCTGGCTGGTGCTTGCCGCCGGAGTGGCCCACGCTGCAAGTGAGAGCCCCATGACCCAGCCCCCCCAGGCCACCCGACAGCCGCACCTCCTCAAGAACCACGGCGATGAGCGCATCGATAATTACTACTGGTTGCGGGATGACAAACGACAGGATCCGGCCGTGCTCGATTACCTCAAGGCCGAGAACCGTTATACCGAGGCCATGCTGGCGCCGTCCAAGGCGCTGCGTGACCAGCTCTATGCCGAGATGGTGGCGCGCATTCCCCAGCAGGATGAGTCCGTGCCTTACGTCAAGAACGGCTACCGCTATCAGACTCGTTTCGAGCCGGGTAAAGAGTACGCCATCTATTTGCGCCAACCGGTCGATGGCAAGGACAAGCCGCAACTGCTGCTAGATGGCAACCAGCGTGCCGAGGGGCATGACTATTACGCCACCGGTGCCCTCGAGGTGAGCCGCGACAACCGGCTGCTGGCGGTGAGCGAGGATGTGGTCTCCCGTCGCCAGTACGATGTGCGTTTCCTCGATATCGACAGTGGTCAGTGGCTGCCGGATCGTATCGAGAACACCTCGGGCAATATCGTCTGGGCCACCGACAGCAAGACGCTGTTCTATGTGCGCAAGCACCCGCAGACCCTGCTGCCCTACCAGGTTTACCGCCATGTGCTCGGCACCGACCCGGCCAAGGATCAGCTGGTCTACGAGGAGCAGGATGACACCTTTTACGTCAGCCTCTACGCCACCACCTCGGAGGAGTTCATCGTCATCAGCCTCTCCAGTACCACCACGGGCGAGGCGCGGCTGATCGATGCCAACCATCCCGAGCAGAGCCCCAAGGTGTTCCTGCCGCGCCGGGTCAATCACGAGTACGGCATCGACCACTACCGTGGCAACTTCTATGTGCGCTCCAACAAGGACGGCAAGAACTTCGGTCTGTACGAGACCCGGGAGGGGGCTGAGGCGCATTGGAAGAGCGTGGTGGCGCCGCGCCCTGATACCCTGCTCGAGAGCTATGTGCTGCTGCGCGACTGGCTGGTGGTGGAGGAGCGTGAGGGCGGGCTGACCCGGTTGCGGCAGATCCGCTGGCAAGATGGCGAGCAGAAGGAGATCGCCTTCGACGACCCCACCTACGTCACTTGGCTCGGGTACAACCCGGAGCCCGACACCGATCGGCTGCGCTACGGCTACTCGTCGCTCACCACGCCGAGCTCCACCTACGAGGTCAACCTCGACAGCGGCCAGCGCACCCTGCTCAAGCAGCAGCCGGTGGCGGGTTTCAAGAGCGAGGATTATGCCAGCGCCCGGCTTTGGGTGACCGCCCGTGATGGGGTCAAGGTGCCGGTCTCGCTGGTGTGGCGCAAGGACAAGTTCAAGCAGGATGGCCGTAACCCCTTGCTGGTCTATGGCTACGGCTCTTACGGTGCCAGCATGGACCCGGATTTTGGCAGCGCCCGCCTGAGCCTGCTCGATCGCGGTTTCGTCTACGCCATCGCCCACATCCGGGGTGGCGAGGAGCTGGGCCGCGATTGGTACGAACAGGGCAAACTGCTGCACAAGCAGAACAGCTTCAACGACTTCATTGACGTGACCCGCGCGCTGACGGCGCAGCAATACGGAGCGCCCGATCAGGTCTATGCCATGGGGGGCAGTGCCGGTGGTCTGCTGATGGGGGCGGTGATCAACCAGGCGCCCGATCTCTATCGCGGCGTGGTGGCCCAGGTGCCCTTCGTCGATGTGGTGACCACCATGCTCGACGAGTCTATCCCGCTCACCACGGGCGAATACGACGAGTGGGGCAACCCCAATGAGAAGGCCTACTACGACTACATGAAGTCCTACAGCCCTTACGATCAGGTCAAGGCGCAGGCCTACCCGAACCTGCTGGTGACGACCGGTCTGCACGACTCCCAGGTGCAATACTGGGAGCCGGCCAAGTGGGTCGCCAAGCTGCGTGAACTCAAGATCGATCATAACCTGCTGCTGCTTCACACCGACATGGAGTCGGGCCACGGCGGCAAGTCGGGGCGCTTCAAGGCCTATGAGGACATCGCCCTCGAGTTTGCCTTCCTGCTGCAACTGGCCCAGCCGCTGAAGGCGGGCTAAGGCCCCATGAAAAAGAGCGCCACGAGGCGCTCTTTTTTTATCCTTGCGGCCGCATCAGACGGCGGCGGTGAGCTGGATCTCGACCTTGAAGTCGTCATGGGCGAGGCGGGCCTGCACGCAGCAGCGTACCGGGGCGCTGCCGGCTGGCAGCCAGGCATCCCACAGCTCGTTGAAGGCGGCGATGTCACCGATCTCTTTGAGATAGATGGTGGCCATCAGGATCTTGTCGACCCCGGAGCCGTGCGTCTCCAGTAGGCGGGTCAGGCTCTCCAGCACCTCGCGGGTCTGGGTCTGGAGGTCGGCTTCCAGCGTGGCGGGCACTTCCACCACATAGAGGGTGCCGTTGTGGATGACAAGGTCGGACCAGCGGGCCGTGGTGCCGATGCGGGTGATCGGTGACATGGACATTTCCTTGCGATTACAGACCCTTGCGGATCAGGTAGCGATAGGGGGCGGCTTCAATCTCACTGGCCACCAGGGTGTGGTCCATGAAGCGGCAGAAGCTTGGGATGTCACGGGTGGTCGACGGATCGTCGGCATGCACCAGCAGGGTTTCCCCCTCGGCCATGGTGCGCACCCTCTTACGCACCATCATGACCGGCTCCGGGCAACGCAGCCCGACGGCGTCCAGTTCATGGGTAGCACTGCAGAACAAATCACTCATTTCGTTTCAAACCCCTAACCAATTCGGCTGGCAATAATAGCTCCGACTAAAAAATAAGCAAAGAATGAACTCGCTTCCCAGCAGATGAAACCGAATTGCCGGGAACGCCTTTCCTGACGGAGGCCCATGGGTAATATAAAAAATGACCCATATTCAACAGGGAGGTATGAATATGATCCAGTCCTACGACCGGCTGAAGGTCTATGCCGCCATGGGTTTTCTCTCGCTGGCCATGATCGTGCTTGGCAACCCGATTGGCAATTCCGGCACCTGGTTTGGTGCCATGGTGATGATCGGGCTGGGGCTGTGGATTGAGCTCAGCGATTACTATGATGAGGATGAAGAGGAACAGGATTGATGGCGTGAAGGCGGGCCGGGTGCCCGCCTTCGTCATTGTCGCTCAGGCGTGGGTCAGCTCGGCGGCATGCAGGAAGAAGCGTAACTCTCCCTTGACCCGGCGGATGGCAGCCAGATGACGATCTTGCAGGTAGATCTCCTGCTCTTGGTCTAGGTGGCGCGGAGTGACGCCCAGGCTGTGCAGATACTCCTCAAACAACACCTCGCCCTTAATTTCGATGAGTCTGTGTTCCATGACCCTTATTCTCCTTGTGAAGCACGTGGACAAAAAGCATAGACGCTCAGCGCCATGCTCGCCTGTTACATTCATCAGTTCACAAGGTCGTTGCCACCCTCACTGCTGCCTAGCGTGAAAGGCGGGCGGTATCCCAGAAGGCTCGCACCAGCGGGTCTTCCAGTCGCTTCTTGAGCACGGCGATGCCGACATCAAATGGCTTGAGCGCCGGCTTGGGCTCGACGATGCGGATCTTGTCCCCCATCGGGCTGTGGTCGAGCACCGCCTCGGGCACCAGCCCCACCCCGCAACCGAGCGCCACCATGGCGACGATCCCCTCGTTGCCCGCCACTTCGGCGTAGAGGTTGGGGGCGATCCCCTTGTTACGCAGCCACTGCTCGCAGCGTTTTCGCGCCAGCCCCTGCTCCGAAAGGATCAACGGCAGCCGCTCCCAGTTGGGTTCGCCGCCAGGGAACCACTGGGCCAGTTGCGGCCCGCTGCGCGGGGCGATGAACACCAGCGGTACCTGGCGCAGGCTGGCGAACTCCAGCTTGGCCGGCAGGGCATCCGGGCGGGCGGCGATGGCCAGATCGGTCTCGTCGGCCAGCAGCCGGTCGACCGCCAGCGCCGGGTCGCCGGTTTCCAGCTTGATCTCGAGCTGAGGATGGCGGCGGCGAAAGCGTTCGAGCAACTCGGGCAGCAGGAAATAGCTGGCGGTCACCGAGCAGTAGACCCGCAGCCGTCCTTGCAGCGGTTCGTCGCTGCGGCGCAGCTCCTGACGCAGATGGCGCCACTCCTGCACCAGTGTGCCGCCGAATTCGCGCAGCTTCTCGCCGGCCGGGGTGAGGCGCACGCTGCGGTTATCCCGCTCGAACAGGGTGCAGCCGGTCTCCTGCTCCAGGCGCTGGATGGCCCGGCTCAGGGTGGAGGGGCTGACCGCCATGGCGTCGGCAGTCTTGCCGAAGTGCAGGCTGTCGGCGAGGTGCAAAAACAGCTCGAGGTGACGTAGATCCATATTTCATTATCCGCAACGTGATGTTTCGAATATATCAGTTACGGCAATACCTGTCCCGCGCTATAGTGGTTCGACATTGCGCCGCATTGCGGCATGGAATCAACCGAATGGAGCAATCACCATGGCCAACTATTTCAACACCCTGAACCTGCGTCAGCAGCTGGCCCAGCTGGGCAAGTGCCGTTTCATGAAGCGCGAGGAGTTCGCCGACGGCTGCGAAGTGCTCAAGGGCAAGAAGGTGGTGATCGTCGGCTGTGGTGCCCAGGGTCTGAACCAGGGTCTGAACATGCGCGACTCCGGGCTGGATATCTCCTATGCCCTGCGCCAGGCCGCCATCACCGAGAAGCGTGCCTCCTGGCAGAAGGCCACCGATAACGGCTTCAAGGTCGGCACCTATGAAGAGCTGATCCCGACCGCCGATCTGGTGCTGAACCTGACTCCGGACAAGCAGCACTCCGACGTGGTGAAGACCGTCATGCCGCTGATGAAGCAGGGTGCCGCCCTGGGTTACTCCCACGGTTTCAACGTGGTTGAGGAAGGCCAGCAGATCCGTGCCGACATCACCGTCGTCATGGTTGCCCCCAAGTGCCCCGGCACCGAGGTGCGCGAAGAGTACAAGCGTGGGTTCGGTGTGCCAACCCTGATCGCCGTCCACCCGGAGAACGATCCCAAGGGTGAAGGCATGGCGATTGCCAAGGCGTGGGCCTCTGCCACTGGCGGCGACCGTGCTGGCGTGCTGGAGTCCTCCTTCGTGGCCGAGGTGAAGTCTGACCTGATGGGTGAGCAGACCATCCTGTGCGGCATGCTGCAGGCCGGTTCCCTGCTTTGCTACGACAAGCTGGTGGCCGAGGGCACCGACCCCGGTTACGCCGGCAAGCTGATCCAGTTCGGTTGGGAGACCATCACCGAAGCCCTCAAGCAGGGTGGTATCACCAACATGATGGATCGACTCTCCAACCCGGCCAAGCTGCGCGCCTTCGAGCTTTCCGAGCAGCTGCGCGTGCTGATGCGCCCGCTGTTTGAGAAGCACATGGACGACATCATCGCCGGTGAGTTCTCCCGTGGCATGATGGCTGACTGGGCTGAGGACGACATCAAGCTGCACACCTGGCGCGAAGAGACCGGCAAGTCCGCCTTCGAAAATGCCCCGGCGTTCGACGGCAAGATTGCCGAGCAGGAGTACTTCGACAATGGTCTGGTCATGGTGGCCATGGTCAAGGCGGGGGTCGAGCTGGCGTTCGAAACCATGGTGGCCTCCGGCATCTATGAAGAGTCCGCCTACTACGAGTCGCTGCACGAGCTGCCGCTGATCGCCAACACCGTTGCTCGTAAGCGCCTGTATGAGATGAACGTGGTCATCTCCGATACCGCCGAGTACGGTAACTACCTGTTCGCCAACGCCGCCGTACCGCTGCTGCGCGAGCACTTCATGCCGACCCTGCAGGCGGGCGATCTGGGCCAGCCGGCCACCAGCGGTAACGCGGTCGATAACGCCGCCCTGATCCGCGCCAACGAGGCGATCCGCAACCACCCGATCGAAGCCATCGGCCAGGTGCTGCGCGGCTACATGAAGGACATGAAGCGTATCTCCGTCGGCGGTTAAGTGCTGCTGACAATCCATGACCAAGAGGGAGCCCAGGCTCCCTCTTGTCGTTGTTGCCGGCCGGTCGGAGCAAGACAGGCGTTCCATCTTGGACTACCCTGACGCTCTTTCTTCCTCAGGAGTCTTTCGATGCGGCTCGATCCGTTTACCCTGATCCTGGTCACCGTGGTGGTGATCGCCTCCCTCTTTCCCTGCGAGGGGGCCTGGGCCGAGGGGTTTGCCCAGCTCACCAAGGCGGCCATCGCCCTGCTCTTTTTCATGCACGGAGCCAAGCTCTCGCGCCAGGCCATCTTCGCCGGGATGGGCCACTGGCGCCTGCATCTGCTGGTGATAGGCAGCACCTTTGTGCTGTTCCCCCTGCTCGGCCTACTGCTACGCCCCTTCGTGCCGGCCTGGATCAGCCCCGAGATCTACCTGGGCTTCCTCTATCTGTGCGCCCTGCCGGCCACGGTGCAGTCGGCTATCGCGTTTACCTCCATGGCCGGTGGCAACGTGGCCGCTGCCGTGTGCAGCGCCTCGGCCTCCAGCATCCTCGGTGTCTTTCTCTCGCCGATCCTGGTCGGGGTACTCATCAATGTGCAGGGAGAGGACACCGAAACCTGGCAGGCGATCCAGTCGATCTTGCTGCAACTGATGCTCCCCTTCGTGGCTGGCCACCTTGCGCGCCCCCTCATCGGTGGCTGGGTCGACCGGCACCGTCCCCTCATCAGTAAGGTCGACCAGAGTTCGATCCTGCTGGTGGTCTACGTCGCCTTCAGCGAGGCGGTGGTGGAGGGGATCTGGCACAAGGTGGGTTGGGACGACCTGCTCTCGATCCTGCTGGTGAGCTGCGTGCTGCTGGCGCTGGTCATCGTCATCAACATGCAGGCGGCGCGCCGGCTCGGTTTCTCCCGTGAAGACGAGATCACCATCGTCTTCTGCGGTTCGAAGAAGAGCCTCGCCAACGGCGTGCCCATGGCCAACGTGCTGTTCCCGGCGGCCTCGGTCGGCATCATGTTGCTGCCACTGATGCTGTTCCACCAGCTGCAACTGATGGTGTGCGCCGCCCTGGCGCGCCGCTATCAACAACAGGCCCAGCAGCAGACCGCTTGACCTTCCCACTGTGGGAAGGTTTAGGGTGAGGCCAAAGTGGGAGGAGTGTCATGATAGCGAGACGGTTGCCAACGAGCCTGATTGCCCGGCTGATGCTGGTGCTGATGCTCGCCTGCAATCTGACCCTCTGTCTTGCCGCTTACACCATCCAGGCCGCCCAACCGGTGGCGGCCAGCTGCCACGGTGCGGCGATGGCCGATGAAGATGGCCAGGGCATGCAGGGCGACTGCCCCATGCCCTCCGGGGTCTCCGGTGCCTTGAGCCAACTCACCGGTGGCCTGCCCTCGCTGCTGCTGTTGCCTTTGTTGCTGTGTCTCTCCCTGTTTGCACCGCCCCTGCTCGGGGGCGCTGTGCTGCGGCTGCGCCGCGGCCGGGCCCGCGGGGCCCCCCCTCCCTCCTGGCCCAGGCGCCATCTCGAGTTCTGCATCCTGCGCAATTGAGTTCTCCCTTGCCCCGTTAACGGCCGGCAAGTTGCCGGCATGTCTTCGTGTCTGTGCAAGAGAGTCTCTATGTCATCGCAATCATTTGGTCCCCTCAGGGGACTCCTGCTGCTCGCCGCCCTGGCTGGCAGCGCCGCTGCCGGCTATTGGCTGGCGGGTGGCCGCGCCCCGGCGCCGGCCGAGAAACAGCCCCTCTATTGGGTCAATCCGATGGACCCTTCCGACAAGCGGCCGGGGCCGGCCAAGGACTCCATGGGGATGGATTTTCTCCCCGTCTATGAGGAGAAAAAGGAGGGCTCCCCCGGTACTGTCACCATCAGCCCCGAGATCCAGCAGAACATGGGGGTGCGTCTGGCCGAGGTGACTCTGTCTCCTTGGCGGCAGCGCATCGAGACCGTGGGTTATGTGGGCTATGACGAGGAGCGCCTCGAGACGGTAACCCCGCGCATGGGGGGCTGGATCCGCCGCCTGCACGTCAAGAGCGAGGGGCAGCCGGTCAAGGCCGGGCAACCTCTGTTCGATCTCTATTCGCCGGATCTGGTCAACGCCCAGAAGGAGTTCCTGCTAGCCCTGAGCAGCGGCAACCCGGCCATCGAGCGTGCCGCCGAGGGCAAGCTGCGCGCCCTGTCGATCCCAGCCGGTCAGATCAACGAGCTCAAGCGTACCCGCCAAGTGCAGCAGACCATCCGCATTCCGGCCGCGCGCGGCGGTTATCTGGTCGATCTCAAGGTGCGTGAAGGGCAGTACGTGGAGCCGGCCGATCCGCTCTTCTCCATCGCCTCGCTCGGCGAGGTGTGGGTGAGCGCCGAGCTGTTCGAGCGTCAGGCCGGCGCCGTGCAGGTGGGCATGCCCGCCACCATGACCCTGGACTACGATCCCGGCCGCCACTGGCCCGGCCGGGTTGACTACCTCTACCCGACCCTGGATGCCGCCACCCGCACCCTCAAGGTGCGGCTGCGCTTTGCCAACCCGGATGGTCAGCTCAGGCCCAACATGTTCGCCAAGATCAGCCTGGAGCGGGAGCTGCCCCCTGTGTTGCAGGTGCCGGCCGAGGCGGTGATCCGCACCGGCCGTCAGGATCGGGTGGTGCTGGCGCTTGGCGACGGCCGCTTCAAGTCGGTGGCGGTGCGCTTGGGGGCGCGCGACGGCGAGCGTCAGGCGATCCTCGAGGGGGTCGAGGCGGGCGACAAGGTGGTCAGCTCGGCCCAGTTCCTCATCGATTCCGAATCGAGCCTCAGCTCTGATTTCCAGCGCATGACCGCATTTCGCCCTGTTGCGGTATGGAGCGAGGGCACGGTGACCGCGCTCGATGGCGATCGGGTGACCCTCTCCCACCAGGCGGTGCCCGAGTGGCAGTGGCCGGCGATGGAGATGGAGTTTGGCCTCGGTGAGGGGGTGGATGCCGGCGCCCTCAAGGTGGGCACCCACCTGCACTTCGAGATGCGCCAACAGGGAGAGGATTATCAGGTGACCGCCATTCATGTGATGGATGACGCCGCCCCGGCTGCCGACAACCACGGGGGGCACTGAGCATGATCACCGCCATTCTTCGCTGGTCGCTCGGCAACCGCTTCCTGGTGTTGCTGGTGACCGTGCTGGTCACTGCCTGGGGCATCTGGTCGGTGCGCCAGACCCCGGTCGACGCCCTGCCGGATCTCTCAGACGTACAGGTGATCATCAAGACCAGCTACCCGGGGCAGGCGCCCCAGGTGGTCGAGGATCAGGTCACCTACCCGCTCACCACGGCCCTGCTCTCGGTGCCGGGGGCCACCACGGTGCGCGGTTACTCTTTTTTTGGTGACTCCTTCGTCTATGTGCTGTTCGACGACAAGACCGATCTCTACTGGGCCCGCGCCCGGGTGCTGGAGTATTTAAGCCAGGTGGCCTCGCGCCTGCCGGCCGAGGCCAAGCCCGAGCTTGGCCCCGACGCCACCGGGGTGGGCTGGGTCTATCAGTACGCCCTGACCGACAAGAGCGGCCAGCACGATCTGGCCCAGCTCACCTCGCTGCAAAACTGGTTTTTGAAATACGAGCTGCAAACCGTGCCCGGGGTGGCCGAGGTGGCGACCGTGGGCGGCATGGTCAAGCAGTATCAGGTGCGGGTCGACCCGGACAAGCTGCGCGCCTACGGGGTGCCGCTGTCGCTGATCAAGAGCGCCATCGAGATGGGCAATCAGGAGACAGGCGCCTCTGTCATCGAGATGGCCGAGGCCGAGTACATGGTGCGCGCCAGCGGTTATCTCAAGGGGGTGGAGGATCTGCGCCAGATCCCGCTCGGTACCCGGGTGCGCGGCACGCCGCTCACCTTGGGCGACGTGGCCGAGGTGGCCACCGGCCCGCAGATGCGGCGCGGCGTGGCTGAGCTGAACGGCGAGGGGGAGGTGGTCGGCGGCATCATCGTCATGCGCTATGGCGAGAACGCCCAGCGCACCATAGACGGGGTCAAGGCGCGGCTGGCCGAGCTCAAATCCAGCCTGCCCAAGGGGGTGGAGCTGGTCACCGTCTATGACCGCTCCGATCTCATCGCGCGCGCCATCGACAACCTCTCCGGCAAGCTGGTGGAGGAGTTCGCCGTGGTGGTGCTGGTGTGCTTGGCGTTCCTCTTTCACCTGCGCTCGTCGCTGGTGGTGGTGGTGAGCCTGCCGATCGCCATCCTGGTCGCCTTCATCGTCATGCACCTGCAAGGGATCAACGCCAACATCATGTCGCTCGGCGGTATCGCCATCGCCATCGGCGCCATGGTGGACGGCGCCATTGTGATGATCGAGAACGTGCACAAGCACATGGAGCGCGAGACGCTCACCGAGCAGAACCGCTGGCAGGTGATCCTGACGGCCAGCGCCGAAGTGGGGCCGGCCATCTTCTTCTCGCTGCTCATCATCACCATGAGCTTCCTGCCGGTGTTCACCCTGGAGGCTCAGGAGGGGCGCATGTTTGCCCCGCTCGCCTACACCAAGACCTACGCCATGGCGGCGGCCGCCGGCCTCTCCATCACGCTGGTGCCGGTGCTGATGGGCTACTTCATCCGTGGCCGGGTGCTACCCGAGCAGGCCAACCCCCTCAACCGCGCCATGACCCACGGCTACCTGCCGCTGCTGCGCGCCGTGCTGGCCTGGCCCAAGACCACCTTGGCGCTGGCGCTGGCGGTCACGATTGCCGGCC
Source organism: Aeromonas simiae (assembly GCF_000820125.1). Lineage (GTDB taxonomy): Bacteria > Pseudomonadota > Gammaproteobacteria > Enterobacterales > Aeromonadaceae > Aeromonas > Aeromonas simiae. Next base: position 1,127 of record NZ_CDBY01000061.1, on the reverse strand, counting down.
TCTATCCCTTGCAGCATCTGGGCTCTGAGTTCGTGCCGACCCTCGATGAGGGGGATCTGCTGTACATGCCCACCACCTACGCCAACCTCTCGGTGGGCAAGGCGCGCGAGCTGCTGCAACAGACCGACAAGCTGATCCGCACCGTGCCCGAGGTGCAGAACGTGTTCGGTAAAGCGGGGCGCGCCGAGAGCGCCACCGATCCGGCCGATCTGGTGATGTTCGAGACCGCGGTGCAACTCAAGCCGCGCGACCAATGGCGCCCCGGCATGACCCCCGAGAAGCTGCGTGAGGAGCTCGACTCGCTGATCCGCTTCCCCGGCCTGACCAACGCCTGGGTGCCTCCCATCAAGACTCGCATCGACATGCTGGCCACCGGCATTAAGACCCCGGTCGGCATCAAGATCGCCGGCCCCGATCTCAAGCAGATAGAGCAGATTGGCCGCGAGGTCGAGCGCATCCTCAAGGCGGTGCCGGGGCTCTCGTCGGTTTACGCCGAACGGGTGGCCGGTGGGCGCTACGTCAAGGTGGATATCGATCGCGCCCGCGCCGCCCGCTATGGCCTCAACGTGGCCGACGTGCAAGAGGTGCTGGCGCTGGCGGTGGGCGGCATGGAGGTGGGGCAGACCATAGAGGGGCGCGAGCGTTACCCCATCAACCTGCGCTACCCACAGGATTACCGCGACTCGCCCGAGGCGCTGGCCCTGCTGCCCCTGGTGACGCCGGAGGGGGAACGCATTGCGCTCGGCGACGTGGCGCGGGTCTATCTCTCCGACGAGGCCCCCATGCTGCGCAGCGAGAACGCTCGCCTCAACGGCTGGGTCTATGTGGACATCGACGGGCGCGACATCGGCTCGTTCGTGGCCGAGGCGCGCGCCAAGGTGGAGCAAGAGCTCAAGCTCGCCCCCGGCTACGCCCTCACCTGGTCCGGGCAGTACGAATACATGGAGCGGGCCAAGGCGCGCCTCGCCTACGTGGTGCCGCTCACCCTCGGCATTATCGTGCTGCTGCTCTATCTGGCGTTTCGCCGCATGAGCGAGGTGCTGATCATCCTCGGCTCCCTGCCGCTGGCCGTGGTGGGGGGGATCTGGGCGGTGTGGCTGCTCGGCTTCAACCTCTCGGTCGGGGTC
>NZ_CDBY01000060.1 GCF_000820125.1 Aeromonas simiae | reverse complement strand
TTTGCGCGCTGATCAACACCTTGGGCCAGGTTGAGCAGCGAGCCGCCCGAGAAGGCCACCACGGTGCCGGCTTCGGCCGGGCGCTGGGCCACGATGGCGTTGTAGGCGACGGCCCCAACCCCACCCGGCATATAGGTGATCCGCATTGGCTTATCGAGGGCGCCGCTCTCTTGCAGGCTCACTTGCAGCAGCTTGCAGGTGAGATCAAAACCGCCCCCCGGTTTGGCGGGGGCGATGCATTCGGGACGGGTTGGGGCCTCCTCGGCACTCAATGGGCCACTGTGGCCCAGCAGCAGGGCCAACAAGGGGAGGGTATACAGGGTTCCTTTGCTCATGATCGGTTCTCCATCAGGCGATCGGTGTCGCGTTGCATGACCCCGCCGGCTGGACGAGGTGATGCACAATTGTTAAAACAACAACCTTTCATTTACCTTTCATCGCCACGCGATGTTGCGGAGTTGTGACATGCGTCTCTTGTTGGCTGAAGACAATCACGAGCTGGCTCACTGGTTGATCCGCGTGTTACAGGCCAGTGGCTATGCGGTGGACTGGGCGGCAGATGGCCGCGCGGCCGACGCCCTGCTGCGCCAGGAGGCGTACGCGGTGGCGGTGCTGGACATCGAGATGCCGCGCCTCGATGGGCTGACGCTCTTGGCGCAGTTACGCCGACGCGGCAGCGCACTGCCCGTGTTGCTGCTCACGGCCCGCAGCGGGGTGGATGATCGCATCCGCGGTCTCGACGCCGGGGCCGATGATTATCTGGTCAAGCCGTTTGACGCCGGCGAGTTGGATGCGCGCCTGCGCGCCCTGTTGCGGCGCAGTCAGGGACAGGAAGGGGGGACTCAGCGCCTCGGGGGTCTGGAGCTGCACCCGGATGGTCACTTCTTGCTGCACCACCAGCCGCTGCTGCTCACCCCGCGTGAGCTGTCGCTGCTGCGGGTGCTGATGGTCAGGCGGGGTCGGCCAGTTAGCAAGCATCAGCTGTTTGAGCAGTTGTTTGCCCTTAGCGATGAGGTGGGCATAGAGAGCATCGATCTCTACATCCATCGGTTGCGCAAGAAGCTCGTCGGCAGTCGGGTGGTGATCACCACCCTGCGTGGGCTCGGCTACCTGCTGGAGGAGACGCCGGAGGTGCCCCATTAGCCGCTCCCTGCTGCACCAGTTGCTGCTGTTTCTCGGGGGCTCCCTGTTCATTCTCTGGGGGATGTCGGCCTGGTACAGCTACCGCGCGGCCCTGGTCTCGGCCAACCAGGCCTATGATCGCACCTTGCTCGCCTCCGCTCGCACCGTGGCGGAGCGGCTCGAGGAGGAGGAGGGGCGGCTGCGGGTCAATGTTCCCTATGTGGTGCTCGACAGCTTCGAGCGCAACATGAGCGATCGCCTCTATTATCAGGTGCGAGCCCCGGACGGTGAGATGATCTCGGGGTATGACGATTTGCCCCCCCTGCCCGATGGCACCCCCTTAACCGAGCGCTATCCTGCGCTCGCCTACTTCTACGACAGCCGGTATCAGGATCAGTCGATCCGCGCCGTGGTGTTGCTGCAACCGGTGGGGGTGGGAGAGGCCGCTGGCATGGCGCGAGTCCTGGTGGCCGAGACGGTGTGGGGGCGCGAGCAGCTCGCCCGCCAGCTGCTCTGGTCGGCGCTGCTGACACAAGGGGCGCTGGTGGGGCTGACCCTCCTCGTTTCATCTTTGCTGCTCAAACGCCTGCTCACCCCGATGCGACGGCTCTCGCGCGAGCTGGTGCGGCGGGATCCGGCCAATCTTGCGCCCCTGCCGGATCTGCTGCCCTGGCTGGAGACCCGCCCGCTGGTGATGGCCTTTAACCACCACCTCGCCCGATTGCGCCAGCTGGTGGCCCGGCAGGAGCGTTTCAGCGCCGATGCGGCCCACCAGCTGCGCACTCCGCTGGCGGTGCTCTCGGCCCAGCTCGCGGTGGCGCGCGCCGGGGCCGATCCGGCCGAGCCGCTGGCGGCCATGGAAGAGACCTTGCGCCATACCATGGCGCTGACCGAACGTCTGTTGTTGCTGGCGCGTCTGAAAGCGGACGAGCAGCTGGGGCTGCGGGAGGGGGAGGCGCTCGATCTGGTGGCCCTGGCCCGGCGGGCCTGCGTGACCCGGCTGGGGCAGGCCAGGGGCAAGCAGATCGACTTAGGTTACGAGGGAGAGGAGGGGGCGGCGCTGGTGCACGGTGAGCCCTTGCTGCTCGGCGAGCTGTGCGGCAACCTCATCGACAACGCCCTCAAGTACACCCCGGTAGGTGGGGTGGTGACGGTGCGGGTGAAACTCGAGGGGCAGGCGATCTGGCTGGAGGTGGAAGATTCCGGCCCCGGCATCGCACCTGAGCAGCTGGAGCAGGTGTGGCAGCCCTTTCGCCGACTCGAGCAGGGCAGTGCCGAGCGAGGTGCCGGTCTTGGGCTGGCCTTGGTGCGTGACATCGCCCACTACCACCACGCCGAGGTGAGCCTGCTGCGCGGGCCCGAGCTGGGCGGCCTGTTGGTGCGGCTCGTCTTGGCGGCCTGCTAAGCGGGCGGTTTATCGTTGATCGGCAAGCGGGTATGCTTTGCACCACTGATTGAGGGGAGGGGAGAGTCGATGCGCGCCTGGATGGTAGTTGGATTGATAGCCCTGGCTGGGTCGACGGCTGAGGGGGCGCCACAGATCTACGGCTGGGCCGAGCGGGGACGGCTGGAGCCGGCTGGCCCCGTGCTGCGTCTTAAACTCGATACCGGGGCCGATACCTCCTCGCTGGATGCCCGGCGCCTGCGTGAGTTTGAGCATCAAGGGGAGCGCTGGGTCAGCTTCACTGTGCACGGTGAAGGGGAGAGCGGCAAGCGCAGTGAGCGTATCGAGCGCGAGGTGGTGCGCTATGTGCACGTACGCGGTGCCGGCGGCAAAGAGACTCGTCCCGTGGTGCGCATGACCATCTGTGTCGGTGAACGGGTGTTCGACGATGAGTTCACGCTCAATGATCGCAGCAAGATGAGCTACCCGGTGTTGCTGGGTCGCAACACCCTGCGTCAGATGGGGGCGGCGGTGGATGTCAACCGCACCTTCACCATCGATCCGCACTGCCCTTGAGCGGGCACATTTGAGCGGCTCTTTCTATCCTGAGGGAAAACCACCGGAGGAAGAGATCATGACCAGAACCCTGTCACTGCTTGCCGAGGCCCAACAGCTGGTGGGCCACAACCCCTTTACCCTGAGCGACGCCCGCAGCCTCGAGTACCTTGAGGAGCAGGCCATGGGAGAGGAGGGGTTGCTGATCGCCGAGCTGTGGGAAGAGGCGCTGCTGGTGGCCGATGATGAGGCCCGTCTCTACATCAGCGGGATGATTTAGCCGCGCCTTCTCGCTTCAACCTGCCATCTCTCGTATGCTGCTCCTCGCCGGTATGCGGCCATTTTTTAGTCACAGAGCGATATGGATCATGACTCTCATCGGCAGTAGCGTGATCCGCTGACCCTCACTCGTCCACGCTGACCTGCCTGTTGTCGGAGAAGACCATGGCGCGCGCCGCCTCACCCGAGCTTGGAATTCGGCTCGCCTGTATCACCCTCTCGTTGTTGGCGCATCTGTTGCTGGCCTACGGCGCTCTGCGCGGGGACAGGGCTCCCGCCACGCCGCCCGAGCCTCTGGTGATGGCGGTGCGTTGGGGCGAAGCGCCGGCCGCCTCGGCGCCCAATGCGGCGCCGCGCGCCCCCAAGAGCCAGCCCGCCAAGGCGCAGGCTCCCGTTCGGGCGGCCCCGAGAACGCCGCGCCCTCCAGTGGCCAAGCCGGCAGCCACACCGGTGGTCAAGCCGCTTTCGCTGGCGTCAGCTCGCCCGGTGCAGGCCGCGCCCAACCCCGCTTCAGCGCATCCTGCGGCTGTGCATGGGGCGTTCACGCCGGGCCTGGCGGCGAGCCGTGCCGTCACCGGAGAGACCGGCACGAGTACGGCTCCGATCGGCCGCCACCCCTCGCTGCACAACCCCGAGCCGGCCTATCCCTATGAATCGATACGCCGTGGGGAGGAGGGTAAGGTGGTGCTGCGTGTCAGGGTGACCGCCCAAGGGGAGGCGAGTGAAGTCTCTGTGAGCCAGACGAGCGGTCATCGCCGCCTCGATCAGGCGGCGCGCCGTACCGTGGCTCGCTGGCGCTTTATTCCGGGGCAAGCTGGTGGCAAGCAGGTCGCCGGCTACGCCACCGTCACCATCATCTTCAAGTTGAGAACCTGACCATGAACCCTCTCTCCTCTGCCCAGCCTACGCTGGAGGCGGCTTCCGCCCCCCTCGCTCCCTCTGCCGGTATGGCGACAGCCGCCACAGGCGCCGCCCCCGTAGGGCTGGAGCACCTGCTCCATCAGAGCTCCTGGGTGGGCTTGATGCCGCTCATCTTGCTGTGCCTGATGTCGATAGGTACCGTCTATCTGGTGCTGTACAAGGGGTGGTTGGGGGCTTGTGAACAGCGCCGCGGACGCCGCTATCTGGCGGCTTTTTGGCAGAGCGCCACTCTTGAGGAGGTGCGCCATCTTCGCGAGGGAGGAGACAATGCGTACCGCCGCCTGACCATGAGGGCGCTGGAGGCGGCAACGCAGCTTCGTCAGGCGCGTGATGGCCACAGTCACTGCACGTTGGGCTCGGCCGATGAGTTTGTGCTGCGCGCCTTGCGCCAGGCTCTGCAAGGGGAGCGGCTGCGCGTTGAGAGTGGCCTCACCTTCCTGGCCTCCGTCGGCTCGGCGGCCCCTTTCATCGGGCTGTTCGGTACTGTCTGGGGCATCTATCACGCCCTGCTCGCCATCGGCAGTGCCGGGCAGAGCTCGCTTGACAAGGTGGCGGGCCCGGTCGGCGAGGCGCTCATCATGACCGGTTTTGGCTTGGCGGTGGCCTTGCCGGCGGTGCTGATTTACAACGTTCTGGTGCGTCGCAACAAGCTGCGCATGGCCGAGCTCGACGGCTTTGCCCACGATCTCTTCGCTCTGCTGGTGACCGGTGTCGGCAAGGAGGGGCGCGATGGCGTTCGGTAATCTCTCCGGTGATGAAGACGCGCCCCAGGCCGAGATCAACATGATCCCGATGATCGACGTCATGCTGGTGCTGCTGATCGTCTTCATGATCACCGCGCCGCTGCTGACCAACGCGGTCAAGCTGGAGCTACCCGAGGCGAGCAGCCCGGCTAATGCACCGCGGCCTCAGGACATCACCCTCTCGGTGACGGCGGCGGGGGGGCGCTACTGGAACGGAGCGCCCGTGAGCGCTGAGGTGTTGACCCTGAAGATGAAAGAGGCGGCCCTGTTGCGGCCCCTGCCCGAGTTGCAACTGCAGGTGGATAAACAGGTACCCTACGGTGAGGTGGCCAGCCTGATGGCTGAAGCGAGCCGGCAGGGGTTGAGTCGCATCGCCTTTGTCAGCCGCCCTGGCGAGGAGCCTTAAGCCGCTGAGAGGGGGCGGGGGGTTAGCTCTGTGGGGCGGCAATTCCCGGCTGATGCGCTGGGCTGACACGGCACTTTTTCGGGTGGCACAACACATCAGAGCACCCAATCGGGGCACAATGGGGTATCTTATGCCCCGATTTCATCCATAAAACGGATCAGAGACTCGTATGATTATCAAACCCAAGGTTCGCGGTTTTATCTGCACCACCACCCACCCGGTCGGTTGCGAAGCCAACGTCCGTCGCCAGATCGCCTATGTCCAGTCCAAGGGCGCCATCGAGCATGGCCCCAAGAAGGTGCTGGTCATCGGTGCCTCTACCGGCTATGGCATGGCTTCCCGGATTGCCGCCGCCTTCGGCTCCGGCGCTGCCACCCTCGGCGTCTTCTTCGAAAAGGCCGGCTCTGAGTCCAAGACCGGCACGGCCGGCTGGTATAACTCCGCCGCCTTTGACAAGGCCGCCAAAGAGGCCGGCCTCTACTCAAAGAGCGTCAACGGTGACGCCTTCTCCAACGAATGCCGCGCCAAGGTGATTGAGCTTATCAAGCAGGATCTGGGTCAGATTGATCTGGTGGTCTACTCCCTGGCGTCTCCGGTGCGCAAGATGCCGGACACCGGTGAAGTGGTGCGCTCGGCCCTCAAGCCGATCGGCGAGGTCTACACCTCTACTGCCATCGACACCAACAAGGATCAGATCATTACCTCCAGCGTCGAGCCGGCGAACGAGGAAGAGATCCAAAACACCATTACCGTGATGGGCGGTCAGGACTGGGAGCTGTGGATGGCTGCCCTGCGTGATGCCGGCGTGCTGGCTGAAGGCGCCAAGTCGGTAGCCTACTCCTACATCGGTACCGACTTGACCTGGCCCATCTACTGGCATGGCACCCTGGGCCGCGCCAAGGAAGATTTGGACCGCGCCGCCAGCGCCATTCGTGGCGATCTGGCCGCCAAGGGCGGCAGCGCCCACGTGGCCGTGCTCAAATCCGTGGTCACCCAGGCTTCCAGCGCCATTCCGGTGATGCCGCTCTACATCTCCATGGCCTTCAAGATCATGAAGGAGAAGGGCATTCACGAGGGCTGCATGGAGCAGATCGACCGCATGATGCGCACCCGTCTCTATGGCGCCGATCTGGCGCTGGACGAGCAGGCCCGCATCCGCATGGATGACTGGGAGCTGCGCGAAGACGTACAGCAGACCTGCCGCGATTTGTGGCCGACCATCACCACCGAGAACCTCTCCGATCTGACCGACTATGCCGGCTACAAGCAGGAGTTCCTGCGCCTGTTTGGTTTCGGTCTGGAAGAGGTGGATTACGACGCCGACGTCAATCCTGACGTGAAGTTTGATGTCGTCGAGCTGTAAGGCTCACCCTCGCTGACAAGGGCTGCCCAAGGGCGGCCCTTTTTATTGGCGTGGGAAAAGAGACAACAAAAAGGCCTTGTCGAATGACAAGGCCTTTTTGGGGGAATGATGGTCGGCGTGAGAGGATTCGAACCTCCGACCCCTGACACCCCATGACAGTGCGCTACCTGGCTGCGCTACACGCCGACGTGGTCAGCTTGGCTGACGGGGGCTGAGTCTATGGGCCCGCCCCTTGCGTGTCAACACGCAATCTGTCCCTTGCGGTGCGTTTGCCTGCTTTCGCGCCGTTTAGCGGTCAAAGCTCAGGCGTTTGCCCAAAACCGCATCGGTGACCTGGCCGTTCTGGTAGGCGATCTGACCATTGACCAGGGTGGTGTCGATGCTGCTGTGGAAGCGGTAGCCGTTGAACGGACTCCAGCCGCAGAGATAGAGGATGTTGCCGTCGCTCACCACATAGGGCTTGCCGAGATCGAGCAGCACCAGATCGGCGTAGTAACCTTCGCGGATGTAGCCGCGATCCTCGATCTCATAGCGCTCGGCCACCGCGTGGGAGGTCTTTTGCACGATCTTCTCCAGGGTGAAGACGCCGTTGTGGTAGAGCTCGAGCAGGGCCAGCAGGGAGTGCTGCACCAGCGGGATACCGGAAGGGGCCTTGAAGTAGCTCTGCTGCTTCTCTTCCCAGGTATGCGGCGCGTGGTCGGTGGCGATAATGTCGAGCACGTCATTGCGCACCGCATCGAGCAGGGCGCGCTGATCTGCCACGGTTTTCACAGAGGGGTTGCACTTGATCTGGCTGCCCAGCGTCTCGTAGTCATTCTCATTGAAAAAGAGGTGGTGCACGCACACCTCGGCGGTGATCTGCTTGCTGCGCAGCTCCTTCACATCGTGGCTCGGGGTGAACAGGGAGAGCTCCTTGGCCGAGGTCAGGTGCAGTACGTGCAGCTTGGCGCCGTGCTCTTTGGCCAGCTTCACGGCCAGCGAGGAGGAGCGGTAGCAGGCCTCGTCACTGCGGATGTGGGCGTGCTCGCGCATCGGCACCTGCTCGCCCCAGCGCTCACGGGCGGTCTGCTCGTTGACGGCGATGGTGGGGGTATCTTCGCAGTGAGTCACCAGCAATACCGGGCTGTCACGGAAGATGGCGGCCAGGGTCTCTTGGTTATCGACCAGCATGTTGCCGGTGGAGGAGCCCATGAAGATCTTCACGCCACAGTTGCGCTTGGGATCGAGCTGCTTGATCTGATCGAGGTTATCGTTGGTGGCGCCAAGGTAGAAGCTGTAGTTGGCGACGGAGGCGTGTTCGGCGATGGCGTACTTGGCTTCGAGGGCTTCGATGGTGGTGGTCTGGGGATTGACGTTGGGCATCTCCATGAAACTGGTGGTGCCGCCGGCGACCGCTGCTCTGGATTCGCTCTTGATGGTGCCCTTGTGGGTCAGACCGGGCTCGCGAAAGTGCACCTGATCGTCGATCATGCCGGGGATGAGGTGCTTGCCACGGGCATCGATGACGAGCGCATCGCTCGGCGCCTCGATGTGGGGGGCGATTTTGCTGATCCGTTCGCCCTCGATCAGCACGTCGGCGGCGTAGATACGTCCTTCATTGACCAGGGTGGCCTGGGAGATGAGCAGCTTGTTCATGGGGAGTTCCAGTTCCTTTGCTTAAGATCGCACGCCATAATAACGCAATCCGGGATTTCCCTGTAGGCAAGGCAACGTGATGAAGTTATTTGTAAGAGATCTCACCGTCATCGATTCGAGCTACCTGTGCGAGCGCCGCGGCATGGTGGGCGAGAGCTGGCTGGTGGACATCGAACTCGGTGGTGAACTCAACGAGATGAGCATGCTGCTCGACTTTGGCCGGGTGAAGAAGCTCATCAAGGCGATCATCGACCGCGAGGTCGATCACAAGCTGCTGGTGCCGGCAGACAGCCCCCTGCTGCGCAAGGGGGAAGTGGCGCCGGGTGAGCTCACCGTCGACTGGCTGCGGCCGGGGCGCTCCATCCATCTGCGCTGCCCCGAGCAGGCATTTGCCTTCATCCCCGGCGTCCATGTCGAGCGGGAGAGCCTGACCGCCTATCTGATGCAGGTGCTGGCGCGCGAGCTGCCGGGCAACATCAAGGATCTCACCCTGACCCTGCGTCACGAAAAGATTGAGGGCGCCTTCTACCACTACAGCCATGGGCTGAAAAAACACGACGGCAACTGCCAGCGTATCGCCCACGGCCACCGCTCACCGGTGGAGCTCTATGTGGACGGGGAGCGCGATGAGGCGCTGGAGGCCGCTTTTGCCGAGCGCTGGAGCGACATCTATCTTGGCACCTTGGAAGACGAAGTGGCGCTGTCGACCCTCTCATTGAGCCCGAACGCCGCGAAGCTGGAACCTTCCAGCCACATCGGTTTTGCCTATGAGGCGCCGCAGGGGCGCTTCGAGCTGGCGATGCCGCGCGCCGAGGTGGAGATGATCGACACCGACACCACGGTCGAGCTGCTGGCCCATTTCATCGCCCGCGAGGTAAAAAAGCAGGTGGGGGATAAGTTCTTGAAGGTGGTGGCTTACGAAGGGGTGGGCAAGGGCGCCATCGCCTGGGCCTGATCCCGCCGTACGCGTGGTATCGAGGAAGCGACCCCGGCCTGTGCCGGGGTCGCGCTTTTTAAGTCGCGAGCGGTGGCTCTGAATGCAGGCTGAGGGGGCGACTCGAGGCTTTTGCACCGTCTGCGGATTTGCTCAACAGCGCAGGCATAAAAAAACCACCGCAGATGCGGTGGTTTTTCATGACTGACCCGGTTTAGAACAGGGTGTTGGAGAGATCGTAGAGCTCCTGATCGAACGGGCGCTTCATGTTCTCGATGCAGTCGATGATGTCGTGGTGCACCAGCTCGTTTTTCTGGATCCCGATGCAGCGGCCACCGTGGCCAGCCATCAGCAGCTCGACGGCGTAGGCTCCCATACGGCTCGACATGATACGGTCACGGGCGGTGGGGGTACCACCACGCTGGATGTGGCCGAGAATAGTGGCGCGGGTCTCGCGGCCGGTCATGGACTCGATGTCCTTGGCCAGCGCGTTGACGTCGGTCACGTGCTCGCAAATGGTGATGATAGCGTGCTTCTTGCCCTTGGCTTCACCCGCCTTGATCTGCTCGAGCAGCTTCTCTTTGTCGAAGGCCACTTCCGGCACGATCACATACTCGGCACCACCGGCGACGGCAGCCGACATGGCCAGATCGCCGCAGTGGCGGCCCATGATCTCGACCACGGAGATGCGGTGGTGGGAGCTGCAGGTATCGCGCAGGCGATCGATGGCGTCGACCACTACGTTCAGTGCGGTATCAAAACCGATGGTGAAGTCGGTACCGGCGATGTCGTTGTCGATGGTGCCCGGCAGGCCGATGCAGGGGTAGCCCATCTCGGTCAGCTTCTTGGCCCCCATGTAGGAGCCGTCACCGCCGATCACCACCAGGGCATCGATACCGTGCTTTTGCAGATTCTCGATGGCTTCGGCACGAACCTTCTCTTCCTTGAAAGCGGGGAAACGGGCAGAGCCGAGGAAGGTACCGCCACGGTTCACCACGTCGGAGACGCTGTGACGCTCGAGCTTGACGATACGATCCTGGTGCAGGCCCAGGTAGCCGTCCTTGATGCCGAATACTTCGACATTGTGGTTCAAGGCGGAACGTACCACGGCGCGGATGGCCGCATTCATACCCGGGGCATCGCCGCCGCTGGTCAATACACCAATGCGTTTGATCTGTTTGGTCATTGTGTGCCTCTGAAGCTGAGTTTACGAATCAGGTAGCCTGTTATTGTTTTATCCGGCTTTCGCATGGGCCGCCTCCCGCGGCGGGCCCATGAGAAAACCGCTAGAGGGGACCGCAGCCCCCTCTGGCGGTTTATCAATTACTTGGCAGCGCCAGCGATGATCTGGGAGAAGTCGTCCACCTTCAGGGACGCACCACCCACCAGGCCACCGTCGATGTCCGGCTGACCGAACAGATCGGCGGCGGTCGCACCGGTCACGGAACCACCGTACAGGATCTGTACCTTGGCGGCGACGTCGGCGTCAAATCCGGCTAGGTACTGGCGGATGTGAGCGTGCACGGCCTGGGCGATTTCCGGGGTCGCGGTCTTGCCGGTACCGATAGCCCATACCGGCTCGTAAGCCACGACGGCGTTGCTGAAGGAGGCGATGCCGCAGCGGTCGATCACGGCCTTGAGCTGGGTTTCCACCACGCTGTTGGTCACGCCGGCTTCGAACTGCTCCAGGGTTTCACCGATGCACAGTACCGGGATGAGGCCGACCTTTTGGATCGCTTCATACTTGGCGGCAACGACGTCGTCGTTCTCGGCGTGCAGGGTACGACGCTCGCTGTGACCGACCAGGGAGTAGGTGCAGCCAAACTCTTTGAGCATGACCGGGGAGTTTTCACCGGTGAAGGCGCCGGCTTCATGAACGTCGGCATTCTGAGCGCCGTAGGCGATCTTGGTGTCGGCGGCCAGTTGCTCGACCTGACCCAGGAAGATAACCGGGGGGCAGACGGCGACTTGGACAGAGGGGTGGGCGGCGGCGGCCGGAGCCAGTCCCTTGATCAGTGCTTCCACGGAAGCCTTGGTGCCGTTCAGTTTCCAGTTACCCATTACCAGGGGCTGTCTCATTTTCTCTTCCTCCTGAGATGTTTGACTGCGGGTCATTATAAGAAGTGAACCGGGCCCAAGATAGCCGACCCGACAGCAAATGACGTAATTTTTTTTCGCTTTCCCTGATCCAGGTCAGTTTACAACCCCTTGATTGTTCACTCGTTGCTCTGGCCGCGCAGGCGGCTCCAGAGCTGTCCTATCCACTCATGTAAGGCCGCTTCCGAGTACATCATATAGCGTCCTCGGGGCAGGTCGCTGTAGAGGGGCTGGGGCTGCTGGCTCACCTTGGCGGTGTAGTCGGTGGGGGCAGGGATGGGGGCCATCCCTTGGCCACGGTAGAGGGCCAGGGCACGCGGCATATGGGTGGCCGAGGTGACCAGCGCCACCTGCTGGCCCGCCAGCGCCCGACTGATGCTGACCGCCTCATCGTGGGTGTCCATGTTGTTTTCAAACAACCGCATGCGCGAGCGGGGAATGCCGAGGCTCTGCGCCATGCGGGCGTTGACCTCGGCGTTGGAGTAGGTATCTCCCGCCACATAGCCCGAGAAGACGAGGGTCGCCTGCGGGTAGGCCTGGGCCAGACGCACCCCTTCCAGGGTGCGCGCCAGGGCGATGTTGTTCTGCCAACTGGTCAGCGGGATGGCCGGATCGGAGACGTGACCGTTGCCGAGCACCACGATGGCATCGATGTGCGGGTGGTCGGCCACCACGAAGGGCGGGTTGGCCTGCTCGAGCGGGCGTGCCAGCTCGATGCTCACCGGGCGCAGGGCGAAGAGGGTGATCACCATGACCCCCAAGGTAGCGATCAGCTTGCCGCTGCGCTGGAAACGGGTAAACCACAGTAGCAGCAGGGCGAGCAGCAGCAAGGAGAGGCCGAAGGGGAGGGGCATCAGCAGATGGCCGAGCCATTTCTTGATCACGAACACGGAGCCGGTTCCTCGAGTTTTCACAGACCCCGGGAGTATGCCAGAATATGCCCCTTTTGGAATTGGGCCAATCGGGCCCGTTTTCGAGTCTATCTCTTGAAGCACGATCAGAGTTTCGACGGGCGCGCCGACAAGTTCGCCCGCAACATCTATGACTCCAGCAAGGGGCGCATCCGCACCGCCGTGGTGTGGAGCGATCTGGAGGCCTGCCTCGCCCGGCTTGGCCACCGGCCACTACGCATTCTTGACGCCGGGGGCGGTTTTGGCTTCTTTGCTCGCCGTCTGGCCGCCCTCGGCCATCAGGTGACCCTGTGCGATCTGTCGGCAGAGATGCTGGCGATGGCCCGCAGTGCGGTGGAGGAGGAGGGACTTGGCGACAGGGTTCGTCTCATCCACTGCCCAATTCAGGATCTCAAACTGCATGTGCAGGGCACCTTTGATCTGGTGCTTTGCCACGCGGTGCTCGAATGGCTGGTCGAGCCGCGGCAAACCCTGCTCGGTCTGTTTCCATTCCTGGCTCCGGGCGGCATACTGTCCCTGCTTTTTTACAACCGCCATGGCCTGTTGTTTCAGAGCCTGGTGGTGGGGAACTTTGACTACGTCAGGGCCGGGCTGCGCAAGAAGCGCCAGACTGCCTTGACCCCCACCAATCCCCAGCTGCCTGAACAGGTCTACGACTGGGTGGGGCGCGGGGGGCTGCGCATCATCGGCAAGACCGGGGTGCGCGTCATTCACGACTACATGCGGCACAAGGAAGATCAGAGCGGCAAGTTCGATGATCTGCTGGCCATGGAGCAGCACTACTGCCGCCAGGAGCCGTTCGTTTCCCTGGGTCGTTACATCCATGTCATGGCCCAAAAGCCGCTTTGAACCATGCCTCCATCATGACGGGACCACAACACGAGATGATCGCATGACCAGTACACCTGGCCTTTTGGCCACCCAGGAGGCGACGCCGCTGGCCGCTTCCGAGCGCTCCCTGCCCGAGACCATCGGCTGGGTGCGCCAGGAGGGGCTCGCCTTGCAGCTTCCCACCGACCGGCTGGCCTTCCTCGTCGCCATCAAGACCCTCTCCGAGGAGGAGCCTGACTTGTTCGAGGCCGCGCTGCACGATGCGTTCGGCTATGTGAGCAGTGCCTTCGGTCAGATGGACGAGACGGTCACCGCCCGGGCCAACAACGCCATCAACGATCTCATTCGCCAGCAACTGCTGGCGCGCTTCACCACCGATCCGGTGGCCGGCGAGAGCCTCTATCGCCTGTCGCGGCTCGGGGTTGCCATCGTCGATTTCTTTCTCGACCAGCGCCAGGTCGACTCGATCAAGCTCTCCATCCTGCTCGAACACCTGGCCAGCGAGCTCGACAAGGCGCGCACCGCGGCGCTGGAGACTAACACCCGCGAGCAGTGGGATGCCGAGGTGCTGCCGCGCCTGACCTTCTCGCTGGAAGAGACCATGGAGCGCATCGATCACACCCAGCGCGCCATGGACGAGCAGCAGAACAAGGTCAAGGAGGAGATCGCTGCCCTGCTGACTCAGGACTGGATGGAGGCGATCCACAGCTGTGAGAAGCTGCTGCGCGAGACCGGCCAGACCCTGCGTGAGCTGCAAGACACCCTGGATGCGGCCGGCCACCGGTTGCAAGAGGGGCTCCTGAACATCCAGGAGGCGGCCCAGGGGCGCGACGATCTGTTCCACGTCGAGGAGCTGACCCAGGCCCTGCAAGGGCGTCTGGACGTCATCACCAGCTGGGGCCAGCAGTGCATCGAGCTGTGGGCCCGCTATGACCGCCACGTGCACAAGTTCATCCGCACCGCCATCGACATGGATAAGAACCGCGCCTTCAGCCAGCGGCTGCGAGAATCCATCCGTCTGTTCGAGCAGCACAACTGGCTGCTGCGCGTGGCCGAGGAGCCGCGCCTGCTCGAGCTGCGCGACGAGACCATCGCCATCCACGACGAGGAGGTCACCGGTGAGGTGCCGACCGAGCTCGAGTTTCAGGAGGTGGTCGACATCAGTGCCGAGCTGGCCGAGCGCATCGAGCGTCACCTGGTGCGCTACAAGGAGGCCGGGCTGCCTCTCGACGTGGCCGAGGTGCTGCGCGAATACCTGGATGACTTCCCGGCCCACGCCCACTTCGACGTGACCCGCCTGCTGGTGGATCAGGCGGTGCGCCTTGGTCACAGCAGCGACCCGACCCCGCACGCCCAGCCGAGCTGGAAACCCGTCAACCAACATGGATCCAAGGTTCAGGCCTATGTCATTGATCAATACTGAGTTTCCCTTGCCGATGCGGCTCGCAGAGGCGATCGCCAACCCCTTGTTTCCGCGTATCGACACCGCCTTGCGCTCCGGGCGCCACATCAGCGCCGACGAGTTCGAGCAGCACAGCGTGCTGGTCGACTACCACCTGGAGTTCGAGCTCTTCTACGGCCGCTATCAGGTCGAGCTCATCAAGGCGCCGGAGGGCTTTTTCTACCTGCGCCCGCGCCCGAGTGCCGACATCGGCACCACCGTCCTCTCCGAGCTCGACATGCTGGTGGGCAAGGTGCTCTGCTACCTCTATTTGAGCCCCGAGCGGCTCGCCTCGGAAGGGGTGTTCGCCATGGCCGAGTTGCAGGAGGAGATCCTGACCCTCGCCGATGAAAAATTGTTGCTGCGCATGGTCAACAGCCGCTCCGGCGGCACCGATCTTGACAAGAAGAAGCTGCTCGAGAAGATCCGCACCTCCCTGCGCCGCCTGCGCCGGCTCGGCATGGTCACGGCCCTTGGCAACGGTGACAAGTTCAAGGTCAACGAGTCGGTGTTCCGCTTCGCCGCTGACGTGCGCAGCGACGAGGATCCGCGCGCGGTGCAGCTGCGCATGATCCAGGAGGGGGAGGCCATCTTCCACGACGACGAGCTGCCGAGCAGCGAGAGTCTGTTTGAGGATGTCGAGGCGGATCTCGACGAAGAACAACTGGATCTGGAGGTATAAACGGTGCGAGGCAAGTTCAAATCCCTGACCATGGTCAACTGGAACGGCTTCTTCGCCCGGACCTTCGATCTCGACCAGCTGGTCACCACCCTCTCCGGCGGTAACGGGGCGGGCAAGTCCACCACCATGGCGGCCTTCATCACCGCCATGATCCCGGATCAGACCCTGCTCCACTTTCGTAACACCACGGAAGCGGGCTCATCGAGCGCCTCGCGCGACAAGGGGCTGTACGGCAAGCTGCAACGGGGCCACTGCTACTCCCTGCTGGAGGTGATGAACAGCCGTGAGCAGCGCATCTGGGTCGGGGTGCACCTCGAGCAGGTGGCCAACCGCGACAACAAGGTCAACATCACCCCGTTTGCCCTGGTCGATGTGCCGGACGGCGTGGTGCCGACCGATCTGCTGCTGGAAAAACTCGACGACGGCAAGGGCCGGGTGCGGGCGTTTGCCGATCTCAAGGCGGCGGCGGGGCAGCTGGGCTCGCTCAAGGTGGCCAAGTTCAATTCGGTGACCGACTACCACAACTTCATGTTCGAGTTCGGCATCACCCCGAAAAAGCTGCGTGATCAAAAGGATCGCAGCAAGTTCTATCGCCTGATCGAGGCCTCCCTCTACGGCGGCATCTCCTCGTCGATCAGCCGCTCCTTGCGCGAATACCTGCTGCCGGAGAACTCCGGCGTGCGCAAGGCGTTCCAGGACATGGAGGCGGCCATCTACGAGAACCGCCGTACCCTGGAGGCGATCAAGGAGACCCAAGGGCAGCGGGATCTGTTCAAGAACCTCATCACCGAGACCACCCACTATGTGGCGGCCGACTATGTGCGCAATGCCGCCGAGAAGGCGCGCCTCTCCGAGCTGGCCCTCAAGGCCAGAGCCGAGCTGGCGGACAAGCGCCGCCTGCTGGCCGAAGAGCGCCAGCGCGCCATCTATCTGGCCGACGAGGCGGAGCAGCTTAGCAACCGCGAGAAACTGCTGACCGACGAGCTGGAGACCGCCGCCGAGCACCTGGGCAAGGTGATGGCTGCCGTGGCGCTGAAAAAGAAGATCGATCTCTACCGCGCCGATCTGCAAGATCTCACCGACAAGCTGGAGCAGCAGAGCGCGGTGGTCGAGGAGATCCAGGCGCGCCTGCTCGATGCCGAAGAGCGCCGCGAGCGCGCGCTGGGGGAGGTCGACAGCCTCAAGACCCAGCTCGCCGATTACCAGCAAGCGCTGGATATCCAGCAGACCCGCGCCATCCAGTACCGCCAGGCGGTGCAGGCCCTCGAGACCGCCCGCGAGCAGTGCGAGCAGTCCGATCTGACGGCCGATAATGCCCACGAGCAGCTGGCCGCCCTGCGTGAGCGCGAGAGCCAGCTCACCCGCGCCGTGCTCGATGCCGAGCAGCAGCTGGCCCTGGCCAAGACTGCCGCCAGCGACTACGAGCAGGCCCTGGCGCTGCTTTTGACCGTGGCCCCCGGTACCGAGCGGGCCGAGGCCTATCCGGTAGCCCAGCAGCTTGGCCGTCGCCTGATTGAAGAGCGCGCCTTGCTGGCGCAGGGGGAGGGCGTGCGCGCCGCTCTTGCCCGGCTGGAAAAAGAGGCCAGCGGCGCCGAGCAGCTTGGCAAGCTGGTGGCCCAGCTCGCCGAGAGCGGCGTGCTGGTGGAGGATGCCGAGGCGCTCGAGCTGCTGCTCGAGGGGCTGCGTACCCGCCGCGAGGAGCTTGACGAAGAGGCCGAGGGCATTGCCCAGCGCCGCTCCGAGCGCCGCCACCAGAGCGAACAGCTCGAGCGCGACATCAAGGCGCTCACCGCCCTGGCGCCGCGCTGGTTGCAGGCGAGCGAGAAGCTCGAGCAGCTGCGCGAGCAGAGCGGCCTGCCCCTTGCCACGGCCGAGGCGATCTCCCTTGGCATGAGCCAGGTGCTGGCCGAGGAGCGCCGCTTCGAGCAGGAGAGCCGCGACATTCAGGGGCGCAAGCAGGCCATCGAGCAGCAGGTCAAGAACCTGCAACTGGGGGCCGGCGAGGCGGATTCGCGCCTGTCGCGCATCGCCGAGCAGGTGGGCGGCGTGCTGCTCTCCGATGTCTACGACGACATCTCCATCGACGACGCCCCCTACTACTCCGCCCTCTACGGCCCGGCCCGCTGCGCCCTGGTGGTGCTCGATCTGGACGGGGCCATCGAGCGCCTCAAGGCCATCGAGGATTGCCCGGAGGACATCTACCTCATCCAGGGCAACCCCGATTCGTTTGACGAAGATCTGCTCGAAGCCGACGAGCTCGGCAACGCCGTGCTGGTGCGCAGCAGCAAGCGTCAGGTGCGCTATTCGCGCTACCCCGACCTGCCCCTGTTTGGCCGCGCGGCGCGGGAAAAACGCATCGAGCAGCTCGAGGTGGAGCGCGACGCCCTGGTCGAGGCCTATGCCAAGGCCGCCTTCGAGCAGCAAAAATTCCATCGCCTCTACCAGCACTTCAGTGATTTTGTCGGCAGCCACCTTGGCATCGCCTTTGACGACGATCCTGAGCTTGCCATCGAGCAAAAGCAGGCGGCCCTGCGTCAGCTGCAAGGGGTGGTCGGCGAGAGCGAGCGCGAGCTGCAAGCGCTCAAGGGGGCTCAGTCCCAGGTCGCCCGTCAGTTGCAACTGGCCCAGTCCATGCTGCCGCTGGCCCACCTGTTCGATGAGCCGGTCGGTGAGAAACTCGATGAGGCGCGCGCCCAGGTGGCCCGTCTCGACGCGGCCCGCGACTTCGTGGCGCGCCACGGCGCGGCGCTGGAAAAGCTCGACACCCTGAGTCAGGCGCTGCGCCAGGACCCCCAGGGGCTGGCCGAGTTGCAGATCACCTTCGATCAGGCGAGCGGGGCGCTCACCGAGCAAAAGCGGCGCTGCTACCTGCTCGATCAGGTGGTGGCCCGTCTGCCGCACCTGGCTTATCAGGACGCTCAGGACTTGCTCGGCAAGGCCTCCGAGATGAGCGAGCACCTCAAGGCCAAGCTGAAGGCCGCCGAGGTGGACGCCCGCGCCGCCGGCGAGCTGCACAAGCAGATCAGTGCCCAGCACACCGAGGCGTTGCAGGTGCGCACCGCGCTCGACTCCAGTGCTTCGGCCAAGGGCGAGACCCTGCGCGAGTTCGAGCAGGAGCTGGCCGCCATGGGGCTGACCCTGTCGGAGGACATGGAGGAGAAGGCGCGCGCCCACAAAAAAGAGGTCGAGGAGCTGCTCATTCGTACCCGCTCGCGGCGTACCAGTGCCGAGGCCCAGTTGCAGGTGACCAAGCGCGAGATCGAATCCCTCGGCGGTCGCCTCAAGGTGGAGGGCAAGGACTATTTCAGCGCCCGTAAATCCCTGGTCGGTCACAAGGCCAGCTGGTCGCGGGTGGTGCGTCTGGCCCGCGAGACCGACGTAGAGAAGCGCCTCAACCGCCGCGAGCTGGCCTACCTCGACGCCGACGACTTGCGCTCTATGTCGGACAAGGCGCTCGGCGCCCTGCGGGTGGCGGTGGCCCACGACGAGGAGTTGCGCGATGCCCTGCGCCGCTCCGAGGGCAACCGCAGCACCGAGCAGAAGGTGGCCTTCTACGTGCAGGTCTATCGCTACCTCAAGGATCGCATCCGCAACGACATCATCCGCTCGGACGATCCGGTCGAGGCCATCGAGGAGATGGAGATCGAGTTGGCGCGTCTGGCCGATGAGCTCAAGCAGCGGGAGAACCACCTGTCGCTCTCCTCCCACGAGGTGGCGGCCAAGATCACCAACATCATCCGCCGCGAGCAGAACCGGATCCGGGTGCTCAACCAGGGCTTGCAGAACATCGCCTTCGGTCTGGTGCGCGGGGTGCGCCTCAACGTCAATGTGCGCGAGGCTCACACCCGTCTGCTCACCGCGCTGGCCGATCAGAGCGCCATGCACAACGATCTGTTCGCCGACAAGGAGCTCAGCTTCTCCGAGGCGATGGCCAAGCTGTTCCAGCGCCTCAATCCGCAGGTCGATCAGAGCGATCGCAACTATCAGGTGATGGGGGACGTGCTGCTCGATTACCGCAACTACCTGGAGCTGGAGATCGAGGTGCTGCGCGGCGCCGACGGCTGGCTGCGCGCCGAGAGCGGGGCGCTCTCCACCGGCGAGGCGATCGGTACCGGTCAGGCGATCCTGCTGATGGTGCTCATCAGCTGGGAGGAGGAGTCCCGTCGCTTGCGTGGCAAGGACATCGCCCCCTGCCGCCTGTTGTTCCTCGACGAGGCGGCGCGCCTGGATGCCAAGTCCATCGCCACCCTGTTCGAGCTGTGCGAGCGCCAAGATATGCAGCTGCTTATCGCCGCGCCCGAGAACATCAGCCCGGAGAAGGGCACCACCTACAAGCTCATCCGCAAGGTGCAGGGCAAGCACGAGCACGTGCATGTGGTGGGGCTGCGCGGCTTTGGCTTTACCGACGAGGCGGCCAGGCTCAGTGCCTGATGGTGTGTGGGATGCGGGGGGCTTCGGCCTCCCGCTCTGTATGCGCAAGCAGAGGGAGGAAGAGGGGATGCAAAGAGTGAAACAGGCCGGTGCGCTGCTGCTGTGTCTGCTGCTGACGGCGTGCAGCAGCCGTTATGACGAGGCGCACGGCGGCAGCTGGCACGGCTATCGCGAGCGCGGCCTTGCCTCTTACTACGCCGATCGCTACCACAATAAGCGCACCGCCAGCGGCGAGCCCTATCGCAAGGAGGGGCGCACCGCCGCCCACCAGACGCTCCCGTTCGGCAGCCAGGTGAAGGTGACCAATCCGGCCAACGGCAAGAGCGTGGTGGTGCGCATCAACGATCGCGGCCGCTTCCCCAAGGGGCGGATCATCGATCTCTCCCGCTCGGCGTTCAGCGCCATCGCCAACCCGGCTTCTGGCTTAGTCAGGGTCGAGCTGGAGGTGCAGTAATCGGCCCATCGCGACGCCGGCAGCACCCTGCCACGGGGCATGACGACGGCGGGCTCGTGGGGGGCGCTCTTCTCGCTTAAAGAGGGTGACGAGCCTTACCCCTCTTCTTACCTAGGTCACCCCACTATGAGGCGCCTGCGGCGACGGGGGGCCGCGCCGATGGCCGGTTTGCCGCGGTATGTTACCGTT
The DNA here is from genome assembly GCF_000820125.1 of Aeromonas simiae. Lineage (GTDB taxonomy): Bacteria > Pseudomonadota > Gammaproteobacteria > Enterobacterales > Aeromonadaceae > Aeromonas > Aeromonas simiae. The sequence goes on along the minus strand of NZ_CDBY01000060.1, from coordinate 765 downwards.
CGCCCTCAGGGCGGCTTTTCTCTGCGGGCTTCTCTGGTTATGGTGCTAGGAGCAGCAACCGTCGATGACAGGAAGAAAAGGTGGAGTATCAATGGCATGAGGCCCGACTGGCACTGGGGGGAGAGCGGCGTTTGACGATCCCCGCCCTGACGCTGCTGGCGGGTCAGCAATGGTGTTTCGTCGGCAGCAACGGCAGCGGCAAGACGGCGCTGGCACGCGCCCTGTGCGGCGAGCTGCCCCTGTGCCAGGGGCGGGCGCCGGTGATCACCGGGGCGCTGCGCCTCTCGTTCGAATCCCAGCAGCAGTTGATGGCGGCGGAGTGGCAGCGGCGCAACACCGACATGGTGGGGGAAGAGGAGGAGGCGGGCTATCTGGTCTCGACCCTGCTGCTCGAGCAGGGCGACGAGGCCGAGGCGCGCCACTGGTTGCGGCGCTTTGGCGTCGAGGCGCTCTGGTCACGGCCGCTGCGCTTTCTCTCCAACGGCGAGGGGCGCAAGGTGCTGCTGGCACGAGCCCTGCTGGCGCACCCGACGCAGCTGGTGCTCGACGAGCCGTTCGATGGGCTGGATCACGACTCCCGCCGCGACCTAGCTGCGCTGCTCGCTGAGCTGGCGGAGGGCGGGCTTGCGCTGGTGCTCATCGTCAACCGCTTCGACGAGATCCCCTCCGGGGCCACCCACCTCGGCCTGCTCAGCGACGGGTGCCTGCTGCTGGCCGGTCCGCGTGCCGAAGTGGAGGGGAGTGCCGAGGTGCGCCAGCTGATGG
>NZ_CDBY01000059.1 GCF_000820125.1 Aeromonas simiae | reverse complement strand
TCGATGCTGATTGACACCCAAGGGAAATTTGGCCGCTACACGGTGGATGACGTGCGCTGGGTGGCGGCAGTCGCCACCGATTACGGCATGATTGCCGTGCGCCACGATGCCCCCTACCAGAACCTCAAGGCACTGGTCGATGCGATGCAAACTGACCCGAGCAGCGTGGTGATCGGTGCTGGCGCCTCTATCGGCAGCCAGGATTGGATGAAGGTCGCCATGCTGGCCAAGCAAGCCGGCATTGACCCTCGCAAGATGCGCTATGTCGCCTTCGAAGGCGGTGGGGAATCCGTCACGGCCCTGATGGGAAACCATGTGCAGGCCATCTCGGGCGACTTCAGTGAGATTATTCCCTACCTCTCTAGCAACAAGATGAGAGTGCTGGCCGTCTTTGCCAAGACCCGCCTGCCGGGGGAGCTGGGCGCCATTCCCACCGCCAAGGAGCAGGGCTATGACCTGGAGTGGCCGGTGATCCGTGGCTTCTACCTGGGCCCCAAGGTCAGTGAGGCCGACTACCAGTGGTGGAAGCAGACCTTCGATAAGCTGCTGCAAAGTGACCGCTTCAAGGCCCAGCGAGATCAGCGGGCACTGTTTGAATTCAACCTGACAGGCCAGCCACTGGATGAGTATGTGAAGGCTCAGGTCGCCGAGTATCGCCAGCAGGCCCGCGCTTTCGGCCTGGCCAAGTAAGGAGGCGCATCATGAGCGATCGCCTGTTTGCCTTTTGCTGGCTGCTGCTGAGCCTGGGGGCGGCCTCCCTCGCCTGGCAGCTGCACAGTGAATACACCTATGAACCCGTGGGGCCACGCCCCTTCCCCTTCGTTATCTCCCTGCTCATGGCCTTGTGTGCCCTGCTGATCCTCAAGCGCACACCGGATCGGATCAGCTGGCCGGCGTTGGCACAGCGCAAACACCTGCTCGTCATGGTGTTGGCCCTGCTTGCCTACAGTGCAGGGTTTGAATGGCTGGGGTTCCCGCTCGCAACCACCCTCTTCATCCTCGTGGGAGGGCGCCTGTTTGGCGCCGGTTGGAGGGCCTCACTGCTGGCCGGGCCCCTGCTTGGCATCGCCCTTTTTTATCTTTTCGATCGCCTGCTGGGGGTGACGTTACCCCTTGGCGCATGGCTCTCCTGAGGAGGAAGCATGGATACCTGGTTCTACCTTGCGCAGGGGTTTGCGGTCGCACTCACCCCGGAAAACCTGCTCATTGCCCTCATCGGCTGCTTTATCGGTACCGTGGTGGGCCTGCTGCCTGGCCTGGGGCCGATCAACGGTGTCGCCATCTTGCTGCCGCTGGCCTTTGCCCTCAAGCTCCCGCCGGAATCGGCGCTGATCCTGCTGGCCACTGTCTACATCGGCTGTGAATACGGAGGACGGATCTCATCGATCCTGTTGAATGTGCCGGGCGAGGCGGCCGCCATCATGACGGCGCTGGATGGCTATCCCATGGCGAAACAGGGGCGCGCCGGGGTGGCCCTCTCCATCTCGGCGGTCAGCTCGTTTGTTGGCTCCCTGCTCGCCATCGGTGGCATCATCCTGTTCGCTCCGGCCCTGGCCCGCTGGTCACTGGCGTTCGGCCCGGCCGAATATTTTGCCCTCATGGTGTTTGCCATCGCCTGCCTCGGCAGCATGATGGGGCAAAACCCACTCAAGTCGTTTCTCGCCGCATTGATGGGGCTAGGGCTGGCCACCGTCGGGGTCGATGCCAACACCGGCGTGTATCGCTTCACCTTCGACAGCGTCAACCTCTCTGACGGCATCCAGTTTATCGTGGTGGTGATTGGTCTTTTCTCGGTGAGCGAGATCCTGCTGATGTTGGAGCAGCACACCAGCGGTGGTCAGCAGCTGGTGCGCCAGACCGGAAAGTTACTGTTTAGCGTCAAGGAGTTGCTCCACTGTAGAGGCGCCATACTGCGCTCGTCCTGCGTGGGCTTTTTCGTCGGCATTCTGCCGGGGGCCGGCGCCACCATCGCCAGCGCCCTGACCTATATGTCGGAAAAACGGCTGGCCGGCAGCCAGGGCACCTTCGGGCAGGGGGATATTCGCGGCGTCGCCGCCCCTGAGGCCGCCAACAACGCCTCTGCCTGCGGCTCTTTTATTCCCATGCTGACCCTGGGCGTGCCGGGCTCGGGCACCACCGCCGTGATGATGGGGGCGCTGACCCTCTACAACATCACCCCGGGCCCAACCATGTTCACCGAACAGCCCGAGATCGTCTGGGGGCTGATTGCGGCCCTGCTGATGGCCAATATCATGTTGCTCATCATGAATATTCCCCTCATCGGTCTGTTCACCCGGATGCTCAACATCCCCCTCTGGTGTCTGGCGCCGACCATCGCAGCCGTCTCCGCCGTCGGTGTCTACTCCATACAGAGCACGACGTTCGATCTGCTGCTGATGGCCTGCTTGGGTGTATTTGGCTATGTGCTGCGCAAGCTTAACTTCCCGCTCTCGCCACTCATCCTCGGCTTTGTACTGGGCGAGATGCTGGAGCAGAATCTGCGCCGGGCGCTCTCCATCAGCAACGGAGAAATCGGGATCTTGTGGGAAAGCAATATCAGCCAGCTACTGTTGGTGCTCGCCGTCTTGGTCATTGCACTGCCGCCGCTGCTGCGCCGGCTGCGACATGGCCGAGTCCTGCTCCGGCAGGGGGAATAAAAAACCAAAGGGGCCCGAGGGCCCCTTCTTATTAGGTTGGTCATCAACGCCGATGCGTTACAGCACGCCTTGTGCCAGCATGGCTTCTGCGACCCGCACAAAACCGGCGATGTTGGCACCCTTCTCGTAGTTGATCCGGCCACTCTCATCACGGCCATGCTCAACGCAGAGCTTATGGATAGAGGTCATGATGTGGTGCAGATGCTCATCGACGGTCTCACGGCGCCAGGAGAGGCGCTGGGCGTTCTGGCTCATCTCCAGACCCGAGGTGGCCACCCCACCCGCGTTGGCGGCCTTGCCAGGCGCAAAGGCGACCCCCGCCTCATGGAACAGGCAGATGGCGTCAGCGGTCGAAGGCATGTTGGCGCCCTCTGCCACCAGTTGTACCCCGTTGGCGATCAGCGCCTTGGCATCGACCGCATGCAGCTCATTTTGGGTGGCGCACGGCAGGGCAAGCTCGGTCGGCACAGACCAGGGAGTACGACCTTCCAGGTATTCGGCACCCACGGCCCGCGCATATTCGCTGATCCGGCCACCGCGCTCCTTGATGTCGCGCAGCAGTGCCAGCTTCTCGGGGGTGAATCCGGCCGGATCGTAGACCGAGCCGCTGGAGTCGGATGCGGTGATCACCTTGCCACCCAGCTCCATCGCCTTCTCAATGGCGAACTGAGCGACGTTGCCCGAGCCAGACACCGAGATAATCTTGCCAGCCACCGATTGCCCCTGCTCTTCGAGCATGGCGGAGACAAAATAGAGCAGACCGTAACCGGTTGCCTCCGGACGCAGCTCACTGCCGCCGAAGGTGAGCCCCTTGCCGGTGAAGACGCAGGAGGTACGGTTGGTCAGTTTCTTCATCATGCCGACCATGTAGGCCACTTCACGGGCCCCTACACCGATATCGCCGGCCGGAACATCGGTATCCGGCCCGACGTGACGATGCAGCTCCAGCATCAGCGCCTGGCAAAAGCGCATGATCTCGCCGTCGCTCTTGCCCTTGGGATCAAAGTCACTGCCGCCCTTGCCACCGCCCATCGGCAACGAGGTCAACGCGTTCTTGAAGGTTTGTTCAAACGCCAGAAACTTGAGGATTGAGGCGTTGACGCTCGGGTGAAAACGCATCCCTCCCTTGTAAGGACCGATGGCAGAGCTGTGCTGCACCCGGAAGGCCCGGTTGATCTGCACTTCGCCCTTGTCATCCACCCAGCACACTCGAAAACGGATCAGGCGTTCCGGCTCGAGCATGCGCTCCAGCAATCCTTGCTGTTGATATTTGGGGTTGGCGCTATAGAAAGGCCAAATGGAATTGAGAACTTCACGCACCGCCTGCAAATACTCGGGCTGATGCGGATAACGCTGGCTGAAACGCTCAAAGAACTCCTGATACTGCATTACACACTCCCTGTCAGTGTATTTAAAATCATCCTTGTTCTGCCCAGCCTTCGGCCGTGAAGAAGATCACAGCTGATTGCTCACAACACACATTGGGTAATGTTGCCGAACCGACTTTCAGCACTGAACGCTGCCGAAAGGGCCCGAAAGACAGGACTCGAGAAATCCGACCTTATCATATAATGGATAATAAGTTACTGCCAATGAGAGGATATTCGCACTCAAATATCGAAAAAATTGCCACTGGCTTCACAAAGATCGTGCTGTGGCACGTTTTCCTACCCAATAAACGCCAGATCAACCTTGCATTTCATTTTGTGGATTATGCATATAAAACGCACGTTTACATGTGGTGCATATCCGCCCTTGCGCACCTATTTCCCTATGGGTTGAACCCCACCAATCCCAGTCTTTATCGGTAAGCCGGTGTGAGAAAGGAGTGGCTTTTCACATTCAAGCGCGCCGCTATCCCTCGCTCCAAACGAAAAAAGCCCAGTCGCTCGACTGGGCTGCTCTTGCGTGACGGGGTGACTGCCGCGCGAATGGCAGAGGGTGAAACACAGGGCTGAGGGGCGGTATCCGAAGGTAGAGGCTATAGCGACCCTCTTCCGTCGTCCGGCGATTCAGCGATAAATGCCTGCAAAAGCAAAAAGGCCTTCACATCAGGGAAGGCCTTCGAAAATAGTGGCGGAGCGGACGGGACTCGAACCCGCGACCCCCGGCGTGACAGGCCGGTATTCTAACCGACTGAACTACCGCTCCGCATTCGGTTAGCTGATTAGCTAAATCATCTGCCG
>NZ_CDBY01000058.1 GCF_000820125.1 Aeromonas simiae | reverse complement strand
GTGCCTGGATGCGGATGTTCCGTAACGCCAGGGTTCGCCTCGGCTAAGTGGTTGCAGTGATGAGAAGACCGGCCTTGTGCCGGTCTTTTTTTATGGGTCAGTGGGAGGGGGGATTGAGGGCGGGATCGGGGCGCTGCGGGACCCGAACCATGGGGGGCGGTGATCTCGGTGCGCCGTGCCGCGCCAGCCACTCGCGAATTTCAGGCAGCGGCATGGGTTTGGCAAACAGGTACCCCTGCATCAGGTGACAACCGAGCGCCTGCAGCCGCTGCATCCCTTTTTCGGTCTCGACCCCTTCGGCAATGACCTGCATCTCCATCTCCTGGCTGATGAGCAGCACCGCCTTGACCAGCCGCTCATCCCCTCGCTCCAGTGTTTGGGTGAAGCTGCGATCGAGTTTCAGGGTATCGACCGGCAGGGTCAGCAACCGCTCGAGGGAGGAGTAGCCAGTACCAAAATCATCCAGATGCACTTTGAAGCCGGCATCGCTCAGCTGACGCAGTTGGTTGACCAGAAACTCGTTTTGCTCGGCAAACAGGCTTTCGGTCAGCTCGAAATGGACGGCCGAGTGGGGGACGGCACACTCGTTGACCAGCGTGCACAAGCGGGGCACCAGATCGGGCTGCATCAGTTGCAGCACCGAGAGGTTGATGTTCAAGTTGAGTTCGGGCCAGTGCTCGCGCAGTGCCGGTAAGGCGCGCAGTGCCTGCCGAGCGATCCAGATCCCCATGGGGATGATGAGGCCGGTCTCTTCGGCCAGGGCGATGAAGTCACTGGGCGGTACATAACCTTGGCCACGTGGCCAGCGCACCAGCGCCTCGACCATGACGACGCTGCCATCGCGGGTATCGAGGATCGGTTGGAACCAGACCTCCAGTTGCTGCTCATGCAGTGCCTGGCGCAATGCCTGTTCGGCGTGCAGGCGTTCACTCACGCTGTGATGCATGGCATCGCTGTAGATACGGTAGTGACGACGTCCCAGCCGCTTGGCTTCATACATGGCCAGATCGGCATTGCGCAGCAGTTCGGAGCTGCTCAGCGCCGGCTGGTAGTAGGCCACGCCGATGGAGGCACTGAGCTGTACCGCCGTGTTGTCAAGCAGCAGGGGATGATGATCCATATCCTGCAACACTCGCTCGGCCAGCCGCTCGGCCCCCTGGCTCTGACGGGGAAGCAGACAGAGGATGGCAAACTCATCGCCCCCGAGACGAAACAGCGAGTCGGAGCCGCGGGCCAGATTCATCAACCGTTCGGCGACCAGAGCCAGCACCCGATCACCCCGCTCGTGACCGAGGCTGTCATTGACCACCTTGAACTCATCCAGATCGACCAGAAGCAGGGCCAGGGTCAGTTGAGGGGTCTCCTGCAACGCTGGGATGTGCCGATCGAGCAGCTCGATGAGCAGCTTGCGATTGCCAAGACGGGTCAAACCATCGCGGCGGACCTCGTCAAACAGCCGGTGCTGGGAGTGGCGCAGTTGATCGGCCATGGCGTTGAGAGAGAGCGCCAGGGTATCGAACTCGTCACTGCCCCGCACCGGCCAGCGGGGGAGCGGCGCGCTTCCTTTACCCGGCGCAATGGCGAGCCGTGAGAGCTGGGTGAGGCGACGCAGGATGAGTCGCTCGATCAGCAGCGCAACGGCGGCGCAGAGCAGGGCCGCCAGCAGCGGGATAGCGAGCAGTAAGGTGCGGTTACGCTCGGTCAGCCACTGTTGCAAGAGGGGATCGGGCCCGGTGGAGACAAACAGGGGGGCTCCGGAGGCGGAGGAAAGCAAGCGGCGAGATGGCTGGGCCACAGGGCGGGTTGGGGAGAAGAGCAGCGCCGCCCCGACGCTGCGCTCCAGCGCCGTGCGGGCCGTGGCATCGAGCGGCTGACCGATGAGCAACCAGCCGTCATTACCCGTCGGGATCTGCTGTGTCAGCACGGGAAGCGCGTCTTGCCAGATGATGTGGGGGCCGGACAGAAGCCTGCTGGAGGCTGAAAATGACAGCAGCCATGGCCAATCCCGGGCATGCATGGCGCGTACGCGCTCCCCTTCGCGGAGAAAGCCAAATTGGGGGTGGCCAGCGCTATCTCGCCACAGGGCAAAACGGATCTTACTGGCGCCTTGCAAGAGGGGCTGGCGCGCCGCCGCTTCCGCCATGGCGAGCCGTTTGGCCTCTGTGGCCAGTTGCCGCAGCTCATTGCCAAGCAGGTCATCGGTGCGTTGCAGCACCCTCTGCTGCTGATCGACCAGCAGTTGCTGGCTGCTGCGCTCGAGGAGCCGCGCAGTGATGCCCCAGCCGAGTATCCCGGCCAGCAAGGTGATCATCAGCAGGTAGAAATAGGCCCGTTTACGCAGGCTGCCGCTCAACATGATGTGCTCTTATGGCGTTATCCCGTGTTTCCTAACAGTAGGAGCCGAGTGAGGCGGTAGCAAATTTCATCATGTCAGAAACAGACAGGCCACCCTGAGGTGGCCTGTGGCGGATTTACTGATGGTAGCCCTTGAGGAAGCGGGCGAGGCGGCCGATGGCGTCCTCCAGCTCCTCTTCGCGCGGCAGAAACACCAGGCGGAAGTGATCCGGCGCCGGCCAGTTGAAGCCGGTTCCCTGCACCAGCAACAGCTTCTCTTGTTGCAGCAGGTCAAACACCATCTTCTGGTCGTCGCGGATGTCGTACACCTTGGGATCGAGGCGCGGGAACATGTAGAGCGCCCCCTTGGGTTTGACGCAGGAGACCCCCGGGATCTCATTGAGCAGCTCCCACGCCTTGTCGCGCTGGCGGCGCAGGCGACCGCCCGGCAGGATCAGCTCGTTGATGCTCTGGTAACCCCCGAGAGCTGTCTGGATGGCGTGCTGCATGGGCACGTTGGCACACAGGCGCATGGAGGCCAGCATCTCCAGCCCCTCGATGTAGCCCTTGGCACGGCCCTTGGGGCCGGTGATGACCATCCAGCCCTGGCGAAAGCCGCAGGCGCGGTAAGCCTTGGAGAGGCCGTTGAAGGTGACCACCATCACGTCGTCGCACAGGGTGCAGACGCTGGTATGGGAGATGTCGTCGTAGAGGATCTTGTCGTAGATCTCGTCGGCGAAGATGATGAGGTTGTGCTGGCGGGCAATCTCGATCACCTCCAGCAAGAACTCGCTGCCGTAGACGGCGCCGGTCGGGTTGTTGGGGTTGATCAGCACCAGGCCGCGGGTGCGCGGGGTGATGCGGGCGCGGATGTCGTCGAGATCCGGATACCAGTCGGCCCCTTCATCGCAGCGGTAGTGCACCGCATGGCCGCCGGAGAGGGTCACGGCCGCCGTCCACAGCGGATAGTCGGGGGAGGGCACCAGCATCTCGTCGCCGTTGTTGAGCAGCGCCTGCATCGCCATCACGATGAGCTCGCTGGCGCCGTTGCCGATGTAGATGTCGTCGATGTCGACCTTGCGCATCCCCTTCTGCTGGTAGTACTGCATCACCGCCTTGCGCGCCGAGAAGAGGCCCTTGGAGTCGCAATAGCCCTGACTGAGCGGCATGTTGAGGATGACATCCTTGATGATCTCTTCGGGTGCATCGAAACCGAACGGGGCCGGGTTGCCGATATTGAGCTTGAGAATGCGATGGCCTTCGTCCTCGAGACGACGGGCTTCCTTGTGCACCGGGCCGCGAATGTCATAGCAGACATCGTCGAGCTTGTGCGACTTGTCGATAGTGAGCATGGTCGGGGTGGATCCTTGCCTGTTGTGGCCTAGCTGGCGGGAGTGCCGATTTAGAATCAAATCGTTAGTTACCCTATTCTTCACAGAATTGAATGCCACCACAATCCTTGTGACAGAGGAATTCGCTGATTTCTCATGTGGTATCAGAGTTTATTAACAATTTGCTTTAGCACGATGCTTTGTATGAAAAGACATCTTCGGCAGATTGTGGTGTCACTGTACGATAACGGCAGACGCATCACCATTAATGCCACCATTGAATGGAAGGAAATCCTCATCTAAAAAAGTCGTGGAGCTTGGCCGGCAAGAGTGGCAGAGTTGCCGCATTCATGCTGAATGGCCGGGCTGACCGGGCATGCCAAGGAGTAGATGATGGTCGATAAACCGGTGCGCGCCGGACGCTGGCGCCACTTCAAGGGCGGGCTCTACGAGGTGCTGACCGAGGCGCAGCACACCGAACGGGAGGAGCGGCTGGTGGTCTATCGCAGCCTGGAGAACGGGGCTATCTATGCCAGACCCAAGTCGATGTTTCTGGAGTGGGTTCGCCACGAAGGGCGGCTGATGGCGCGTTTTGCGCCACTGGAAGAGGAATAAAACAACGGCGCCTGCGGGCGCCGTTGTCGTGGTGGCTCAGGCGCCCAGATTGGCGCGGGCGTAGGCCTCAAAATCGGTGCAGCCACCGATGTGCTGCTCGTCCAAAAAGATCTGCGGCACCGTGCTCACCGGCTTGCCTGCCATGGCACAGAGGTCATCTTTGCTGATCCCCTCGGCCTGGATATCGGTATAGCTGAAGGTGAAGTCGTCACGCTGCGCGCTCAGCTGCTCGGCGAGTTGTACGGCACGGACACAATAGGGGCAGCCGGGACGGCCATAGATGGCGACAAACATAGTGTTCTCCTGTCAGTAGTGCCCCGCCAGCATAATGGGTGGTCGCTGCGGGGCAAAGTGCAAAGATCCGATAGCCCTTATTGAGCAATCTGAATGGACTGGTTCTGGTAGATGCTCTCGAGCACCCCCTTCTCGAAGGTGGTCCATGGCCAGCGAGCCTTGCTGGCGCGATAGCGCTCATGGGTGGTCGGGTCCAGCGACAGGGAGTTTTGGAACATGACGAACGCCTTGCGCTGGCCGTTGGCGGTATCGATGAAACCGACCAGGTTGGAAGCCCCGGTCACGGTGCCGGTCTTGGCGTGCACCCGGTTCTTCATGAAGGGGGCGGTGACCGAGCCGCGCCAGGCCAGGGTGCCATCGACTTGTGAAGAGGGCAGCAGGCGGATGAAGTTGAGGGTGGCGTCGTTACGCTGGATATAGGCGAGCACCGCCAGCATCTGGCGGGCGCTCACCAGGTTATGGGCAGAGAGCCCCGAGCCGTCGGCCAGGCTGGCGTTATCGAGGTTGATCCCCGCCTTGCCGAGGATGGCCCGTACCGCCTTGGTGCCGCTTCTAAAGCTGCCCGGCATGCCGTAGTAGTGGCGACCGACGGTCTTGAGGAAGGTGTCGGCGTAGAGGTTATCGGAGCGCTTGAGCATGTGGGCGAGCAGCTCAGGCAGCGCCTTGGAGCTGTGGCTGGTCAAGGTCTCGGCACCGACCGGCGCCTGGTGGGTCAGGCGCAGGGCGCCGTCGTGGCTGATGCCGGCGCGATCCATGGCCCAGCGAATGTTGTCCCAGCCCCAGGCTTCCACGTCATAGATGGCAAAACGCAGCCCCTGCGGCTCCTTGTTGGGCGAGATGCAGCCGCGCAGGTCGTAGTGATTGCCACGCGCCATGTCCACCTCGAGGGCGCAGGACTGGCGGGCCATGTCGCCGTAGCTCATCACATCGAGGTTTTCGGCACTGATGCTGATGGGCACCCCGCTCGGGCCGCTGGCGCTGGCCGGTTGGCCAATTTGGGTGGCGGTGACGGTGCCATAGGCGCAGTTCTTGTCGATGATGACAGAGGAGACAGGAGCGGTGAAGCAGAGGGATTGATCCCCCCACGACCAGCCGTTGCCACGCTCATAGCCGTTGTAGGCGCCGGTGTTGACGAACACATTGCCGGTGATGCGCTTGACCCCGAGCTGCTTGAACATGGTCAGCAGATCCATGCGGCTCAAGGTTGGGTCGCCGACGAAGTTGATCCAGAGATCCCCGTTCAGGGTCTCGCCGCTCTTGGCGCCCGGCTGGGCCTGGATCTCGGTGACAAAACGAAACTCTTCACCCAACTGAATGCGGGCGGCCAGCGCCGTGATCACCTTCATGGTGGAGGCCGGCGTCATGAGATCGTCGAGGTTGTGCTGGTATTCGAGGCCACCTGCGCCCATGACGGCGATGGCGGCATGGCCCCCCTTGGGAGGCGTCAGCGGAGCAGCCTGGGCTGCGAGGGAGAAAAGAGCGCAAAAACCGATGAGAAACCGCTGCATGAAGGATCCTTACTCGTCCCGGGCGCTGTCGGCGGTCCGATAGCGTCCCTGGTAGTCAAATATTTTCTCTTTGATTTGCCAAAAGCGCCCCGACTGGCGTGCGATCACGAAGTCGGGATGCCGGAATTGGGGTTCGGCGGCCAGCACAGCATCCAGAGAGGCGAACTGGGGCTCCAAACCAGGAGCGCGCCAATGATGACGCACAAAGACCTGTTGAAACAAGCGCCGTGCGGCCGGTGTGGCAAACGAGTAGTAGTCGGTGAGGGTGGTGCCGTCCTCGTCGTGGTAGGTCACCTCGAGTCGCTCCCCTTGTTTGCCCGTCCCCTTGGCGAGGGAGAGGCCACTGCAACGGATCACCATGCACCCCTTGAGGTTGAGGGCGGCCTTGAGCTGGTCATCCGGATCGACCAGCACCTGATCGCAGGCATGGCAGCGGCGGGCAGCGATGTCGTTCTCGGCGCCGCAGCCAGGACAGATCTTGGCGCGAAAGCGGTAATCGCACTCCTCGCGCGCCCCCTCGTCATCTTCCAAAAAGCCCTGACAGCGCCGGCCGTAGTGCTCGATCACCTGGCCCTCTTCATCCACCTTGCCCCAGAAGGTGTTGGCAAAGCCGCAGGCGGGGCAGGGCACCTGCACCGGCACACTGTCGCCTTTGGGGCGGGGCTCGCCCACCTCGGGATCGAACAGGTTGATGTTGTTGCCGGCGTAATCCACCACCAGACAATCCTGTTTGCCGGGGGCCAGCCGCAGGCCGCGCCCGACAATCTGCTGGTAGAGCGACACCGAATCGGTGGGGCGCAGCAGCGCGATGAGATCCACATGGGGGGCGTCGAAGCCGGTGGTGAGCACCGAGACATTGACCAGGTATTTCAGCTCGCGCCCCTTGAAGGCTTGGATGAGGGCGTCGCGCTCCGGCCCCGGCGTTTCGCCCGTCACCAGCGCCACCGCCTCGCCTGCCTCACCCAGGCGAGTGGCGATTTCGCGGGCGTGCTCGACCGTGGCGGCGAAGATCATCACTCCCTGCCGGTCGTGGGCGTAGTTGCGGATCTGCTCGAGGATGTGGGGCGTGACCCTGGCCTGACGCTTGATCTCACGGTTGACCTCGGCATCGTCAAACAGGCCGCCGGGGCGGGCCGCCAGCTTGCTGAAGTCGTAGTGGACGATGGGGGCATCGATGAGGCGCGGCGGAGTCAGGTAGCCGTTTTTTATCATAAAGCGCAGGGGCAGCTCGAACACGCAGTCGCCAAACAGCCGCTCGCCCCGGCTCTTGACCATGCCGTGGTAGTGGCGCCGGTAGATCCATCCCAGCCCCATGCGGTAGGGGGTGGCGGTGAGCCCGAGGATCTTGAGAGCGGGGTTGCTGGCACGTAGGTGCGCCATCACCTGGTGGTACTGGCTGTCATCGTCGAGCGAGACCCGATGGCACTCGTCGATGATGAGCAGGGAGAAGGCGCCATCGAAGGCATCGAGGTTGCGTGCCACCGACTGCACCGAACCGAACACCACCTGGGCGCTCGACTCCTTGCGCGCCAGCCCGGCGGCGAAGATGTCAGCGTTGAGCCCCCATGCCTCGTACTTGGCATGGTTCTGCTCGACCAGCTCTTTCACGTGGGCCAGCACCAGCACCCGGCCACGGGCCTTGCGGGCCAGTTCGGCGATCACCAGGCTCTTGCCGGCGCCGGTCGGCAGAACCACCACGGCGGGATCGGCGTGGCGGCGAAAGTGACGGATCACGGCATCGACCGCATCCTGCTGGTAGGGGCGTAGGGTAAACATGCGCACCGGACGGGCTGGAAAGACAGGGGGGCCATTATAGGCCAATCGAGGGGAAGGTGAAGGGCGCGGCAGGCTCAGGCCTGCCGCACCGGGGATTAGTGGAAGGGGAAGAGGTAGTTCATCCAGCTGGCCATGCGCAGCAGCACCTTGCGCATCACCGAGACGTGGTGAAAGTGCTGGGTGTAGATGGCTGCCTGGCCGCTTGAGCCGGCGATGACTTGGTACTCCTGCCAGCGTGGATCGGTGATCTTGATGCGCACCGGCAGCCGACCCGGTTGCATGGCTGAGCTCTGATCGATGAGGTTGCTGTTGGCCTGGACGTTACCCGCCGCGATGGCCGGAATGACCGCCTCGACCTTACCGGCGAAGATTTTGCCGGGAATGCCGTCGATCACCACCTCGGCCTCGTCACCCACCGCCAGTCGCTGCATGCTGTTTTGCCAGAACCAGCCCACGTAGGCGCTCTCATCCTCATGGATGAAGGTCATCACGGGACGGTACATGAAGGGGGTGGCAATCATGCCGGGGCGCAGGGCAAGTTGCACCACGTGGCCGTCACTGGGAGCCTTGACCACGGTTTGGTCGAGCTGGTAGTTGGCCTCGCGCCACTGCGCCTTGACGTCATCCAGCGTGGCCTGTTGCTGATCGAGTTGGGCGGTCAGATCGTCCATGTTGGCCTGGCTCACGTCGAGATCCCGTTGTTTGCCGATGCCGCGGCGCATCAGCTCGGCGGCGCGGTCGCGGTCGAGCTTGGCCGAGCGCAGGCGGGCCGTGATGGACTTGAGCTGCTCTTCGTTGGCATCGACCCTGGCCTCCAGGCTGGCGAGGCGCTGGCGAAACGGCTCATCATCGATGCGAAAAAGCACGTCACCTTTTCTCACCTTTTGGTCGGCGGTGACGGCGACCTCGCTCACCCGGCCCTTGACCAGCGGGACTATGGGGGTTGAGACGTAGTAATTGCGGGCCATCTCCGAGTAGGGGTGGTTGTAGTTCATCAGCATAATGAGGGTGCCGATGAGCACCACGCCCCCCAGTACGGCGGTGGGCACCGTCCACTTGTTGAGCGGGATACGGAAGATCTTGAAGATGGCGACGCAGAGGGCGGTGTAGGTAAGAATCAGCAGCAGATCCATGATTAGTGCCCCTTTTCCTGGAGCAGCGTCTCGAGACGGCTGCGCAGGGTCGCGACCTCATCGTGCAGCGCTGCCAGTGACTGCTCGTCTCGTTGCAGGCGCTGACCGAAGCCCCAACCCCGATCTTCCCGGTAGACGGTGGCCCAGATCCAGAGAAATGGCCAGATGACATGCAGGGTGAACAGGCTCACCCAGCCGGCGACGTGGATGGCATCCTGATGGGGGTGGTTGCGATGTTTGGCGATCTCGTAGGGGATGTCGTGCAGGGCGATGATGCCGTAAAACAGCACGATCGCCACAAAAAAGAGCAGGCCGAGGGCAAAGTAGTCGAGCACCATAGCGGGGGTCTCCGTCATGAACCGTTCCGGACGACATGTCGCGGAAGTGATTCAATCATGGCAGGTTTTTCGTGGTGCAAACGTCGCCGTGCGCTGTTCTTGCCGGATGCAGAAACCGTGCTACGAGAGGTGGGGAATAAAGAGGGGCCGCCGGACGAGCCGGCGGCGGGCAGGCTTAATCGTGGTATTGCTCGCAGGCGAGCAGGGTGTTCTCGATGAGGGAGGCCACCGTCATGGGGCCGACCCCGCCGGGAACCGGGGTGATGAAGGCGGCATGGCTACGGGCGGTTTCGTACTCCACGTCCCCGACCAGGGAGCCATCGGGCAGGCGATTGATGCCGACGTCGATGACGATAGCCCCAGGCTTGACCCATTCACCGGGAATGAAGTTGGGCTTACCCACGGCCACCACCAGCAGGTCGGCGCGGCGCACATGGGCCTCGAGATCCTGAGTGAAACGATGGCAGGTCGTCGTGGTGCAGCCGGCCAGCAGCAGCTCGAGGGTCATGGGGCGGCCGACGATATTGGAGGCGCCCACCACCACGGCGTGCAGACCGTGAGTCTGAACACCAGTGGTCTCGATGAGGGTCATGATCCCCTTGGGGGTGCAGGGGCGCAGGGCCGGGATGCGTTGAGCGAGGCGACCGACGTTGTAGGGATGGAAGCCATCCACATCCTTGTCGGGGCGGATGCGCTCGATCACCAGGGTCGAGTCCATCTGGGGCGGCAGCGGCAGCTGTACCAGAATGCCGTCGACCTCGACATCATCATTGAGTCGGTCGATCAGGGCGAGCAGCTCTTCCTGGCTGGCCTCGACACTGAGATCGTAAGAGCGGGAGACAAACCCCACCTCTTCACAGGCGCGACGCTTGCTGCCCACATAGACCTGGGAGGCCGGATCGCTCCCGACCAGGATCACGGCAAGGCCCGGGGCGCGCTTGCCCTGTACCACCCGATCCTTGACCTGGGTGGCCACCTGGTTGCGAATCGTTTGCGCCACCAGTTTTCCATCAATAATCTTGGCTGACATAATCCTCAACTCAACGTCTTCACAATGGCGGCGCATTGTCGCATTTTTTACCCTGCTCCGACAGTGGCTTGATCGCGCTCACAATATGTAGGCAGCGGTGTGAGGGCAAGAAGTAGACATTTGAATTTATTGATGGAAAAAGTCGTTGACGCTGGCTTTTGCGCTTGGGTATGATGCCCGCCCGTTGCCTGGTACGACTTCTGTCGTTATGCTGGCAGCATGTGTCGGTGATTAGCGCAGTCTGGTAGCGCATCTGGTTTGGGACCAGAGGGTCAGAGGTTCGAATCCTCTATCACCGACCACCTTTTACAGGTGGAATGCCTGAATAGATGAAGACAGTGCGCCCTTAGCTCAGTTGGATAGAGCAACGGCCTTCTAAGCCGTGGGTCACAGGTTCGAATCCTGTAGGGCGTGCCATTTTTATCTGCTGTGGTGGCTGTAGCTCAGTTGGTAGAGTCCCGGATTGTGATTCCGGTTGTCGTGGGTTCGAGCCCCATCAGCCACCCCATCATTACCGTTGGCGGCATTGCGCGGTCGACGACAACGCTTCGCGGAAGTGGCGAAATTGGTAGACGCACCAGATTTAGGTTCTGGCGCCTTAGGCGTGTGGGTTCAAGTCCCTCCTTCCGCACCATGAAAATGGAAAAAGAGACCCGGCATCAGCCGGGTCTCTTTTTTTGTATGGGATCATTCGTCATCCGGCTCTGCTAGGTCGACGATGTCGAGTCGCACTTCCTGGGCGCTCTCTTCTTCGCCGGTGATCGGCTGTGAGGGAAGGGGCGGGTATGGGGTCATGTCGCTTGCCTCTGTAGGGAATGAGCAAGCCGGCAGGGTGGTCTCCTTTCACCGTTTCACGTCCATGGCATCAGTTCCGGCGTGAGAGCGCGCACAATAATTGTCACAGGTGAAAGAGTCAACTGGTTCTGTGTGAAAAATGCACTTTTTCGCCGATCGCAGATGCAAAAAAGCCCTGTCCGTGGACAGGGCTCTTGCGGGGAATGATGGTCGGCGTGAGAGGATTCGAACCTCCGACCCCTGACACCCCATGACAGTGCGCTACCTGGCTGCGCTACACGCCGACGAGGTCAGCTAAGCTGACGGGGGGCAAGTCTAATGATCGGGTTACATCAGTGCAAGTCCTTTTTTATCAATACCATGCCGTTTGCTTCTTTCTTGTTCAGCGGGGGCGGGCTTGGGTTGGCGCCCGACTTTTGCCATAATCCGCGGCTTAACTTTCAACGCAGACCGGAAAAGAGCATGACCTTCTCCTCATCACGGCAACGGGACGAACACTGGATGCGCCACGCCATGCAGCTGGCCGGGCGGGCCGAGGCCATCGACGAGGTGCCTGTCGGTGCCGTGGTGGTGTTGGGTGATGAGATCATCGGTGAGGGGTGGAACCGCTCCATCAGCGAGCACGATGCCTGTGCCCACGCCGAGGTGATGGCCCTGCGTGCCGCCGGCCGGCACATGGGGAACTACCGGCTGGTGGATGCCGAGTTGTTCGTCACACTGGAGCCCTGCTGCATGTGCGCCGGCGCCTTGATCCACAGCCGGGTGGCCAGGGTGGTGTATGGCGCGCACGATGCCAAGACCGGCGCGGACACGTCCGTTTTTCAGCTGTTGCAGGATGCTCGCCACAACCACCGCATCTTGGTTGAGGGCGGGGTGTTGGCCGATGCGTGCGCGGCCCAGATCTCCGCTTTTTTCCAGCGCAGGCGAGCCGAGCAGAGGGCGGCCAAGGCACTGGCCCGCCTGGGCGCGCAAGCGAATCCGTCTGACTGAATCCCGCCACGGCGGGATTTTTTGTCTCCTTTGTTAGGTCAAAGGGTCGAGTCGGCCCGGGTTTGGCGCTAAAATTATGCCTTTTCCGCAGTCTGGATCCTGTTTCGTGCTACGCCTCTCGTCCCTGCAATACGATATCCTGACGACCCTGCTGGTTCGCCGCCCTCTCTCTACCACACATCTGGTGGCTCTCTTTCCCGGTTGCAGCGATGCACTGGCCGAGCTGGTACGAGAGGATCTGGTGCGCGAGCGAGGCGAGGGTGTGTGGGCCATCGCGGCGCAGGGAACGCTGAGCCTGCTGCTGGCCATTCGCAGTGGACGCTGCCCCGAGCCGGCCTGGCCGGAGGCGCTGGGCTGGTTGGCCAGCCTGCTGGGGGGCACCGAGCACTTGCCGGCCGCGTTGCCCCACCTGTTGACCGAGCTGCTCGATGAGCCGAGTGCCGGGGCCTTGCTGGCCCCCGCCGCACCGGCGTGGCAGACGCTGATGGTGGACTATTGGGCCGCCCAGGCCCTGCTTGAGGCGCGTCCCATCGATATTGCATCCACCCGGCTGGCGCCCGCCGCCCAGGCCAGATTGGCCCTGTGGCAGGGGGAAGAGACATGGTGGCTCGAGCAGGCGGCCGATCTCCCTCACTGGCGGCCTTTTTCCGCCCTGTGGTCTCACGATGAGGTGGCGCTGACCCAGCTGGAAGAGGCATGGCAGACGCGCCCCGATGCACCGCTGTTCTCGTCACTGGTCTGGCTTGGGCTGGCGCAGCAGCATGATCCCGTGCTGGCCATGCGCGAGCGCAAAGGCACCTTGGGGTTGTGTGGTCACCAAAGCGTGCTGGCCGATGCCTTGCTCCAATGGGATGGAGAGCGCCACTCGGTCGGTCTGTTTGAGATGCTGCAACTGCCCCCCGACGAGATCTTCTGGGGGCACCTGTGGATCGATCTGTGTGCCCTGAGCCGCCATGGCGAGAGCAGCGCTGCGTTGCAGGCTCTGCGCAAGTGGCCGCTCGACGATCTGCTCGGTGCCACGGCGCGCCACCGTCTGATGGCCTTGTGTCAGGAGCTGTTGCGACTGCTGCTGGGTATGCCGGTGGCACGCGGTGTGCTGGCGGGGATCGACACCTGGCGCGAAGAAGAGGAAGAAGAGGGCGCACAGGGCCAGCCGGCGGGCTGGCTCGGCTGGTTACAGGGGATTGGCCGTAGCAGCCAGCTTGGCAAGATAAAAGAGCGGCTGGTGTGGAACTTAAGTGCCGAAGGGCCGACGCTGGAGTGCCGCATTCAGAAACTGGGGGTCAAGGGGGAGTGGACGGCCGGACGACGGGTCGATCTGACGCTGCTGGCCGCCCAACACCCTTCCCTGCTCGATGAGCAGGATTGGGCCCTTTTGCATCAATTCGGTCAGGAGGGGCGCCACTGGTCGCCCGAGTTCTGGGGCCTACTGGCCGCTCATCCTCAGCTCTACAACGTGCAGGGGCAGCGGCTGCAACTGGCGTTAACCCAGCCACTGCTCTACCTGACGCAGGAGGGGGCCATTCGCCTATACCCCGAGGTGGGGCAGGGAGCCACCGTGTTGCCGCTGGCCGCCGATCTGTGGCAGGTGGTGCAGTTACCGCCTGAGCTGAGCGAGTGGCTTCCGGTCGATCGGCGCTGGCCGGTGGCTGAGTTGCCTGCCCTGGCGGATCGTTTGAATGCCCTCAAGACACTGCACTGGTGCGCCGAGGAGGCCGCCCTCGGTGGCAACGCCCGTCTGCACCCCTGGCCGGGTGAGCCTGGCGTGCAACTTGACTGGCGTAAGGGAGTGCTTTCGCTCTCGTGCGTGACGCAAGGGGAGCGAACCCCGACGCTGTCGCTGGGTCACGGCGACGCTGTGGTGCGCAGTGATGTGCGCAGTGCCGACTACTGGCAAAGGGACATGGCGGCCGAGCAGGCACAGTGGCAGCACTTGTGCCAGAGCCTGGGGCTGGCACGTCCCCGCCTGGCGTGGCAGTTGGAAGAAGAAGAGGCCATCGACGCGATCGGGCTGTTACCCGAGTGGGTGGCCAAGGGGGTGAAGATCTTCTGGCACGACCAGAGTCAGCGTCTGCGTAACCTCGACGAGACCACCCTGAGCCTGCGTATCGAGCAGCGCCAGGAGTGGTTCGCCCTGGAGGGGAGCGTGGCGCTCGACGAGCATCAGGTGCTGGACTTGCGCCTGCTGCTGCGCCAGTTCCGTCCCGGTCAGAAGACGGTGATGCTCGATGAACACACCAGCCTGCTGCTCAGCGATCAGCTCTCGGAGCGGCTCACCCTGCTCGGCGCCATGCTCGATGAGGAGCAGCGCTTTAGCCGCCGGCTTGCTTACCCGCTGATGCGTCTGCTCTCGGCCATGTCGACCCAAGGGGACAAGGCGTGGAGTGAGTTGCAGGCGGAGTGGGCCGAGCCTGCTACCTGTCCTGTGCCCCTGCTCGAGGGGCTGCGCGACTACCAGCGCGAGGGGGTCAACTGGCTGGCGACCCTGGCCCGCCACGGTTTTGGGGCCTGTCTTGCCGATGACATGGGCCTTGGCAAGACCTTGCAGGCCCTTACCATGCTGCGGATGCGTGCCAGCGAGGGGCCCGCACTGGTGGTGGTGCCCAAGTCGGTGCTCACCAACTGGCAAGAGGAGGCGGCTCGCTTCGCCCCCGAGCTGGAGGTGGTGACCCTGGATCAATCCTATGGCTGCGCCCATCTGGTGCAGGAGGCGCGCGCCGGTCAGCTGGTGCTCATCAACTACGGCCTGCTCTCGAGCCTTTCCGAGCCGCTGAAAAAGGTGAGCTGGGCCTCGCTGGTCATCGACGAGGCGCAGCAGATCAAAAACGCCGGCACCCAGCGCGCCAAGATCTTGACTCAGCTCGATGGGGCGTTTCGTCTCGCCCTCTCCGGCACCCCGGTAGAGAACCACCTGGGCGAGTTGTGGAGCCTGTTTGCCTTTATCAACCCCGGCCTGCTCGGCAGCCAGCGGGATTTCAAGCGCCGCTTCGGCCGTGCCGGCCGCGATCCCCAGCACATGGCGCTGCTGCGCTCGGTCATCCACCCCTTCGTATTGCGCCGCCTCAAGCAGGAGGTGCTCTCCGAGTTGCCCGAGAAGACCGAGATCGTGCATCACATCGCCCTCTCTCAGGCCGAGCGGGAGCTCTACGAGGCGACCCGGCGCGAAGTGGTGCAGCGTATTCAGAGCAGCGACGGGCGCACCCTGATGCACGTGCTGAGCGGTTTGACCCGGCTGCGCCGCCTGTGCTGCTCCCCCCATCTGGTGCTGCCCGACTGGCAAGCCGAGAGCAGCAAGCTCGATGAGGCGATGGCGCTGCTAGAAGAGGCGATCGACGGCGGTCATCGGGTGCTGGTGTTCAGCCAGTTCGTCGATCTGCTGACCCTGCTGCGCCAGCGCCTCGAGGGGCGCAACTGGGAGTACTGCTACCTCGACGGCGCCTGCTCCATGAAAGAGCGGCAGCAGGCCATCAGCCGTTTCCGCGACGAAGCGGTGCCGCTGTTTCTCATCAGCCTCAAGGCGGGGGGCACAGGGCTCAACCTGACCCAGGCCGATACCGTGCTGCACCTCGACCCCTGGTGGAATCCGGCGGTGGAGGATCAGGCGAGCGACCGGGCCCACCGTATGGGTCAGACCCAGCCGGTGACCGTCTATCGCCTAGTGTGTGCCGAGACGGTGGAGGAGAAGATAGTGGCGCTGCACGGGGAGAAGCGAGCGCTGGCCGACAGCCTGCTGAGCGGCCAGTCACAGGCGGGGCCGCTCGATATCGAGAGCCTGCGCAACCTGCTGCTCGGTTAACGTGAAAAGGGCCCCGACGGGGCCCTTTGCTTAGGTGGCGGATGGCTCGTCACGCATGTAAATGTGCATCCGCTCGATCAGCACCCGCTCGGCGCCGCGGCGATCGCTGCGTGGCTGGCGGGGCCGGCTGGGGTAGTCGGTCAGCGGCTTGGCCTTGGGAGAGGCGTCACTGCAGATGATGAGCGGCAGGCTCGCCTTGACCTGCTGCTTGGCCGGGGCGCGATCGCCCCAGCGCAGATTGGCCATGGGGTGGGTCTTGATCGGACGGCGGATGCGCAGCTCGGCGCCGGGCCCGAGCCGCCTGACGTCCACTATCTCCCGCTCGACCCGTTGCTGCCACTCCTCTTTGGTCATCAGCCCTGGCACATAGCCTTGGCTGCGCTCGAGCATGGCCAGCACCTCGCCCTTCTCCAGTTTGCGGATCGCCTGCTTGTCGGCCCAGGTGAAGCCGATCGCCAGCAGATCACCGGTATAGAGGGCGAGCTGGCGGTAGATTTGCAATGTGATGGTGCCGGGCAGAGCCTGATGCACCAGTTGGAACTTGTCATCCCGCCCTCCTGCCCGCTGCACCTCCTCCTGAAAATGCGCCTTGAGTTGGTTGATGTGGGCAATGCGGGGCGCGATGTGCTGGGCGCTGGCGGCGGGATAATGCAGCCAGCCGGGCAGACGTAACGTGGCCTTGGCCGAGCAGCCGGGGCGCAGGGTATGTTCGCCGAAGGCACGGATGGCGGCCTCGAGCGCCTCGGGCCCCTCCAAGGTGCCCACCGGAATGTGCTCGATGGGATCTTCTTCACACCCCTGTGCCACCCCGGGCAGAGGGTGCACCCTGGCTTGCCGCAGTGGCGCTTGGCGCAGCAGGGCGCCGAGCTCGGCTAACGAGTGCTCCAGCTCATGCATCAGGGCGCGCAGGCGGGCGATGGGGGTGAAGGTCTCGGTCGGGATCACAGGCTCTCCGATTGTTACCAAAGCGATCAATTTGTCATCAAATCAGAAACATACACGGTAATCGATGTCGAGGTGACGGGGAAGCCCCGCCGCCCTTCATGCATAATTCCGTACCACGGCAGCATAGTTTACCAAGGGGTGACCAGCATAAAACACTGCGGCCGTTGTTAGTGGTAATTAACTAGATATAACCCATTGAAAATAAATCAATTAGCATTCAGATGTTGGGCCAAACAACCATTACTTTTACTAATGAGTTGTATCAAAATTCGTCAATTGAGACGGCTTCGGGGCTCTCCTAGACTTTGCGCAACCTAATTCAAAGGAGCCTCATCATGGCAAACATCACTTACGCCGACGTCGGCTACGAGCATAAGGGCGAAGTGTCCATGCTGGCCCGTCTCAAGCACACCCTGCTGACCTGGATGGAGCGCAGCCGCAGTCGCCGTCAGCTGGCCGAAATGCCGGCCTACCTGCTGCGTGACATCGGCCTGACCGAAGCCGATCGCTATCAGGAGACCGTCAAGCCGTTCTGGCGCGGTTGAATGCAAGGGCATGGATGCCCCGCCCTTCCTCCCCTCTTTCCTGTTTTCCCCTCTCCCTGCCTGCCATTCGGTTACTTTACTGTTTGAAAATGTTGAATAAGTTGTGATGCTAAAGGCGCCGCACCTATAATCGGGCACAGTTGCGAACTGTGAGGTCAGCATGATTCCTGAGCACGACTTTCTCGCCCTGAGCCGCGCCAACGAGTGGCAGCTCGAGCCTTTCAGCTTCTCCTTGCCCGGCGGTGATCGCGCCGAGGTGTGGGATACCGGCGTGCTCTGCATCGAGCCGCAGGCTCCCGGCGCCAAGGCGGTGATCCTCTCTTGCGGGGTCCACGGCAACGAGACCGCCCCCATCGAGATCTGTAACCAGTTGCTGACCCGTCTGCTTTCGGGTGAGCGGCAGGCCCGCCAGCGCACCCTCTTCATCTTTGGGAATCTGGCCGCCATGAATCTCGGCGTGCGCGAGGTGGAGGAGAACATGAACCGCCTGTTCAGTGGCGCCCACAGTCGCGGGCCGGGCCTGTGCAATCGGGAGCGGGTGCGGGCCAAGCGGCTCGAGCAGTATGTGGCCCGCTTCTTCGCGGGGGGCGGCTGCGAGCGCTGTCACTACGATCTGCACACCGCCATCCGTGGCTCGCGTCATGAGAAGTTTGCCGTTTATCCCCGGCTAGGGGAGGGGCGTGACTACAGCCAGGAGCAGGTGCGTTTTCTTGGGGCCTGCGGTGTGCGCACCTTTTTGCTCTCCGAGAGCCCCACCACCACGTTCAGCTACTTCAGCAGCGAGCAGTTCGCGGCTCACGGCTTTACCGTTGAACTCGGCAAGGTGCGCCCCTTCGGTGAGAATGACATGACCCGTTTCATCGAGGTTCGCGGCGCCCTTGAGGCGCTGATCACCGGGGATGCGGTGCCGCTCGAGCCGTGGCGGGCCGACGATTTCCTCTTCTTTCGCATTGCCCGCGTCATCAACAAACAGAGCGAGGCGTTCCGCTTCCTGTTTGCCGACGATGTCGAGAACTTCAGCGAGTTTCCCCGTGGCTTTGTGCTGGCCGAGGATGGGGCGACGCGCCACCTGGTAGAGGCTGAGCGTGAGGCGGTGGTCTTTCCCAATGCCAAGGTGGCGCTGGGGCAGCGCACCGCATTGATGGTGGTGCCGACGACCCTTTGGCCCTGAGCCGGGCTAATAAAAAAGCGCCCCTATGGGGCGCTTTTTTGCGTTTATCTGCAACAGCGTCAGGGCAGCTCCAGCGTAAAGCAGGCTCCGCCCAGTACTGACTCGGAGATGGCGATGCTGCCACCGTAGGAGTCAACGATCTCAGAAACGACGGCAAGGCCGATCCCCTGTCCACCCGAGCTGTCGGCACGCACGCCGCGCTGGAAGATGCGATCAAGCTTCTTGGGCTCGACGCCCGGTCCATCATCCTCAATGGTGATGCTGATCCGCTCACCATGGCGGCGTAGCGTCACTTGCACCTGGGAGATGGCAAACTTACAGGCATTGTCGAGCAGGTTACCCATCAGCTCCATCAGATCGCCCTGATCGCCGTTGAACAGGACATCATCGTCAAACAGGAAGCGGGTTTGCAGCCGCTTGTGCTGATAGACCTTGGCCAGACTGGCCAAGAGTTTTTCAATGAGCGGGATCGGCTCGACTCCACGCTGACGTAACCCCTGACGACCCGCCACGGCACGGCGCAGCTGATACTGGATGATCTGATCCATGGTCAGCACCTGTTCGTTGAGGTTGCTGCTCGCCTCCTTACCGAGCCCCGCATCCTGCGCCGTGATCTGGATCAGGGCGAGGCGGGTCTTGAGGCTGTGGGCCAGATCGTTGAGGGCATGCTGATAGCGCAGGGTCTGTTGGCGCTCGTTTTCCAGCAGCTGGTTGACCGACTCGGTGAGCGGGGTCAGTTCACGCTCATAACCGCTGGAGAGCGACTCGCGCTTACCTGCCCGGATCTGGTCGATTTCACGGCGCAGCTTATAGAGTGAACGCAGGGTCCAGCGCGTGCTGAGCAGCATCACGCCAATCAGCAGCAGATAGGCGGCGGAGGATTGGCGAATTTTCTGCATCAGGTAGGCATGCAGGTCAGCGTTGTATTGCTTGGCGGAATCAATCATCACCACGTAGTTGGTGACGGGGCGCCCTTCTTCCTTACGGGTGAAGCGGATGCTGTAGATGAAGTATTCGCCCTGCTTGACCTCGAGATACTTGAAGAAGTAGTCGCGATCCTGGCGCTTGAGGTAGTTCACCAGATCGTTGCAGAGCGTCTCTTTGAGGTCGATGACTTCGGGTAGATGCAAGTTGGACCAGCGCAGCTCCCCGTCGGAGCGACAGATCATGGTATCGAGGCTGGGGTCCATCGAGTTACCGTTGATAAGCGCCATCTCCTTTTCGTCCTTGACCAGTTCTGGCGGGCGATTGGAAGAGAGCAACCGGGAGAGGTTTTGGTTCATCCGAGAGCTGTAGTCGCGGGCGCGTTCTTCAGCATGGGTCTGGTAGAGGGCATACACTGCCACGGCGGTGACAAAACCTATCACCACCATGGAGCTGAGCATCAATTTTAGATGAAGTGATTTGCGCATTAGCTGCACTGTAAATTGAAGATATAACCTTGGCGACGGATGGTGGAGATGGGCTGGATATCGCCAGTGGGATCAAGTTTTTTACGCAGGCGGCTCACCATCACCTCAATGGTGTTGGGATCGCCTTCTCCGTCACCGTAAAGCTGATCGAGCAGCTGCTGCTTGGAGACCACCTGGCGGGCACTGCGCATCAGGTATTCGAGAATGAGGTATTCGAAGCTGGTGAGCACCACCACTTCCCCCTTGACCGTGAGCTCCTTGCGCGACAGATCAAGTTCATAGTCCCCAGCCTGCACCTTGGGCGAGATAAAGCCGGCACTGCGGCGCATCAGGGCGTTGAGGCGGGCCAGCAGTTCGTCTTTTTGGAACGGCTTGACCAGATAGTCATCGGCGCCCGCCTCCAGGCCTTCTACCTTGTCTTGCCAGTTGCCACGCGCGGTGAGAATGATGATGGGGAAGGGGATATGCTGTTCGCGCAGGGTGCGGATCAGACTCAGACCATCCATGTCCGGTAACCCGAGATCGATAATACCCACATCGATGGGATACTCATGCGCGTAGTGTTGTGCCAGTTCGGCTTGGTGGGCGCTGTGAACTTGGTTTCCCGCCTCGGTCAGTACCGTAGTGAGGTGGTGGTTGAGCAACTTATCATCTTCGACCAGCAGAATCTTCATCGTAATACCCGGTAGGCTTATCAGTCACATATACATATGAGGACAGGTGGCTCCATTGTAACAGATCTGCCTGAACCGAAACTGCACGCAATAGAAAAGCCCCGCATTTGCGGGGCTTTTAGTCATTTATTCCAGCTCGGAGAGACACATCTCTTCGTGCAGCTGTTTGCACCAATTCTTGACCCGTTCGGCAGTCAGCTCGGGCTGGCGATCCTCATCGACACCGAGGCCGATGAAATGCTTGTCGTCGACCAGTGCCTTGGAGGCCTCGAATTCATAACCGTCGGTCGGCCAGTGGCCGATGATGATGGCGCCGCGCGCTTCAACGATGTCGCGCAGGGTGCCCATGGCATCAAGGAAATACTCGGCATAGTCTTCCTGATCGCCGCAGCCGAAGATGGCGACCAACTTGTCGTTGAAGTCGATCTCTTCGAGCTCGGGGAAGAAGTCGTCCCAGTCGGCCTGGGATTCACCGTAGTACCAGGTCGGGATGCCGAAGATCAGCAGATCGAAGTTCTCGATATCGGCCTTGCTGCTCTTGGCGATGTCGTGCACTTCGATCAACTGCTTGCCCAGCTCTTTCTGGATCATCTTGGCGACGGCTTCGGTGTTACCGGTATCGCTGCCAAAAAACAGACCTACACTTGCCATGGTGTCTCGTTACCCGTATGTGGTGTTGATTTCTCAGCGGGATGAACTCGCCTCGGCGGCCAGTTCGTCCAGCTGTTGCTTCAGGATAGATTGGATCAGTTCGGCGCGACTGATGTTGCGGCACTCAGCCAGCTGATTCAGACGCTCCAGCAGGTGTGCCTCCACCTTCAGCTCGACCCGTTTCAGACCGCGCTCCCGATCGCGCTTGAGCTGATTGCGCTTGTTGATCTTGAGCTGTGCTTCACGGGGGAGCGGGTTGGTTTTCGGCCGGCCGGGGCGCTTATCATTGGCGAACAGATCCAGTGTGGTTCGATCAGTTTGCTGTTTGGCCATACCACTTCTTTATCAGCCGATCCCTGCGCCTTCCCAGCTCAGTTCGATCAGGCCCTTGGCGACAAAACCCGCGCATCCCAGAAAAAGTACCAACCAGACGATGAAGCGGCCGAAAGGGGGCACATTCCCCCGTTTGAGCACGTCCTGGATGGCGAGACCGATCAGAAGAAAGACGATCACAAAAAAGGCTTTGAGACCGATACTTTCAATCAAATCAATGTGTTGGCTCAACATGAGATGCGCACACTCCTTATGACCGGCGCACTATAGCACATAGGCGCTTGATCTGTTAACCGCCGCCGGCCAGGAATTCGGTGACCAAACGATTGAATAATGCCGGCTTTTCCGCATGCAGCCAGTGGCCTGCCGGGGCCACCACCCGGGCCCTGACGGCCGGAAACTGGGCCTGTACCGTCTCCTGATATTCGGGTTGGATGTAATCGGATTCTGATCCCTTGATCATCAGCGTCGGTCCCTCGTAGCGTGACTCAGGATCGGGCCAGCCCATGATGTTGGCGTAGTTGGCGATGAGCGCAGGCACATTGAAACGCCAGCCCCAGCCGTGCTCTCCCTTGGCAAAGGACTTGAGCAAAAATTGGCGTACTCCGGGCTCGCGTACATGCTCGGCCAGGATCTGGTCGGCCTCGCTGCGGCTCTGCGGTGCGGCGGCCTGCACGGCCTGCAAGCCGGCAAAGACGTTGCGGTGACGGGCGTGGGGGTAGGCGACCGGTGCTATGTCCACCACCACCAGTCGCTCCACCCGCTCGGGCGCCTGCTTGGCGAGCTGCATGGCAATTTTGCCGCCCATGGAATGGCCAATCAGTGTGACGCAGGGGAGTGCCAGCGTGTCGAGCAGGGCCAGCAGATCGGCGGCCATCGCTGGATAGCTCATCTCGTCGGCATGAAACGAGGCGCCGTGGTTGCGCACGTCGATGCTGATGACATCACACTGTTCGCTTAATGGGCGGGCCAGCAGGCCCAGATTGTCGAGGCTGCCAAACAAGCCGTGGATCAGCACGACCGGTTTACCCTGGCCCTGGCGTTTGTAATTAAGTTGCAAAATTACCGTCCTATTTCGCGCTCATGATGGTCATGGATATTCTTGTAATGCACTGAAAGAAAACAGTTTCATATAAAAGTGGCACTGTTTTTTTGTGGTAATTTTCCATCACCTTGGCGTTCAGTGCGAGGGATCACAGAACCTGGATGCCATTATGCCTTATCCTGCCCCTGTTCTGGACTCTCATCCGGTGTCCTGGCTTGGGCCACCGGGTGAGGCTATGTATAATCGCCGCATCCATGTATCGACGAGCCCAGTGCCTGCCCTATGAAAACCATCGAGCTTGATGACGATCTCTATCTCTACATTGCCAGCCAGACCCGCCATATCGGCGAGAGCGCCTCGGATATCCTGCGCCGTCTGCTGGGTCAGTCTGCTCCGGTGACCGCTCCCGGCCCGGCCACGGCACCTGAGAAGGTGGCGCCGCGCGTCCAGCAGGAAGGGATAGTTGCCCTGCTCGAGAGCGGTGAGCTGGCCCAGGAGGAGCGCTCCATCCAACGCTTCATGCTGGTGCTCGGCACCCTCTATCAAGAGGATGCGGCCGCCTTTACCCAGGCCACTGAAATCAAGGGACGCAAGCGGATGTACTTTTCCCGCGATCCCGATGCCCTGCGCGCCAGTGGCAGCACCACCAAGCCCAAGCCGGTTCCTGGCACCCCCTTCTGGGTGATTACCAACACCAACACCAGCCGCAAGCAAAATATTGTGGCCCAGCTGATGAGCAGCATGGGTTACGACGAGGCGCTGGTGGCCCAGGTGTGTGCCGCTATCTGATTCATCGTTTGCAAGGAAAGAGACATGGCCCAGCATCCCCACGCCGGACAACCGGCCCGCGCCGAAGACCTGACTAACATCCCCCGTCTGGTCAGCGCCTATTACCTGAACAAACCAGACATGAGCCGCCCCGAGCAGCGGGTGGCTTTTGGTACCTCGGGGCACCGTGGCAGCGCCTTTGACAGCGCCTTCACCGAATCCCACATCCTGGCGGTGACCCAGGCGCTGGTGGAGTATCGCCAGCAGGCCGGCATCCGTGGCCCCCTGTTCGTCGGTATGGATACCCACGCCCTCTCCGAGGCCGCCTTGGCCAGCGCCGTCGAAGTGCTGGCGGCCAACGGCGTCGAAGTGCGCATCCAGGCGGGGCTCGGCTACACCCCGACCCCGGTCATCTCCCATGCCATCCTGGCCTACAACGCGAGCAAGCCGGCTGAGCAGGCGGATGGGGTGGTGATCACCCCGTCCCACAACCCGCCGCGCGATGGCGGTTTTAAGTACAACCCGCCCCACGGTGGCCCGGCCGAAGGTGAGATCACCTCCTGGGTGGAAGATCGTGCCAATGCCATTCTTGAAGCGGGTTTGCGCGACGTGAAGCGGGTGCCGTTTGCCGAGGCGCTGCAACTGGCCAACGTGGTCGAGCACGACTATGTCACCCCTTATGTCAACGATCTCAAGCAGGTCATCGATGTCGATGCCATCAAGCAGGCCGGCATCAAGATCGGTGTCGATCCCCTCGGTGGCTCCGGTGTGGCTTACTGGGACGTGATCGCCAAGACCTATGACCTCGACATCGAGGTGGTCAACTACCGCGTCGATCCGACCTTCTCCTTCATGACGCTCGACAAGGACGGCAAGATCCGGATGGACTGCTCCAGCCCGTACGCCATGGCCAGCCTCATCGCGCTCAAGGACAAGTTCGACATCGCCCTTGGCAACGATCCTGACTACGACCGTCACGGCATTGTGACCAAGTCTGGTTTGATGAACCCGAACCACTATCTGGCGGTGGCAATCCAGTATCTGTTCACCCACCGTGCCGGCTGGCCGGCTGCGGCAGCCGTGGGCAAGACCCTGGTCTCCTCTTCCATGATCGACCGGGTCGCCGCCGACATCGGCCGCACCCTCAAAGAGGTGCCGGTCGGCTTCAAGTGGTTTGTCGACGGCCTCTACAGCGGCGAGTTCGGTTTTGGCGGGGAAGAGAGCGCTGGCGCCTCCTTCTTGCGTAAAGACGGCAGCGTCTGGACCACCGACAAGGATGGCTTCATCCTGGCGCTGCTGGCAGCCGAGATCCTGGCCGTCACCGGCAAGGATCCGCAGCAGCACTACGACGCCCTCGAGGCGCGCTTCGGTCGCTCCAGCTATCGCCGTATCGACGCACCGGCCAACACGGCGCAGAAGGCGGTGCTCGCCAAGCTCGATCCGAGCCTGGTCGAGGCCTCGAGCCTAGCCGGTGAGCCGATCCTCGCCAAGCTGACCGCAGCCCCCGGCAATGGCGCCGCCATCGGTGGCCTCAAGGTAGTGACCGAGAACGGCTGGTTCGCGGCGCGCCCCTCCGGCACTGAGTCTATCTACAAGATCTACATGGAGAGCTTCAAGGGCGATGCGCACCTCGATTTGATCCAGAAAGAGGCGCAGGAGATTGTCTCCGCCGCCCTGGCCAAGGCCGGCGTCTAAGCCCAAATAATGTGAAGCAGGCCACCTTACGGTGGCCTTTTTTGTCAATTCAATTCCCCACTTAAGGGAGTCTTAAGTCAGCGTCGGCATCGTACCCCCATGTTCACTCTGTCCGGGGATCCATCACCCATGCCGTTTCGTCTGCCCATGCTGCGTCTGCACCTGTTATTGGTGCTCTACTTCGCCCTGATCCTGAACTGGCCGGTGCTGCTGCACCTGACCACCATTTTGGAGGGGCTTGAGCACGTCAAGGTGGGATTTGTCGTCTCCATTCCGCTGC
Organism: Aeromonas simiae; assembly: GCF_000820125.1. Taxonomy (GTDB): domain Bacteria; phylum Pseudomonadota; class Gammaproteobacteria; order Enterobacterales; family Aeromonadaceae; genus Aeromonas; species Aeromonas simiae. Next base: position 40,755 of record NZ_CDBY01000058.1, on the reverse strand, counting down.
TGCTCATCGCCGCGCTCAACCTGGTTTTTTTGCCCTTCTCGCTGCGCTTCGTGCAAAAGCCCTTCTTTGTGATGATGCTGCTCACTGGCTCGTTGGCCAGCTATGGCATGCTCAAGTACGGTGTGGTGTTTGATGCCGACATGGTGCGCAACGTGGTGGAGACGAACCCCGCCGAGGCCGAGTCCTACCTCAGCCTCTCCAGCTTCGGCTGGTTCCTGATCACCGGGATCCTGCCCGTCCTGCTGTTGCTGCTGACCCGGATCGAGTACCCGTGCTGGTGGAAGGGGAGCAGTCAGCGTCTGGGGGCCATGGCGGTCTCGCTGCTGCTGCTTGGTGCCATCGCTGGCCTCTATTACCAGGACTACGCCTCGGTCGGGCGCAACAACAAGGTGCTGACCCATCAACTGGTGCCATCGAGCTATGTACATGCGGGCTGGCGCATCTTTCGCGATCGCTACCTGCGTACCCCCGAGCCCTACCGTGAGATTGGTACTGATGCCCGTCAGGTGGCCAGTGCCCACGGTGACAAGCCGACCTTGCTGTTTCTGGTGGTGGGGGAGACGGCGCGCGCCCAGAACTACGCCCTCAACGGCTATGGGCGTGACACCAACCCCTTCACCCGCACCGAGAAGGTGATCTCGTTTGCCAAGGTACAGTCGTGCGGCACCGCCACCGCCGTGTCGGTGCCCTGCATGTTCTCCAACCTGACCCGTGCCGGCTATGACGACGAGAAGGCTCACAACCAGGACGGGGTGCTCGATGTGCTGGCCCGCGCCGGTGTCTCTGTGCTGTGGAAGGAGAACGACGGCGGCTGCAAGGGAGTGTGCGATCGGGTGCCGACCATCACCATGTCGCCCAAGGAGTATCCGACCCTGTGTCGTGGGGATGTCTGCCTCGACGAGGTGCTGCTGCAAGGGCTGGACAGAGAGATAGAGAGCATGCGCGGCAACCGCTTGGTGGCTTTCCACCTGATGGGCAGCCATGGCCCGACCTATTTCAAACGCTACCCGGATGAGCAGCGTGCCTTTACCCCCGACTGCCCGCGCAGCGACATCGAAAATTGCAGTCAGGAGGCGCTGGTCAACACCTATGACAACACCATCCGCTATACCGACTGGCTCCTCAGCCAGATGATCGAGCGGCTCAAGGGGCTGGAATCTAAGTATCGGGTGGGGCTCATCTATCTGTCGGATCACGGTGAGTCGCTGGGGGAGAAGGGGCTCTATCTGCACGGCACCCCGTATGCGCTGGCGCCGCAGGAGCAGACCCACGTACCCATGCTGATGTGGCTCTCGCCCGAGTTGAGCCGCAGCAAGGGGATCGACGAGGGCTGCCTGAGCCAAGCTGCCAGCGAGGGGGAGTACTCCCAGGACAACCTGTTCCACTCCCTGCTCGGGGTGATGGACGTGGCCACCTCTGCCTATCAGCCCCGGCTCGATATGTTCAAGCCCTGCCGGGCCTCATAAGGGGAGCAAAGAAGGCCAGGCTAAGCCTGGCCTTCCTATCGTCAGAGGGGCCCGCGAGCTCGGGCTCTGGGCCGCCGCGTCGGATGATGGCAAGAAGGGCTAAGCGAGTAGAAATAACAAGGCCAGGCAATTGCCTGGCCTTGTTACGTTGAAGGGGGTTACTCGACCAATGCAGGCTGGGCCTGCTTGTCGGCACGCCACAGGCGGTAACGGACTTCGTAGTCCTGCGGGATGTAGATGATGATCGGCATGCGGGCGCTGTAGTTGACGAAGAAGCCCTGGCCGTAGACTTGCACGAAACTCTCTTTTTTCTGGAGATCGGGGCAGGCCATCAGGGTGGAGATGGGGTCGGAGACCTGTCCCAGGGAGAGATAGTTATAGCCCCAGCCTTTGACGCTGTGCTGCTCCAGATTACCGGAGAAGCGGGGCACGTTGCAGTCGACCAGCATCATTTTGCCGATTTGCAGCTCGACCATCATGTCGGCTTCGTTTTCCACTTCCGGCAGGCGAATAACCACCCGCTCCTGATTCGGCTCCGCGGCCGGGAACATGCTGATATCAAACTTCTTCGGCTCGTCGGCAAAGGCGTAGCTGCCCAGCATCAATGCGCCCAGCAGGCTAAAACGCACAATGGTTTTCATCAGTACCTCACAAATAGCAACAACGTCGTTAGACTAACTGTTTGCTTCGACCGACACCAGCACCAAGAGGCGCAAAGCGTGCAATGGTGCACCTCACAGCGCGATCAAGCCAACAGCATGACGTAAATTTAACCCCAAACGAATCCGGTCGGCATGAGGCCGACCGGAGAGGGGGGATTGGTGGCTCAGGAGCCCTTGCCGTCCCTGACATCCTGGATGAAGGTCTTCAGGCTGGCCAGATCGCGCGGGGCACCGCGCAGCACCTGATCACCCACGATGAAGGCCGGCGTGCCACTGATGTTGAGTGCTTCGGCCAGGGCGCGGTTGGTGGAGATGTTTTGGTCGATGCGGGGATCCTTCAGGCTCTTGGTGACCTGTGCCCAGTCAATCCCGGCCTCCTTGGCCAGCGCCTCAATCTGCGATTGCTCGCTCAGGGCGCCGCGATGTCCGGCCAGCTTGTCGTGGAAGGCCTGGTACTTGGCGGGCTGGGTCAGTTGCACCGCCAGTGCGACGCGGGCTGCCTGATAGGAGGTTTCGCTCAGGATAGGGAACTGCTTATAGATGTAGCGAATGTCTTTGTCTTCTTTGAGCAGTTCGGCCACCAGCGGGTGGGCCTGCTTGCAGTAGCCGCAGTTGTAATCGAAGAACTCGACGATGGTCAGTGAGCCCTTGGGATTACCAATTTCCGGATCTTGATTGTTGTAGAGCTGCTTGGCATGGCTCTTAATGAGGCCCTTGTCATTCTCAGCCTGCATGTTCTCTTGCTTGGCGCGCAGGTTATTGGACATCTCGACCAGGATCTCGGGATTTTTCAGGAGATAGTCACGCACGATCTGCTCGACGTCAGATTGGGTCATTTCTACGGCCTGCAGCGGCTGGCCAAGCATCAGGGCGGCCGCTACGGCCCCCATCAGGGCGGATTTGATACGCATGAGATTCGTCGCCTTTGGATGAAGTTGCTCTATAGTGGGGCGCGAGCTGCACAAGTCAAGGGTGGGAAAGTAAAAACCGTCCAGAACAGGAGCGTTCGTATAAGTTGCTGATTTAATCGGCAAACAAGATTTGCAGGGATTTACAAGCGCCGCTCGCCCGGTTACTATGCCGGCCACTGCTGCGGAGGGGTGGCAGAGCGGCTTAATGCAACGGTCTTGAAAACCGTCGATGGGCGACCATCCGTGGGTTCAAATCCCACCTCCTCCGCCATTCAAATCAATGGGTTAGGTGATTAGCGTCACCTAACCCTTTTTCTCTGTAAACTTCCGTACATTTGCCTCGTAAACTATCGCCACTGCCGGTCAGCATGACTATTCAACGTCGAGCGTCGGCGTGATCTGCGTTTTCCGGTCGTAAACAGCCACCTGTCCCAGCGTCTTGTGCCCACTAAATAGCTGCTTTTCTGCGGCTGTTCCTGCGTAGTCAGAAATCCCCTTCGCCTTCAGATCGTGGAAGGTGCAACCAGCGACGCCGGCGGCGGCCCTGGCTTCTGCCCAGTGATAGTTAAGGGTTCGGTGACCCACGGCGCTACCATCTGAGCGGCAGACAACAAAGGTGGAGACACAACCCGGCTGAGATAGCGTGCGTGCTTGCTCGAAGGCGCGACGCAGGCGTGGCGTCCAGGCTTTGATCTGCTTCTTACTGGTCTTGCGCTGCTGGATGAATACCCCCTCCTCGAGAACCTGATTCCACCTCATCGCCAGAATGTCGCCTACCCGGGCGGCGCAGAGGTAGGCGATCTCCATAGCCACCTGTAGATAGGGTGGCGAGTTGTCATAGATAGCGCGGTATTCGCTGTCTGTGATGTAGCGATCGCGCGCTGCGGCCGTGAACTTCTTCACCCCCTTGCAGGGGTTCTTGCTCACCAGTCCCCGCTCATAGCCCCAGCTGTAGATAGCGCTCAAGCAGGCGTGCTCGTGATTGGCCTGGGTGCGGCTCTTCACCCCCCGCTTGTCCATGTAGCGGCGAATGTGTGCCGGTTCGACGGTGTCTGGCTGCATCTGGCCAAAGACCTTGAGCAGCCACACGGACTCCTTCACCCGATCGGAGCGGGTGCGGGGGGCCTTGCTGGCGAACTCGGCTGATTCGAAGTAGGCCGCGACAAGTGAGGCAACCGTGTCGCTCTCCTCATAGTCTGCCCGCGCAAGCTCAAAGCGCCGCCATACCTCGGCTTTTCCTGCATCCAGCTTGGCCACCAAGATGGTCTTGTTGGTTCCTGCCGGCCGCCAGATGAACCCCCTGGGGTGCCGGTACACCCGGTCTGGCATCCAGGTATCCTCCGGTTTTCGCTTTCTCCCCATCGCGTTTTCATTACTCCAGTTGATCAAAACGGGGGCCGCAGTGGCCCGCCGCCTTTAAATTGTAGGGGTGGTTGATGTGGTGCCAGGTTGTCCGCGGCTTTCCATCGGCCCGTTTGTGGTACCACACCCCCATGCTCTCGAGCGCCTTGCACTGCATGGCGGCTCGCTCATAACCCGTCAGCTCGATCAGGTCTGCATCAGTTAGCAGTTCATTTGTCATCGTTCACTCCTGTCGCCTTCCGGCGATAAGGTCAATCTCAGAACGGGATATCGTCATCAAAGTCCATAGTGGGCTCAGCGGACTGCTGGCGATTTCCATAACCACCCTGCTGTTGGGCTGGCGTAGGAGGCTGACCACCATTCTGTGACGTCCGGCCACCCAGCATCTGCATGCTGCCGTTGATGTCGACCACCACCTCAGTGGTGTAGCGATCCTGCCCGTTCTGCTCCTGCCATTTTCTGGTTTGTAGCCGCCCCTCGATGTAGACCTGAGAACCCTTGCGCAGGTACTCGCCGGCCACCTCGGCCGGCTTGCCAAACAGGACGACACGGTGCCACTCGGTGCGCTCCTTATGCTCCCCTGTCTGCTTGTCGCGCCAGGTCTCGGAGGTGGCCAAGGTGATGCTGGTGACAGCGTTCCCGCCTGGCATGTAGCGCACTTCCGGATCCTGACCAAGGTTGCCAATCAGGATGACCTTGTTGATGCCTCGTTTCATTCTGAACCACCCACCATAAGCGCTTGATAGATAGCACTGACGTAGCGGGCCTGATGCTTGGCATCATCCAGTGCGCGATGGGCCACCCCCTCGAATGGCATATCTTTTTTAGGGTCGAAGCCGAGCATGTGGCGTCCGAGTTCCACAATGGTTCGAACGTCACGGTCATTCCAAAACGCCCATCCTAGCGGCATCCGAGTTTCCTGATAGGCGTTACGCAGGATCACGTTGTCAAATCCGGCTCCGTTTCCCCAAACCTGTAAATCAGGCTTACCACCTTTATTTCCGTTCTGCATCCATTCGTACAGCCTCGCAAGTGCATCACTCAGCGAGCAGTGTTTCACTGATGGCTTGAGTGCCGCGCGCGCTTCATCGCCCTGCTCCAGCCACCACAGCACGGTGTCAGGGTCCATTTCCCCGAATCGGGCACTGTCACTCAGGTGGATATGAGCCTCGAACTCGGCGCCAAGTTCACCGGTCATCGGGTCAAAGAACACAGCCCCGATGGTGACGATGGCCGCGCGGGGGCCTTTGCCCATTGTTTCCAGATCTAGCATTACGTTATGCATAAGTTCCCTCACAATTCTGTTCTGTTGTTGCGACCTTCCAGCGGTAGCCGCGGTGGTGCTTCTGCTCGCCGCGCAGGCAGCGTGAGATCATCTCCCGGTCAAACCCCATCTGGCGGTGCGCCTCGAGGATGCTGCCGAACTGGACGGTCTGGCCGTTGCGATAGGTGCCGATCACCGGCTTGCACTCCCACTGTGACGGGGTGACCTTGTCCACATATAGGCGGCGGCCTGATGCTGGCGCCCCGAGCGAGTTGCAGATCTGGCATTTCTCAACACGGGTATCGAATCTCTGTTCGCGGTGAATGGCTGCAATGATCATGCTGGCCCGCGAGGTGCTGACGTTGAACTCGGCCGCCACGTCAGCGCTGACGGCCCCCTGTGCTCTGGTGTGAACCCACTCTGCCACGTCTTGAACGATGCTCATGTAGCCCCCTTAAATCAGTGCCAGTGCCACGAAGGCGGCCAGTGTGTTGAGTGCCAGAATGGTGAGTCCGGCGGCTTGTTGTTTGATCATATCTTCCATCCGTCCTGGTCGAGTGTGGGTGCAATGGTCACCATGTCTTGCCACACCCGCGCCACCTGCTCATCGCACAGGGCCGGGGTGGCCTTGGTCGTCGACAGCCACTCCGCTTGTTCGCTGTCTTCCGGGTGGCTGGTGCCACACATCGGGCAGGTCATCTGCCATTCGTAATCTGCAATCATGGGGTGTCCTCCTGTGTCCTCACGCCATCAAATTCACACCGGCCACACTGGCCGTGCCAGCCGATAAATTCCGCCGTGCTGCCGTCGTCTAGCCACCACGATTGGCAGCGCGGGCATTGGGTGCCGCCCAGCTGGGTTAGCGCCGCGTCGAGCATCTCCAGCAGGTCACACCCGTGGTGATACTCTTTCATGGTGGTGGGGTGGGTGTGGCCGATGTGGTCACGCAGTTCGGCCAGCAGTACCGCCAGCCGTTGGTCACGCTGGCGGCGGCCCAGCAGCTCCCTATATGCGTTGGCGACAGGGTTGTCGCCGTGCGCCATGCCTTCCAAATCCTCATTGGTGAAGCTGTTGGCGACCATTTGCGCGGCGTCGGGAAGATGGTCTTGCCGTGGGGCCACGCACTCGGCCAGCGCGGTTTGCAGTATCTCGTTGGCCAGGGCTTGTCTATCGTCCATGGGGGATCTCCTTGTGGCTAATGCCCAGTTCGCGGGCCAGTTGGCGGCGTTCGAGTTCGTCGCGGAGCTGCTGGCGGCGCTTGAGGGCGTCGCTGGCGCTGTGGTCTTTCTTGAGCCCTTTGCTGCTGATGATCTTGTGGCCGTTGTGGGTGATCATGCGGAATCCTCGTCCTGAGCGGCGGCGATGCGGCCATGCTGGTCAATCGCGGTTTGCGAGAGCTGCATGGAGGCGCGGCGGATATGCTCCCCCCGCGGGTATTTATTGCGCTGCTGGTCAAAGGCGATCACCGCGTGCTGGATGACGTCATCAGGGCAGCCAGCCAGCTTTCTCAGGGCACCGGTGAAGGCGGCCACTACGTCGCGCAGGCGGGTTTTTTCCGCCTTCGGCAGGGTGGTGTACTCCTCCATCAAGGCTTCATCGCAGATGGAGATAGTGATGGCGACCTGGCGCGGGGTGTAGCGGTCGCGGATGCCATAGAGCAGGGTCAGCACGATGACAAAGCGCGACCAGTCGGCGCTGCCCAGATTGAGCTCGTTGTGCTGGTAGTCATAGGCCCACTCGGCCAAGGGTTGGTCTGGCTGTGGCTCTGCTGCTTGCTCGGCGCTCTGTTCTGCACTTTGCTCGGCCTGCTCGGCCTGCTCGGCCTGCTCGGCGGCGGGCGCGGTCTGTTGTTGCGGCGCGGCCGGGTCGGTGACGGTCAGTGCGAGGGGGGCCGCCGGTTGGTCGGCGCTTTGTGCCAGCAGCTCGTCGGCCTTGTTGGTGGCCAGGGTGAGCAGATCCGGGGTGGTCAGGTTGTTGATGATCCAGCCCGCCAGTTCGGAGGTCTTGGCCGGGGTCAGGATGTCGGCATCATCGATCTGGTAGATGATGGCTTTGACCGCCGGGTGGCGCTGCCAGCGGGGCAGGGTGGGGGCGCGGTTATCTTCCATGACAAAGCCCTGGTGGATAGGCTGACCGGCCAGCAGGTTGGCGGCGGCCAGCTCGAGCCGATAGAAGATCTCGGAGAGCGGATAAGGCTCGTCCAGCCAACCCTGCACATAGCCCCTGACCGTATCCTGTTGCTCTTCGCCGAGATAAACGCGCCCAATCTGCTTGGCCATGATGCTGCTGGCATCGGCATAGCCCAGTTCGGCCAGCTTGGTGCTCGCACTGGTGGGGATCGTCTGCTCCAGCATTGCCAGCTCGCTGGCAGCTGCGGCGTTGGTTGCCTCATCGCTGGCCACTGGTGGCTCCCATGCTGCTGGCTCGGCTACCGCGGGTTGCTCCTGCATCATCGCTGGCTCCAACGCGGTCTGGGCAACCATGTTGTTGGTGTCGCCGATATGGTTAGGCTCGACCATTTTCCCGGCGTCGGGAACATGGCCCTGACGGGTCTTCGCGAGGGAGTACTCGGCCTCCTCGATAAGGGTCACCGCCTGGCGGTGGATCATATCGAGGATGATCTGACCGGTGGTGATGAGGTCGTCACGGCGCAGGCGTGCCTCGGGGAGGCGCTCGCCCTGCCAGCTGGCGTCGAAGATCACTACGGCTGAGGCGAAGCCGCTAGAGCTGGGCTTGTCCTTCTTGGGGTCGCGAGGCACGTACCAGCTCGGTACCTCAAAGCCGATGCGACCGCTGATGAACTGGATGAAGTCGGCATCTTCTGGCCACCAGGTTTCGCTGGTGGCAGCCTTGATGAGCAACATGATCTTGGCGCCCAGCGCCCGTTGCTCGCGGCAGTAGTTGAGGATGGCCTCCATCCCGGTGATGGGGTTCCCCTCGCTATCCGTACAGGGGCGCGAGTAGGGTGGGTTGGCGTAGGCAGCGCCCCCCAGCCGGCGCAGGTCGGCGGCCAGCTCCTGGGTGAGGGCGTTGTCTTCGGCGTCGTAGTAGTTGGGCACCAGGTAGTTGCAGTCGTCGGCAAACATGTCGAGCACCACCGGCCCCAGGGTGGGGGCGAACTTGTGGAACAGGCCCCAGGCCAGCGCCTTGGGGGTCTGCCACTGATCGCCGATCTGCTTGAGTTCGTGGTCAGGCTGGGCCTGCAGTTCGGCCAGCGCTTGGGCGTAGTGGTTCATGCCGCCACCTCGGGGCTGGTGGGGTACCAGGCAAAGCCGTCTTCTGCCTGGCGGATGACTTTGCCGCACTTCATGGCGAGGTGGAACTCGGCGGTGGCGCCCTGGCTATCTCGCCAGCCTGGGAGCATGACCAGCTCGTCGGCGAGCATGACCATGGGCAGGCTGCAGGCCATGTACTCGGCTTGGTTCAGGCCCTCGTGGAGGATGGCAGGGTTGAGCGGGATATGGCCGCGCTCACGCTGGTGGTTGGCCTCGGCATGGAAGGCGGGGCGGTTGCAGTCAGGCATGCCGGTCATGGGGCCGGCGATGTAGATGCGCTTTTGGTGGTGTTGGTTCGACATGGTTTATCCCGTTCACTGGTGTGTCTGGGATAAAGATATGCGCTATGCGCAAATGCGTCAAGCGCATATTTGCGGGTGTAAAAAAGCCCACCGTGCTGGTGGGCTTAGCTGATCATTGGCTAACTGCAAAGCACCATCATGATTGAGCCCAGTGCGGCATCTGAGCCAGAAAATAACGCGGACGACCGTTACCAACTTGCGTTTTGGTGACGTCGATCTGCACGGCTTGGTGCAAATGGCTATTGATGGCGTCCACGTCTTGCACCCGTGGGGAGACTTTGCCACGGACAATCTGCCCATCGCCGACGAGTCTGAATTCAAAGCTGCGGCTGTTTGGCAACACGCCGACGAATTCGCCCTGTAACTGTTCCACGCTTTCGTGCAGGTTGTCTGCTTCCAGTCGCGCCAGACTACGGCTGACCTGCCCCACATCGGTAAAGCGGACACCCTGACCACCATATTGCAATGCACAGACAGCACCATTGTCTGCCAGCACTCTCAAGAAGTTACGCACCTTATCCAACGCACGCGGATCGGTCTCCGAGGCAATATCTGCAAGAGCATCGTCATCGCCCAAGGTGCTTTGCAGCAATGCCTGTGTACGCTCCAGCGCGATGGCTACTGGACTCGCATTCTCTAGCCCTAGCACCAGTTGCTCTGCGCTATGCTCTTCCAGTTCAAACCCGAATGAACCCACGGCGGTACTAGTGATCAGCAACTGGTTCTGATCCCGGTTGGGTATGCGGCCCATGGCTGCCAAGGGGGTGGTGAGCGAGGCGGCTATGGATGCTACCGCATCGGTAAAGCTGCTCACGGCCTTCATGCCAAAGTCGGCGAAGATACCATGGCTGCGGATCACGGGGACGCCGTCAAACGTCAGTTTGGCGCGGGCAAGCACTCGTTCATCTGCGGGCAGTGCCGCGAGCTGTGCCTCGACTGTGTGCAAGCGGGCTTCTTGACTCATTCGGGTCAGGCGTGCCGTGGTCGGCGTGTCAGCCAGCATCCGTTGCAGGAAAGTGCGCTCAGCCAGCAGGTGCTGGCGATCTTCGTTGTTCATGGCTGCACCTCCGGAGTATTGAGTTGGTTTAGTCTGGCACGAGCATCCGCATCGTAGGCGGGGTTCAGGTCGATTTGCAAATACCCTTTCCAAGCCTGATTGCGACGGTGTGACCACATGCTGTACCAGTATGCGCTTTGCTGGACGATGGCTTCGAGCGGCAAGAAATTGAGTTCGACGATATAACTATCCACCAGAAAGCTGGCCTTCGCGGTATCGTGATCCAGTATCTCAAGTTGTGCATCAGACGGGGCAAAGTCATCAGGGGTATGCAAGAAGGTCACCACGTCGATGTCTCTTGGTGGACGGCGCTCCAGGGTTTCCACCTGTTCTGTGAAGCTGCCATCCAGCCACTGAAAACCGTTGACCAGTCCCATGCCATGCAAGGCTGCGCGATAGTCCAGAAAGCCCAGCAGCACCTGGCGGCGCTCGGGCGATGTGGCAAAACGCATGATGACGTCCAGTAGCGCAACGTTATAAGGAGAGCGCTCGGGACTGATTGGGTTAGCCTGATTAATGGGGGGTAATAGGCCCACGGTGTTCCATTCAGGAATGGAAACAATTGTCATGCCATAACTCCTTACTCTACCCCGGCATATGCGGGTAGAAATACGATGTTGGTGATCTTCCAGCCAAACAACCCCTGCCTGCGAAGGACCCAGTCCTCTATATTGACACCGTCGTATTCGACATTGATCACAAATTTATCAAGGGACTCGTAGGACAGTGATGCATCAGCGAATGCCTTTCGGTTTGAAGAGGTAGCGTTACCCGAGCTTTGAATTGAACTCTGCCTAGGCTCCAGAGCAGGTTTTTCGCTGGATATCAATTCAACTATCCGAGCCGGTGTCACGTAGGCATCGACCATCTGTTCCACCATCCTACCGCCAAGCGCTGCACCTGCTTTTGCAAATGGGTTATTTTTCATTTCTTCATTTTCGGCCATATCTTTTTCCAGCATGGCAGTTATCTGGCCTTTGTAGCTCTGGCGGAGGCTAGGAAAATCAATATATTCAGACAGTGTGGTCGCGTCATTATTCTCTGCGGCAGATTTAATTTGATAAACGGTTATATAGGGTGCTGCGAACATGTATGCGGCAAAGAGCCCTGCTGCGACCCCAAGTGCTAATTTACCTTTGCTCATAATTTTTTGCCTCACTACCGCCGTTTTCTGCGCCTGCGGTGTTCCACCATGGTGCCGATGATCTGGATATGCTGGCGATCGGAGCGCATGGTGGGGTAGTCGTCATTGAGAGGTGCCAGCTCGAAAATCTCCTGGCCATCTTCGCCGTAACCCCGGGGGCGGTACTTCTTGAAGGTGGCTTCTTCTTCGCCGTTCTTGGCGACCACGAAATCCCCCGGGTGGAGTGGCTCGTCCGGGTCGATCAGCACCAGGTCTCCTTCGGTAAATTCCGGCTCCATAGAATTGCCCCTGATCACGATAGCGAAGGCACGCTGGCCCAAGTCCAGATCGGTGGTGACATAGGCCATGTTGCCATCACACTCGCGGATCTCGCTGGTTTCAGTCCAGACCCCGGCCTGCACATAGGTGATCACCGGGATCCGGTGAATATCCGGCGGGGCGAGCTCCATGTTTTGGTGTTGAGGCTGCTGCTGGTGGTCAGAAAACAGCTCAGCAACAGGCACGCTCAAGGCGTCCGCGATCTTGGAGAGCAACTGGGGGCTGAACCCCTGTATATCCCGTTCCAATCGAGAAATATTGCCAACGTCGCTATCCACTTGGGTTGCTAGCTCGTTGATGGTCATTTTGCGCTCCTTTCTGAGCGCCCTGATTTTTGCTCCTACTTTCATTTGCCCATGATGGCAATTTATATGCGACTCGCGCAAAGCGTGACACGCATTTGTTTCTGTGCTTTGATATGCGTGTAGCGCATATAAGGGGGCGTTCATGCTTACACCTCTTCGAAGGCTGCGGGAGCAGCAGAAGGTAACGATCAATGAGCTGAGTCAGGCCGTCGGGATTGATGTTGGCAACTTGAGCCGCATTGAGCGCGGTCTTCAGCGGGCATCACTTGAGCGGGCCCAGCGGATAGCTGATTTTTTCTCTAAAAAAATCAGCGTTATGGAAATTATTTACCCAGAGCATCGCCAGTGACTACTGCGGCCCGTGCTCGATGAGAACCATCATGACAAAACCAGCCAGAACAACCACGAGAGTGAAGCGGGAACACTCCCACCTTTCTGACCCTATTGACGCCGCTTATCAGTTGAGCCGCCGGTACAACATCACCGAGCTGGCCAAGCTGATGGGCAACAAGCGCCCCACCACCCTAAACAACAAGTTCAACCCTGCTTGTGAAGACCACCACCTGACCCTGTCCGAGGCGATGGCGGTGACCGAGCTGACCGGTGACAACGCCATCCTGCAGGCCTGGGCGCTGTCCCGCGGCCATACGTTGGTGGCCCTGCCGGATAGCACGGTGACCGAAGAGGAGCTGGCCGACCAGGTGATGCTGGTGGGTGAGGTGGTGGCGGCGGTGTTTGGTGAGCTGCGTGAAGCGCGTCAGGACGGGGTGATTGACCCGATCGAGCGTCAGGCGATTACGGCGGCAGTGCATCGCGCCATCAGGGAGCTGTTGAGTTTGGAGGAGTCAGTGGCAAGTCAGGTTCGCCCGTTGCCAGTGGCCGTGCAAGGAGGAGCGAAGTGATGAACGTCGTTGAAATGAATCGGGCCCGCGCTGCGCGAACAGCCGGACCCACGGTCGATTTCACTGGAGAAAACAACATGCATAAGCGTACCGAAGCTGGCGCCAAAGCGCAAGGCAAGCGCCGTAACGTGATCCCGGCTGTGATCCCCCGTCTGGTGGAGAGTCAGGGCCAGTCCTATCTGGTCTATGGCGGTCTGCTGCGCGGCATCAAGATCCCGGCAACCAAAGAGCAGGCCAAGCGTCACCTGAACTGCCTGATGCAGCACCTGCAGGAGGTGGCTCATGGGTAACCTTGCCACCGTTATTCAATTCCCCGCTCATAGCGCACCAGCGAAGCCACAGGAGGTTCGGGTGGTTGATTTAGATAACGGCTTCTTGCGGTTGGCCAGTGAGCTGGTGGATGAGATGGCCAAGCCGAGCAATGACTTCTCCAAGCTGGAGTTTCGCATTTTGTTGGTGGTCACCCGCAAGACATACGGCTTCAACAAGAAGCTGGATTGGATCTCTGGGGCACAGTTTGCCGAGGCTACCGGAATGACTGAGAACAAAGCGAGAGATGTGGTGCGCGCCCTGGTTAAGCGCCGTGTCTTGGTGCGTGAAGGTAGAAAGTTGGGCTGGAATACCACCATTTCAGAGTGGGAAACAAAACAACCCAAGAACAAGGTTAATAACCCCAAAGAAGGGTTGAAAAACAACCCTAAAACAGGGTTTAGCACAACCTCAGATCAGGGTCACACAAAAGACAATATCCAAAAGACAAGAAAGACAAAAGATCAAAACACTAGCGCCGAGCCCGCTATCGCGGCCTCCACGCCGGTGGTGATTGAATCTGTTTCTGCTGAGCCTGTTTTACTGCCAGCCAAGCTGTCAGCACAGCAGGAGCCTGTGGTGATCACCATGCCGCTAAACAGCGGGGAGCATCAGGTCACCGAATCGTTCGCTGCCCAGATGCAAGCCCTGTATCCGGCGGTGGATGTGGCCCAAGAGCTGCGCACCATGACTGGCTGGCTGATTGCCAACCCCACCAAGCGCAAGACCAAGACTGGCATCAACCGGTTTATCAACGCCTGGCTGTCGAAGTGCCAAGACCGTGGCGGCAGCAATGGCCTGCAGGCCTTCACGCCGCGCCGCAATGACCACACCGACCTGACCCAGACTATGACCGCCGCCGAGCTCAACCAGCGCATGCGGGAGGGTTTCTGATGACCATGAAACCACTCAGTGCTGTGCTGCACGAGATCGCCACTGCGCCGACCGTGGAGACCATCACCCCGCAGCAGCGCCCGCTGACCGATCGGGATTCCAAGATGGTGGCCACCCTGTTCGAGCAGCTGAAAGCGGTGTTCCCGGCATGGAAACAGGCATTCCCCACTGACGACCATCAGCGCCGCGCACTGGCCGAGTGGACCCGCGCCCTGGTCGATGCCGGTTGCACCAGCCGCGAACAGCTGCAGCTTGGCATGCGGATGGCCCGCAGCCATGGCGGGGACTTCTTCCCGAGCACCAGTAAGTTCATCAAGTGGTGTGAGGTGACGCCGGAGTCATTGGGCCTGCCCACGCTGGATAGCGCGATGGTTGAGGTTCGCACCCGCCGTTACACCCATTCCGCCGTTGAGCTGGCCGCCAAGGCTACCAGCTGGGAGCGCCAGACCCTGAGCGCAGACGCTTACCGCGCCGTGTTCGATCAGGCATACGCCCAGCTGGTGCGCCGGATGATGGCCGGTGAAGACCTTAACGCCGAGGTAATGAAGGGGCTGCCGACCAGAGCGCAGATCAAGCACAGCCCGGAGTTTTACCAGCAGACAGGCCAGCGCGCCGTGGCAAACCTGAAAAAGCTGTTCAAGCGGGGAGGTGAGCATGGTGGCCAATAAACACGAGCTGATCGCCAATGCGGCCATGGCTCAGCTGCACAAGATGTGGCCCTGCACCTTCGATATCGAGATCCCGGAGGCGCCAGCAGGCTGGAGCTGGACCATGGCGCAGAACGACGGTGAGTTCGCCCCGCGCCCGGCCGAGGTCAAGGCCAGCATCCTGCAGCGCAATACGGTACCGAAGTCTGCCCCTGTGGGCCGCCAGGTCTCTTTGCGAGCCTGCGAGATGCAGGCGGAGGCCCTTGTCTATGTGCGTGATCGCGAGGTGACCGATGAGGCTGTTCAAGCTGAGCTGCAGCCACTGCTGGCCCAACTGCACCGCGAGGGTGTGACGATAACAGGGAGGATGGCGTGATGGCGGTGACGTTCAGTGATGCCTGTGAGCGGGACATTCGCCGCGCCCGGTATGTGCGGGTGGCGGTGTACCCGGAGGTGAAGGACTGGTTGCCGGTGCAGGTGCGCCTTGAGGTGTCGGATTGCCCGCGGCAACTGGGGTTCACCTCCCAGGCCCACCGGGCCGGGCACTACCTGGTACAGGGTGCCGAACTGGCTGAGGTGATGAAGGCGGTGAACGCCCTGCGCGGCCAGCAACAGCGGCCCGCCACGCTGGAGATGATCCCATGCGCGATTTCATGAGGGGTACCCTGATGGTGGTGGTGCTGGTGGGGTTAGCGGTGTATCTGGCCGCGAATGTGTCGATGGGGGTGAGGTGATGGAACTGATGATGCGGGGGGCAACCCCTTTGACGATGACCAGCGTGGAGCTCGCCGAGCTGACCGGTAAGGAGCACAAGAATGTGCTGGCCGATATTCGCCGGATGCTGGTGGAAATTCAATCGGCTGAAAAGTCAGCCGAGTACCGGGACAGCCTTGGTCGTGCTCAACCGTGCCTGTTGCTGGACAAGGACGAGAGCCTTTGTCTGGTGGCCGGTTACAGCGCCCAGTTGCGGATCCGGATTATTCGCCGCTGGCAGGAGCTGGAGCAGCAAGCCCACCAGCCCGCGATGATGATCCCCCAGACCCTGCCGGAGGCACTGCGCCTTGCTGCCGAGCTGGCCGAGCAGAAGATGGCGCTGGAACAGAAGGTGGCGATGGATGCCCCGGCGGTGGAGTTCGCCAAGCAGATCGCCAGTGTGGAGAAGGGGATCACCTTGTCGGCGTTCGCCAAGACGGTGGGCCTTGGCCCCAATACCCTGTTCACCCTGCTGAGGGAGCGCAAGATCTTGATGAGTTGCCGCGGGGAGCGCTGGAACCTGCCGATGCAGGAGTATGTGGACCGCGGGCTGTTCGCGACCCGGGAGAGCTCGTTTGACAGCAACGGCGAGCGGCGCATCAGCTTCACCCCCCTGATCACCGGCAAGGGCCAACAGTGGCTGGTGGAGCGACTAATCCGTGACGGCATCCTGCGTGGGGTGGCGGCATGAGTCACAACCTGGCCCTGTTGCCATCGGCTGAACGGCAGCGCATCGAGTTGATCAAGCAGGCGCACCTGCTGGTGTGGCGCCGTCGCCGTAACGAGATCGGGCGTGAGGTCGTGGTGGCCGCCATCGATGAGGTGGATGAAGAGCACCGTGAGTGGTTTCGCCAACAGTTGAACGCGATCAGGGGGCAAGCGTGAGCGCAGGTAACGCCGTGTTTGTCGAAGCGCTGGGGCTGGCCCTGGTGCCGCTGGGCGACAGCCTGCCGGCGGTGAGGCGCCAATTGGCTGGCAAGCCGGTGCGCCTTGTGTGCGATCAGGGGGCTGACCTGCTGGCCCAGTTCCCTGAGCTGATGTCGGCCCTGGCCTGCGCCGCAGTGGTCAATGCCGCCGGTGGGGAGCTGCTGACCGCCAATGCCACGGCTTGCGTGATAGCCGATGGCTGCATCGGGGAAACCGTCACCGCAGAGGTGGAGGGGGTCCATCTGCCTTTGTGCTGGCATCACGACAACGAGCACCGCAATGGGCAGTTACCGATCCGCCTCGCCGATGTGGCCGGGTGGCTGGCGCAGCTTGTGCTGCAGCGGGTCGCTGGCTGGTGTGGGGTGGCCGCTGCTGACCTGACTGCCCGGGATCTGTGCTGGTGGGCGACCGTCTATAAGGTGCTGCCTTCATTGCCGGATCCGCTGCTGCGCTCTGCCTGTCGCCTGGCACCCATCGAACCGGATCGGAAGTGGTCGCCCCGTGGTAACCGGGAGACCGATGCTCGCTATCGTGATCATCGCCTTGAGGTGGCAGAGCGCGATCCACTGGCCGATCTGCGGGCCCGCATCAATGCCAAACCGGCCATTCGCCAGATTGATCCTGAGCCTGCTGCCTTGCATTTAGGCAAGCCCAAACGACAGCGCTGGGAGTGTGCGGCCTACTTGGCTTTTGTTCGACAGTTGCCCTGTGTAGTGACGGGCCAGCGCGAGGGCATCGAGGCGCACCACGTTGTGGGTCACGGGATGAGTGTGATGGGCAGCAAGGCGCATGACCTGATGTCGTTCCCACTCGCCCACCAGCCACACATGGAGTTGCACCGGATCGGGTGGAAGGCTTGGGAGGCCAAGCACGGTTCGCAGTTGGAGCACGTTATCAACACACTGGAGCTGGCTTGCTCCTTGGGAGTGTTCAATGCCAAAAGCTGATTCATGGACAGTGACCCTGCCATGGCCCCCTTCAACCAACCGGATCTGGCGCAATGTGGCCGTGAGCGGTAAGCCCAGAACCCTGCTGAGCCAGGAGGGGAGGGTTTATCGCAAAGCTGCGGCCGATGCCTGTCTGGCTGCCAAGTTAGCCGGCAAGCAGATTCCCGATCGGCTGGCCCTGCGGCTGGTGGTGCAGGCCCCTGACCGGCGAGCCCGGGATCTGGATAACACGGTGAAGGCGGTGCAAGACGCCCTGACCCACGCCGGGGTGTGGCTGGACGATAGCCAGATCGACCGGTTGCTGGTGGAGCGCGGGCCGGTAGTGAAAGGGGGAATGGTGTCGGTAACGGTGGAGGTGATGAGTGCGCTTTGAATATGCAATTACCGTAGGGGATCCGCGTTCTGTGATGCTGCAGGCCTATCAGGCCCAGTCAACGGAGCGTTCTCATCTGACAAAGAGTGATGTGATGACGGCATTGGGAATGGTTCAGAAGCACAATGGTGCCGGCATGGCGCTGGTGATGGCGCGTTACTGCAAAGACCTAGGGGATGCTAAGAAGGCCCTGCTAGCTGTGCAAGCCGAGTGCACCAAGATTGCCCCCCGCTATGTGGGGGCCAACAAGGAACGTGGCCATGGCATGGCCTTGCGCCGGGTGGCCGAGCTGGCCCTGGAACACTACTGCCGCACTGCTGACACTCCTGGGGCTTCCTGTCACCCGCAGTTCTGCCGGGGGCGGGGAGTGATCCGCGACCTGGAACTGAGCCGCCTGCACGGCAAGGCGATTGATAAGGTGTGCCCACGCTGTGGTGGTACCGGGCTACGCCCCATCCCGGGTACTCAGATCAGACGCGCCATTGAACCGTTGGCTGGTGGACTGACCCGTGGGCAATGGGAGCTGGGCTGGTATCCGCTCTATCTGGCCGTGCTGGATTGGTGCCACCAGCAGGAGTCAGCGGCGCAGGCGCGCTATTGGTATACGACGCGGTAAGTCACTTGCCCCTAGAACCCCGCTTCGGCGGGGTTGTTGCTTGTGCAGGTGAGGGTGGCTTGACGGCCACCTGCAATTTTGTGTAGGCTGATTGCCAACGATGGAAGACTGCACCCGAAAGGTTGCGGTTTTTTTTTGTTTCTTGCTCTCAAACCTCGGCTTAGCCGGGGTTTTTTCGTTTCTGGGGTGGATTCATGAATCAAGGCCATGAGCAGATCGCTACCACTGTGGTCGGTGAAACTGCGAAATCTGCCCCTCCTGTAGCGGTGGTGAGTATGTCGTGGGCTGGTGTCTCTTTGAATGACTGGGTGCTGATCGCGACGCTTGTGTGGCTTTCGGTTCAGATCGGCTGGTTTATCTGGTCGAACATCATCAAGCCACGCGCCAAGCAGGTGGGGTAGGCATGACAAAAGTACGAATTGCCATAGCGGCGCTCACTCTCAGTGCTGCCGGCTTTGTGGGGATCCTGAATCGGGAGGGGTTTGAGCCGATGGCTTACCCCGACCCCGTACACGGTACCAAGCTCCCCACTATCGGCTTTGGGAGCACCGAAGGGGTCAAGATGGGTGACACCATCACGCCCGTCGCCGCGGTGAACAGGAGCCTTCGGGAGGTGCGGGTGTTCGAGAATGCCCTCAAGGCCTGCATCAAGGTGCCACTCCACCAGTATGAGTTCGACGCCTATGTCGAGCTCTCCCACAACATCGGTCCCGGCGCCTTCTGCCGATCCACCATCGTGAAGCGCCTGAACGCTGGCGACTACCCCGGGGCCTGCGAGGCGATCCTGCTATTCAAGCGTTCCGGCAACCAGGACTGCTCGGTACCGGGGAACCGGGTATGCCCCGGGCTCTGGAAAGACCGGCTGCGCCTCAATGCGAAGTGCAAGGGGGTGTGATGGGAGTGACTCAGCAGAGCAAGGTGCTGCCGTTCCTGGCCGGTGCCTTGGTGATAGCCGCCCTGGCCGGCGGCGGTGTGGCGCTCTATCGCTCCGGTCATGCTGCTGGGGAGGAGGGGGAGCGCAAGACCTGGCAGGCAAAGTGGAATGAAGAGGCTGCCCGCCTTGCCACAGCCAGAACTAAGGCTGAGCTGAAGGCTCGGGAGGAAGAGCAGCGCCGGCAGGCTGAAATCGATGAGGTGAGAGACCATGCACAAGAAGAAATCGCCCAAGCGCAGGCTGATGCCGCTGCTGCTGACCTTGAGTCTGGCCGGCTGCGCGAGCAAGCCCGCCGCCTGGCAGCCCGAGCAAGTCAGTGCGCCAGCAATCCCGGGGCTGCCCAAGGAGGCCCGGCAGCCGGACATCCTGCCATGGTGCTCGCCGACCTGCTCAGCCGGGCTGACGAGAGAGCGGGTGAGCTGGCAGCAGCGTATGACCGAGCTCGAGCGTCAGGACTAGCCTGTGAAAGAGCCTATCTCTCATTGACTCAACCCCGTTAACCCAACTACCGCAATACCCCACCCCCCAGGTCAAAGGTACTCCCCCCAGCCCCCCGTCCTCGACGGGTCGTTGAGGCGCGGATTTTCACTACATATGAAACCCCAAAAAGCGGGGTTGTGGATTACCGATGTGCGTGAGTGCATCAAGCAATGAGTACCGAGGCGCTGACTGACCGGCGACCAAGCAGCATCAGATACGATTGACCCTTTGGGCTCGACCGTGATGCCAGCGCCTCACTCAACACAAAGGCATGGGCTCTTAACCTAACAGGACAGCGAGGGAGGGGAACCAACCTGGTGAAGTCCATGCCTTTGTGAAAGGAGTAATGCCATGTTAACCGGTGCCATCCTGTTGCTTTCGTTTTGCCTTAACGTTTATGCGCTGCTCCAACTGCGTAAAGCAGGGAGGGCGCTGAAAGAGAGCAATGCCGCTCTCCTCGCATTCACGCGCCATCTGCAATCAGAGTCTGACCGCAAGGTTGTTATTCAGCAGATAACTGGTGATGCAATCCCTTGGTCTCCCAAAAGGAATACGCATTGATTTACCTTGCCGCCCAATGCTAGCGCCATGCAGCGATGCCAATAGCAGCAGCGGGCGGCCCTTATTGTGGAGTGACCATGCCGCCAAGACGGATGAAGCCATGCCGCCATCCCGGCGGTTGCAGTGCTCTGACCAATGACAAGTCCGGCTTGTGCGAGGCTCACCGCGTTTCTGGGTGGGAGCGATATCAGGCTGGGTTGTCCAGGCATCAGCGCGGGTATGGTTCGGCATGGGATAAGCTGCGGGAAACTATCTTGCAGCGTGATGGATACCTTTGCCTTACCTGCTTGGGCGAGGGGATATACACCCCCGCGAACATTGTTGACCATGTGGTGCCAAAGGCGCACGGCGGCACGGATGACCCGAGCAACTTGGCGTCCATTTGTACCGCTCACCACAAGGTTAAGACCGCGAACGAGCGGCTGAACCGGCGGTGAACTGGCGTGAAACTGAACGCCAACCCAGAAAACAGCCCTCCCCAGGCACCCTTTCGGCGAGATCCTCAAGAGATCCAAAAAGGCCGCCGAGATCCAGTCGCGGCGCGGGTCAGGCGGGGCGGGGGTGGTCAAATCCCTACCGTCTCAAGCCCCTTAGTACCGCCGCCCAGGGATTTTTACACGGGCGGGAAATAAGAAAAATTTTCCAGTGTTATGTTACATGAGGTGTGTTTATGGCAAGAGCCGCAGGAGGAGGTCGCCCATCTGGCGGAGATCTGCCGGCGGCTGCCTCCGACCAACTGATCACTAGGGCACCACCAGTCCCCGAAGATTTACAGGACTCCGCTACTGCTGCTGCGTTGTGGAAGCGAACCATCAAGATCCTGATCAACCGTAAGCAGCTCACTGAAGATCACCTGCCGCTGGTGCTGACCTATTGCGACTCGTTCGATCTTTATCTTCGCGCCAAGAAGATGATCAAGGAGGATGGGATTACCACGCCGACCGAGAGTGGGATCAAGAAGCACCCGGCGGTCGCAGTGCGTCAGGATGCGCTGTCTACCCTGGTGCGGGTCGGCAGTCTGCTCGGTCTTGACCCAACCAGTTACCGGCGGCTGATGGGTGGTGGCGGAGGCGGTGACCCCGAGGGGGACAATGAATTTAGGATCTTCTGACCATGGCCGCCAATCCGAATGTCAACGCCGCGAACAAGTACGCCCGCGACGTTGTCTCGGGTCGGGTCACCGCAGGGCTCTATGTTCGGCAGGCCTGCCAGCGTCACCTGGACGATCTGGATAAGGTCAAGGATAAAGCCTACCCATACCGGTTCAACATCGCCGCCGCCGAGCGGGCCTGCAAGTTTCTGCAACTGCTCCCTCACACCAAGGGGAAATGGCGGCGTCTACCGCTGGCTCAGCGCCGTATCACCTTGGAGCCGTGGCAGTTGTTCTTTCATGCCTGCGTCTACGGCTGGAAGCGAAAGAAAGACGGACTGCGCCGGTTTCGGCGGGCAGCCTTGTTCGTTCCGCGCAAGAATGGCAAGTCCATCGTTGCAGCCGGGAACGGGCTCTACATGTTCGCCGCCGATAACGAGCCGGGCGCTGAGGTGTATTGCGGCGCGACGACTGAAAAGCAGGCGTGGGAGGTGTTCAAGCCCGCCATGCAGATGGCGCACCAACTGCCCAACCTGCGTCGTCATTTCGGTGTCATGGTCGCCGCCAAGAAGATGATGCGCCAGGATGGCTCTGTGTTTGAACCCATCATTGGTAACCCCGGCGATGGCTCCAGTCCCCACCTGGCGATTGTCGATGAGTACCACGAGCACGACACCGCCGAGCTGTTCGACACCATGGACACTGGCATGGGGGCCCGTGAACAGCCGCTGATGCTGGTCATCAGTACGGCGGGCTTTGACCCGACCGGCCCCTGCAAGCAGTTCTGGGACGAGTGCGTCAAGATGCTCGCGGGGGTCGAACCCGATGACGAGCTATTCGCACTCATCTACACCCTGGATGATGGGGATGATCCCTACAGCATCGAGGCCCTGCGCAAGGCCAATCCCAATTTTGGCGTGTCGGTGTTCGAAGATTACCTAGCGGCCCAGTTACTACGTGCCAAGCGCAGCGCTCGCAATCAGACCAAGTACCTGATCAAACACTGCAACGTCTGGACGACTGCCGCCGTCACCTTCTTCAACTTCGGCCACTGGCAAGCCGCCAGCAACCCGGCGCTGAGGATAGAGGACTTCATCGGTTGCCCCTGCTGGTTCTCGCTCGACCTGGCCAGCAAGCTCGACGTCTGCTCCATGGTAATCGTGTTCGCCCGCTACGAGTCGGACGGCCAGCTCCATTACTACCTGTTCAGCCGCCACTGGCTGCCGGAGGAAACGGTCAACGACCCGGACAACCGCAACATGGCGCGTTATCAGGAGTGGATCGCCACCCCTTGGCACAACAGCGGCGGGCCTGCTCTCAATGCCACCGACGGCGCCGAGATCGATTTCGGCGAGATCGGGGGGGAGGTGATCGGTCTGGCGAATGTCTACTCGCCCCGCGAGGTGCCGCACGACCCATGGAACTCGGCTCAGCTTGCCCAGCAAATCGCGGCGGCAGGCTGGCTGCCGGTGGCGATCCCGCAGACTACGGCACACCTCAGCGCCCCGATGAAGGAGATCGAATCGGCGATCGCCTCCGGGCGCCTGCACCATGACGGCAACCCGGTGCTCAACTGGATGATCTCCAACGTCATGGCGAAGGAGGATGCCAACGAAAACGTGTTCCCTCGCAAGGGGAATCGCGACGCCAAGATCGACGGCGCCGTCGCGGCCATCATGGCCGTTGGTCGCGCCATGCTCAACAAGGGCGAGTTTATGAGCCCCTATGCAGATGATGACTATGACCCGACTGATGCGCGTCTTGATTGACGCAGCGCTGCTGCTCGGCCTCTGCCTGATTGGCGCCGGGGCCTACTTCACCTATGGCCTCGGTCCTGCCCTGCTGCTGGTCGGTGGCTTGCTGATGGGGCTGGCCCTGGTCGCCGTCCTGGTAATTTTGAAACGATGGGGAGACCGCCATGCTCGGGATGTTGCTCGGGGGTGAATCGCGCGCAGAGGTGCTGGCCTCGTCAGATCCGGCGCTGGCCGAATGGTTTGGCCTGGCCCCGGTGACTGACAGCGGCATCGCCGTCACCGCCAAGAGCGCCATGCGCCTGGCGGCGGTCTATGCCTGCGTCCATCGGCTGTCGAGCAACATGGCCCAGCTTCCGCTTCATGTAATGCGTCGGGACGGTAGCAACGTGGTGGATGGCAACGATCACCCGGCCCACGCCCTGCTTTCCACCTCGCCGAACCAGTGGCAATCCAGCTATGACTGGCGCGAGCAGGCCCAGCAGGTGGTGCTGACCAACGGCAACGCCATCACCCGGTTGCGCCGTGATCGGCGTGGTCAGCTGATCGAGCTGGATTTGTTCGAACCGGAACACATCGGCGAGCCGGTCAAAGGTGCCTCCGGCTGGTATTACCCGGCCTATGACGCCCAGGAGCAACGCTGGTTTGCCCTGCCGATCTATGACGCCGCCCACATCAAGGGGTTTGGCGGTAGCCGCTACTGGGGAATGAGCCCGATCCGCTACCACGCCGAGACCATTGGCCTGGGCCTGGCGGCCAAGAAATACGGATCGCAGTTCTTCGGTGGTGGTGGTCGCCCCTCCGGCATCCTGATCGATAAGACCCCCAATGCCATTGGCGATATCGGCAAGCAGCACCGTGCCAACCTGAAATCCGCCTGGAAAGAGGGCGGCATCGGCAATGGTAGCGGCCGCACCGCCTTACTCTCTGGGGATCTGGACTATAAGGCGATCACCATCTCGCCGGAAGAGGCGCAGTTCCTCGACACCCAGAAGATGAACCGCAGCGAGATCGCCGGGCTGTTCAACGTTCCCAGCCACATGATCAACGACCTGGAGAAGGCGACTTTCTCCAACATCAGCGAGCAGGCTATCCACTTCGTGCGCCACAGCATCATGCCATGGGTGGTGCGCTGGGAAATGGAGCTCAACCGCAAGCTGTTCACGGACATGGAGCGGCGGGCGGGCTACTACGTCAAGTTCAACCTGGCCGGTCTGCTGCGCGGCACTGCCAAAGAGCGGGCCGAGTTCTATCACTACGCCATCACCGATGGCTGGATGTCCCGCAACGAGGTCCGTCTGCTCGAAGATAAGAACCCGAGGGATGGGTTGGACGAGATGCTGGTCTCTGTCAACGCGAGCAAGCTGATCGGCGATAAAGACAAAAACACCAACGACGAGGTTAAAGATGACCCAAGCAACAGCGACCAGTGATCGGGAGCGCCGCTTCTTCCGCTGCGAGGTGCGCGCCGATCCCGGTGCGGAGGGGCAAGGGGCCAAGATCATCGGCTACGGCGCTACCTTCAACAGCCTGAGCGAAAACCTCGGCGGCTTTCGCGAGATCATCAAGCCCGGCGCTTTTGACAGCGTGATGCAGGACGATGTACGTGGCCTGTTCAACCACGACCCCAACTTCGTACTGGGGCGCACCAAGAGCGGCACCCTGCGCCTGACCCTGGATGAAACCGGCCTGCGCTACGAGATCGCCGCCCCGGACACCCAGACGGTGCGGGATATGGTGTTGGCCCCGCTGCAGCGGGGAGACATCGACGGTAGCTCGTTCAACTTTCGGGTGGCCCACGATGGCGAACGTTGGTACTACGACGATGACGGCCTGCTGATCCGCGAGATCACCAAGTTTGCCCGCCTCTACGATGTCGGCCCGGTGGCCTTCCCGGCTTACCCGGATTCTGCCGCTGCCTCCCGCTCCATGCAGGATTACCTGGCCACCGAGAGTCGAGCCCAGATAGAGCAGGAACGCCTGCGACGGGAGCGAGAATTGAAGCTGATCGGCGCCTGATCGCGCTGTAAACCCTGACCCGCCTCGGCGGGTTTTTTGTTGTCCTAACGGAGCAGATGCCCCATGAAATTGCATGAAATGAAGCAGAAGCGCGCCACCATCGCCGGTCAGATGCGCAAACTCAACGACGAGAACAGCGAGAAGCGCTGGGACGATGCCTTGACCAAGCAGTGGGGGGATATGAGTAAGGAGCTGGACGATCTGGATGCGGCCATCTCCCGAGAGGAGCGCCTGATCAAGCTGGATTCTGACGACCTCAACGACAACCCTGAGCACCGCTCTCTGATCGACACCAACACCAGTGTTGCCGAGGCTCGCCAGCTGAAGGTACTCGATACTGTGCTGCGTGGCGGGTTTGATGCGCTCGACGGCGAGCAGCGTCAGCTGTTCAAAGAGATGCGCGCTCAGGTGACCAATGATGATGCCAAGGGTGGCTTCACCGTGCCGACCGAGTTCCGCAACCGGGTGGTCGAAACCATGAAGGCGTTCGGCGGCCTCGCCAATATCGCCACTGTGTTCGAAACCGACAGCGGCAACCCCATCACCTGGGTGACCACCGACGGCACCCTCGAAGAGGGGGTGATGGTCGGTGAGAATCAGGAGACTACCGAAGATGACGCGGAGTTCGGCCAGGTAAGCATCGGGGCCAAGAAGATGACCTCCAACATCGTCAAGATCTCCGACGAGCTGCTGCAGGACAGCGGTGTCGATATCACCGGGCTGGTTGCCCGCCGCCTCGGTTCCCGCCTGGGGCGTGGCGAGGCTAAGCAGCTGATCAGTGGCAGTGGTGCTGGCAACAACATCAAGGGTCTGCTCAATCAGGTCACTGGCGGTGTGACTTCGGCGGCATCCGGTTCACTCTCCCATGCCGATTTGCTCGATCTCAAGCACGCGGTGGATCCGGCTTATCGTCTCGCCACCGCTCGCTGGCTGTTCAACGATAACACCCTGCTCGGTCTCAAAAAGATGAAGGATGGCGATGGCCGCCCGCTCTGGCTGCCGGACGTGGCCGGTGTAGCCCCTGCTACCATCGACGGCGACCAGTACCAGATCGACCAGGGGATGCCTAGCGTGGCAGCAGGGGCCAAGGCCGTGGCTTACGGCGATTTCAGCTACTTCCAGATCCGCCGCGTCAAGGGTATGGCTCTGCGCCGCCTAGCCGAGAAGTACGCCGAGTTCGGTCTGGTCGGTTTCCTGATGTTCCATCGCTTCGACGCCCTGCTCGAAGATACCGCCGCCGTCAAGGCGCTGGCCATCAAGGCATAACCAATGCCGGGGCATGGCCCCGGCTTGTTTGAGTCGATGCATAGGAGTGCGTTATGCACGTGATTCTTACGACTTCGCTGTTTGGCGAACGGAGCGGCAACGCCGGGGATCCCCTGACCGTTGCCAACCAAGCAGAGGCGGACGAGCTGGTGCAAGCCGGTCTCGCCCGATACGCCACCGATGGCGATGCCGAGTCCAGCAAGAAACCGCCAAGCAAGGGTAAGGGAGGCCGCCGTGCCTCTGCTTGATGTGGTGCTGCTGAAAAAACAGCTTCGCCTGGACGCCGCCGACAGCGTCGAAGATGTGCTGTTGGGGGTGTACCTGGGGGCGGCAGAACAGGCCGCCGCCAACTACATGGGCCGCCAGCTCTATGCCGCCGGTGAGACAGTGCCCGACACCGACAGTTACGGCCTGACCCTCGATAACCAAGCGGTGGTCGCGGCCATCCTGATGCATGCTGGCCAGCTGTATGAGAACCGGGAAACCATCATCACAGGTGCAACCGTCAGCGAGGTGCCGCTGGCGTATGCCCATCTACTGGGGCCTTACCGGATCTTGTATCCAGAGTTGTGAGGGATTGATCACTATTCCATGGTGTATTTACATTGAAGGCGATTGGTTTCAAACGATATCCTACCTCTCTTTGTTCAGGAGGATAGGATGAAAAAGTGTCTTTCGGTGGCAGTGGCTGTTGGTTTAAGTGGATGTGTTACCTCCCCTGCGGATATGCCTGTTAACCCATCAGATAGAGAGTTTTCTCAAATCTATGATGTTCCTGGTATGTCAAAGGGACAAATTTATGAAGGCTCTCTGAAATGGATCGCTGAAAACTTTAAATCAGCCAAGTCGGTCATCGAGTATCAGAATGCTGCTGATGGAGTTTTGATTGGCAATGGCATGATCAATTATCCATGTGCCGGTTTCGAATGTATCGGTAAGGCATCGTGGAGAGTTAAGTTCACGATGAAGGTTGAGACTAAAGAGGGCAAGTTTAAAACAGACTTTAAAAACCTTCTTCTTGACATGCCTGCAACTGTCAGTGAATTTGGGTCCTATCCTGCCATGGAACTACCAATTCAAACTCGAGGGGATCTAGATGCTGTGAAGCCTAAGCTTCTTGAGTTTGGTGATGAAATGAAGCGTAGCTTCACCATCAGTCGTTCTGACTGGTAACTAAGTCAGCAACATAACCCCGCTCCGGCGGGGTTTTTTATTGCCGGAGGAACAATGCCTGCAGGCCGTTTGCGAGACCGCATCACCCTGCTGACCCGCCAGGCTGGCCGTGATGCCGTTGGTCAGCCTCTCGATGGTTGGGATGAATCCAGCCCCATCTGGGCGGATGTGCAGATGATTGGTGGGCGCGAGCAGATCCGTGCTGGGCGAGAGGTAAGTGAGGGGCAGTACAGCATCCGCATTCGCCACCGCCACGGTGTGACCACCGCGCAGCGCATCCGGCTGGCGGCATCGGGTGAGGTGTTGGACATCAAGCTGGCTCAGCCAGACCAGCGCCGCGCCTGGTTGACAATTACCGCCGAGAGGGTCGACTCATGACAACGTCGTTCGATGTGTCCGGCTTCGATGAGTTGGAAAGCCAGCTCGCCAACCTGGATTTGGCCGTGCAGAAGAAGGTGCTACGAGACGTCGCCCGTACCTCGGCTCAGCCGGTGCTGGCCGATACCCAGTCGCTGTACGAACAGAACTGGGACCACGACACCGGTCAGCTTGGCGAGAGCATCAAGCTGCGGGTCAGCATTCCGCGCAATCCCACCTGGGCCGATGTGGTGGCCTCGGTTGGGGTGTTCAAGAGCTACAAGGTGCAGGTGGCAGCAGGTAAAGCCATCGACGCCCCGGTGTACGCCTATTGGCTGGAGCACGGCACCCGCGAGCACAGCCTCGCCTCGGGGGCCAGCCTCAAGAAGCACAGCGATTCTGCCAAGGCACAGAAGCGCGCCCACCTGCGACGCGACCGCCCAGGGCAAGAGAGCCTTATTCACCCAGGCATCGAGGCGCGCCCCTTTATCCGCCCGGCATTTGACCGCCATATCGAGGACGCGCTGGAGATCCAGCGCACCACGCTGTCAGCGGCCATCGACAAGGCATTGCTGCGATGATTTTCAGAGACGCGTTTCACCGGCTGATCAGCGGTGCCCTTGGCCTTGAGCCATACCCCGATACTGTGCCTCAAGAGGCCGAGCTGCCGGCGGCAGGCTACTTCCTCACCTCGCCGGTGCAAGCGGCCCGCACCCTGGAGGGTGGGAACGTCCTCCAGAGCCACAATTGGCAGATCGACCTGTATGCCACCCGCCGCACCCAGCTGGATGAGCTGGCCAACCGGCTTGCTGCGCTGGACAACACCACGACCACCGAATTTCAACGGGTGACCGTGCTCGATGCGCGGGACGCCAAGAGCGAGGGCGGCAGCCAGCTGCGCGCCATCGTTGAGATCCAAACCACCAATCGGAGAAATCGAGCATGAGCGCTACCCCGAAAGACGCCGTTCTGGGCGCCGGCACCATCACGTTGTTCAAGGAAAAGGGCGCCGTCACTACCTTTCAGCAGGTGATCGGCATGATGAGCATCGGCCAGGTCGGTGAGAAAACCCCAACCCAGGAGCAGACGACCCTAGAAGATACGAGTAAGCGCTACATCGCGGGCCTGTTCGACGGCCCCGATAAGGAGCTCAAGGGGAAATCCTACGACGGCGACGCTGGTCAGGAGGCGTTTTTCGCCGCCGCCCGCGCTCGCAAAATCGTCATCATCCAGCACCAGTGGCCAGACGGCGTTACCGCCGAGTATGAGGTGGTGTTGCTGGGCTATATGCGCGACGAGACCAGTGGCGACAAGACTATCGACTGGGTGGTGCCGTGCAAGCAAAACGGCACCGTGACCTGGGGCAAGGCGGCAGGGGGCTAATCAACCATGACGAACAAAAAAACCAAGGCGCCCACTGTCACGGCGGCGGCCCTGCTCAACAAGTTGGCCTATCGCCATGAGCGCGTCCCTGCCCCTGAGTTTGGGGACGACATGGAAATCATCGTGCGTGAGATGTCCATCGCTGGACTGCAGGATTACCAGCAGCGCAACTTTGACCCGATCAGTGGGACCCCCCTGATCGACAACCCTTTCCAATGGATGGTCTCCCTGCTCGTGGCCTGCATGGTCAACGAGGATGGAGAGCCGCTGGCTACCCAAGACGATGTTCCTCAGCTGATGGACGCCATGCCCATGTCCTTGGTTGACCGGCTGCTACCGGTGGCAAAGCGCCTCAATCACATGGGCGAGAAGGCGCTGGAGCAGGAAAAAAACGAATAAGCGCCAGCGACACCACGAAGTTGGTGATCCGCCTGGCGCTGGATCTACACAAGAGCATCACGGAGATCATGGCTCTGCCGGTCTCCGAATTGAATACCTGGCTGGCGTGGTATTGGCTCGAACACGAACGTCTGCATCCCACCCCGAAAGACCCCAATACCATCACACCAGAAGAGTCCCGGCTTGCCGTTAAGGCGTTGCTTGGGTAAGGAATCTCCATGGCCGTACTTCGCTCCCTGGTCACCACCCTGGGGCTCAATGCTGCGCAGTTTCGCAGCGAGCTTAAACGCTCACGGGACGACTTCACCAGCTTTGGCGGCAGTATCGTTAACGGTGCTAAGGCGGTGGCCGGCGGTGTGCAGGCCACGATCGCGCAGATATTCAGCCTGCGTAGTGCACTGATTGCTATCGGCTCTGGAGCCGCTCTCGCTGGCATCAAGGCAGCGTACAGTTCGCTGGATCAGACTGCCCAGCTCGGTCGCAATGTGGGTATCGCTGCGCAGCAGTGGCATGCCTACGCCCAAGCTGCAGAGTGGGCGGGCTCCAGTAGTGAGCGTCTGGCGGACGTGATCAAGGATCTTAACGTCAAGATTGCCGATGCCGCCAAGACAGGCGGTGGCCCCATGGCAGACTTTTTCAAACAGATCGGTCAGTCGGCGCAGTCTTGGGCCTCCCTCTCACCGGATGAGCAGCTGCGCCGTTTCACCGCTGAGTTGCAGAAGATGAGCGCCAGCGATGCGCGATTCTGGCTTGACGAGCTGAATGACGCTGCCGCCGAGTTGTTCGACACCCTCTACACACGCAACGGGGAGTTGCTGACCTTTGCTGACAGCATCGAGTCGATGGGGATGGCGCTCACCGGTGGCCAGTTTGCCGCGGTGCGTGATGCCCGTCTCGAGCTTGATCGGTTGGTGTCGGTGATGGGGGCGCTCTGGCAGCAGGTTAAGGCCAGCATGGCCCCTGCTGTGGCGGAGGGATCGCGCCTGATCAGGACGTGGATTACCGACAGTGCCGAGGCCAAGGGCGGCTTTGCCGAGTTGGGGAAGGGGATCGCGCTCTATGTGATCGATGGGGTAGAGCAAGCCAGTCGAGCCCTGCAGTCATTGATGCAATGGCTTGACCAAACGATCGGCAAGATTGAACCGTTGCTGAATGAATCGATGCGAGCACCCTACCTCAAGGCTCGGGCTGATCTGTTTTCCGCTAAGATCGAGTACAACGAGGCCGAGAAGGCGTTTATCGCTGCATCCAATGATGAAGGTGCTGCCGCCCCCGCCTTTAGCCATCTTGCGAAAATGGGCGAGGCATTGTCTCAGGCTGAGGAACGGGTCAAGTCGTTTCTGAACATCGGCGAGAGTAACGGCTGGGATGGTTATTTCAAGAACCTCGGGTTGCTCCGCCAGAAGATTGCCGAAGCCACAACGGCAGGTGATGGTGAGGCTCCACTGCCTGCCCCCGGCACTGGCCGCCCTGTCGGTGTTGTGGAGATCCCGGATGCACCAAAGAAGGTTAGGCCCCCCAACTATGCGGCTGTTGATTCTTTTCGTGAGGAAACCGCCCAGATATCCCGCGAGCTAACCAAGCGCCAGGCGTTGTTGGAAAACAGCAATGCTGCCTTGGCTGGGGTCGATCAGCGCTGGTACGACGCTCGCGCCGTGCAGGCTCAGGAGGCTTATGGCGCCTCAATAATCGAAGAGCAGAGCCGATGGCAGGATGCCCAGTCACGCCTGCAGCGGCAGTATGCCAGCGCCTATGATGCAGCAGCCGGCAATCACGAACTGCAGATGCAACTGCAAATGGAGCAGTACAGTGCCCGTGAGCAGCTGGAGCAGGATCACCAGGCTCGCCTGCTGCAAATCGAAAACGACCGGGTCAACAAGCAGCGCGAGTACCAGGCCACGGTGGCTGCCGAACTGCTGAGCTTCACCCAGCAGCAGATGAGCATCACTACCTCGGCGATGCAGCAGGCTGGGATGGAACAATCCGCCCTCTATAAAGTGCTGTTTGCGGCGCAGAAAGCGGCGGCGATTCCATCGATGATCGTGGCAACAGAAGATGCGGCTACTAAGGCGCTAGGTGCCGTTCCTGCGCCGTATAGCATTCCGCTGGCGGCCAGCGTCAAGGCGTTGGGTTATGCCTCTATCGGCGTTGTGGCAGGCCAGACCCTTGCTGGCATGTTCGACAAGGGTGGATATATCCCAGCCAACCAGTTCGGGATCGTGTCTGAGCTGGGCGATGAGTTCGTCAACGGCACCCTGGTGCGCGGTCCGGCCAATGTGACCAGTCGCCGCGACAGCGCCGCCATTCTTGAGCGGGCAGCAGGGCAGGGCGGTGGCGGTGGTGGGGTGACGGTCATCCAACATCTGGCGGTGTCCGGTGCTGGCGATGCGGCCCTGGCCCTCGCCTGCGAGCAGGCCGCGCGGCAAGGCGCAGAAGCGGGCGCCAGGAAGGGTTATCAGATGGTGGTTGAGGATGTGTCTAGCTACGGCCAGATCCGCAAACTGATAGGGTAAGGACGTATGGCTGAGGTGATTGATTGGCCGGTGGACGTGATCCCCGGCGAGATGAGTCTGGGGCTGGAGAGCATGACCCGATCCTTTGAGTCTCCCTGGACGGGCTCGGTGCAGACGGTCGAAACCCCTGGTTCGAAAGTCGTGATGCAGGTCAGCTTCAAGGGGCTGCCCGTGGACAAGGCCCGGCGACTGGAGGCGTTGGTCTTCTCCCTTGATGGCCAGGCAGGCAGGGTGCGCCTCTGGGACTTTGGGGCTCGGCTGGTCGGTAGTCCCCAGCCGGTGCGCGGCGTCCCGGTCGTGACGGAGGCGCTGGCGATGCGCAAGATGTTTACCAGTCGCGGCTGGACGCCGGGCACCAAAGTTTTACAGGTAGGCGACTGGATCCAGATCGGTGATGAGCTGAAACGGGTGCTGGCCGATGTTACCTCAGACCTGAGCGGTGGCGCGCTGATCCGGGTTGCCCCCATGCTGCGTGGCGACTACCCATCCGGCACCCCTCTTTCGGTGAGCCGTCCCAGCGGGGTTTTCATGTTGCGGGACGACAAGGCGGTGACCTTTCAGCGCTCCCCTGGTGTGTTTACCGATGTGACCCTGTCTTTCGTGGAGAGCTTCTACCCATGATCGTTGGCCTTGATCCCGATGTGGTCGCCGCGCTGAACCAGCCCCACGTCTCGGCGCTCTATGCGCTCAAGCTGGATCTTGTAAGCGGCGTCAGCCGCGTTCACTCCGGCCTTGGACCATTGGTGATCGGCGGGGAAACCTACTACGGCGTGGGCTCCATGGGGTCTGTCGGCCCACAGAAAGAGCAGCTTTCCACCTCGCCCACCAAGTTGACGGTGGCCCTGGGGGGGCTGGATGACAGCATGCTGGCAGAGGTAATGCGCGAGCGCATCGTGGATCGAATGGCCTGGCTCTACCTAGTGGTGATGGGCCCCGATGGGACGCCGCTCAATGCTAGTCTGCAGTTCAAGGGGCGGATCGCCCAGACCCCCATAAAAGCCGGCAAGACCAACACCATTCAGCTCACCATCTCCAACATCTTCGAGGATTGGCAGAAGGGGCTGAACCAGCGTTACACCGACGAGAGTCACCGCCGCATTCACCCCAGTGATCGCTTCTTCCGCTTCCAGAACGAGATGGCCGACCGGTCTATTTTTTGGGGCTCGAAGAAGGACGCCCCAGGCTTCGTTTATAAGGACTGACCATGCGCCATCCAGACTGGCAAATCCGCATCATTCAGTGCATTCAGGCCGCCTCCGAGCGGCCTTTTTGTTGGGGTGAAAACGACTGCTGTTTGTTCGTGGCCGATGTCTGCCTGGCTGCCTGCGACAGGGATCCCGCCGCCGCCTATCGTGGCCGCTACAGCACCGAGACTGGTGCCAAGCGGGTTCTGGCCAAGACCCATGGCAGCATTACCGCCGCTCTCGATGCGTTGTTTGAGCGGGTGCCGGTGGCCATGGCCCAGCGCGGCGACGCCCTGGTGTTCGAGGGGCCCCACGGCCAGACCGCCGCCGTGATGTGGGCGGGGCAGGTATGGGCCATGACCGAGCAGGGGGCCCGCCCCATCCCCGATGTCGTTCCCCTATTTGCCTGGAGAGTTGAGTAAATGCCTGCTGCAGCTATCCCCATTATTGCTGGTATCGCCGCAGGCGCTGGATCAGCCCTAGTTGTCTCAGCGACTGTTGCTATCGCCATCGGAACGGCAGTGATGAGCGCAACAATGATGCTCACCATGAAAAAGCCCAGTCTCGGCGACTACCGAAGTGCAAGCGAACGAAGTCAGGTTCTGCGGGCGGCCGCCAGTGACAAGAGCTGTGTTTATGGTCGGGTGATCTCGTCCGGCCTGCTGAGCTTTGCTGCGGAAGAAGAGGGAGAGCAGGACGAGGGGGAGTGGTTGCACCTCGTCCTGGTGCTGGCTGGCACCAAGTTGACCCGCATCGGCGACCTCTGGCTCGGCGATGATCTGGTCGGCACCTATGGCGATCTGGTCAGCTGGGAGCTGCATGCCGACCGCCAGACCTGTGACCCCTATATGCTGGAGAAGTGCGCAGACTGGACGGAGGACATGATAGGCCAGGGGATCACCTGGTTGCGCCTCTCGCTCAAGTTTGACGCCGAGAAGTTCCCCGCCGGTTTACCCAATATCAAAGCGGAGAAGTTCGGCAAGTCGGTATGGGATCCCCGCGATGGCAAGTGGAAGTGGAGTGCCAACAGCGCCCTGGTGATCCTCGACTACTATCGCAGCTGGCTCAACGTGCCCGATGACGAGATCCGCATGGACGAGTTTATCGTTGCCGCCAATATCTGTGACGAGATAGTCACGGTCGCGGATGGCCAGGTGGAGCCGCGCTATACCACCAACGTGGAATTCGACCTGACAGAGCCGCGCGCCAAAGTGCTGGAGGCCCTGCACATGGCATGCTGTGGTCAGCCGACCTACATCGGCGGCAAGTTCGGCATCCTGGCCGGCGCCTACTATGGACCCGCCAGTGACGAGCTGCGCCACCATCAGTTGCTCGGCGATCTGGAATTGCTGCCGGAGCCATCGAGCAGTGACAAAATCAACCAGGTTGCAGGCACCTTCATTGACCCGATCACCTTTAAAAAGACTGACTTCCCGGCAGTCATCGTGCCGGAGTGGGTGGAGGAGGATGGCGGCGTTCCGATGCTGGAAGATCTGGATCTGCGCTGTGTAACCAGTCCACACCAAGCGCAGCGTATTGCGAATGTGATCCTGCGCCAGCGTAGAGCGGCTAGAACATTGACGTGTTCCGTCAATCTATCTGGTTGGCGCTATCGCCCTGGCCAGACTATTCGGTTGTTCATTCCAGCGCTTGGCATTGATGGCGCTGAGTTTCGGATCACGGACTGGTCATTCAGTCTCAATGGCGGGGTCGATCTGACACTGCGTGAGGACTCCCCGCTGTTCTGGGCGGATGCCATCGGCAAACCCATGGAACGCCCGGAGATCACATCGCTGCCGACAGGCGGCGTGGCGATGCCGGATCAGCTGCGTTATGACGTGGAGGCGGTCGGTGATGTCGTGCAGGGGGTGCTCAGCTGGCGCAACAGCGGCACTGTCAATTACAACCAGGTGATCATTCAGCGCCTGACTCCGGGCGCCGCCCCGGTGACGGTGATGACGGCCCAGGTTCCGGGTCAATCCTGCCGTGTAAACGGCTTGGCCGCCGGAAACTATACCGCGCAGGTCAGGGCGATCGCCATGACGGGTGCGCCGTCCCCCGTCGCCGCGGTGAATTTCATTGTTGCCGTGCCGGCGACCCCGATCGGTGTGGACGTGGAGGCGGGAAACTGGTCGCTGGCCCTGCGCCCCCGTTTCGCTGGCGGGCACGATTACGGCGTGCTGTGTGAGTGGTGGTGGAGCCATATCGATCACCCCATTGGTGAGGTGATGGAGAAGGCCAACCAGGCGGGAATTGCCAGTTACATGACCCTGCAGGGCCTGCGCCCGGATACCGAGTATTTCGTCTGGCTGCGGGCGGTCAACGCCTATGGCAAGTCGGGCCTGCTCGCCGCGCGGGCGCGGACGACGTATGACGCCGCCTCGATCCTGGATGTGCTGGACGGGGAGATCGGCGCCGAGCATCTGCGTGAGGAGCTGCGCAAGCCGATCGCCGACATTCCGGGGATCAGCGATTCGCTTTCTGAGTTGGGCAGTGCGCTGACCGCGCTGGACCAACGCGAGCAGGACGTCAAAACCCTGCTCGAAAATGCCCAGAACCAGCTCGGCGAGAACTACGTCAACGTCTCCCTGGTGCAAGAGCAGTTGCGCCAGCGCATCGACCGCTACAGCGTGGATTTCGCTGACTTTCGAAATGCGGTGTTCAGCGTTGACCCGACAACAGGTGAAATCACCATGGACGCGGTCAACGCGGTGCGCTCCGAACTTGGCGCCGAAATCACAGCGGTCAGCCAGCATCTGGATGCTGTCGAGGGGATCGTCAACACCTGCGTGACTCGTGCCGAGATCGGCGATGAGTTCGAGCGCCTGACATTTGTCGAGCAGCAGATCGATGGCATGCATGGGACATTGTCACAGACGGCCACGAAGTCGGAGATGGATGAGCTCGGCAATCGGGTGACGCAAGTCAGCCAGACTCTGGACGCCACCAATGCCACCTTGACCCAGAAAGCCGCAAAGAGCGAAGTGGATGCCCAGGGCCAGCGCCTGGCCGCCGCCGAGCAGAAGATCGGCGCCAACACCTCGGCAACCGAAGCCAATGCTCAGCGCGTCGAGCAGGTCAAGGCCGCACTGCAGCAGGCGGACGCGACGATCTCGGCCTCCATCACCGAGTTGTCTCAGGCTGTGGCCACAGCGAACGGCGCGCAGGCTCAGCGCCTCACATCGCTGGAGGCGTTGACCGGTGGCCACACGGCAGCCATCACCGAGTTGCAGCAGGTGGTGACCGGTGATGGCTCATCTCTGTCCAGCAAATTCGAGGGGATCAACGCTAGCGTGGACATCGCCGCCGAGGCGCAAATCCTCGGTGCGCTGGGAGCCGCCGCCGAGGCAACCCGGCAGCGGCAGGCATCCGGCCAGATCCGCCGGGATCAGAAGGTGCTGGCTGACCAGCAGCAAGCCACGGCCCAGACCGTGGAGCTGATCCAGGTCGAGTACCAGGCAGCGGATGCCAGTCTCTCGGCCCAGATACTGGAGACCAAGACGGCGATGTCCACCGCCGATGAGGCGCTCTCCCAGCAGCAGCAGGTGATGCGCGCCGAATACGAGGCGGGTGACAGGGCCAATGTGGCAGCCATCCAGAGCGAGGCGACGGCGAGGGCCAATGCCGACTCGGCACTGAGTAAGCGGGTGGATACTGTGCAGGCCACGGCGGATAGTACCTCTGCCGCAGTGCAGACGGTGGCGTTGGCTCAGGCCAGTACCGCCGGGCAGGTAGAGGCGGGATGGTACACCAAGGCGCAGATCAACGGAGTCGGGGGTGGCTTTGGCCTGGCGGTCACGCTGGCCGCCGATAGCTCGATCCTGACCAGCTTCGTGATCGACGCCGATGTGTTCGCCGTGCTCTCGCGTGCTGGAGGCATCACGACGAAGCGAAACCCGTTCATCATCAAAAACGGCACGGTTTATATGAACCACGCCATGATGGACACGGCAGAGATCGGCAATGTGATCGCCAAGTATATCGACGTGCAGCACTTGGTGGGCTCGTTGATCGAGGGAGGTTCATTCAGGGGTGGGGATATCTGGCTGGGTGAAAATGCCAGTGGTGCGTTCAGTGCGTATGGCAAACGCTGGAATGCCGGTATTGACTCAAGCGGCCGCTTTTACGGCAGCGATGTCTATTTCACTAGCGGGACGTTTCAGGGAAATGTGCTGGCTAATTCAGGTACATTCCAGAATGTCACGATAAAGGAAAATTGCACTATTTTGGCTGATCTCGACGTGACGAGAGTCAACGGGGATATAACAAAAATGGTGCGGGCCTCGGCGAATATATCTATTCCGGCATATCGCCGGAAAAGAGTGTTGATTTGTGTGAAAGGGGTGCAGGCGACGGCTGCCGTGTCCGGTTTCGGTACGATTGGAATACGTCTTGTCTGCTATCTAAACGGTGTTGAGGTGGATAGCGCCCAGGTCACCGGCGAGTTTACGACCGGGGTATCGAATGCGCCGTTCACGGCCTGGTTGCAGCCGGCGATTGAGATCCCCGCAAACACGACCGCCAATGTGACGTTTGCTGTAGAAAAAGTGGGGGGAGATCGAATCGCTAATGTGCAATTCCCTGCCATGGCAACGTGGCTAATTTCCGTGACCTGATGTTTAACATCCATTGCCCGGCCTAGTGCCGGGCTTTTTTTTAGGAGCTATCAATGGCGGGGTTATGGTATCGCGTTGGCACGGTCAGCGTGACGAACGGCAGTAAAAAGGTGACCGGTTTCGGCACTCAGTGGAAGAGTACTGTCTACAAACCCGACAAGGGCCACGCTTTCTATGGCCCGGACGGCAAGGCCTATGAAATCGACTACGTGGAGTCAGACACAGTCCTGTACCTGGTTGTGGTCTATGCGGGGGTAACGGCCAACTCTCAGGCGTACGCCATCGACATCACGCGGACGGGCACGATCCCCGCGTTCTCACGTGAGCTGTCGGCGCAGCTGGCGTATGCGCAGGGGCAGTACGATAGCTGGCAGCAAGTGCTCACGGGTGCAGGGATGGTGCCGCTGACGGCGCCTGACGGGCAAAAAATAGAGGTGCCGGCCCTGTCGGCGTTTCAGCCTACCTCTGACTCCCTCAAAGCGTTGCAGGCCGTGGTGCCGGCGGCAAACAAGCTGCCCGTGTTCAACTCCAGTACGGAGGCTAAACTGATCGACCTGCCCGCGTTCGCTCAGTCATTGCTGAGCAAGGCGACAACGGCGGCATTGGCCAGGGCGGCGATGGAAGCCAAGCAGCATGAGGTCTTCCTGAATTTCCCGATGTCGCTGAGTTGGTGCAAGATTGCCACAGTGACTATTCCGCAAGGGCGGACTGAAATAATCGAGTTATTTGGGAATGCTGGGTACAACAAGTTTTCTCATAAAGTGGAAATAATAATTCGTGGGTTTAACAACAGCCCCAAATCCATTGGCGTTATCGCCCGAAACCAGGGAAGGCAGAATGCTATTTTTTCAGACATTTGCTTTACCAATCCTGGTGGGGGGGATGTGTATGACATTTATGTCACCCCTGGCAATATTTACACGCAGTATATCCGGGCGCGATGCAGCCCTGGTGTCGAGCTCTCTCTTGTCAATACGGGCAGCACTGAGACCCCAGCGAACAGTTCCCCCGGCCTGATTTATACGCAGTTCGATAGCAAAAACGCCGTGGGCTCCGTCTCCCAGGAGGGCGGGCTTCCCACCGGCGCCATTGTCGAAACAGGTGAAAACGCGAACGGAATGTACATCAAGTTCTTGGGCGGCTTGATGGTGTGTTTCTGCAACCCGTCTATTTCATCGTTTGCTATTACGTCGGCTGTGGGGGGGATATTCCAGAGCTCAGCCTTGGTAACGGTGAACTATCCCGTAAATTTTGTCGGTGTGGCACGCAGCTTCGCAGAGGTTCTGTATGGCAGCGGCGGTAACCGGCCTTGGCCGGTGCTGACGACGCAAGGGATGTCATATTCTAGCTACGTCCTTCAGGGCGGGTTATCCATGGCCAGCTTCAGCGGCACCCTCTTGGTGGGGGTCATTGGCCGCTGGCACTAATCAACGTTGAAGGCAAACAGTAGATGAAAATCAAATTGAGCCCCTTTAGTACCGATGATCGCCTAATAGCCGAAGTGCGTGGGGACGCCCTGGAGCTCAACGGTTCGGTGTTGGATTTCACCCCCTTGGGTGAGGGCGATATTTTGCCCGTTTCCGCCATCGACTCCCCGTGGATTGCATCGGATGTGACACGAACGGACGGGGAAATATCCCTGACTCTCCGCGTTCCCCACGGGGCGCATGCCCCGCGTGAAACACTGTTCCCTGCCGCCTTCGCTGTACCGATGACGGTAATGGATGGCCCCGTCCCCCTGCCGCCCTATGAGACCGAGTCGGAGGTGATGCCATGAGTATCGATTGGAGCAAGCAGATCACGGCAGAGATGCAGTCAGCAGAGCGGGAACGCCATGCGCGTGATGCGCGCAAGGCGCAGCGGCAGGCCGCCGTGGACGCGATCGTCGTGGCCGTGGATGGTCTGCGATTTGACGGCGACGAGCTGAGCCAGCAACGCATGATGCGCCGCGCTGACGCGATGGGGCCGGATGATACCGCCCGTTGGGTACTGGCTGATAACACTGTGCGCGACGTGACGCGCACGCAACTGAGCGAGGCCGTCAGGCTGGCCATGCTGGAGCAGGAGCGGCTCTGGCCGCTGGAGATTTAATGGCCCGTGTAGCAGTCATCAGCCAGCTTTTTGACGGCGATGAGAAAAGCGAGTTCCTTCTCAGGGAGTGTGATGATGTACTTTAGGCTGGCTTGCAGTCCTCCGTCAGTCCATTCCGCTGGTGGCAGCAACGTGGCGGGAGGGATGCCCAGCTGAATGCAGAGCAGGGCATAGTGATGCAAATCAAAGAAGTGGCCGCTGGAGCTGGATAGCCAGCGGCTGACGGTCCCCGGATTGACGCTGATAAGGCGAGCCACATCCGAGCTGTTCAACCCCCGGCGTTTCATTAGCGCTCGTATAGCTACTTTTGACGCCATCACATACTCGGTGGCTATCATCATAGCCGCCGTATCTGCTGCCAATTTGGGTTTTTTCATTTGGGGCTCCTGCTGACCCCCGCGCTCTTATTGAGTCAACTGTCAGATCTGACGATGCCTTTTCTCATTTATGCAAAAGTCTGGTTGAAGATTTTTACACCTGCAAACCCTCAGAGATCCCCTCATT
>NZ_CDBY01000057.1:151614-153363 GCF_000820125.1 Aeromonas simiae | reverse complement strand
GGCCAGCACAGGGGCAAACAGGGGAGGGCGGCGGCGGGCCTGCCACCACCAGAGCAGCCAGGGGATCAGAGCCAGCAGCCACAGGGGGCGCAGCAAGGTGAGATCACCCATGACGCCTCCTCGGCCAGCGGCCAAGGCCGGGAGTGAGCAGCAGCAGGGCCAGCGCCAGTGGCCAGGGGTAGAGCTCCTGGCTCGGCTGGGCGCGCTGTCGCGGCGCGGCGGTGGGCTCGAGGCGGGCCAGGGTGCGGTTCATGGCGCCGAGATCCCCGGCCGAGCGGGCGCGAAAGTAGCGTCCCTGACCGATGGTGGCCAGCTCGCGCAGCAGGGGCTCGTCCAGTTCGCTGCTGGGATCGCGCTGCTCGGGGGGCAGTAGGGGGGCGTCGGGATCGGCCCCCACCCCCAGGGTATAGAGGCGCAGCCCCTCCTGGGCCGCTGCCTTGGCCTGCTCGAGGGGATCGGCATCCCCAGCCGTGTTGCGCCCGTCGGTGATGAGCAGCACGGCGGTGGGTGCGGCGCGGGTGCGGTGTTGGCGGGCCACGGCGAGCGCCTCGCCGATGGCGGTGGTGCGCCCGGCCAGATCGAAGTCGAGCTCGTCGGCCAGGGTGAGCAGGGCGGCATGGTCTCGGGTCAGCGGCGCCAGCAGGTAGGCGTGATCGGCAAACACGATGAGGCCGATGCGATCGCCAGGGCGGGCGCGGATCAGCTCCCCCACCAGTCGGCGCACCGCCTCAAGCCGGCTCTGCTGACGGGCGCCGTCGAGCATGTCTTCGGCCCGCATGCTGTCGGAGAGATCGACCGCCAGCAGCAGATCGCGGCTGGGGGTCCACTCGGTCTGCGGCGGCGCCAGCCACAGCGGCCGGCACAGGGCCAGCACCAGGGCGCACCAGGCGAGCAGGGCTGGCCACTCGCGGCCATCCGGGGCGCGCCACAGACGGGCAAAGCCGTCGTGGTGCAGGGCGCCGTGGCGCCGTGGCGGCGCCCCAAAGCGGATCAGCAGCGGCAGGGCCAGCGCCAGCAGCGCCCAGGGCCAGGCCAGGGTGAGGGCGCCGCTCATGGCTGCCACCTGAGCGGGGCCGGGCAGGCCGCCAGCAGGCGCGGCAGGGCCGCTTCGATCGCCTGCGCCGCCGCCGGTGGCACCGGCTGTGCGCCATAGATCCAGCCATCCCACTCGGGCGCCCAGCTGCTGAGGCGGGCGCCGCAGCGGGTCTCGAGGGCGGCGAGCCAGGCCGGGGTCGGCTGGGTGGCCAGATCGGGCCAGCGGCTGGCGGTGAGGCGGCGCAGGGCGGCGTGGCGCTCGGGCCAGGGGGCCACCTGCCAGTGTCGCAGCCAGGCCCGTCGGCGCCGCCATTGGCGCCCCCGGATGAGCAGCGGCAGCAAGGCGAGCAGCACCAGCAGGAGTGATAACGCCGTGAGGCGGCCCTCGTCGAGCGGTGGGGCTGGGTGGATATCGCGCAGCGGGGCGAGCCAGCTCAGATCAGTCGACATGGCCCCTCCTGCCACTGCTCGGCCAGCGGCCGGCCGTTGTCGAGGCGATAGAGGCGCTCGACCAGGGGCAGCAGTTGTGCCAGCTGCGCCTCATCCTGGGCGCGGGCCGCCGCGGCGTAGTCATGGCGGCGCTCCCCATCGAGCCAGCCGCGCCCGGAGTGGCTGATCACCGGCACTCTGGCGTGGGGCGGCAGTGCCAGCTCGAGG
Source organism: Aeromonas simiae (assembly GCF_000820125.1). Taxonomy (GTDB): domain Bacteria; phylum Pseudomonadota; class Gammaproteobacteria; order Enterobacterales; family Aeromonadaceae; genus Aeromonas; species Aeromonas simiae. The sequence goes on along the minus strand of NZ_CDBY01000057.1, from coordinate 151,671 downwards.
GGATCGACAATTTGCCACAGCCGCAGCGGGTGGCGCCGGGCCAGCTGGCCCATCCAG
>NZ_CDBY01000057.1:151004-151374 GCF_000820125.1 Aeromonas simiae | reverse complement strand
GGGCCAGCTGGCCCATCCAGTGCAATAAGGGGGGAGGTGTGCGCCGGTCGGTGATGAGGTGCAGGGCGCTGCCATCGGGCAGGCGTTGGTGCGCTGGCAGGGGGTGGGCCGCCTCGCGGCGGGCCAGCCCGTGGGTGTAGCGGGCGCACAGCTCGGCTAGCAGTGGCTCGGGGCGGCGGGCGTGGGTCAGGGCAGGGCCATCCCCGGCCTGCAACCAGAGCGGGCGCCCCAGCCCCTGCCAAAGCAGGGCGGCGGCTAGCTCGGCGCCGAGGCGCGCCTTTAGCTGCACGCGGGAGCCGAAATACATGTCGCGCCCCAAGTCGAGCCACACGGCGCAGGTCTGCTCCTGCTCGTCGTGATAGAGGCGGGT
>NZ_CDBY01000057.1:0-150728 GCF_000820125.1 Aeromonas simiae | reverse complement strand
GGTGACCCGCCAGTCGATGTGGCGCACCTCGTCGCCGCTTTGGTAGGGGCGCAGCTCCTTGAAGGTGAGGCCGGGTTGGCGAGCGAGGCGCCCCCTGTGCTGCGGGGTATGCCGCTCGGGGGCGAGGCGTGCCAACGAGCGGGTGGCCAGCAGCCGCGCCAGCGGCAGGGCCAGCAGGGGATCGCCGAGCAGGGCCGCCTCGCTCAGGGGCATGGCACTCGCTCCAGCAGCTGGCGGGCCAGCGCGTCCCCGTCGAGCCCCTGGGCCAGCGCCGGGTAGCTGGGTAGCAGCCGGTGGCGCAGCAGGGGGAGCGCCAGCGTAGAGATGTCCTCGGGCAGCACGAAGGCGCGCCCCTCTAGCCAGGCACGGGCACGGGCGGCGCGGGCCAGCCCCAGAGTGGCGCGCGGGCTGGCCCCGTAGGCGATGAGGCCGCTCGGGTCCTGGCGACTGGCGCACACCAGGTGGACGATGTACTGCTCGAGGCGCGGCTGCATCTCGACGGCGAGCACCTGGCGGCGCGCCTCTTGCAGGCTCCCGAGCCCCAGTTGGCGGCTGGCGTCGGGGGCGGGCTCCCCCTGGCGGTGCTGGCGCAAGATGGCCAGCTCCAATGCCGAGTCCGGGTAGCTCACCTTGAGCTTGAGCAGGAAGCGGTCGAGCTGGGCCTCCGGCAGGGGGTAGGTGCCCTCCTGCTCGATGGGGTTCTGGGTCGCCGCCACCATGAACAGCGGCGGCAGGCGCCAGCTCTTCTTGCCCACCGTGATCTGCCGCTCGGCCATGGCTTCGAGCAGGGCCGATTGCACCTTGGCCGGCGCCCGGTTGATCTCGTCGGCGAGGATCAGGTGGTTAAACAGGGGGCCGGGTTGAAACACGAAGCTGCCGTCCTGGGGGTGGAACACCTCGGAGCCGGTGAGATCCGCCGGCAGCAGATCCGGGGTGAACTGGATGCGGGCGAAGCGCCCCTCAAGCGCCGCGCCGAGCGCCTTGACCAGCCGGGTCTTGGCCAGGCCAGGCGCCCCCTCGATGAGCACATGCCCCTCGCACAACAGGGTGATGAGCAGGCCGTCGACAAGATCGGGCTGCCCCAGCACCTGCTCGTTGAGGCGCTGGCGCAGTTGGCTGAACTGGGGCTGAGGCATAGTGGAACTCGTTGTTTTTTATCGGGGTTGCTCTTTTTATACTCCAGGGCCCCTCGCATCACCAGTGCCGAGCCGCGCAATCGGCATAGAGTGATCGATGGCAAAATTGTTTCAATCACCTGTATGAAACTTGTGATTGGATTGTTAACATGTCGCCCGTGAGGTCAGACCTCTTCCAACAAGGAGCCAGGATGAACAAGCCATTGAAACTGACCACCCGCCAGGGCGAACGGATTGCCGTTGTGGCGGGGCTGCGTACCCCCTTTGCCAAACAGGCCAGCGCCTACCACGGCGTGCCGGCAGTGGATCTCGGCAAGCTGGTGGTGGGCGAGATGCTCGCCCGGGTGGATCTCGATCCTGTCCTCATCGAACAGCTGGTCTTTGGTCAGGTCGTGCAGATGCCCGAGGCGCCGAACATCGCCCGCGAGATCGTGCTCGGTACCGGCATGAGCGTTTCGACCGATGCCTATAGCGTGTCGCGCGCCTGCGCCACCAGTTTCCAGGCGGTCGCCAACGTCACCGAGTCGATCATGGCTGGCACCATCGACATCGGCATCGCCGGCGGCGCCGACTCCTCCTCCGTGCTGCCCATCGGGGTGAGCAAGTCTTTGGCGCGCGCCCTGGTCGATCTCAACAAGGCGCGCAACCTCCAGCAGCGCTTCAATATTCTGCGCCGCCTGCGCCTAAAGGATCTGCTGCCGGTACCGCCGGCGGTGGCCGAGTACTCCACCGGCCTCTCCATGGGGCAGACTGCCGAGCAGATGGCCAAGACCCACGGCATCAGTCGCGCCGCGCAAGATGAGCTGGCTCACCGCTCCCACACCCTAGCCGCCCAGGCCTGGGCCGAGGGCAAGCTGGCTGGCGAGGTGTTCGCCGCCCACGTGCCCCCTTACCGCGCCGCCCTCGAGCGCGACAACAACATCCGCGAAGGGTCGGATCTGGCCAGCTACGCCAAGCTCAAACCGGTGTTTGACCGGGTGCACGGCTCGGTGACCGCCGCCAACGCCACCCCGCTCACCGACGGCGCCGCCGCCGTCATGCTGATGCGCGAGGGGCGCGCCCGCGAGCTTGGCCTCGAGCCGCTCGGCTACATCCGCAGCTTTGCCTTCTCGGCCATCGATGTGTGGCAGGACATGCTGATGGGCCCCTCCTACGCCACCCCGCTCGCGCTGGATCGCGCCGGCATCACCTTAAGCGATCTCACCCTCATCGACATGCACGAGGCGTTTGCCGCCCAGACTCTGGCCAACCTCAAGATGTTTGCCAGCCACGAGTTTGCCCGTGACAAGCTGGGCCGGGATCAGGCCATCGGCGAGGTGGACATGGAGAAGTTCAACGTGCTGGGAGGGTCGCTGGCCTATGGCCACCCCTTCGCCGCCACTGGCGCGCGCATGATCACCCAGACCCTCAACGAGCTGCGCCGTCGCGGCGGCGGGTTGGGGCTCAACACCGCCTGTGCGGCGGGTGGCCTCGGCGCCGCCATGGTGCTGGAAGTGGAATAAGGGCAGGAGAACCAAGATGGAACAGAAGAGCTTTACCCTCGAGATCCGCAAAGACGGCATCGGCCTGCTCACCATGGATGTACCGGGCGAGAGCATGAATACCCTCAAGGCCGCCTTCGCCGACGAGGTGCGCGGCGTGCTGGCCCAGATCCGGGCCAACAAGGATCTCATCGGTCTGGTGATCCGCTCCGGCAAGCCGGACTCCTTCATCGCCGGCGCCGACATCGGCATGCTGGCAGCCTGCCAGAGCGCCGATGACGCCGAGCAGCTGGCCCGCGAGGGGCAGCTGCTGTTTGGCGAGATCGAGGCGCTGCCGATCCCGGTGATCGCCGCCATCCACGGCCCCTGCCTTGGCGGCGGGCTGGAGCTGGCGCTGGCCTGCCACAGCCGGGTCGCCACCGATCACGGCAAGACAGTGCTGGGCCTGCCTGAGGTGCAACTCGGCCTGCTGCCGGGCTCCGGCGGCACCCAGCGCCTGCCGCGTCTCATCGGCGTGGCCAAGGCGCTCGATCTCATCCTCACCGGCAAGCAGGTGCGTGCCAAGCAGGCCAAGAAGCTCGGTCTGGTCGATGAGGTGGTGGCGCCGAGCATACTGCTCGAGGCCGCCATCAAGCGGGTTAAGCAGGGCAAGCCCAAGCGCGAGCTCAAGCGCGATCTGCAAGGCAAGCTGCTCGAGACCAACAAGCTGGGCCGCAAGGTGCTGTTTGATCAGGCCCGCAAGGGGGTGATGGCCAAGACCCGCGGCAACTACCCGGCGCCGGAGCGCATCCTCGAGGTGATCCGCATCGGGGTTGAGGAGGGGATGCAGGCCGGGCTGGCTGCCGAGGCGCGCCGCTTCGGCGAGCTGGTGATGACGCCGGAGTCCGCCGCCCTGCGCTCCCTGTTCTTTGCCACCACTGAGATGAAAAAAGAGGTGAGCTACCAGGGGGCCGCCCCGCGCAAGGTGGGTCATGTGGGCGTGCTGGGTGGCGGCCTGATGGGGGGCGGCATCGCGTATGTCACCACCAGCAAGGCGGGGCTGCCGGTGCGGATCAAGGACGTGGCCCAGGGCGGGATCAGCAATGCCCTGCGCTACAGCTACGATCTGCTGGCCAAAAAGCTCAAGCGCCGCCACATTCTGCGCAGCGAGCTGGAAAAGCAGATGAGCATGCTGTCGGGCACCGTGGATTACTCGGGCTTTCATCGTATCGACATGGTGGTCGAGGCGGTGTTTGAGGATCTCGCCCTCAAGCAGCAGATGGTGGCGGACATCGAGCGCGAGACCCAGCAGGCCATCTTTGCCTCCAACACCTCGTCGCTGCCGATCGGTCAGATTGCCGCCAAGGCGGCGCATCCCGAGCGGGTGGTGGGGCTGCACTACTTCAGCCCGGTCGACAAGATGCCGCTGGCCGAGATCATCCCCCATGCCGGCACCAGCGCCGAGACGGTGGCCACCACCCTGGCGTTCGCGAGGGCCCAGGGTAAGACCCCGATCGTGGTCAAGGATGAGGCGGGCTTCTACGTCAACCGCATCCTGGCCCCCTACATGAACGAGGCGGCGCGCCTGGTGCTGGAAGGGGAGCCGGTGGAGGTGCTCGACGGGGCCCTGCTCGATTTTGGTTTCCCGGTCGGCCCCATCAACCTGCTCGACGAGGTGGGCATCGACGTGGGGGCCAAGATCTCCCCGATCCTGGAGCAGGAGCTCGGCGGCGAGCGCTTCCAGGCGCCGGCGGCGTTTGACAAGCTGCTCAAGGCCGATCGCAAGGGGCGCAAGAATGGCAAGGGGTTCTACCTCTATGGCAAGGCGGCCAAGAAGGGCAAGAAACAGGTGGACGAGAGTGTCTACGATCTGCTCGGGGTCACGCCGCAGGCCAAGTTGCCCAAGGCGGAGCTGGCCGAGCGCTGCGTGCTGATGATGCTCAACGAGGCGGCCATCGCGCTCGATGGCGGGGTGATCGCCTCGCCCCGTGACGGTGACATCGGCGCCATCTTCGGCATCGGCTTTCCCCCCTTCCTCGGCGGCCCGTTCCGCTATATGGACTGCCTCGGCATCGCCCATCTGGTCGGGCGGCTTGAGCACTACCAACAGCGCGTTGGCGATCGTTTCGCCCCGTGCGAGCGGCTTAAAAGCATGGCGGCCGAGGGGCGCACCTTTTACTGAGCCCTCTTATCGAATTGGCGGCCTGCGGGCCGCCTTTTTTATGCCTGCGTCCTTGATCCAGCGCAAACCGGGTCGGGTTTACTCCTTTGGTGGCATGGCTCACGCCATCGGACTAGGGTGACAATGAGGACGCAATCGAACGAGGAGAAAACCATGAGCCTGCTTGAGCAAACCATTTGGACCGTGCTGGGATACGGCGTGATGCCCTTCATCTTCTTAAGCGGCTTTCTTGCCGTGGCGGTGGTGAGCTGCGTCCTGCTCAATGCCTGCGGAGTGAAGCCGGTCGAGCGTTGATCCCCTTGTTGCCTTGAGTGCCATCGTCAGCCGCGCCGCAATCGGGTACACTGCCGGGCGTTCCCACTGACCCAGGTGCGTTATGGCCCTCAAGGCAACCGTATTCAAGGCCCATCTCTCCCTCTCCGACATGGACAGGGGCCTCTATCAGGACTTCTCCCTCACCCTGGCCCGCCACCCCTCCGAAACCGACGAGCGGATGATGATCCGCCTGGCGGCCTTTGCCTGGCATGCGGCCGAGCGTCTCGAATTTACCAAAGGGCTGTCTGCCGACGACGAGCCGGAGCTGTGGATCAAAAACTACAGCGACGAGATTGAGTTGTGGGTGGAGCTCGGCCTGCCCGACGAGCGCCGCCTCAAGAAGGCGTGCAACCGCGCCCGTGAAGTGGTGCTCTATGCCTATGGCGGGCGCGGGGTATCGGTGTGGTGGAAGCAAAATCAGGGCAAGCTCGCCCAGCACGACAACCTGACGGTGATCGAGCTGGCCGATGAGCAGAGCCAGGCGCTGGCAGCCCTGGCCGAGCGCACCATGCAGCTCACCTGCACCATCAGCGAGGGGCAGCTCTGGCTGAGCAATGGCCACGCTGAGGTGACCCTGGACCCCCAGTTCCTGCAACGCCACCCCAGCCACGCCTGATATGCTGGCCGCTCTGCTCGACATCGTGGTCCCGGTGTTTGCCGTGGTGGCCCTTGGCGCCCTCTACGGCCATCGCCGGCCGGGCGGGGAGCTCGGGTTCGTCAATCGTGCCAACATCGAGCTGTTTACCCCGGCCCTGGTCTTCTCGGCGCTGGTGAAATACCCGCTGGCCCTCGGTGAGCATATGGCGCTGCTGCTGGCCGGCGCCCTGGTGATCCTGCTGCCCGGTCTGCTGCTGGCCCTGTGCCCCATTGGCGGTCTTTCTCGGCCGGCACGCATGGTGCCCGCCATGTTCCGCAACACCGGCAATCTCGGCATTCCGCTGATGGTGCTGGCCTTCGGCGAGCAGCAGCTCGGCGCCATCGTGATCCTGTTCGTGCTCTCCAACCTGCTGCACTTCTCGGTGGGGATCGCCTTGCTCTCCGGGGGCAGGGAGGGGAGCCGCTGGCTCTGGCTGCGCAGCCCCATGTTGTGGGCGGCGGCGGCCGGCTTGCTGGTGGCCAATCTGGGGATCTCGTTGCCGGCCTTCGTGGTGACGACGGCCTCCCTGCTCGGCCAGATCTCGGTGCCCTTGATGCTGTTTGCGCTGGGGATCCGGCTGCTGGACGGGGGATGGGACGATCTGGGGCTCGCCCTCCGGGTCAATCTGCTCTATCTGGCGGCGGGAGGCGGGTCACTGCTGCTGGTGTGGTGGCTGCTGCCGCTGAATTCCGAGTGGGTGCCACTGCTGCTGGTGTCGGTGGCACTGCCACCGGCCGTGCTCAACTACATGTTGTGCGAGCAGTACCAGTGCCAGCCGCAGAAGGTGGCCAGTATCGTGCTGGGGGGCAACGCGCTCTCGCTGCTGATCATTCCGCTGGCGGTCTGGTTGGCGCTGCACCTGGGATAGCGAGAGAGGCTAGGGCTGACGCGGGTAGGGGTTGCGGGGGGCCAGACTCAGGGGCAGTGCCGGCTCGTGCAGCGCTTGACGCAGCCACTCCCAGTCGAGGGGGGGCATGCCCGGCTTGAAACGCTGCCTCGCCGTCTGCCCTTCAATCACCAGAAACAGGCTGCACGGGGCGCCGAGGCGGTTGACGTAACGCACCATCACCTCGCCCTCAAGGGCCAGCACCTGACGACGCAGGGCCGCCACGTCATAGACCCAGCTCTGGCCGCGTTGGCTCCAAATTTCGAAGCGGTTCATGAAATCAGTCCTCGATGGAATCTCTGTACCTTCTCACTCCCCGCCCTGTGGTGCAACTGCCGGATCCGGCAGGTATCGTGGGCTCCCCCATTCGGGCAGGGGAAAATTCTCTCGGGAGGGCGATTGCTGGGATGCGGGGGGCGGGGTAGACTCTGCTGCGGTTTTTTAGCGAGTGAGCACCATGGATCTGATCCTCTTTCTTATCGATTTCATTCTCCACGTGGACGTCCACCTCAGGGAGTTGTTCGAGAACTATGGCATCTGGGTTTACGCCATCTTGTTTCTCATCATCTTCTGTGAGACCGGCCTGGTGGTGACCCCCTTCCTGCCGGGTGACTCCCTGCTGTTCGCCGCTGGTGCCCTGACGGTGGGCAGCGTGCTGGACGTGCACACCCTGGCGACCGTGCTGATCATCGCTGCGGTGCTCGGCAACGTGGTCAACTACACCATCGGTCACTTCTTCGGTGAGAAGCTGTTTCAAAATCCCCACTCGAAGATCTTCCGTCGCGATCACCTGGAGAAGACCAGCGCCTTCTATGCGCGCCACGGAGGCAAGACCATCATCATCACCCGCTTCCTGCCGATCGTGCGCACTTTCGCCCCCTTCGTGGCGGGGATGGGCGCCATGACCTACAAGCGCTTCCTGGCCTTCAACCTGGTCGGGGGCTTCCTGTGGGTGATGAGCTTCGTCTACGCCGGCCACTTCTTTGGCAACCTGCCGGTGGTGCGCAAGAACTTTACCCTGCTCATCTTCGGCATCATCGTGATCTCCCTGTTGCCGATGGTCATTGGCGGGATCCGGGCCAAGCTCGCCAGCAGCCGGGTTTAAGCTGCGAACATAAAAAAACGCGCCCTCGGGCGCGTTTTTTTATTGGGCCTTTCAGGCCGCGTAGCGATCCAGGGTGAACCCCTCGGTGTCGATAGCCCTGTGCTGGCCCCCCATCCAGTCGGCGAGCAGCTGGCCCGAGCCGGCCGCCATGGTCCAGCCCAGTGTGCCGTGGCCGGTGTTGAGCCACAGCCCTGGGATCGGGCTTGGCCCCACCAGCGGGGTGCCGTCCGGGGTCATGGGGCGCAGCCCGGTCCAGAACTCGGCGCGGGCCAGATCGCCGCCATGGGGGAAGAGATCGTTGACCACCATGGAGAGGGTCTCGCGCCGGCGCGGATTGAGGGCCAGGTTGAAGCCCGACAGCTCGGCCATGCCGCCGACCCGGATCCGCTCGTTGAAACGGGTCAGTGCCACCTTGTAGGTCTCGTCGAGTACCGTGCTGCGCGGGGCCGCCTCCCCATCGGTGATGGGCAGGGTGAGGGAGTAGCCCTTGACCGGGTAGACCGGCAGATCGAGTCCCAACGGGCGCAGGAACCCGGTGCTGTAGCTGCCAAAGGCGCACACCACCGCATCGGCCTGCCAGTGCTGCTCGCCGGCGCGCACGCCCACCACCGCCTCGCCGCGGCGGACAAGGCTATCCACCGCGCAGTTGAAGACAAACTCGACCCCGAGCTTTTTCGCCTCGGCGGCCAGGGCGCGGGTGAACCGCAGGCAGTCGCCGGTCTCGTCACCGGGCAGGCGCAGCCCCCCCTTGATGACGCCGCGCACTCGGGCCAGCGCCGGCTCAGCGCCCTCGCAACCGGCGGCATCGAGCGACTCGAACGGCACGCCGGCCAGCGCCAGTACCTCCATGTCGCGCTTGCTTGCCTCAATCTGGGCATCGGAGCGAAACAGTTGCAAGGTGCCGAGCTGGCGCCCTTCATAGTCGATGGGCAGCTCGCTGCGCAGGGCCATCATGCAGTCGCGGCTGTATTCGGCCAGACGCACCATGCGTCCCTTGTTGCGGGCATAAGAGGCCTCGTTGCAGTTGGCCAGCATCTTGAGCATCCAGCGCAGCTGGAAGGGGTCCGAGGTGGGGCGGATGGCGAGCGGCGCGTGGCGCTCGAACATCCACTTGGCGGCCTTGAAGGGGATGCCAGGCGCCGCCCAGGGAGCCGCGTAGCCGGGGGAGATTTGACCTGCGTTGGCATGGCTGGTCTCCAGTGCCACATCGGCCTGCCGCTCGAGCAGGGTCACCCTGTGCCCGGCCCTGGCCAGATACCAGGCTGACGTTACCCCGATCACACCTCCACCGAGCACCACGATATCCATATAGTTTGCCTCCGACGAATGAGGGCTTCACCTTAATCAGCGGCAACATGATATTCAATGGTGTTAACTAAAAATGGCGAATGTTTCTATTTTGTGTGTTTTTGCTGGTTTTTAAATCCATCTTTTATTTTTATGTCGGATGAAACATCGGTGGTGCGCCATGGCTCGCCCGGATCAGGGCAAACAACCCCTGCAATGCCCCCTGCTGGCGATCGGCGGCCCGCACCGCTGCGTACATGTGGCGGGTGATCCCGTTGCCGAGCGGGCGGGCGGCCAGCAGCCCCTGGCGGACGAACTCGCTGCTGGCCCAGGCGGGCAGGGCGGCTACTCCGAGGCCGGCGGCGGCCATCTGCAACATCACCGAGGTGTTGTCGACCACCTTGCAGCGACCCGGCTCGGCCCCGGCCGGCTGCAAGAAGCGGCTGAACACGTCCATGCGGGCGCGCTCCACCGGGTAGGTGAGCAGCACTTCGCCGGCGAGATCCGTCGGGGCAATGCACTCCTGACGAGCCAGTGGGTGATCCGGCGCCATCACCAGCTCCAGCGGGAAGTCGAACAGGGGCTCGAAGTGAAGATCGCCGCGGGCCTGCACGTCGGAGGTGAGCAGCAGATCGAGCTGGCCGCCGAGCAGGGCCGCCACCGTGTCGAAACCGGGCACCGACTCGACCTCCAGCTCGATGCCGGGCCAGCGCTGGCGAAAGGCGGGCAGCAGCGGCAGCAGCCAGTGGATGCAGCTGTGGCAGTCGAGCGCTAGGTGCAGCTTGCCGCTGTGGCCGGCTTGCAGTGCGGCCAGCTGTTTCTCGGTGCTGGCCAGCTGGGGCAGCACGCTGCGCGCCAGGTGCAGCACCAGCTCGCCGGCGGCGGTGAAGGTGAGCGGCCGACTCTTGCGCAGATAGAGCTCGCAGCCGAGGCGCCCCTCCAGCTCCTTGAGCTGATGGGAGAGGGCGGACTGGGTCAGGCTCAGGCTCAGTGCGGCGGCGGCGAGTGATCCCTGATCGGCCAGGGCCGCCACGGTTTTTAAGTGTTTGATCTCCATCCTTGCTCCTGCTTGAACGATCCTTGAGAGCCACTTGAAGAGGATTCAATAGCCAGAGTCACCTTATCTCGTCATTCTGGATGTGTAAACATCTGGACGGCTAAATGAGCCAGTGCCAGGGTCAAGTCAACCAGAATCGGAGAGAAGGCGATGACGCAAGCACATACCCTGGGGTTCCCCCGCATCGGCGCCAAGCGCGAACTGAAATTTGCCCTCGAGGCCTACTGGCGCGGCGAGATCCCGCAAGCCGAGCTGCTGGCGGTGGGGAAAAACCTGCGCCAGCGCCACTGGCAGGCCCAGCGTGAGGCCGGCGTCACCCTGCTGCCGGTCGGCGATTTTGCCTGGTACGATCAGGTGCTCGGCACCAGCCTGCTGGTGGATGCCATCCCCGAGCGTCACCGCGACGGTGACACCACGCTCGATACCCTGTTTCGGGTAGCGCGTGGCCGCGCCCCGACCGGCCAGCCCGCCGCCGCTGCCGAAATGACCAAGTGGTTCAACACCAACTACCACTACCTGGTGCCCGAGTTTCATCGGGAGCAGCGCTTTCGTCTGGGCTGGTCGCAACTGTTTGACGAGGTCGAGGAGGCCAAGGCATTGGGCCTTCCAATCAAGGCGGTTCTTCTCGGCCCCGTCACCTATCTCTGGCTTGGCAAGGAGAAAGAGAGCGGCTTTTCGCGCCTCGAGCTGCTTGACCGGCTGCTCATCGTCTATCAGGAAATCCTGGCCAAACTGGCGGCCCAGGGGGTGGAGTGGGTGCAGATAGACGAGCCGGCGCTGACCTTGGATCTGCCCGATGAATGGCGCCTTGCCTACCTGCGCGCCTATGAGCGCCTCGCCGGCCCCTGCAAACTGCTGCTCACCCCCTATTTCGGCTCGGTGGCACACCAGCGCGAGCTCATCACCAGCCTGAAAGTCGACGGCTTGCACCTGGATCTGGTGGCCGCGCCCGAGCAGCTCGACAGCCTGCTGCCCAAGTTGCCGGCCCACTGGGTGGTGTCGGCCGGGGTGATCAACGGTCGCAACGTCTGGCGCGCCAATCTGCTGGCCCAGGCCGAGCGTCTGGCGCCGCTCAAGGCGCGCCTTGGCGAGCGCCTGTGGATTGCCACCTCCTGCTCGCTTCTGCACAGCCCGGTGGATCTCTCCTTGGAGCAGGAGCTGCCCCCCAGGGTGAAGAGCTGGTTCGCCTTTGCGCTGCAAAAGTGCTACGAGCTGGGGCTGCTGGCCGAGCATCTGAACGGAGGGGCGGTGGATCGCGTGGCGGCCTACAGCCAGCCCATCATCGAGCGGGCATCGGATGGCCAGGTACACAAGCGCGCGGTGCAGGCGCGGCTGGCCGCCTTGAGCGAGCCGGATTTCCACCGCCTCAGCGCCTATCCCCAGCGTGCCCAGCAGCAGCGCCAGTCACTGCGTCTGCCGCTGCTGCCGACCACCACCATAGGCTCGTTCCCGCAGACCCGCGAAATTCGTGCCCTGCGCCAGGATTGGCGGGCTGGCCGGGTGGATGAGGCGGCCTACGAGGCGGGGATCCGCGCGCAGATCGAGGAGGCCATCGCCCGCCAGGAGGCGATTGGGCTGGACGTGCTGGTGCACGGCGAGGCCGAGCGCAACGACATGGTGGAGTATTTTGGCGAGCAGCTAGGCGGTTTTGCCATCACCCGCTTTGGCTGGGTGCAGAGCTACGGCTCGCGCTGCGTCAAGCCGCCGGTGATCACCGGGGACATCGACCGGCCGGCCCCCATGACCTTGGCGTGGATCCACTATGCCCAGAGCCTGACCGACAAGCCGGTCAAGGGGATGCTGACCGGGCCTGTGACCATCCTCTGCTGGTCGTTCCCACGCGAAGACGTGAGCCGCGAGCAGTCGGCATTGCAGATTGCCCTGGCCATTCGCGACGAGGTGGCGGACTTGGAGGCGGCCGGGGTTAAGATCATCCAGATCGACGAGCCGGCCATCCGCGAGGGATTGCCCCTGCGCGCCGGGGATCACCAGGCTTATCTGGACTGGGCGGTGCGCGCTTTTCGCCTGAGCGCCAGCCCGGTGGCCGACAGCACCCAGATCCACACCCACATGTGCTACAGCGACTTCAACCTCATCATTGAGGCGGTGGCGGCGCTCGATGCGGACGTCATCACCATCGAGACCAGCCGCAGTCAGATGCAACTGCTGGGGGCGTTTGAGCGCTTTAACTACCCCAACGAGATTGGGCCGGGCGTTTACGACATCCACTCGCCCAACGTGCCGAGCCAGCGCTGGATCGAGGGGCTGCTGCGCCGCGCCGCCGAGCAGATCCCGGTCGAGCGGCTGTGGGTCAACCCGGATTGCGGGCTGAAAACCCGTGGCTGGGAAGAGACTGAAGCCGCCCTTCACGTGATGGTGGCGGCCACCAAGGCGCTGCGCCAGGAGCTGGCTGTGGTTGCCGAGCAGGTCTGAGTGCCGGCGGGCGTGTCTGAATGAAAGAGGGGGGAGGCTCAGCCTCCCCCCTCTTTGCTTTTGATGAGGGGTCGCGAAGCGGCGGCATGGCGCGCTGATCCTTTACACATGATGGCGACTGGACCATGATGGATATTTTCTTTGTGGATCAATGCCATGTTCCAGTTTGAAGCGATCGCCCCGAGCGGGGCAAAGGCGCGTATTCAGATCCAGGCGCTCGACTGGGGGCAAAGTGGGCCGGTGCGTTTCGAGTGTGACGACGACGCCCTGGCCGTCTTGCTGCTAAGTGGTTGCCGCTGCGATGCGGTGGGCTACTTTAATCTGTTGGCGGGCAGCAAGCCGCTCTATGTGGAGCAGTGGCTCGAGTACCTCAAGGAGTCGGGCAAGCTTGAGAGCGTGACATTGAGCCACCCCAGCCCGGATAACGCCGGCTACCTGGCGCTGGCCGGGCTCGATGACGAGCAGTTTGCCGGCCTGCTGACCACCCTCTACAAGGTGGCCGGTTTCAACCGGTTGCAGATCAACCGCTATCTCAAGCACAGGGGAAATCCAGCCATGCTGGCCACCCGTTACGACAAGGAGGAGCTGGAACGCTACCGGTTACTCAACGAGGTGATCCTCACCTTGTTGCGCCGGCGCACACATCTCTCATCTGACACCTGACGTGTTCACATAATGTGACTGAAAACATTTTCTTGGTATGGTGGAACGGGCAAGATGGATCTTAAGGCCTGATATTAAAGAGGGAAGGAAGATGTTATTAGAGCCAAGCAATACGGGCAAAGCGAGACAGCTCCTGAATGAAACCATGGCGCTGGTGCTGGCAGGGGGCAGAGGAAGCCGCCTGAAACAGCTCACCGACAGCCGGGCCAAGCCGGCAGTCCATTTCGGTGGCAAGTTCCGTATTATCGATTTCGTGCTCTCCAACTGTGTCAACTCCGGCATCCGCCGTATCGGTGTCGTCACCCAGTACAAATCACACAGCCTGCTGCGCCATCTGCAAAGCGGGTGGTCATTCATGCGTAACCAGATGAACGAGTTTATCGATCTGCTGCCGGCTCAGCAGCGGGTGGATGAGGTGCACTGGTATCGCGGCACCGCCGATGCGGTCTACCAGAACCTGGACATCATTCGCGAGCACAAACCCAGGTACATTCTGGTGCTGGCCGGGGATCACATCTACAAGATGGACTACGCCAGCCTGCTGCTCGATCACATGCGTCTCGGCGGCAAGGTGACGGTCGGCTGCATCGAGGTGCCCCGCAGCGAAGCCTCCGCCTTTGGCGTGATGGGGGTCGATGGGGATCGCAAGATCAACACCTTCGTCGAGAAGCCCGCCGATCCCCCCGCCATGCCGGATAAGCCGGAGATGTCGCTAGCCTCCATGGGGATCTATGTCTTCGACGCCGAATACCTCTATCAACTGCTCGAGGAGGATATTCAGGACGAATGCTCCCACCACGACTTTGGCATGAACGTCATTCCCAAGGTGGTGCAGCAGGGGGTGGCGTATGCCCACCCGTTTGGTCTCTCCTGCGTCGGTTGCAGTGAGGGCAGCCGCCCCTACTGGCGTGACGTGGGGACGGTCGATTCGTTCTGGGAGGCCAACATGGATCTCGCCTCCGTGGTGCCCGAGCTGGACGTGTACGACCAGCACTGGCCGATCTGGACCAGTCGCAGCATGATGCCGCCGGCCAAGTTCGTGCAGGACAGAAACGGCCAGCACGGCATGACCATCAACTCCCTGTTCTCCGGTGGCACCATCGTCAGCGGCTCGTTTATCACCAGTTCGGTGCTGTTTACCAATGTGCGGGTGCACTCTTTCTGCACCCTGGATCAGACGGTGATCTTCCCTGGCGTCGAGGTCGGGGCGGGGTGCCGGCTGCGCCGGGTGGTGGTCGATAAGGGGTGTGTCCTGCCCGATGGGCTGGTGGTGGGGGAGAACGCGGACGAGGATGCCCGCCGCTTCTACCGCTCCGAGCAGGGGATCGTGCTGGTCACTCGGGATATGCTCGAGCGGCTGTGATCCGTCGTCATGAGAAAGGGGAGCCAGTGGCTCCCCTTTTTTGATCGCGCCAGCGTGTCACTCGCCGATCACGGCCTTGCCGGCCATCACCATGGCGGTGCCGTGCTGGCCGCCCGCGGCGGTCACCTGGGGCACCCCATCTTCGTCGCTGTCATGGCCGGCGCCCTCGACGACGTTCTCGCCGGAGTCACCGATCCACTCGGCCATCTGCATGCCGCCATTGTTGGTGCCACGGAACCAGCTGACGTACTGCTGGGTCAGCTTGGCCAGCTCCAGCTCGGGTGCCTGCTCGGCCCCTTCGTTGCGCAGGTTCAGCATGGCCGCGCGCAGGGCGCCGGAGATGGCGGCCTGGGTCCAGGGGGTGTATTCATCCTGTTTACCCGCCAGCCAGGTGCCAGCTTTGGTATTGAAATAGGCCTTGTCGGTGGCGATAAACAGCTCGCGGGCGGCGCTGCGGTACTTCCCATCCTGGGTGGCCAGGAAGGCGGCGGTCAGGCCGCGCACGGCGGCAAACTGGGTTTCGACCGACTGGCCGGCATCGAGCTTGCCACCCAGGGTGATGCCGTCGTGGATGAGGCCGTTGCTGCCTTTGAGCTGGCTCAAGATGAAGTCGGCCTGCTGGGTGATGAGCTTTAGCGCCTGCTTGCCTTGGGCGGTGTTGAGGTTCAGCTCACCGTTGTCACCGGCGGCGTAGCCGACCGGCAGGGCATCCTGCGCCCGCTGGAAGATCTGCAAGGCCACCAGGGCATAGGCGGCGTCGAAGGCGGTGACGTGCTTACCCTGCGTGCCCGCTTGCCAGCTGTCGACCAGGGTGCCGGCCTTGGGCTCAAAGTGCAGGGCCATCAGGTTTTTGAAGGTGAGGTTGGAGAGGTTCAGCGCCAGGGAGAAGGCGTCGTGGCCTGCCACCGCCTTGTTCAGATCGCCGGCCCGGTTGGCGGCCGGCGCGGCGGCAAACGGCTCCCCGTCGAACACGGCGTGGAAGGCCGGGTTCTGATTGGTGTTGGCGCTGCGCTGATCGGTAAAGGCGTAGAACTCGGAGAGCGGCCACAGCAGCATCCAGGCATCGCGCAGCTGGGCCGAGCCGTCGACCACCTCGAGCTTATCGATGGCGCCGGCCTCATTGGCCCGGGTTTCGGTCACCTTCACCTGATGCGGGAAGTAGATCACTCCCTTGGCCGGATCGTATTGCGGGGTGATGGCCACGCCCAACTGCTTGCCATCGTAACCGAGGCGCGATTGCAAGAGGGCCAGCTTGTCGAGGGATTGCTCGGTCAGCATCATGCCGTTGAAGCCGTCGGCGGCCGAGACCCCGAGCTTGTGCTTGCCGTCCTGATCCATCTTGGCGGAGCTGGCCTCGACCTCTTCATCGGTGTCGGCCACGTGCATGCCGCCGAGGAAATCTTGCGACCACATCACCTCTTTGAGCAGGATGCCACCCACGGCGGCCGGCACCAGCAGCTGGTCGCTGCCGCTCCAGCGCAGGGTGCTGTAGTCACGAAAATAGGCCGGCACCTGGGTCTTGACGCGCTTCTCGGTGCCCTTGGCGGTCTTGATGGTGATCTGATCGCCGTTGACCGGGGTCACGTTGACGGCCTGGGCGAATTCCGGATTGGCCGAGGCGTAGGGGAAGGAGAGCGGGTACATGCCTTGCGGCACCTCGTCGGCCGGGAAGCCGACCGCCTCGGCCAGGCTCAGCACCCGCTGACCGAGGGAGGCCATCGTGCCGCCACGGGCCTGGTTTTGTGGCCCGTTCACCAGGTGCGGGCCCATGCCGGACTGATAGTTGAGGGCGTACATGGCCTCTTCGGAGTACTCGTAGGACTCGATGCCGGCGGCAAAGTCGAACGGGGTCGGCTCGTCGGCGCGGTTGGCGTCGAGCACGTCCAGATCCAGCCCCAGCGCTTCGGCCAGTGGCTCGCCGGAGAGTTCGAATTCGGTGTAGGCCAGCATGGCGGCGGCGGTATGGAAGGTCTTGTCCTCGACCTTGACGGCGGCGTGGGTGGCCTGACTCAGCAGTGCCCATGCGATAGCGTTGACCAGCAGTGTCTTCTTCATCCGTTGTTCTCACACTCTTGTTATTGTGGACATCTCATTGCTAACGCAAATGAGAATAGGGCGCATTATGCTCCACTCTCTGGTCGTTGAGAAGCAAAAAGCCGGTCATCCGACCGGCCTTTTTGATGCAGGAAACACAGCGGGGATCACAGCAGCTTGAAGGGGATCACCAGCTTGCCCGGCTCCACCTTCAGCCCATCCACCTTGTCGCGCGCCAGCGCCTCGTTCTTGCTGCGCTGCTCGTTGAGGCGATAGACCGGCGTTTCATCGAGAAACTGGCCGAGGGAGAGGCTAAACATCGGCAGCAGCGGGGTGAGGGCGGCGCCCACGTCGGCCGGCTCGGTCTTGACCGAGAGCAGCTCGAGATCCTTGAGGTAGATGGCCCCCTGCGCCGGCACATAGTCGGGGCGGGCCCGCAGGGTGAGCCGGATCTTGAGGGATTGCTGGCCCATGGGGCTGGCGACCACCAGATCGCCGGCGGTATCGAGATCGACCTTGTCGGGCGCGGAGCGGCCGATGTGGCTCTTCATCTCGCCAAGGCGGATCTGGCTCGACATGATGCCAGGGATGCCGAGGCGCTTCTCAAAGCCAGCCCGGCTGGCCAGGTAGTCGTTGATCTGTTGTTCGGTGACGCTGTACTGGGTCAGCGAGCAGGCCGAAAGCAGCAAGGTGAGGGGAAGCAGCAGCAGAGATTTGAACATGGCGAGTCCATTGAGAGTGTCGATGGTCGCCATGTTACGGGAGAGTGGGCGCGAGTGACAGCCTTACTCCGGTTTGCCTTGCAGCAGAACGACGACGTCATCGATGACGCGCAGCGCCGCCTGGGGGCCGCCGGTCGAGGTCCACAGGCTGCCATCCACCGCGCGGTAGCGCCCGGCCTTGATCACCGGCAATTGGGCGAAGGCCGGGCTCTGCTCGGCCTGGCGCATGGCGTCGACCGCCTCGCCGCTCGGACTCAGGGTGCCGATCACCAGCCAGTTGGCGTCAAGCTGGCCGAGGGACTCCAGGCTCAAGGCCGGGGAGTGGGGCTGGCGCTCCCCCATCTGGTTGGCGGGGCGGCGCAGGCCGAGCTCGGCCACGACCGTGCTGGCAAAGGTGCCGCTGTACATGAAGCTCGGCCCCTTGGGATTCCAGCGCACAATGCTGATGGTCTCGCCCTGGTGGGGGGCGATGGCCTGGCGGGCGGCGTCGAGGCGCTGCTGGTAGTTTGCCATGAAGGCGCTGGCCTGCGCTGGCTTATCCAACACGCTGGCGATGCGGGTGAAGACCGGCTTCCAGGCGTCGTTGAACTGGCTGGTGACGACGGTCGGGGCGATCGCCTGTAGCAGGGCGAGCAGCTCAGGTTTGATCTGACCGGTCAAGATGAGATCCGGCTCGAGATCGATGAGGGTCTCCAGATTGGGGGCGCCGAGATCGCCCACGATGCGGACTGTCTCATCCGCCAGCGGCAGCAGGTAGTGCGGCAGCGTACTCTGGCCACGGCCGTTGAGGGTGCCAACCGGCTGCACGCCGAGGGTCAATACCGAGTCAAGCTCGAGCTCACCTAAGGTGACCACCCGCTCGGGGCGGGCCGGCACCGTGATCACCCGGCCGATGGCATCGGTGATCTCCCGGGTGGCAGCCTGTAGTGCGCTGCTGGCCAGCAGCAGTAGCAGCAGGGGAATGCGGATCATTGCGGACATGAAGGGCTCCTTGTGGGGGTAGTGGATGGGTCAGCAGGCACAGCGCAGGGTCGGGAGGTGGCGGCGCGGCACGATAAGCGGGGCGCCGTCTCCGGGGGCGGGCACAATATCGACATCGGTGTGATAGAGGCGATCGACCAGTGACTTGGTGATCACCTCGCGGGCCGGCCCCATGGCTTGGATGCGCCCTTCGCCGAGGGCGATCAGGGTGTCACAGTAGCGGGCGGCGGCGGCCAGATCGTGGATCACCAGCAGCACGGTGCGCCCCTGGGCGGCGATCTGGTGGATGGCCTCCATCACCTCGGCCTGGTGGCCGATGTCGAGGGCGCTGGTAGGCTCATCGAGCAGCACCAGCTTGGTATCTTGCGCCAGGATCATGCCGAGCCAGGCGCGCTGGGCCTGACCGCCGGAGAGGGAGCCAACCTCCTGGCCCCAGATGGCATCGAGTTGCATCCGATCCCGGGCCCGCTGCACCTGGCGGGCGTCCTCGGCGCTCCACTGGGAGAGCCACCCCTGATGGGGGTGGCGACCATATTGAACCAGTTGCTCGACCAAGATGCCGGGGGGCACCAGGGGCCGCTGTGGCAGGTAGGCAAGGCGCCGCGCCAACCGCTTGCCCCCATAGTCGGCAAGGGGGCGCCCATCGAGCAGCACACGGCCGTGACGGGGAGCAAGCTGGCCCGCCAGCAGGCGCAGCAGGGTCGACTTGCCGCAGCCGTTGGGGCCGACGATACCGATGAGCCGCCCCTCGGGCAGGGTGAAATCGAGGCCGGTGAGCAGCGGTTGCTCCCCGTAGCCGAAGGCAAGTTGCTGGACACTTAAGGTCATCAGTCGGTTCTCCGCCGGTCTTGAAGGATGAGAAACAGCAGCACCACGCCGCCGAGGATACGGGTCATGGTGCCGGTGGCGACCTCGTGCGGGCTGGCCAGCAGGCGTACCAGCAGATCGCTGGCAAGCAGCAGCAGGGCACCGCACAAGGCCGCCAGCCACAGGGGCAGGATGCGGCCACGCACCAGGAACGAGGCAAACACCGGGGCGGTCATGGCGATGAAGACCACGGGGCCACCGATGGCGGTGCCGAGCGAGGCGATGAGCACCGCCTGGGCCAACACCGTCAGTTGCAGCCGCTCGACCCGGATGCCGAGGCTGCGCGCCCCCTCCTGGCCGAGGCGCAGCAGGGCCAGTGAGCGGGCGCTGTAGATGACCCAGGGGCAGAGCAGCAGGAGCAGCAGGGCGATGGGTTGCAGCTTGTCGACCCCCTGGCCGATAAAGCTGCCCATGTTCCACAGGTAGAGATCGGAGAGGTGGGCCAGCGCCTGGGTCGACATCACAAACTGGCCGAGCGACTCGAACAGCTCGGAGACCCCGATGCCGATCACCACGAACAGGTAGCCTTGCTCGCCGGGTTTGCGGCACAGGGCGTAGAGGACGCAGGCCGAGAGAATGGCGCCGAAGGGGGCAGCCCACCAGGGCCAGCTGCCGACGGTGAGATAGAGGGAGAAGATGATGATGGCCAGGGAGGCCCCCTCGTTGACCCCGATCATGTCGGGGGTGGCGAGGCGGTTGCCGACCAGGGTTTGGATGAGGCAGCCCGAGAGCCCCATGGCGGTGCCGGCCAGCACCACAGCCAGAATGCGCGGCAGGCGTACCTTGAACACCATCACCTCATCGAGGCGGCTACCGTGGCCGAGCAGGGTCTGTAACACCCTGGGGGCGGTGATCTGGCCACTACCGAGGGTCAGAGCCAGCAACATCAACAGCAGCAGCAGGGCGAGCAAGAGCAGCGCCAGCAGCACGGCGCGGCGGGAAAGCAGCAGGCGGGCCGGGCCAAAGGAGAGCGGCCAGTGGCCGCTGGGAAGGGGGTAGGACATCTTATTTCACCGCCAGCAGGGAACGAAAACCGCCGCGTTGCACCACGACGATCAGGGTCGGGGCACCGATCAGCGCCAGCAGGATGCCGCTTGGCATCTCAAAGGGGCGGATCAGCACCCGGGCCAGCAGATCGGCCAGCAGCAGAAACAGGACGCCAAACAGGGCGCTGAAACGGATCTGCACCGCCAGCTTGACCGGCTCGACCTGTCGTGCGCAGTAGGCCGCGAGAAAGCCGACGAAGGCGATGGGGCCGGCGATGGCGATGGCGCAGGCGATGAAGAGGGTCGAGGCGAGCAGCACCCCGACCCGGATCAGGGCCGGGTGGATGCCAAGCGCCCTGGCCTGCTGATCCCCCATCTGCAACAGGGTCAGCGGGCGGCACAGCAGCAGGCTCAGGAGCAGGGCCAGCACGACGAAGGGGGTGACATGGCCGATGGCATCGAGCGAGCTGGCGGCGAGGGAGCCTAAATTCCAGAAACGAAACTGCTCGAGCACCACCAAATTGGAGAGCAGCAGATAATTGGCGAGCCCGCCGAAGGTGGCGGAGAGCGCCACCCCGACCAGGATGAGCTTGAGCGGTGTGGCGCCGCCGAGCATTAGCCCCAGAGCGAGCACGATGAGGTTGGCCAGCAGGGCGCCAAGGCCGGACCACAGCAGGTAACCATACGCAGACTCGACCCCGAACCAGGTGATCCCCACCACCAGCGCCAGCACGGCGCCGGCGTTGACCCCGAGCAGCCCCGGCTCGGCCAGCGGGTTGCGGGTGGCGCTTTGCAGCAAGGTGGCGCTGAGGGCGACGCACACGCCAACCAATAAGGCGCACAGGGTGCGTGGCAGGCGCAGGGTGTGCAGGATCATGGTGAACTGGGGATCCTGGCGCAGGGCGGGATCGCCGGAGAGGTAACCGAGCAGGGCACGGGGGCCGTACTCGCCGGCACCGGTGGCCAGCGAGAGGGCAAACAGGCACAGCAGCAGCAGGGTTCCCGACAGCAGCAACAGGCTCTGGGGGCGTGACACAGGGACTCCTTTGAACGGGTGAAGAGGCGGCGGGGGCCGGTCACCAAATGAGACGTTATGCTAACAAAGGGATCTGGATGCAACAAGGAGTGATAACTATTTTCATTATCTTCTTTGCCCGATCCCCCCTTCGTCCCGATCGGGCATAATGGGCGCTTCCCCTCATCCGGAGTTCACCATGGAATCTCGTCTCTGCCGCTGGGGCATTGCCGGCGCCGGTGCCATCGCCAGCCGTTTTTGTCATGACATCACCCGTTTTGCCAGGCAGAGCAAGGTGGTGGCCATCGCTGCCCGCGAGTCGGCGCGGGCCGACACTTTCGCCGCCGACCACGGCGTGGCGCGCGCCCATGGCAGCTACCGGGCCTTGGCCGAGGATGGGGAGGTCGATGCCGTCTATGTGGCGGTGATCCACCCCCAGCACGGCGCCGTGGTGCGGCTGATGCTCGAGCACGGCAAGCATGTGCTGGTGGAAAAACCGGCGGTGCTGAGCGTGGCCGAGTGGGACCAGCTGACGGCGCTGGCGCACGCGCGGGGTGTGTTGCTGCTCGAAGCGATGAAGGTGATGTGCTTTCCCGCCTGGCGGGCCCTGTGGGCGCAGCTCCCCGAGCGCGGGCTGCCCCATCATCTCGAGGCGGCCTTCGGCTCGCAGGTGACAGGGGATGGCAAGCTGTTCGATGCCGCCCTGGCCGGTGGTGCCAACTGGGATGTGGGGGTCTATGGCCTGTGGCTCTATGCCGCCCTGTGCCGGCGCTTCTCACTGCCGGCCAGCCCTCCTGTGGTGATGCGCAAGATGGGGCCGAGCGGGGTCGATTTGCAGAGCTGGTATCGCTTCGAGGGGCCCTTCTCGGCGCGGATCGGCGCCGCCATCGACGAAGATCTACCGCGCCACGCCCGGCTCGAGGGGGAGGGGTGGGGGCTTGAGATCGTCGGCAAGTGGTGGAATCCGCAGCAGATCCGCTGGGATGATGGAACCGAGATCCTCATGCCGGTCGAGGGGGGATTGCAGTTCGAGGCGGATCACCTCGCCGAGCTGCGGGTAGCCGGGGCGCTCGACTCACCCTGGCTGCCCCAGGCGGTGAGCCGTCAGGTGATAGGCTGGCTGGCGGCCGCGGCCTGCGCCTGACAAAACGCGATGCAGTGGCGCATCGGCGCCGACAGGTATTTTTGACGGTGCCACACCAGTTGCAGCCGGCGGCGCATCGGCTCGGCCAGGTTGAGGCGGCGCAAGCGGCGCGCCGCGATGCGATCGCGCGCCGCCAGCTCGGAGATGAGCGAGAGGCCGAGCCCCTGCTCGACCGACTGCATCACCGCCTCCAGGGTGTTGAGCTCGAGCAGGGGGCCGATGCGGCCAATCAGGGGACGCAGGCGCTGATCGAACTGCTCGCGGCTGCCGGAGTCCGGCTCGCGCAGCACCCATGGCTCACCGGCCAGCGCCGCCAGGCGCAGATCGGGCAGGCCGCCGAGGGGGTGATCCCAGGGGGCCACCACGA
This sequence comes from Aeromonas simiae, assembly GCF_000820125.1. Classification (GTDB taxonomy): domain Bacteria; phylum Pseudomonadota; class Gammaproteobacteria; order Enterobacterales; family Aeromonadaceae; genus Aeromonas; species Aeromonas simiae. Next base: position 128,088 of record NZ_CDBY01000057.1, on the reverse strand, counting down.
CCATCTCGTCGCTGAGCCAGGGCTCGGTGACCAGCTCGTTCATCCGGGTTTCCCCCTCGATCAGCGCCAAGTCCAGCTCGAAGTGGGCCAGCTGCTCGCACAATCTGTGGGTATTGGCGATGTTGACCTCGAGGCGGACTCCCGCCTGCTGCATGGCCGCCAGCAGGGGCGGCAGCAGGTAGTTGCCGATGGTCTGGCTGGCCCCCAGGCGCAGCAGCCCCGCCTCGCCTGAGTGGGGGGTGAAGAGGGTCTCGATGTCGGCCACCCGCGCCAGCAACTCCTCGGCCATGGGCTGTAGCTGACGCCCTTCGCTGTTGAGTTGCAGCCTGGGGTGGATGCGATCGAACAGGGGGGCGGCGAGCTGGCGCTCGAGCTCTTGCAGTGACTGGGAGATGGCGCCACGGCTGAGGCACAGCTCATCGGCGGCCTTGCCGAGGTTGCCGTGGCGGGCGATGGCGCTGAAGACACGCAACTGCTTGAGGGTGATATTCATATTGTTTTTCTAAATGCTGCCTTTAAATCATTTAGATATCGTAAATGACGACGGCTCATTATCCTAGCCCCATCCATCGTGATGACGCCGTGGTGACGCGGTAAGCGCAGAGGTAAATGGCATGATGAAAAGAACCCGACAGACGCTGGCCGGTGCCCCGACCCCGATGGCGGGGCTGGCGCTCGGCATTGCCAGCCTGGGCTGGTGCTGCGAGAACTTAGGGGGCCTCGATGGCTGGGGCCAGCAACTGGGCGCCGCCATCGCGGCCGCGCTGCTGCTGATCCTCACCGGCAAGTTTCTCAGCCACCCGCGCCTGCTGTGGCAGGATCTGGCCCACCCCGTGGTGGGCAGCGTGGTGCCCACCTATGCCATGGCGGTGATGGTGGTCTCCAAGGCGCTCGAGCGCTATGCCCCCTCTGCCGGCGAGGCGCTCTGGCTGGCCGCCGTGGGGCTGCACCTGGTGTTCCTGGCCGCCTTCTGCTGGCACCGCCTGCGCGGCTTTGAGCTGCACCACATGGTGCCGAGCTGGTTCGTGCCGCCGGTCGGCATCATAGTGGCCGCCGTCGCCTGCCCGCAGGGGCGCATGCTGCCACTGGCCCAGTGGCTGATGTGGTTTGGCATGATCTGCTATGGCGTCATGCTGCCGCTGATGATCTACCGCCTCATCTTCGGCCATGAGGTGCCGGATGCAGCCAAGCCGACCATCGCCATTCTGGCAGCCCCCGCCAGCTTGTCGCTGGCCGGTTACCTGACCGTCAGCGACACCCCTTCGCCGGTGCTGGTGGCCCTGCTGTTTGGTATCGCCGTGCTGATGACCTTCATCATCTGGCTCGCCTTCTTCCGTCTGCTGCGCCTGCCGTTCAGTGCCGGCTATGCCGCCTTCACCTTCCCCATGGTGATCGGCGCCACCGCCTTGTTCAAGCTGGCGTCGCTGCTGGGCGAGCTGGGGGTGGCCGCGCCTTATGTGGCCCAGGTGCACGGGCTGGCCACGCTGGAGCTGGGGGTAGCCTTCGTCATCGTGACGTACGTGGCGCTGCGTTATCTCCTCTTCTTCAAGCCGCACCGACTCTTGCTGCGCGCCCACTGATCAGGCGGCGCCCGCTAAAAAAAGACCCAGGCCTTGGCCTGGGTCTTTGCGTTTAACCGAGCGCGGTGTCGAGGGTCATCATCAGGGCAAAGCCTCCCATCAGCCCCAGGGTGGCGAAGGTCTGATGGCCGTTGCGGTGGGTTTCGGGGATCACCTCGTGGGAGACCACGAACAGCATGGCGCCGGCCGCGAGGCCAAGACCGATGGGGTAGGCGATGGCCATGCCGCTGGAGAGGCCGATGCCGACCAGGGCGCCAACCGGCTCGAGCAGGCCGCTTAAGATGGCGATGAGCACGGCCGGCAGCGGCTTGTAGCCGGCGGCGATGATGGCAAGCGCCACCGCCAGCCCCTCGGGGATGTCTTGCAACGCGATGGCGGTGGTGAGCGGCAGCCCCACCTTCATGTCACCTTGGGAGAAGCTCACGCCGATGGCCATCCCTTCCGGCAGGTTGTGCAGGGCGATGGCAAAGACAAACAGCCAGACCCGCGAGCAGTTCTGGTGGCCGGGGCCGCAGGGGCCGCTCTTGTCATGCTCGTGGGGGGTGAACTGATCGAGCCCCAGCATCAGCAGCACGCCGAGCCCCATGCCAAGCACCACCACGGCGGCGGCGAGGAAGGGGTTGCCGGTGAGCCCCTCGGCGGCCTCCAGCCCCGGCAGCAGCAGCGAGAAGGCGCTGGCCGCCAGCATCATGCCGGCGGCAAAGCCGAGCATGGTGTCCTCCACCCGCTGCGGGATGGAGCGCAGCACCAGCGCCGGCAGGGCGCCAAGGGCGGTGGCGGCAAAGCCCGCCAGACCACCAATGATGCCGTAGTGGGCCCCCGGGGTCAGATCGCCGGCGGCGATGGCAATCAGGCTTTGCAACAGCAGCAGCAATACGCCGGCGAGGGCGATGGCCAGCGCCATGGCCACCTTGGGGTGCGCCTGAATGTGCAGGCGCAGCAGCTGCTGCCAGGGTTGGGGCGGGGAGGAGAGGGTGTGATCGGTCATGACGGCTCCGGATAAAGGCAGTGGGCAGAGGAAAACCAGGGTATTAGAGCCTGTGGCAGCGGCGCTTGTCCATGCGGCCAAACCTATTGGGGCAAACGCTCCGGTCGATGGCGATAAAAAAACCGGCCCGAAGGCCGGTTGTTGCTAGCGATGAGGATCAGGGGTTGGTGGCCAGACTGGCGCGGCTGCGCCGCTGCTTGAACTGGTAGCCAACGGCAAGAATGACCAGCCAGACCGGGATCAGCAGCACCGAGATCTGGATGCCGGGGGTCAGGTACATGATCACCAGGATGCCGGCCATGAAGGCGAGGCAGAGGTAGTTGCCAAACGGGCTCCACAGCGCCTTGAACTTGGGGGTGACCCCTTCGGCGGCCTTGGCCTTGCGGAACTTGAGGTGAGCCAGGCTGATCATGGCCCAGTTGATCACCAGGGCCGAGACCACCAGGGCCATCAGCAGCTCGAACGCCTTGCCCGGGATCAGGTAGTTGATGAGCACGCACAGCAAGGTGGCGGCGGCTGAGATGGAGATGGCCACCACAGGCACCCCGCTCTGGTTGGTCTTGAGCAGCGCCTTGGGGCCGTTGCCCTGCTTGGCCAGACCAAACAGCATGCGGCTGTTGCAGTAGACGCAGCTGTTGTAGACCGACAGGGCGGCGGTCAGCACCACGATGTTGAGTACGTTGGCCACCAGGTTGCTGTCGAGGGCGTGGAAGATCATCACGAACGGGCTGCCGCCTTCCACCACCTTGCCCCAGGGGTAGAGGGAGAGCAGTACGGCCAGGGCGCCGATGTAGAAGATGAGGATGCGGTAGATCACCTGGTTGGTGGCCTTGGGAATGCTCTTTTCGGGGTTGTCGGCTTCGGCGGCGGTGATGCCGACCAGCTCAAGCCCGCCGAAGGAGAACATGATCACCGCCATGGCCATCACCAGGCCGCTCACCCCGTTGGGGAAGAAGCCGCCTTGGGCCCACAGGTTGGTGACCGAGGCATCCGGGCCGCCGGTGCCGGAGAAGAGCATCCAACTGCCAAAGCCAATCATGCCGACGATGGCCAGTACCTTGATGATGGCAAACCAGAACTCCATCTCGCCGAACGCCTTGACGTTGGTCAGGTTGATGGCGTTGATGAGCACGAAGAAGAAGGCCGCCGACATCCAGGTCGGGATCTCGGGCCACCAGTACTGCACATAGATACCGACCGCGGTCAGTTCGGCCATGCTCACCAGCACATAGAGCACCCAGTAGTTCCAGCCGGAGGCAAAACCGGCGAAGTCGCCCCAGTACTTGTAGGCAAAATGGCTGAACGAGCCGGCTACCGGCTCTTCGACCACCATCTCGCCGAGCTGGCGCATGATAAGAAACGCGATGAAGCCGCCGATGGCGTAGCCGAGCAGCACGGCCGGGCCCGCCATCTTAATGGTTTGCGCAATCCCCAGAAACAGGCCGGTACCGATGGCACCGCCCAGGGCGATCAGCTGGATGTGGCGGTTCTTCAAGCCACGCTTGAGCTCATTTCCCTGCTGTGTCAGATCCATTCCTCAATCCTCTGTGTCGGTCAGTTAACTTGGTTGCGTACCGATATGTTTACAATATTGCGTGCGCTTCGTTACGAATTCGCCTGCTTAACCATATCGTGTCACTACCAATAGGCCGAGAATAATGCTAGGTGCACGGTTTTGCACCTCTTTTTCACCGAGAAAGCGGAGGAAATGGCGCCTTAATCACGTGCTGGCTGCGACAACGGGCGAAAAACCAAGAAAAGAGTGAATTTTGTTCAATCTATCAGGTCTCTATTGACTTCGCGTTTTACTGTTGCCTCTTCAATAGAGTTGCCGGCGCAGCCCGGTGGTCTCCAGGATTTTGGCGCTGATCTCTTCCACCGAGTGGGAGGTGGTGTTGAGAAAATGGATCGCCTCCTGGCGAAACAGCCGCTCGACCCGAGCCAGCTCCTGCTCGCACTGCTCCAGTGACGAGTAGCGGCTATTGGCCCGGCGCTGGTTACGGATCTCGTGCAGCCGCTGGGGCGCTATGGTCAGGCCGAACAGCTTGTGACGGTTGGCCTTGAGGGCGGGGGGCAGCTCCAGGGCGCCCATGTCTTGATCGATGAAGGGGTAGTTGGCGGCGCGAATGCCAAATTGCAGGGCGAGATAGAGGCTGGTGGGGGTCTTGCCGCAGCGCGACACCCCGATGAGGATGATGTCTGCCTCCTCATACTCCTTGGTGGTGATGCCGTCATCGTTGGCCAGGGCGAAGTTGACCGCGTCGATGCGATCGTCATAGAGCTTGCGGTTCTCCATGCCGTGGGTGCGGTGCAGGCGTGGCGTGGCCTTTACGCCCAGCTCCTGCTCGAGCGGGGTGACGAAGGTGTTGAGAAAATCGTGGGCATTGACCTGGGCGCGCAGCACTTCCTCGCGCAGCACGGGGTCGACGATGGTGTGAAACAGCAGGGGCTTGATGCCAGTCTGGGCGAAGCACTCATCGATGCGCTGGCGCACCAGGCGCGCCTTCTCCAGGGTTTCGACGAAGGGGATGGTCACCTGTTCGAAGGCGAGGGGAAACTGACTCAACACGGCGTGGCCAAACACTTCGGCCGTGATGGCGGTGCCATCGGAAACGTAGAAGACGGTGTGCACGAGAATGCTCCTTTTTCAGCTCTACAAATAAAGTTTCTCTGGATACCAACGCGGAATGTCAACTATCCAGCTGTTGTGAACTTGTGATACAGGTTGCAAACCTGGTTCGTTAATTTTTTGTGATTCATTGTAAAATGGCCTCGCCATTGAACCATCCCCTTTATACAGGGGATTTTATTGGCTCTGGCAAGAAAACGTTTTCTTTGCGGTGCCCTACACCATAACAGAAACACGGGCTCGATCCCGTGTTCACCAACCTGGAGACATGCAAGTGCAACAGTACGTACTCTGGTACGAGCAACTCGGAATGCAGGATGTGGATCGCGTCGGTGGCAAGAATGCCTCCCTCGGCGAGATGATCAGCAACCTCTCGGGAGCCGGTGTTTCGGTTCCGGGCGGGTTTGCCACCACGGCGTTTGCTTTCAACGAGTTTCTCGAGGTGAGTGGTCTCAACGAGCGGATCCATACCCTGCTCGACGAGCTGGATGTGGATGACGTCAATGCCCTGGCCCGTGCCGGCCAGCAGATCCGTGAATGGGTCGTCGCCGCGCCGCTGCAACCGGCGCTGGAGCAGGCGATCCACGCCTCTTATGACAAGCTCTCTGCCGGGCTCGATGCCTCGTTTGCGGTGCGCTCCTCGGCCACCGCCGAAGACATGCCCGACGCCTCGTTTGCCGGGCAGCAGGAGACCTTCCTCAACGTGCGCGGCATCGACGCCGTGCTCACTGCCATCAAGCATGTCTTTGCCTCGCTGTTTAACGATAGAGCCATCTCTTACCGGGTTCACCAGGGTTACGATCACCGTGGCGTGGCCCTCTCGGCCGGGGTGCAGCGCATGGTGCGCTCGGATCTGGCCGCCTCCGGCGTCATGTTCACCCTCGACACCGAGTCGGGGTTTAACGACGTGGTCTTCATCACCGGCTCCCAGGGATTGGGTGAGATGGTGGTGCAGGGGGCCGTCAACCCGGACGAGTTCTACGTGCACAAGCCGACCCTCAAGGCGGGTCGCCCTGCCGTGGTGCGCAAGACCCTCGGCTCCAAGCTCATCAAAATGATCTACTCGGGCGATGCCGGCCATGGCCGCCAGGTGCAGACCGTCGATACCCTTGAGGCCGAGCGCAACCACTTTTGCATCACCAATGAAGAGGTGATGGCGCTGGCCAAGCAGGCGCTCATCATCGAGCAGCACTACGGCCGCCCGATGGACATCGAGTGGGCCAAGGATGGGCAGGATGGCCAGCTTTACATCGTCCAGGCGCGTCCGGAAACCGTGCGCAGCCGCCAGGAGGGCAACACCTTAGAGCGTTTCGCCCTCAAGCAGGCGGGCAGCGTCATCGCCGAGGGGCGCGCCATCGGCCACAAGATTGGCCACGGCCCGGCCAAGGTGGTGAACTCCATCAGCCAGATGGACGAGGTACAGCCCGGCGACGTGCTGGTCACCGACATGACCGATCCGGACTGGGAGCCCATCATGAAGCGGGCCTCGGCCATCGTCACCAATCGGGGCGGGCGCACCTGCCACGCCGCCATCATTGCCCGCGAGCTGGGGATCCCGGCGGTGGTGGGTTGTGGTGACGCCACCGACCACATTCAGCCCGGCCAGCAGGTGACCGTTTCCTGCGCCGAGGGGGACACCGGCTTTATCTATGATGGGGCCCTGGATTTTGACGTGGCGGTGACCGAGGTGGGCAACATGCCGCGCCTGCCGGTGAAAATCATGATGAACGTGGGCAACCCGGATCGGGCCTTCGACTTTGCCCAGCTGCCCCATGCCGGGATCGGCCTGGCGCGCCTTGAATTCATCATCAACCGCATGATTGGCGTGCACCCCAAGGCGCTGCTGGAGTTCGACCGCCAGAGCCCCGAGCTGCAAGCCACCATCACCAAGATGATGGCCGGCTATGAGAGCCCGCGTGAGTTCTATGTGGCCAAGCTCACCGAGGGGATCGCCACCCTGGCCGCGGCCTTCTGGCCGGAGCGGGTCATAGTGCGGATGTCGGATTTCAAGTCCAACGAGTACGCCAACCTGGTGGGCGGGCGCGAGTATGAGCCCCACGAAGAGAACCCCATGATCGGTTTTCGTGGCGCCTCGCGCTACATCGCCGACAGCTTCCGTGCTTGCTTTGCCCTCGAGTGCGAGGCGATCAAGCGGGTGCGTGAGCAGATGGGGCTGACCAACGTCGAGGTGATGGTGCCCTTCGTACGCACCGTCGGCGAGATCCGCGAGGTGATCGAGATCCTGGCCGAGAACGGCCTGCGCCGCGGCGAGCAGGGGCTCAAGGTGATCATGATGTGCGAGATCCCGAGCAACGCCCTGCTGGCCGAGCAGTTCCTCGAACACGTGGATGGCTTCTCCATCGGCTCCAATGACATGACCCAGCTCACCCTGGGGCTGGATCGGGACTCGGGGTTGATCGCCCACCTGTTTGACGAGCGCAACGAGGCGGTCAAGGCCCTGCTGGCCATGGCCATCCAGGCGGCGCGCAAGGCGGGCAAATACGTGGGGATCTGCGGCCAGGGGCCGTCCGATCACCCGGACTTTGCCGCCTGGTTGCTGGAGCAGGGGATCGACTCGGTGTCGCTCAACCCCGATACCGTGGTCAACACCTGGCTCTATCTGGCTGAGCAGCACCCGGTCAACTGAGCCGACCACCCATAACAGAAGGGGCCTGAGGGCCCCTTTTTCATGGTCGAGGGTTAGTGGGTGGAGCGCTGGATGGCATCACCCGCGCTTTCGATATCCTGGCCGACACCGCGCACCGTGTTGCAGGCAACCAGCTGGCCGCAGGCGACAACCAGCAGAAGGGACACAACAATTCGGATCATGGCTCTCTCCCTGATGGTGGTTCCCTTTGAGGGTATCCAAACGGGGGGAAATTGCCCGGCTCCTCACTGATCCAACATGAAGCGGGAGCGCGGCCGTGAGCTGCGCGCCGGACGTGGCGGAGTGAGCGGTGCACATCGCGTGGCCCCTTCATCGCGCCTGCGCCGCTAAGGGGGTAGCCTCCATGGCCATCGAGGTTCGGCCGTCGCTGGGGGGCGTTAGCACCCGATGGGCATGTTGGACTAGTGCAGGGTGGGGTGGGCGCAGCCACAGCAGCGCAGCGCCTGCTCCACCTCGGGATGGGGGCCACTGCGGCGCAAAAACCGCAGCAGCTCAACGCGGCAGCAGAAGAGATGGGTATGGGCCGCCTCGCGCAGCCGGCACGGCTGGGCGCCGTCTTGCAGCAGATTGAGCAGGCTTTGCTGCGCCTCGCACAGGTAGTAAGCCGCGCGCTCGGGCAGCGCCATGGCCAGCAGCAGATCGGCCAGGTTGTGGTAAGAGACCACCAGGGCGGCGACGGCTTCCTCGGGCTCGCGCCACAGGGGCAGGTGCTGGCGGGCGCTCCACAGGGCTTGCTGGTAGCACGCCAGTGCGCCGGCGTGGTTACCGAGGGCGAAACGGCGGTTGCCAAGCCGGGTCTGGTGTTTCCAGAAACGGGTCGACATAGGGCTCTCCTGTCAGGCAAATGATAATGGGAACTTATCTCATTTGACCGGCAATATGAACCCCGCAAAGAGTGAGGCAACGCCTCTTGATCGCCTAGATTGGAGCAAGAACGAACAAGGCGGCCCTCGGGCCGCCTTTTTACCGCGTTATCGCGCGCGGCGTTATGCCTTCTTCATGTAGGCGGCGACCAGTACCAGTTGCACGCCGTTGACCTTGCCTTCGATGTGCAGCGGGTTGTTGGTCAGGCGGATGTTCTTGACCAGGGTGCCACGCTTGGCGGTGAAGCCGGCGCCCTTGACGTCGAGATCCTTGATCAGGGTCACCGAGTCACCCTCTTGCAGCACGGCGCCGTTAGAGTCGAGGGTCGGGGTGTGATCGTCATCGGCCTGCTGCTGGCCGGCTTCGGCCCAGGCGCGGGTGTCGTCTTCGAGGTAGAGCATGTCGAGGTTGTCACGGGCCCACACTTCACCCTGATCGGCCAGGGTCTTGAGCTGACGCCACGCCATGACCTGTACGGCCGGCACCTGGCTCCACATGGTGTCGCCGAGGCAGCGCCAGTGGTTGACCTCGAGGGTCTCGGGGGCGCTGATCTGGCCGTGGCAGGTGGCACACAGGGCGACGCTGTGGTCGGCGTCAGCGGCCGGGGAGTGGGGGATGGCGTACTGGCTCAGCTCCTGCTCGGCACCGCACAGTTCGCATTTGCCACCGGCCCGGGCCAGCAGAGATTGATCGATCGACATGGTGATATTCCCCAAGGTTCGGGCCCACCACTGGTAGGCCATGTTTCAGTTATAACGAGAGGGGGCGGACTATAGCATATTATCCCCCATTTTGGCAGGGATAATCGTGTCATATGCTAGTTTCGCCTCAAGCGAGCCTGCTCATCAGCGCGGCGGCAGGGGGCGCTGCTCCAGCGTCTGCTCAGCGGGGCGGCACGCCAGCACCGAGCCCTGCTCAAACCAGTCGCCCAGCACGATGCGGCGGGCCGGCTGACCGTCGAGGGAAAAATCGTGGATGGCGGGCCTGTGGGTGTGGCCGTGAATGAGCAAAGTGCAGTGGTGCTGGCGCATGGCCTGGTGCACCGCCGCCTCGGTCACGTCCATGATCGATTGCGCCTTGCCGGCGTTCTCTTTTTGGCTGTTGCCACGCAGCTGCCGGGCAATGCGCTGACGGCGCGCCAGCGGCAGGTGCAAAAACAGCCAGCGCAGCCAGCGCCAGCCGGTGACGCGGCGAAAGCGCTGATAGTCCACGTCCAGGGTGCAGAGCAGATCCCCGTGCATCAGCAAGGTGCGCTGGCCGTAGAGCTCGATCACGCTGGGATCGCCGAGCAGGGTCATGCCGGCGCGGCGGGCAAACGCCGGCCCCAGCAAAAAGTCGCGGTTGCCGTGCACGAAATAGAGCGGCACGCCGGCGCTGGCCAAGGCGGCGAAGGCGTCGGCCACCTGGTCGTGCAGCGGGTTGGGGTCGTCATCGCCAATCCAGAACTCGAACAGATCGCCGAGCACATAGAGGGCGTCGGCGCGGCGCGCCTCACCTTGCAGGAAGCTGAGCAGGGCCGCCGTCATGTCGGGCCGCTCCAGAGAAAGGTGCAGATCGCTGATAAAGAGGGTCGTCATGGGGTCCACAGGCCGCCGTGGCTCAGGAGGTGATAAAGAGGCCGGCGGGCATCAAAGGCGGCGAGGGAATCGATGCAACGCCCGTGGGCATCAAAGGGAAACACCGCGGCCGGGGCCGCGGTGGCAAGGTCGTTCACCGGGCTCAGGCGACGGTGACCTTGGTGATGATCACATCTTCGAGCGGCACGTCCTGGTGGATGCGGCCGTAGTTGCCGGTCTTGACGCCCTTGATCTTGTTGACCACGTCCATCCCTTCGCTCACTTCGCCAAACACGCAGTAGCCATAGCCTTGGGTGGTGGCCGACTTGAAGTCGAGGAAATCGTTGTGGTTAACGTTGATGAAGAACTGGGCGGTAGCCGAGTGCGGATCCATGGTGCGGGCCATGGCGACGGTGCCGATCTTGTTGGAAAGCCCGTTGCCGGCTTCGTTTTGTACCGGATCGCGGGTCTCTTTCTCTTCAAAGCCGGGCGCATAGCCGCCGCCTTGGATCATGAAGCCGTCGATGACGCGGTGGAACACGGTGCCATCGTAGTGGCCGTCACGGCAGTATTGCAGGAAGTTGGCGACGGTCTCCGGGGCCTTGTCGGCGAACAGGGTCAGGGTGATGTCCCCGAAATTGGTGTGCAAAGTGACCATTACGGCGTCCTTTTAGTGGGTGGGTGTGCAAGTGCGGGCAATTCTAGCCCAAGGCGGGCTGTCGGCAAAGCGTAGGGCAGGGGGCAAAGGCGCGAGCGGACAGGCTTTGTGCGGCGAAAGGGGCGGCGACACGGCTCGTTTTATCCCCCCGATGGGGTTAGAATGGCAGCCCATTTCACTGGAAGGACAGCGATCGCGATGCTGAAGATTTACAACACACTCACTCGTCAAAAAGAAGAATTCAAACCCATCCACCCGGGAAAGGTGGGCATGTATGTGTGTGGCGTCACCATCTACGATCACTGTCACATTGGCCACGGCCGCACCTTCGTCGCCTTCGACGTGGTGGCCCGTTACCTGCGCTATCTCGGCTATGACCTCACCTATGCGCGCAACATCACCGACGTCGATGACAAGATCATCAAGCGCGCCGCCGAGACCTGCGTCAGCTGCGATGACCTGACCGAGCGCCTGATCGGCGACATGCACGCCGACTTCGATGCGCTGGCCATGCAGCGCCCCGACATCGAGCCGCGCGCCACCGCCCACATCGGCGAGATCATCGCCATGGTGCAGCTGCTGCTCGATCGCGGTCATGCCTACGTGGCCGACAACGGCGACGTGATGTTCATCGTCGACTCCTTCCCGGCATATGGCCGCCTCTCGGGCCAGGATCTCGAGCAGTTGCAGGCCGGTGCCCGGGTCGATGTGGTCGATGCCAAGCGCAACCCGCTCGATTTCGTGCTGTGGAAGATGTCCAAGCCCGGTGAGCCGACCTGGGAGAGCCCCTGGGGGCCGGGCCGCCCCGGCTGGCACATCGAGTGCTCGGCCATGAACTCCAAGCACTTGGGTCATCACTTCGACATCCACGGCGGCGGCTCGGATCTGCAATTCCCGCACCACGAGAACGAGATTGCCCAGTCTTGCTGCGCCCACGACGGCGAATACGTCAACACCTGGATGCACAGCGGCATGGTGATGGTGGATAAAGAGAAGATGTCCAAGTCCCTCGGCAACTTCTTCACCATTCGCGACGTGCTGGCTCACTACGATGCCGAGACGGTGCGCTACTTCCTGATGTCGGGCCACTATCGCAGCCAGCTCAACTACTCGGAAGAGAACCTCAAGCAATCGCGTGCGGCGCTCGAGCGTATCTACACCGCCCTGCGCGGCCTGCCGGCGGTGGCCCCGGCCGGTGGTGAAGAGGCCGTGGCCCGCTTTAAAGCCGCCATGGACGATGACTTCAACACCCCGGAAGCCTACTCGGTGCTGTTTGATCTGGTGCGCGACATCAACCGCCTCAAGGGGCAGGATGACGTCGCGGCGGCGGGTCTGGCCGCCCGCCTGCGTGAGCTCGGCGGCGTGCTCGGCATCTTGCAGCAAGACGCCGACGCCTTCCTCAAGGGGAGCGAGAGCGACGACGAGGTTGCCGAGATTGAGCGCCTGATCAGTGAGCGCAACCAGGCTCGTGCCGACAAGAACTGGGCCGCCGCCGATGCGGCGCGCAACCGCCTGACCGAAATGGGGATCGTGCTGGAAGACAGCGCCGGCCAGACCACCTGGCGCCGCGCCTAAGGCCGGTGGCCCTGCTCGCGCCAACCGGTTGAGCCAATAAAAAAACCGCAGCCCGAGGGCTGCGGTTTTTGTTTGCATCTTTTCCCTCGACACCTCTTAAGCCTCGGTGGCCTGCGCTCTGATCCCCTCTCTCCTTGCGGGAGGGGGCTCATATCAACGCGCGATGGCGTCTCTGCAAGGGCGCGGTTGCCAGATTGCAATGTGAACCCCGAGGCATTAGCTCCGGTTATGGCGTTTCGGATTGCTCGACCAGTACCTTGGTACGCTCCTCGGTCAACTGGGTGAGGCAACTGCTGTGTACCAGGGGGGCCATCGATCCCCCTTCATAGACGCCGGCCTCGTAACGGCACTGGGCATCGCGAAAAGTGATCCAGGCTCGCTGCGCAGTTCTCAGCCTCTCCAGTTGTGCCTTGTCCAAGACGACACCCCGCTTTTTGTAGGCGGCATTGAGCCTTGCATCGGCCCGCTGGTAATCCTGAAATGCGCAGGTGTTCATGTCGGTTTGTGTTACCGGCGCAGTGCAATCCTGAGTAGCTTGAACGGCAGTGGTTGCCAGCAAGAGTAACAGGGCGGAATAGGGTCTCAAGAGGCTGTTCCTTTGTAGTGGCGAGAGAGCCACTATACGGTATAAATCGGCCGCGATGGTGGCTCTGTTTTTCAAGAATAACAAGCAGATGACGTCATGACGCTGAACGTGGGGCCGTCTAAGGCTGGCGTCTGCGATGCATATGGCGGCCAGCTGCTCTACCTGCTCAATGCCGCCTCCAGGACGCGGGAGAGCGCCACTCGCGAGGCGCCGGAAGCCTTCCTTTGTCGCAGACAACCCCTTCCAGCCCAACGCTAGGGGTCACCTGCTGAGCTCGCAGAGCCTCTCATCCAACCCGATCCCGGGCCATCAGGGGGAGTGCGAGGTCAAGGTCAGCTTCACCTTCGGTGAGCCGGGCTCCTCGTTCGACGCCGTCAGCGGCCCCTGCGATTTTTGTCAATCTGGCAGCCTGCGCACCGGCGATCCCACCGCAGGAGGAGAGCAGTGTAAGGGGTTGGCGAAATAGTCTTCTAGTTGGGGTCGAAGTGTGTTTGGGGTATAGAAATAAAAACTGCAGCTTAAGGCGCGGTTTTATTGTGGTATACAATGTAAAGGGCGCTTTTTATAAACATCTAGAGGTAATGCATTTGTAAAGTTATTTTATGTGAATTTTTTGCGCAACTATCAATCATATTGCTCCAGACTGAGGGTATGATTTAACAGATGAAGTATAAGATGAAGGCTGGTTTTATTATTTGATACTATTTCAAACGGTTATTATAAGAACAGAGTGAACATTAAGATTATACTTTTTATTTTATGTAAAATCACTTCTGACAAATTTTTTCAACTCATCAGCAAAAAGTTGAAGTTTCCTGTTTACATTTTCTACATCACTTACTAGTTGTTCGTAATAAACGTAAGTCTTTTGAATATCTTGAGGTGAGGCTGATTTATTATATTCTTTTTCCTTTTCCACTTTATACCAAGAGCGGTACTTGGCCTGCCATTCAGTTAAGTGTGGTCTTAAACCATCATTTAGGACCATCATGGATATGTCAATAAGATTTTCAGTGTCTTTTTTCTCTTTACCTGATAGTTTCTCTACCGGAAGTGCGGCTATTTGCTCTCTGACACATTGAAATAAAGTATGCCAGCTATCGTAGACTTCAATGATCACATCTTTATCTCGTTGAAAAGGTAAGGCTGCTTTTCTTGTTACTAGCTCTGTCCATATCTTATGTGCAATTTTTTTATCCTCTATGCTGGGTTTTATTTTTATTTGAGTTCCTGTAAATGGCTCCTTGATTATGATTTCATCTGCCTTGTAATTCTTTAATACTGGTTGTATTACCTTGAATAATAAGATTAATAAAATGAACGCAGCAATTATTGATAGTGGTATTGGTATGTTTATTTTAAGTGTGGAATTGATTCCATCAAAAATTATTGAAACAATTTTTAATTCTATTGGTTGAGTTGACGTGCCTTGTGCTGCTGGCATTGGAATAGGCATGATGGGGTTATCCTTATATATTTTTGTGTGATTATTGTGAATCATTTCATGTCGATATTAAGCCTGATTTTTGGTCTACCCGTTTATAAAACTCAGAAAATTGGCAGGGATCTGAAATAACCAGGTTTAATTTTGATTTGTTATTTTTGTGTATGCTTTCTATGATATCCATTGCCCCTTTTGATTGGGCTATATCTATTTTTTTGTAGTCTCTTATTTTATTATATCCAATTGATTGTAGGTCAATTTCAACTGCTGCATTACCAAAGTAATAGAAGTGGTTTGAAATTAGGACAAACTTAGATTTAGTATCTCTTTCTAAGTTTTTAATATTATAGGTCCCATCAGGGTTACTATGATGAGAGTCTTCTTGTATCCACGCTTTATCTACATCTTGATGATAGATGTTATCACCTAGCATTTGCACGTGACTACCATTTCTCGATGGTTTTTTCAGAGAAAAACGTGAGTCTGACCAATAATCATTAAAATTGATTTTTTCCGTTATTTTCATTAATAGAATGCATTTTTTTTGGCTGTGCGTAACTGTGCCCCTCCAATTCCTAAAATCCAATCATCGATATTGGCCGATGCTCTTATTCGTGGCTTGCATGTTGCTAAAGTACAAACTCCATGAAATGGATTAGGTGCGAAACCAAAGTCTCGAGTGATTGCATAAGCGTACAAATGTGAGTTTGGAGATATTAGCATATAATGTTCCCACCATTAATTTTCTCTTTCTCTCGACCGTCAATATGTTGAAAATGGCTATTGCCATCTAGCGCATCGATGATCGATTCAGCTCGCCATCCAACAATAGATGTCGCATATTTTGTCAGGTTGTCTGGTAGTTCAACATCGTCTTTTAAACCATTTTCATACACGCCAATAATTGGCTTTCCAAGCTGATGGGCTACTTTTATCTCCCAGTTTACCCAAGGTCTCGTATATGTCTCTTTACCTATGACTACAATGACTTGACTAGCCCATCTCATTTTCATTCTAAGTAGGCGTTCGATAGTTCTATCGCTTATTTTTTTTCTGGTCTATACGGGCTTGGTTCTCTGGTTTCACTCTAATGGAGCTATTTCTAAATTGATAGCCTTTAGAAGATGCTAAGCGAGTAATCCCATCGACACTTGCATCATCTTTATGATGATGGCTAATAAATACATTTCGTTTAATAGTGTTAACCATTTTTATCTCCAAAAAAATTAAAAATCTCGAAGTTACGATTTACTTTATAATGATAAATCTGCTTCGGCCTCTTGTTATTGAATTTTGTTCTACATCTTTTATCAATCTCACATGCTCCACTATTTTCCATGTCCATTAATGTATAAATTCTTTCATTTTTTGGCAAAAAGTGAAATACTTCGTCCATATCCCAGCTTTCGTTATATTTTTCAGAAATCATGTGCTGGTTTTTTGTAAACCAGAATAAACATTCTTCGCTGTTCATTCCATCCCTGTTAGAGAAAATCCAGTTAATGCCTCTCTCACATCCAGGCCCTGAAACAACAAAGTTGTGCTCTGTAAATGGAAACTCGTTAAGGTAGGTTAGATCAACAAAGATCTGGTAGGCGAGAAACTTCCCGATACCATGGAATGACTTAAGATGGTTATATACTGCATCTTGTGTTGTTGAATTTTTAACGCCTTTCAAAATGGAGTCTTGATTGTAGAAAACAAATTTAATCATTCTTATGACCATATTGCTCTCTTTTTTTCCCTCTCGTTGCTCCAGAAAAGATCCGAAGTTCATTTTTGGGCCGCCTAATATATAGGCAGCACTGAAAAAGACATAGTTTGGATCGTTGTAAGCCAAAATAGATAGCTTGTTTCTTATTGTGTCATTTATATAATCCAAACTCATGTTAGAGAAATTGAATGGTGCATCAAGTGAACATAAAGTATTGCTTTTATTTATAACTCTAAATAAAAAAATATTTAATATTTTATTGTCATAGCTTAAGGACGGATTTTTTATTACATTGGAAATAAGCCATTTTGTTTCTCTATCCCATGCTCTCTTGGTATTAACAAATTTATATTTCTTTAATATTTCATCAGTTGTCCAAAAGGGGGGGAGCTCTAGAATCTCTTTCTTATAATAAATAGATGTTCTTTCTCGTTGATGATAAAACCATTCCTTTATAACTCGTTCATTAAGTATAGGTTTGGCTGACTGTATTTTTTGCTTACTAACATTACAATATAATAAGTCATTTTTGTTGTCCACTGATGAAGACCTCTTGAAAGAACATATCAAATGTATCTGTGCCGCTACTGGAATTATTAAATGTGTAATCGGAATTTGAACTGTTCACTATAATATGTTTGTCAATATCGTATTTATCGTAATTATTATTATCTCTGTATATGTATATTATTACAAAGTTATTTTTCTTGCACCACAATAACTCATTAGTTGATCTTATATCGGTTATTATTATTTTCTTTTCATTATCAATAGTATTTATTTCCTCAGATAACATTCTTATGAATATCTGCTCTTCAATTTTTCTTAAACCATCAAGGTTTAGCCATATATCTCTCGGAGAATATGTTATTCTTTCCCCAGTAGATAGAGTGATATTCAAAGGCAATGCTTTTTCCTCAGGTTGATAGTCTTTTTCTAACCAAGGATATATATGACGAGCTAATTTTTTTAATTGGTCACTGAATGAGAAACGAACAAATTCATGGTTGTTAATTAAATAATTGGCAAGATAGTCTTTTCCACTACCAGAGACTCCCATAAAAGCAATTTTCATGATGCGACCTTTATCTGTAGATTGAAATTGTTTTTAGTGACTGATGATATAAAGTCTTCACTTAATGTGGAATGTAAGGTGATTGGTTGCATGAGTCTTTTTTGGTAAACATATGCCAATGTAGCATCACAATACCCCCAAAGAAGATTGCCATTATAGTCTACATTGTAATGTGAAAATATAGATTTCATTTCAATCCTAGATTGCTCTATTGGTGGTAGATCAGGAGTGCTTATGATTATCTTATTTTCTATAAATGAGACTATATCATGTAATAGTTTTTTTGTTTCCTGTGGAGAGCTTGCAAAATATATATTATCGTGATTTTTAATGTCTAAATCTTGTTTGTCTTTATTGAAAAGTATATCTTTAGCCTGATTTATTTTTTCTTTATAGATATGTAGGTTGGTAATAGATTGGTGTAAGTAACCTAAAGTTAATTCACTATCAACCTCTTTTTGTAACATAAAAAGGACGAATTCTTGTAATAGACCGAATTCAAATATATTTATATGACTGACTCCAAATATCAAATCCCCACTTCGTTGAGTTATCTTGATATTTAGTTTTTTGTCTGGAGTGACAAAAAAATGGATTAGGTTGTTACAAGGAATGTCTAGGCTATTTTCCAAATTAACTTCAAGTAGACTTTCACTTGTGTCCCTATTTGGCATGTAAAGACTGATAACAGCTCTTCTTGTGTATATACCTTCACATTTAAATTGTTTAATTACATTGTCTATTTGTCCATATGCATAGAGCCTTTCACCATAAGCAGCACGCCAGATAATACCATCATCTGAATATTCTTTCGCCCTAGGTACAAAAAACGATAAATAAGGAGCGATTTCATTCATACCTGCTAATACCCAGAGGGTTTCAGCAAAAGTGGCAAAGATATTGTTTTTTCTACCTGATAAGTTTAGGTGTCTTGATCTTGGGTTGTTTAATATGATGCTCACATCATGTAAAGTTAATGCTTCTCCGTTTCTTGATGAAGTGTTAACCCCATCGGAGAATATTTTTTCTATAGCATTTACTATAACACTATTAATGTTGTCACCATAAACGACATGCATAATATTGCCTCATTAGATAAATGTAAATTTAGCCGTAGGTGCGATGCTTTATTTTATATTAACAAAGCGTAATTGGACCTTAGAGAAATTAAGATATTATCTCGGAAAATACTTACTGTCTGGCCTTACATATAAAACCTATCCCCGATAGGGATGTGTACCACTTGTCTTCTCATAATGATTTTTCATCTATGCAATGATGTCGATATAGCCTGTTGCATAGGTGCGAAAATTTGGTTTCGCCATGGGGTGGGTGAGGACCGGATCAGAGATAACGACTTTCTCTAGCATAGTATTAACTGCCCTTGCCTTGCCTTGCCTTGCCTTGCCTTGCCTTGCCTTGCCCTTGCCCTTGCCCTTGCCCTTGGGGTTGAGGGTTGGGTGTTACTCCCTGTTGTTCGCCGAGGTGAGCCCGTTTGTCGAGGCCGCGAGGCAATGCCGAGCGAGCGCCGCTGTGGCATGGGCAAAACCGGTATTAGACGAGCAATGCTCGACCCGGTTTGGCGCAAGGACAAGGATGTCGGCAGCGGACGTTGACCGATGCCATGGATAGTAAAGGTCAAAGCCCATCGGCGCGTGCCGTTGGACAAACGGGGGCGCCGAGGGATCCCGACGCAGGAGGGCGAGCAAGCGGGGGAGAAGACCTTTGGTGTTATTTGCCAAAGAGGGCGGGTGTTTCCAAAGTCACTCGCCCCAGCCCGAAGGGCGGCGAAACTCTGTCGAGGGCAGCTCCCTCGTGTCCTGTATGGCGGAGCCATGCCCAAAGCTGTTGGCGACTCCTTATCCTGACCCTCTCCCCCAAGAGGTGAGGGGAGCAAACCAAAACCCCCTCGAGGAGAGCGTCCTCGCCCCTCGCCGTGGTGCGGTCGCTCTGGCGTCCGCCTCGGCTCCATTTCGACAAAGACGCTACCGCCCCTGGCTTATCGCTGCCACCGTGCGCCCTTGACCGTCCATGGGGGCCATCAGGCTCCTTTGGCCATCTTAAGGAGGCAGGCGCCGGCTGACCAGCGCATTTTTGATGTAACTATCAGAAACGCGTGGTTTTTTGCGGGCGATCACGGGAACAAAAGCAGGGCGCCCGTCGGCGCCCTTTTGGCATATGGATGGGAGGAGGCTCAGGGCATGAAGCGCCGCTGTAGCGCGCCATAGTGGGGGCTGGCGAGGGTGCCGGTCAGCCCCAGCTGGAAGCGTTGCACCGTCTCGTCACTGACGGCCCGGCTGAAGGCGTAGCACAGCTCCTCGGCGCTCAGGGTATAGGCCTTGCTGATGCTGGCAGGATCGATCCCCATCTCTTTAATGGTGTCGTTGGCGGCGAGCGTGCCGGTGGCCACCAGATCGACCCGCCCGGAGAGCAGCATGCGCAGCGCCTGGCCGAGGCGGTTGGCCGGCACGATGCGGGTATCGTCCATCCCCTTGTTGAGCAGCAGTTGCTCCGAGGCATCGGCGCGCACCGCCGCTATCGAATAACGGCCCAGCTCGGCATCCGTGGTGAGCGTGAGCGCCCGTTTGCTCAGGCCGAGCAGCACATATTCCGAGTAGCCGATGGGGCAGGCCCACTTGAACAGGGGAGCGCGCACCGCGGTGCGGGCGGTCGAGAAGAGCACCACGTTGGGCTTTTGGGTGAGCAGGTAATAGCCGCGCGCCCAGGGCAGTACCCGGATCGGTTGGGGCGGGGTGCCGGTGCGCTGCCACACCTCCTTGAGGGTCTCGACCGCCAGACCGGTCACTTCACCTTGCGCCGTGGTGTAGCTGTAGGGGGGATACTCCTCGGTGAAGTATTCGAGGTGCTCCAGCTCGGCCAGGGCCGAAGCGGTGAGGCCCCAGAGGGTGATGGCAAGCCAGCGTTTCATCGACCTTTCCCTTTGTCGTGCATCTCCATTGTCTGAGTGTTGCCATAAGTGGCCGTTAATTCAAGAGGTTACCAACGCTCTCTGCGCTGACCGAGCGGTTTTCCGGCCGCGTCAGCCAGCCCGATCAGCTGCATCCTGCCCTCTTTGCTAAGGCGAAACTCCCCATAACGGGCCTGCTCCAGCAGCTTGGCCTCTCCCTCCTCGAAAAAGTAGGCATCGGGCCCGATCTGCGTCTGGTGCATCGGTTGCAGCCGCCGCTCGTCGGCCGCCAGTGTTTGTGGATCGGCGCCGGGCAGCCAGTGGGCGACCCTCTGCGGGTCGATGCGCACCACCAGCGAGGCCGGCGGGGTGGGGAGGGTGCGCAGCTCGCGGCTGATGGCGTAATCGAGACGCATGTAGTCCCCCTGCATCAAGGAGCGCGGATCGACCGGCGCCAGCGCCAGTAGGATGGTCTCGCCACTGGCCAGGGCCAGTTCGCGGCGCGCCACGTCGGCGCCCAGCAGCAGCACAAGCAGGATGCCATAAAGGGCGATGAGACGTTGCCGATGGGCTCTCATGCAGGACTCCTTATCAGAGTGAGCTGGCGCACCAGCAGCAGTAGCGCGCCGCACAGGGCCAGCAGGGCGGCCTTGATCATCAGGGTCAGGCGCAGATCGTAGTAATAGAGGGCGCCGGCACTGAGCAGCAGCAACAGGCCGAGCGTCCAGAGCCCACGCTGGCCGTCGCGAAAGCCGAGCAGCAGCAACAGGCAACCGGCGGCAAAGCCGGGCAGTAGGGCCGAGGCCGCCAGCAGCGGCAGGGCCGGCAACCAGGGCAGGCGGCAGCGGAAGGTAAAGGCGAGCAAGAGCAGCAGCGAAAGCGGAGCGGTGGGCCAGTGCGGCAAATAGGCCGGGGCCAGGCTCTGCCAGGGCGCTATCTCCCAGTACTGGCCGGGGAGCAGCGTCAAGGCCAGCAGCGCCAGTGCCAGACCCAGTTGCAGGCTCTCGTGCAGCGCACTGTGGCGCGGCCAGCGCGCCATGGCGAAGGAGAGACTCAGCACGGCGAGCAGCAGCAGCGGCTCGCACAATCCATGCAGGCCGAGGATATCGAGCGCAATGGCCAGCAGCAGGCCGGCGGCAAAGCCGTGAAAAAGGCGCAGCAACCAGTGCGCAAAGAGCAGGGCGATCGTCAAGGAGAGCGCCGCCAGCCCCACCCACAGCCAGGGCGAGCCGGTATCGATGCTATCGAGCAGGCCATAGAGCAGCCAACCATCGCCGGCCAGCACCAGGGCCAGCACGCACTGCGCGAGCAGATCGCGCTGCACCTTGGCCAGCATCATGGCGCGAGCCAGGGCCAGCAGACCCGCGCCGAGCAGCAGGGCGCCACTGCTGGAGCGGATGAGGCTCATGAAGGTAAGAAACAGGAAGAACAGCAAAAACAGGGCGGCCAGCCAGCCCGAGACCCCGAGCAGCAACCGGCTGCTCCAGTGGGGGGGATCGCTGACGGGGGGCTCGCCGCTCACCAGATCGGCGTCACGCAGACGTTGCCAGAGTTCACTCATGGGCCCCTCCACCGAGTTTGAGCCAGCGCACCGCCAGCACCGAGAGGGTGATGGCGAGCAGGGCGAGCAGTAAAAAGCCGTTCATGTCGATGTCGACCCACTTGCCGACCGCCACCAAGATGACGCAGATGACCGAGAGGGCGCCGAGCGCCAGTCCGGTGAGAAAGCGGCCATGCCAAAGGCGATAGCCGGCGCCGAGCCAGCCAAGCCAGGCCACCCAGGCCAGGGGGGAGGTCAGCTCGAACAGGTTCAGCAGTACCAGCAAGGTGGCGCCAAGGCCGGCTGCCAGCGCCGGCAGATAGGTGGGCAGGGGCGGGCGCAGGTGCCTGGGCAGGGCGAGCAGCACGCCCCACAGCAGGGCGTTACCGAGGGTTAAGCACCAGGCGAGCGTCTCTTCATCGAAGGCAAACAGGCTCTCGATACCGAGCGGCCAATAGAGCACCAGCGCCAGCTGGCCCAGCATCCAGGCCAGTCCCCAGAGCACAGCGCTGCGCCCGAGCAGGGCCCACGGCAGCAGCAGGGCGGCCCACAGGGCAAACAACTGCCACGGATCGGCGCCGGTCTGGTAGGTCTGACCAATGAGGGCGAGCAGACCGCCGAGGTTGAGGCCGGCAAACAGCAGCAGCGCCTGACGCTGTGGGGGAGTGAGGGGGCGCAGCCCCAGTAGCAGCACGGCCAGCAGCGGGGCGGTCACCAGCAGCAGCCGGCTCAGGCGACCGAGCTGGTGCCAGTTGAAGGCGATGAAGAAGATAAGGCCGGCGGCCAGACACAGGGTGCCGAGCAGCAATAGCAGGCGATCGAGCAGCTGTTGCCACTGGGCTTTTGAGGGGGGCAGACCGAGCAGTCGCTCGGCCTGCGCCAGATGTTGCGGCGCCAGGTGGCCGCGGCGAACCCACTCAAAGAGGGGGGCGCGAGAGGGTGGAAACATGGGATCTCCTTATCTGATGGGCGGAGTATCCCATGAAAGGGGGGGAAACGTCAGGAGAGCAGCAGGGTCGAGACACCGAGCAAGGTGAACAACAGGGCGCAGCTGGCGCGGATGAGGCGCATCGGCAGGCGATCGGCGCCGAGCTTGCCAAGCAGCACCACAGGCACGTTAGCCAGCATCATGCCAAGGGTGGTGCCGGCAATCACCTGGAAGAAGGCGTCGTACTTGGCGGCCAGCAGCACGGTGGCAATCTGGGTCTTGTCGCCGATTTCAGCGATGAAGAAGAGAATAAAGGTAGCGACAAAAGGACCGAAGCGATCGAGCGGGCTCTCCTCGTCGTCCATCTTGTCCGGCACCAAGATCCAGATCGCCATGGCGATGAAGGCGCCGGCCACCAGATAGGTGAGCAGCTTAGGGTCGAGCCAGCGGCTGATCATCTCGCCAAGCCAGGCGGCGCAGGCGTGATTGAGCACGGTGGCGGCCAGCATGCCGGCGATGATGGGCCAGGGCTTTCTAAAGCGGCAGATGAGCAGCAGGGCGAGCAACTGGGTTTTGTCGCCGATCTCGGCGATGGCCACGCTGAGCGTGGAGGTGAGCAGGGCTTCCATAAAATGACCGGGGGACGGAGTTGTTATCAACCAAAGACCGGCAAGCGTCGTCCGTCCCCGGTTGCGACACTCGCCCGTCAAAGGTCTTGTCAACGCGGCCCGCTGGCTGCGCGCCCTGACCATGGTGATTTGGCACCAAGTATGTTGATCAGGGCCGTCGCCTGCATGGCGTCAGGCGGCGCGACTACTCCCCCTCGATGGGAGCGGGCATTCTAGGGAAAAGCGCCCGGATAGGCAAGCCTCTCAGCCGCCCACCAGCTTGACGGTAAAGCCCGCCTTCTCCAGCTCGGCGCGGATCAGATCGCGCTTGTCCCCCTGGATCTCGATGATCCCCTCCTTGAGCGAGCCACCGGTGCCGCACTTTTTCTTCAAGGTGGTGGCGACGACCTTTTGCTGCTCGGCCGGCACCCCGTGGATGGTGATGACGCCGGCGCCCTTGCGCCCCTTGGTCTCGCGCCGGATGCGCACTATCCCGTCTTCAGCAAAGGCAGAGGCCTGCTTGGCCTGGGTTGGCTCGGTAATGGCACCCCGATCGGTGGAGTAGACCAGTCTGCTGTTGGCATCGTGTGACATCGTTTTACTCTGGTATTTGCTAAGCGAAGTTTGATTTTACGCAAATCCGAGCGCCAAGTACCGCTTATAATGCCGGTCAGTAAAAGCGAATTATTCTTGTTTAAACTTCAGGAGGCGGCCATGGATCTTACCGACCTGGCGCCGGGACAATGTGCCCGCATTCTCGATATGAACCGACTCACCCGTCAGGTGCGCCGCAAGCTGATGGTCATGGGGCTGCTGCCCCACAGCGAGGTGCAGTTCCTACGTGCCGCGCCGCTTGGCGATCCGCTCCAGATCCAGTGCCAGGGGATCTGTCTCTCCATTCAAAAGAGCCTGGCGCGCCAGATAGAGGTAGAGCGGGTATGAAACTCAACATCGTCACCGTCGGCAATCCCAACAGCGGTAAGACCTCCCTGTTCAACGCCCTGACCGGTGCTCGCCAGCAGGTGGGCAACTGGTCCGGGGTCACGGTCGAGAAGAAGACCGGCCGCTTCGAGCATCGTGGCTTCGAGGTGGAGCTGATGGACCTGCCCGGCATCTATGGCCTTGGCAATCAGGATGACTCCATCGACGAGCAGATCGCCACCCGCTATATCCAGAGCCAGCAGCCGGATCTGTTCCTTAACGTCATCGACGCCGCCAGTCTCGAGCGCTCCCTTTACCTGACCCTGCAACTGCGCGAGCTGGGGCTGCCGGTGCTGGTGGTGCTCAACAAGATGGATCTGCTGGAAAAACGGCGCATCGAGCTCGACACCCGGGCCCTCTCGGCCGCCCTCGGTTGCCCCGTGGTGGCGCTCTCGACCCGCAGCCGCCGCCAGGTGACGGCGCTTAAGGATGCCTTGCTCACCTTCACCCCCGAGCAGGCGCCGCTGGCTCTTGACTACGGCCCCGAGTTGGAGGCCGCCATCGCCGAGCTGGCCGCCCTGTTGCCAGACGATCACCACGCCACCCGCCGTGGCCGTGCCCTGCGCCTGCTGGAAGGGGACAGCTCGCTGCTGGGGGCATTGACCCCGGAGGGACAGGGGCTGGCGCTGGCGCTCGCCGAGCGGATGCAGCGCGGTCATGACATCGATCTGCAACTGGCGGACGTGCGCTACGGCCACATCCACGCCTGGTGCCAGCAGCATCGCCACCAGAGAGGCAAACTCTCGGCGGCTGGCAGCGAGCGCATCGATCGGGTGCTGCTCAACCGCTGGGTCGGCATCCCCTTCTTCTTGCTGGTGATGTACTTGATGTTCATGTTCGCCATCAAGGTGGGCAGCGCCTTCATCGACTTTTTCGACGTGCTGGGGGGCGCCCTGTTTGTCGAGGGAACCCGTCATCTGCTGGAGACGGTGGCCGCCCCCGACTGGGTGGGGGCCATCCTGGCCGACGGCTTTGGCGCTGGCTTGCAGACGGTGGCCACCTTCATCCCGGTCATCGCCTGTCTCTACCTGTTTCTGGCGGTGCTTGAAAGCTCGGGTTACCTGGCCCGCGCCGCCTTCGTGGTGGATGCGCTGATGCGTCGCCTCGGGCTCCCCGGCAAGGCCTTCGTGCCCATGCTGATGGGCTTTGGCTGCTCGGTGCCGGCGGTGATGGCCGCCCGCACCCTGGGGGCCGAACGGGAGCGACTGATGACCTCGGCCATGGCCCCCTTCATGTCGTGCGGGGCCCGCCTGCCGGTCTATGCCCTGTTTGCCGTGGCCTTCTTCCCCCACAGCGGCCAGGATCTGGTGTTTGCCCTCTACCTGCTCGGGGTGGTGGTGGCGGTGCTCACCGGCCTGTGGCTGCGCAGCACCCTGCTGCCGGGCAAGAGCGAGAGCCTGCTGATGGAGATGCCGGACTACGAGCTGCCGCAGCTTGCTAACGTGCTGCTCAAGACCTGGCAGAAACTCAAGAGCTTCGTGTTCGGGGCCGGCAAGACCATAGTGCTGGTGGTGGCGGTGCTCAGCATCTTCAATAACCTCGGCACCGATGGTCGCTTCGACCATGCCGGCGGCGAGCGCTCGATCCTCGCTACCGTGAGCAAGGCGGTGACCCCGGTGTTGCACCCGCTCGGCATTCGCGATGACAACTGGCAGGCCACGGTCGGCATCGTCACCGGCATCTTCGCCAAGGAGGCGGTGGTGGGCACCCTCAACAGCCTCTATGCCGGCAAGGGCGAAGAGGAGGCGGCGAGCGAATACAACCTGTGGGAGAGCGCCAAGGAGGCGCTGGCCACCATACCGGCCAATCTGGCGGCCATCGATCCGCGCGATCCGATGGGGATTGCCGTCGGGGAGGTGGAAGATCAGGCGGCCGCCGCCGAGGCCCAGGCGGTGGATGTTTCCACCTACAGCAACATGCAGGCGCACTTCGACGGCGCCGCCGGCGCCCTGGCCTACCTCATCTTCGTGCTGCTCTACATGCCCTGCGCCGCCGCCATGGGGGCCCTGGTGCGCGAGACCGGCCGTGGCTGGGCCATCTTCACCGCCCTGTGGTGCAACTACACCGCCTTCATGTGCTCGACCCTCTTCTATCAGGGGATGACCTTTGTTCGGCATCCGCAGCAGAGCCTGCTTTGGTTCCTTTTCTACCTCTTTATCAGCGTGCTGCTGTGGGCGGCGATGCGCCGTCACGGCGATATCGTGGCGCGCAAGGCGGTGCTGCTGTGATCCTGCGTGAGTTGGGGGATTACCTGGCAAGCCAGGGGCGTGCCAGCCGCCGCGATCTGGCCCGCCATTTCAACACCTCGGAAGATGCCATCGAGGCGATGCTCGGGGTGTGGATGCGCAAAGGCCGGGTACGCAAGTGCCACAGCGGCGGTTGTAGCGGCAGTTGTTGCGGCATGCGCGAAGA
Organism: Aeromonas simiae; assembly: GCF_000820125.1. GTDB lineage: Bacteria > Pseudomonadota > Gammaproteobacteria > Enterobacterales > Aeromonadaceae > Aeromonas > Aeromonas simiae. The sequence goes on along the minus strand of NZ_CDBY01000057.1, from coordinate 101,374 downwards.
GGTGCAGTTTGAGTGGCTGCCACACGGACAGATAGGGCTGGTGCAACGGCCCTGAAACGAACAAGGCCCGCAACTGCGGGCCTTGTGGTCAGTGGTCGCCGATGTCGAGCGACCAGGTGGTGGAGTCGAGGGCGTTGCCTATCTGCCCCTTCTCGCGCCACAACTTGACCTTGAGGCGCAGGTTATTGGCCGAGTCGGCGTTCTTGATGGCCTCTTCCTCTTCGATGGCCCCCTCGACCACCAGCTCAAACAGCGCCTCGTCAAAGGTGATCATGCCAAGGGCGCGGGATTTCTCCATCACCTCCTTGAGGCTGCCAAACTCGCCGCGCTTGATCATGTCGCGGATGGTGTGGGTGCCGAGCATCACCTCGACGGCGGCGCGCCGTCCCCCCTCCTTGGTCTTGACCAGGCGCTGGGAGATGAAGCCCTTGAGGTTGTTGCCAAGATCTTGCAGCAGCTGCGGGCGGCGCTCTTCGGGGAAGAAGTTGATGATGCGATCGAGCGCCTGGTTGGCGTTGTTGGCGTGCAGGGTGGAGATGGCAAGGTGGCCGGTCTCGGCGAAGGTGAGGGCGTGCTCCATGGTCTCGCGATCGCGGATCTCGCCGATGAGGATCACGTCCGGCGCCTGGCGCAGGGTGTTTTTCAGCGCAGCGTGGAAGCTGCGGGTGTCGACCCCGACTTCGCGCTGGTTGATGATGCACTTCTTGTGCTGATGCACGTATTCGACCGGATCTTCGATGGTGATGATGTGGCCACCGCTGTTTTCATTGCGGTGATCGATGAGGGCCGCCAGTGAGGTCGACTTGCCCGAGCCGGTGCCGCCGATAAACAGCACCAGCCCGCGCTTCTCGACGATGACATCGAGCAGCACGGGGGGCAGCTTGAGATCGGCAAAACGGGGGATCTCGGTCTTGATGTTGCGCGCGACCAGCGAGACCTCGTTGCGCTGCTTGAAGATGTTGATGCGAAAGCGCCCCACCTTGGGGATGGAGAGGGCCAGGTTCATCTCCAGCTCCTTGGCAAAGACCAGTTTCTGCTCTTCATCCATGATGCTGTCGGCAACCTCGGCGACTTCGCCGGGGGCCAGTGGTTCATTGCCGAGCTGCTTGAGCACGCCTTGGAATTTGGCGCTCGGTGGCGCGCCGGTGGTGAGATAAAGATCCGAACCATCCTGTAGAGCCAGGATGCGCAACAGGGGTTGCAGTTCCATGTGATGTCCTCAAATTGGCGATGTTAGAACAGAGTATAAAGTCGATGGCTCTCCCGGATCATGCGAGGAGCTTCTCACGAAAGACGAAGAAGACGGCCCCCAGCATGCATAGCGCTGCCCACAGGTAGTCGAGCTTGATCTCCTCTTTGAGATAGAAAACCGAGAAGGGCACAAAGACCGTCAGGGTGATCACCTCCTGCAAAATTTTGAGCTGGCCCACCGTGAGTACTTGGTGGCCGATGCGGTTGGCCGGCACCTGAAGCAGATATTCAAACAGCGCGATGCCCCAGCTCACCAGTGCCGCGATGATCCATGGCTTGTGGCTCATGTTCTTTAAGTGGGCATACCAGGCGAAGGTCATGAAGACGTTGCTGCACAACAAAAGGCCGATGCTGGACATGATGGGGTTCATGTTGGGGCTCCGAGAAGAGGTGAGGCGACGTTTATAGCGTGCTGACGCGGCGGGATAAAGTAGGGGGGCCTATTTTATTGCGCCAACGGCACATTGCCAGAAGCGCCGCACGGAGATCGGCGATTTTTCCATCAGGTGAGACGCCCCTGCGCATCCGCGCCAGGGGAAAGAGGGCTCATCTTGGAGAAAAGCGGGAAAAATGGCACTATCGGGCTCTTTTCAGATACAGATCGCCCCCGGCGTGAGGAACGTCCGCTGCCCCTCTCTTCCCTGACCGAACTGGCTCACGCTCACCGCCGCCGGCAGCGCTGGCTGCTGTTGGCGCTGCTGGCCGCCTTGCTGTTACTGGCCCTGCTCTCGCTGCTGCTGGGGGCATTCTCATGGTGGCCGCTCGATCCCATGCAGCAGCAGGTGCTGCTGCAACTGCGCCTGCCGCGCACCCTCTTGGCCATGCTGGTGGGGGCGGCGCTGGCCATGAGCGGCGCCACCTTGCAGATCCTGTTGCACAATCCGGTGGCCGAGCCGGGGCTGCTCGGTATTTCGAGCGGCGCCGGTCTGTGCGCCATGCTGGCGATGAGCCTGGCGCGCCTGCTTGGCTGGGATCTGCCCGCCTGGGGGCTGGCGCTGGCCAGTTTTGGTGGCGCCCTGGCCGTGACCCTGCTGCTGACCCATCTGGCGCGGCGCCAGCGTCTCGATGTGGCCCGCCTGCTGCTGCTCGGCATTGCGGTGAGCATGCTGGCCAATGCGGCCATGACCTGGCTGCTCTACTTCTCCGATGACGCCTCGTTGCGCGAGTTTATGTTCTGGATGATGGGCAGCCTGGCCTATGGCAGCGGTGCCCTGACCGGCGCCATGCCGCTGATGTTGCTGGCCCTGCTGCTGCTTGTCCGGCGCGCAGGACGGCTCGAGCTGATGCAACTGGGGGAGGCGCAGGCCCGCCTGATGGGGCTCGATGTGACGCGCGAGCGCACCCGCCTCATCCTGCTGGTCTGCCTGCTCACCGCGCTGGCGGTGTCGCTCAGTGGCGTCATCGGCTTTGTTGGCCTGCTGGTGCCGCATCTGCTGCGGCTGTGCGGCGCCGGGGCGCCGCGTATTTTGCTGCCGGCCTCGGCCCTGGGCGGGGCGGCCCTGCTGCTCGGGGCGGACTTGCTGGCCCGCCATGCCACGACGGTGGGGGAGCTCCCCATCGGGGTGGTGACCGCAACCCTGGGGGCGCCGCTGTTTATCTTCCTGCTGGTGAGACATCATGCTGACGCTCGATAAGGTGGCGCTGCACGGACGGCTGGCACCGCTTAGCCTGCGCTTTGAATGCGCGCAGGCGGTGGCGCTGATCGGCCCCAATGGCAGCGGCAAGTCGACCCTGCTCTCCCTGCTGGCGGGACTGCTCGCTCCCGATGAAGGGGCCATTACCCTGATGGGGGAGCCACTTTCTTCCCTCGATTGGCCGGCGCTGGCGCGCCGGCGCGCCATGCTGACCCAGAAGATCCCGACCGGGCTTGGCATGGCGGTCAGCGAGCTGCTGACCCTGGGCGTGCCCGAGAAGGCGCTGCGCGAGGGGGTGGCGGCCGTGGTGGAGGCGCTGGCGCTCTCAGCGCTGCTCTCGCGCGACTCGACCCGCCTCTCTGGCGGTGAATTGCAGCGGGTGTTGATCGGGCGCACCTTGCTGCAGGTGTGGCCGGATGGGGAAGGGAAGGTGCTGCTGCTCGACGAGCCGTTGGCGGGCCTCGATCTGCATCATCAACAGGCGCTGTTGCAGTTGCTCAAACAGCTGGTGGGGCAGGGGGTGCTGGTGCTGGTGTCGCTCCATGATCTCAATACCGCCCTGCACTGGGCGCAGCGGGTGGTGTGTCTGGAGCGGGGCGAGTGCGCCTATGCCGGCCCACCGCAGGCGGTGGAGGCCACGCTCATCGAGCGGGTCTTTCAGATCAAGACCGGCCGCGTCGAGGCGGCCGGCCGGCACTGGTTCTTGCCGCTTTAAGGCACTCAGGCGCCGGGGTGATTCAGGCGCGCCTGGCTCGCCTCGGCCAGCAGGGTGATGAGCCGCTCGCTGTCACGCCAGCTGAGGCAGGCGTCAGTAATGCTCTGCCCAAACGTGGCGGCGCGCCCGCCCACTACCTCCTGGCGCCCCTCTTCCAAGAAGCTCTCGGCCATGATGCCGGCAATGCCACGGCGTCCGCGGCGCAGCTGATCGCAGATATCCTCGGCCACCAGCAACTGGCGACGGTGATCTTTCATGCTGTTGCCGTGGCTGAAATCCACCACCAGTCGCTCGGGCAGCCCCACCTCGGCCAGCGCCTCACAGGCCTCGTCAATGCTGGCGCTGTCGTAGTTGGGACGGTGGCCACCGCGCAGGATCACGTGGCCATGCGGGTTGCCGGCGGTGCGGTAGATGGTCATCTTCCCGTCTTTATCCGGGGAGTAGAAGATGTGGCTATGGCGCGCGGCGCGCACCGCATCGATGGCGACGCGGGTGCTGCCGTCGGTGCCGTTTTTAAAGCCCACCGGGCAGGAGAGGGCCGAGGCCATCTCGCGGTGTACCTGGGATTCGGTGGTGCGCGCGCCGATGGCGCCCCAGCTGATGAGATCGGCAATATACTGCCCGGTCACCATATCGAGGAACTCGGTGGCGGTCGGCATGCCAAGGCGGTTGATCTCAAGCAGCAGCTTGCGCGCCAGGCGCAGCCCCTCGTTGACATCGAAGCTGCCATCTAGGTGGGGATCATTGATGAGCCCCTTCCAGCCGACGATGGTGCGCGGCTTTTCGAAGTAGGTGCGCATCACGATGCACAGGCTGGCGGCAAAACGCTCGCGTAGCGGTTGCAGGCGCCGGGCGTATTCGAGGGCGGCATCCGGATCGTGGATGGAGCAGGGGCCGATGATGACCAGCAGACGACGATCTTCGCCCGAGAGGATCGCCTCGATGTCGCGACGGGCATCGAGCAGCCGGTTGGCGAGGGCATCGTCCACGGGATAGTCGCGGGCCAGCTCCCGCGCTGTGATGAGATCGTTGATCCGCCGGGTTCTCAGTTCGTCAGTGTGAATGGACATAAGAAGACTCGAAGTTCTGTGTGGCGGCGGGCGCCGTGAAAAGCAGTGGCTAACATAAAGCAAAAGCGGCTTGATTGAAACCGCACGAGGCTCTGGTAGGATGGGGCGGTTTTTTATCAGGCGCCATGTTCAGAGGTAATTTGTGGGCAAACCTGCCGTGACCGGTTTGAGCCGGATTATTCACGCCACCGGATACAGCATCAAGGGGCTCAAGTCCGCTTGGGCCAACGAGGCCGCTTTCCGTCAGGAGCTGTTGCTGATCCTGTTTCTCATGCCGCTGGCCTTTTGGGTCGGCGCTTCTCTTGAGCAGACGCTGCTGCTGATTGGTATCAGTTGGTTGGTGGTGATCCTCGAAGTGGTCAACTCCGCCATCGAGGCGGTGGTCGATCGCATCGGCGCTGAGCGCCACGAACTCTCGGGGCGGGCCAAGGATCTTGGTTCGGCGGCGGTCTTTCTCTGCCTGATGCTGAATCTGCTGGTGTGGGGCGCGCTGATCGGGCGTAACCTGCTGCACTGGTGGTAATGGCCCGATTGTTCTCTTTTTCAGCAGTTGACGCATAAAAGAGGATAAAGCCCTTGCAATCGGGGGGCTTAGCCACCATTTTCGGTGCCGTCCGCGCGTCAAAATCGCGCGCTGATGCACAGATTATGCGGGTAGGTCGGCTCGACTCACCTGCGACACGCCGCTATAATGCCGCGTCTGATTTTCATTTGCGCAAAGACGACCGTCTTTGTATGACCAGGAAGACCCCGGGGAGACCCTTGGGGAGATAAGGGTCAGCACCGAGTGCTGAGTTGAACGAGGTAAAAGAATGCAAGTTTCTGTAGAGACAACCCAGGGTCTGGAACGCCGCCTGACTATCACCGTACCGGCTGCGACTGTTGATGCCGCCGTGAAGAAAGAGCTGAGCGGCCTGGCCAAGACTCGTCGTATCGACGGTTTCCGCCCGGGTAAGGCTCCCCTGTCCATCATCAAGAAGATGTTTGGTGCCCTGGCCCACGCCCGCGTTGCCGATGAAATGATGCAGACCAACTTCATCAAGGCCATCATCGACAACAAGCTGAGCCCGGCTGGCGCTCCGACCATGGACCCGCAAGAGATCAAGGAAGGCCAGGACTTCGTGTTCTCCGCCACCTTCGAAGTCTACCCGGAAGTTCAGGTTTCCGGCCTGGAGACCATCAAGGTTGAGAAGCCGGTGGCCAGCGTGACTGACGCCGATCTGGACAACATGCTGAACACCCTGCGCAAGCAGCACGCCACTTGGGCTGATGTGGATGCCGCCGCTGCCGATGGCATGCGTGTCACCCTGGACTTCGTCGGCTCCATCGACGGTGAAGAGTTCGAAGGCGGCAAGGCCGAAGGGTTTGCACTGGTACTGGGTGCCGGTCGCATGATCCCGGGCTTTGAAGACGCCATCATGGGCAAGAAGGCCGGTGACGAGTTCACCATCGACGTGACCTTCCCGGAGGACTACCACGCCGAGAACCTCAAGGGCAAGGCGGCCAAGTTTGCCTCCAAGCTGCACAAGGTTGAAGAGCAGATCCTGCCGGAGCTGTCTGAAGAGTTCGTCAAGCGCTTTGGTATCGAAAGCGGCAACGTCGAAGAGCTGAAGGCTGAAGTGCGCAAGAACATGGAGCGCGAGCTGGCTCAGGCCCTGAAGAACGCCGTCAAGGAGCAGGTGCTGAACGGTCTGGTTGATGCCAACACCATCGATCTGCCGAAGGCTGCCGTTGCTCAGGAGATTGACTCCATGCGCAAGCAGGCCATGCAGCGTTTTGGTGGCTTCCAGGGTGGCAACGCGCCGGAACTGCCGGCCGAGCTGTTCCAGGATCAAGCCGAGCGCCGTGTCCGTGTTGGTCTGCTGCTGGGCGAAGTGATCCGCACCAACGAGATCAAGGCTGACGATGCTCGCGTGGATACCATCATCGAGTCCATGGCCACTGCCTACGAAGATCCGAAGGAAGTGATCGAGTACTACAAGAACAACGAGCAGGCCCTCAATGGCGTTCGTAACCTGGCTATCGAAGATCAGGCTATCGACCTCATCCTGAGCAAGGCTCAAGTGACCGAGAAAGCGGTCGCCTTCGACGACGTTATCAACAAGTCCGTCGCCGCCTAAGAACATTTGACTTAAGGTCAAGAGTGTTACTTATAATGGCCCGTGTGTACTCCACCCGGGCCATTTTATTTTAGGGACAATGCCTTATGTTCAAAAACTATAACGATGTGACCGACTCTCCCAGCAGTGCCCTGGTGCCGATCGTGGTCGAACAGACCGCCAAGGGGGAGCGCTCCTACGACATCTTCTCCCGCTTGCTCAAGGAGCGGGTGATCTTCCTGACCGGTCAGGTTGAAGATCAAATGGCCAACCTGATCGTGGCCCAGCTGCTGTTCCTCGAGTCTGAGAACCCGGACAAGGACATCAGCATCTATATCAACTCGCCGGGTGGGTCGGTGACCGCCGGTATGTCCATCTATGACACCATGCAGTTCATCAAGCCGGATGTCAGCACCGTCTGCATGGGGCAGGCCTGCTCCATGGGCGCCTTCCTGCTGGCTGGCGGCGCCAAGGGCAAGCGTTTCTGCCTGCCCAATGCTCGCGTGATGATCCACCAACCGCTGGGTGGCTTCCAGGGACAGGCGTCCGATATCCAGATCCACGCTCAGGAGATCCTCAAGATCAAGAACACCCTGAACGAGCGTCTGGCATTCCACACCGGGCAAGACATCGCTACCATAGAGCGCGACACTGATCGCGACAACTTCATGTCTGCCGAGCAGGCCGTGGCGTATGGTCTGGTGGATGGTGTGTTGTCCCAGCGCGGTTAAGGTACTTGTCCCCGGGCTGTTGTACACTAACGGGGACAGAAAGCGGGTAACCGCGCATTGACGATAGAGGTTTCTGAATGACAGACAAACGCAAGGGTGAGGGTGAGAAGCTGCTCTACTGCTCCTTCTGCGGCAAGAGCCAGCATGAGGTGCGCAAGCTTATCGCTGGCCCTTCCGTCTATATTTGCGACGAGTGTGTCGAGCTGTGTAACGACATCATTCGCGAAGAGATCCGCGATATCTCTCCGAAGAAGGAAGGGGGAGAGTTGCCGATCCCGCACAAGATCCGCACGCATCTGGACGATTATGTGATTGGCCAGGAGCATGCAAAGAAGGTGCTGGCCGTGGCGGTTTACAACCACTACAAGCGGTTGCGCTCAAGCCATGTGGATACCAACGGGGTGGAGCTCGGCAAGTCTAACATCCTGCTGATCGGCCCGACCGGTAGTGGCAAGACCCTGCTGGCCGAGACCCTGGCTCGTTTGCTGGACGTTCCTTTCACCATGGCCGATGCCACCACGTTGACCGAAGCCGGTTATGTGGGCGAGGACGTGGAGAACATCATCCAGAAGCTGCTGCAAAAGTGCGACTACGACGTCGAGAAGGCTCAGCGCGGTATCGTCTATATCGACGAGATCGACAAGATCTCCCGCAAGTCGGACAATCCCTCCATCACCCGTGATGTCTCCGGGGAAGGGGTGCAGCAGGCGCTGCTCAAGCTCATTGAGGGCACGATTGCGTCTGTGCCTCCCCAAGGGGGCCGCAAGCATCCGCAGCAGGAGTTCTTGCAGGTTGACACCTCCAAGATCCTCTTTATCTGTGGCGGCGCTTTTGCCGGCCTCGACAAGGTGATTGAGCAGCGTGCCGTCAAGGGAACCGGGATCGGTTTTGGTGCCGAGGTGAAATCCAAGGATGCCAAGGCAACCCTGAGCGAGACCTTTGCCAAGGTCGAGCCGGAAGATCTGATCAAGTACGGTCTCATCCCCGAGTTCATCGGTCGTTTGCCGGTTGTGGCAACCCTGAGCGAGCTCGATGAGGCAGCCCTGATCCAGATCCTCAAGGAGCCGAAGAACGCGCTGACCAAGCAGTACGGTGCCCTGTTCGACCTGGAAGGGGTGGAGCTGGAGTTCCGTGACGATGCCCTGGTCGCTATCGCCCAGAAGGCGATGGAGCGCAAGACTGGTGCCCGTGGCCTGCGATCCATCGTGGAGGCCGTACTGCTCGACACCATGTATGACCTGCCTTCCTTGGAAGGGGTGAGCAAGGTGGTGATCGATGAAGGGGTCATCAAGGGTGACACACCACCTTTGATGATCTACGAGCACCCTGAAACCCAGGCCGCCGCTTCCGAGTAAGTGACTGATTTTTAATCAAATGAAAGGGGCAAATTGCCCCTTTCATCCTTTTTGGCCGAGTACGCATTGAATCGCTTCAAGTCGCCCCCATATACTCAGCCAAGCGCTAGCCAACGGTATAATAAGCCGAGAGGACATTTATGAACCTAGAGCGTTCAGAACGCATAGAGATTCCCGTCCTGCCTCTTCGTGACGTGGTGGTTTATCCCCATATGGTCATTCCACTCTTCGTGGGGCGGGAAAAATCGATTCGGTGTCTGGAAGCGGCGATGGAGCACGATAAGAAGGTGCTGCTGATCGCCCAGAAGGATGCCTCTACAGACGACCCGACGGTCGAGGAAATGTTCTCGGTCGGAACCGTGGCCAACATCCTCCAGATGCTCAAGTTGCCCGACGGCACCGTCAAGGTGCTGGTGGAGGGGGGGCAGCGTGCCCGTCTTGAGCGGATGATCGACGATCAAGCCTACTACGTGGGGGAGGCAAGCTACCTCACCTCCGAAGGGCTGGCTGAGCGCGAGGCCGAAGTGCTGGTGCGCTCTGCCATTGGTCAGTTCGAAGGTTACATCAAGCTCAACAAGAAGATCCCGCCCGAGGTGCTCACCTCCATTGCGGCTATCGATGATGCGGCGCGCCTGGCAGATACCATGGCCGCCCACATGCCGCTCAAGCTGGAAGACAAGCAGAAAGTGCTGGAGTTTGCCTCCGTCGCCGAGCGCATTGAGTTTCTGATGGCGATGATGGAGTCGGAGATCGACCTGCTGCAGGTTGAAAAACGCATCCGCTCCCGCGTCAAGAAACAGATGGAGAAGAGCCAGCGCGAGTACTACCTCAACGAGCAGATGAAGGCCATTCAGAAAGAGCTCGGTGAGCTGGATGAGAACAATCCGGATGAGTTCGAGGCCCTCAGCAACAAGATTGATGAGGTCGGCATGCCGGAGGAGGCGCGCGAGAAGGCCCTCTCCGAGCTCTCCAAGCTCAAGATGATGTCCCCCATGTCGGCCGAGGCGACTGTGGTGCGCGGCTACATCGACTGGATGGTGCAGGTGCCCTGGAAGGCCCGCTCCAAGGTCAAGAAGGACATTGGCAAGGCCCAGGACATCCTGGACGCTGACCACTACGGCTTGGACAAGGTCAAGGAGCGCATCCTTGAGTATCTCGCCGTGCAGGCGCGGGTGAACAAGCTCAAGGGGCCGATCCTCTGCCTGGTTGGCCCTCCTGGCGTGGGTAAGACCTCGCTCGGTCAGTCGATTGCCAAGGCGACCGGTCGCAAGTACGTGCGTATGGCGCTCGGTGGGGTACGCGATGAGGCGGAGATCCGCGGTCACCGTCGTACTTACATTGGCTCCATGCCGGGCAAGCTGATCCAGAAGATGGCCAAGGTTGGGGTGAAGAACCCGCTGTTCTTGCTCGATGAAATCGACAAGATGAGCTCCGACATGCGCGGTGATCCCGCCTCCGCCCTGCTGGAAGTGCTCGATCCGGAGCAAAATAACAGCTTCAACGATCACTATCTGGAGGTCGATTACGATCTCTCCGATGTGATGTTTGTGGCCACCTCCAACTCCATGAACATTCCGGGCCCGTTGCTCGACCGGATGGAGGTGATCCGCCTTTCCGGTTACACCGAGGATGAGAAGCTCAACATCGCCAAGCAGCACCTGGTCGCGAAGCAAATCCAGCGAAATGGTCTGAAGGAGTCCGAGATCACGCTCGAAGACTCGGCCATCATGGGTATCATTCGCTACTACACCCGTGAGGCGGGTGTACGGGGGCTTGAGCGTGAAATTTCCAAAATCTGTCGCAAGGCGGTCAAGAAGATCCTGCTCGATAAAAATATCAAGCATGTCACTGTAAATCTTGAGAATCTCAAAGAGTTCCTCGGGGTACAGCGCTTTGATTACGGCAAGGCGGAAGATCACAATCAGGTCGGTCAGGTGTGTGGTCTGGCCTGGACCGAGGTGGGCGGCGATCTGCTGACCATCGAGGCGACCAGTATGCCGGGCAAGGGCAAGTTGACCTATACCGGCTCGCTCGGTGACGTGATGCAAGAGTCCATCCAGGCGGCCATGACGGTGGTGCGCTCTCGCGCCGAGAAATTGCGTATCAATGGCGATTTCTATGAGAAACGCGACATTCACGTTCACGTGCCGGAAGGGGCAACCCCGAAAGATGGCCCCAGTGCCGGTATCGCTATGTGCACCGCACTGGTGTCCAGCCTGACCGGTAATCCGGTGCGCGCTGACGTGGCCATGACAGGGGAGATCACCCTGCGTGGCGAGGTGCTGCCCATCGGTGGCCTTAAAGAGAAGCTGCTGGCGGCGCACCGTGGTGGCATCAAGCGTGTGCTCATCCCCAAGGAGAACGAGCGCGACCTTGAAGAGATCCCGGAAAACGTCAAGGCCGACCTGGAAATCCATCCGGTTCGCTGGATCGATCAGGTATTGGAGCTGGCGCTGGCCGAAAATCCGCAGGGTTTTGAGGTGGTTTCCAACCAGAAAGCATGATGCACCGCAAATTTGGTGCATTACGGCGGGTAGCAAGGCTTGCAAGGCTCAAATAAGGGCAGTAGCCTTGTTCCCCGACCGGGAAACTCGTGATGAGTCGCAAGGCGTGATGTGGCGCGGTTTAGCGCCAGATTGTCACTTGCAACTGATCAGGAGGCTTGTTATAAAACCTCCACTTGTTGCGGCCAGGGAAATCAGCGCCGTAGCGATGTTCGATAATAGGGGAAAATAAGAGTGAATAAATCTCAACTGATTGACAAGATTGCCGATGGCGCTGATATCTCCAAGGCCGCTGCCGGTCGTGCGCTGGATGCCTTCATCGATGCGGTCACCGAGTCCCTGAAAGCCGGTGATCAGGTCGCTCTGGTCGGTTTCGGTACTTTCGCTGTGCGTGAGCGTGCTGCCCGTTCTGGCCGCAACCCGCAGACCGGTGCCACCATCGAAATCGCTGCCGGTAAGGTACCTGCCTTCAAGGCCGGCAAGGCTCTGAAAGACGCAGTAAACTAAGCCGCCTCGGCTGTCCTGATCCCGGATCAGGCACGTGAGAGGGCTTCTCTCATACTGATTTGACCAAGGCGCATCGTATCCGGTGCGCCTTTTTATTATTCCGCCGGAGCATTTGTACCGACATGATGATGGATAAACTCCGTGAAGGGGCGCAGGGCAAGGTGGCCAAGGGCATCTTGGGCTTGATCATCCTCTCCTTCGCACTGGCCGGGGTGGGCAGCTATGTAAACAGCCCAGCCAAGAACGCCGTGGCTAGCGTCAACGATAACGAAATTTCACCCCAAACTCTGGAAAATGCCTACCGTAACGAGCGCGCCCGTCTGGAAGCTCAGATGGGGGATGCCTTCAATCAGCTGGCCGACAATCCTGAGTACATCAAACAACTGCGCCGCAGCGTGCTCGATCGTCTGATCGATCAGGCACTGCTGGATGCCAAGGCTCACGATCTCGGGCTGCGTATCGGTGACGAGCAGATCAAGCAAGCCATTACGGCCATGCCGGAGTTTCAACAAAACGGCAAGTTTGACAATGATCGCTACCTGCAACTCATTCGCCGCGCCGGCATGAGCCCGGAGATGTTCCGTGACAGCATCCGTCAGGACATGATCCGTCAACAGCTGATGGGCGCTCTGCTTGGCACTGAGTTTGTGCTGGGTGGAGAGGCGTCCAGCCTCGACAAGCTCTATCAGCAGAGCCGTGATGTGCGCCTGGTTCGCCTGCCGGCGGAGTCTTACCTCGATCAGGTTCAAGTCAGTGACGAGGAGATCAAGCAGTTCTACGCAGCCAACCAGCCGCGCTTCATGAATGACGAGCGGATCCGGGTTGACTATCTACTGCTGGATGCCGCCGATCTGGCCAAGGATATCCAGGTGACCGACCAGGATGTGCGTGACTATTACGATCAGCACCAGGAGCAGTTCCAGCGCAATGAGCGTCGCCGTGTGGCTCACATCCTGATCCCACCGGGTAAGGATGAGAAGGCGGCCGAGAAGAAGGCCGAGGAGGATCTGGCGGCCCTTAACGGTGGCGCCGACTTTGCCGAGCTGGCCAAGCGCGACTCTTCCGATACCTTCTCCGCCAAGAAGGGCGGCGAGCTCGATTGGTTCGAGAAGGGCGTCATGGACCCGGCCTTTGAGAAGGCGGCCTTTGCTCTGGCGAAGGAAGGGGAGCTCTCCGGCGTGGTGAAGAGCCAGTTTGGCTACCACATCATCAAGCTGCTCGGGGTCGAGCCCGCAGCGGTGCGCCCGTTTGACGAGGTGCAGGCCGATACACGCGAGCGTCTGCAGAAGGACAAGGCCCGCGAGCGCTATTTCGCGGCCCAGCAGAAACTGGCCGATGCCAGCTTTGAAAACCCAGACTCTCTGGATGCCGCGGCTAAGGCCGTTGACCTCAAGGTGATCTCCAGCGACTACTTCAGCCAGGCCACCGCTCCTGCACCGCTCAACGATGCCAAGGTGCTCTCTGCCGCCTTCTCTGAGATGCTGCGTGAGGAGAACACCAACTCCGATGTCATTGAGATTGGTGATGGCAAGGCGCTGGTGCTGCACGTCATGGATCACAAGCCGAAGGCCGTCAAGGCGCTCGATGAGGTGCGCGAGCTTATCGTCTCCGATATCAAGCGCAGCAAGGCGAGTGAAGTGGCCCGCAGCAAGGGGCAGGAGCTGCTCGGCAAGCTCAAGTCCGGTGCTGAGGTCAATCAGGAGCTCTCGGCTTTGAACCTCAAGCTGGAGGAGCACAAGGGGTTGACCCGCTTCGCCCAGGAGCTGGATCAGAGCTTGGTGGCCCAGATCTTCCGCATGCCACATCCGGCCAAGCAGCCGAGTGTCGAACTGCTCACCCAGAGCAATGGCGATCAAGTGATCGTGGCGCTCGATAAGGTGAGCCAGCCTGAGAAGCCCTCCCAGATGGCCGAGCTCATCAAGGGACAGATGGGTCAGTCGAAGGCTCAGGCCGACTACAAGGCGTTTGTCGACAGCCTGCGCAAAGCGGCCAAGATAGAGTATTTTGCCGCGCAGGAAGCCGCAGTGGAATAAGCTCGGCAAGCGGTTGAACCATAAAAAAACCACCCCGGTTGGGGTGGTTTTTTATTGGATGACGTTTGGAACTACGGCCTCAGGCAAGGCTTGTCCCCTTGCCTGAGACTAGTTCTGCTCCGGCTCTTCGTAACGGGACGGGAGATCTTGCTCCAGCTTGCTGACGCGCTCATCCCATTTGCTACGGGCGCGCTCGAGGCCGAGTTGCTCGGCTTCCTGACGGATCTGTACCACTTCTTCGCGGATCGTCTCTTCCATAAGAGGACTCCTTTGGTTGGTTTGTGGAGGGTGCACCCTAACATCGGCGAGTGAACCTAAGATGAATATCGGCGAACGTGACGCCAATGAGTGAGAAAACCAGGGGAAGATGCTGACTTCCCCTGATTTTGACTACTTGATCAGATAAATGTCCCGGCTGTAGACGATGTCCTGTGGATTGTGCAGTGGGAATCCCTTGACGAAGGGCTTGAGCAGGCGGGATTTGACGGCGAAGTAGATGGGGGCGATGGGGGCCTCCTTATCGATCAGCGTCTCGGCTTGCTGATAGAGGTGGTTGCGCTCGGCGGGATCCATGGCGTCGTGGGCCTTGGCCAGCAGGGCGTCATACTCGGCGTTGACCCATTTGCCGCTGTTGGCGCTGCTCGAGCTGCTCATGATATCGAGGAAGGTGGAGGCATCGTTGTAGTCGCCGCTCCAGCTATAGCGGCTGATGTTGAAGTTCCCCTCGTTCAGGGCCGACACCATGCTCTTCCACTCCATGTTGTTAATCTCGGTGCTCACCCCCAGGTTGCGTTTCCACATGGAGGCGATGGCGAGGGCGATCACCTTGTGGCTCTCGTTGGTGTTATAGAGGATATCGACCTGGAGCGGCTTGCCGGGGCCATATCCGGCCTCGGCGAGCAGCGCCTTGGCCTGCTCGATGCGTTTTTCCTTGCTCATTAGTTGGCTCTGGGGCGGCGTTAGCTCAAACCCGTCGACAATGGGTGGGGTGAAGCTATAGGCTGGGATCTGCCCCTGGCCCAGGATCTTGTCGGTGATCACCTCGCGGTCAATCGCAAGCGAGAGGGCGCGGCGCACCCGGCTATCGTCGAACGGTTTGCGCTGGGTGTTGAAGACGTAGTAGTAGCTGGCCAGGATCGGCAGGTTGATCAGCTCCTGAGCCATGGTCTGCTTGATCTTGCGGTACTGATCGAGGGGGTAGGGGGTGTAGTGCACTTCGCCGGAGCGGTAGCGGTTGTAGGCGGCGGTATCGGAGACCACCTCCAGATAGATGACCTTGTTGACCACCGTCTTGGTATTGTTCCAGTAGTGGGGATTGCGCTCGGCGATGAGGCGCTCGTTTGGCGTCCACTCTTTGAGCCGGTAGGCGCCGTTGGAGACGATATTGCCCGGTTTGACCCACTCTGAGCCGAACTTCTCTATGGTCGCCTTGTGGGCTGGGAAGGTGGTGTAGTGGGTGAGGGTCTTGAGAAAGAAGGGCACCGGTGCTGCCAGAGTGACCTGCAAGGTGTGCGGATCCCGTGCCGTGATCCCCAGATCGGAGGGGGGCCGCTTGCCCTGTATCACGGCATTGGCATGGTTGAGCCCCATCAAGGCGATAAACCAGGCGTACTGGGAGGCAGTGTTGGGATCGGCGGCGCGTTGCCAACCGTACACATAGTCGGCGGCGGTGACCGGATCGCCGTTGGACCACCTGGCTTCGGGCCTGAGTTTGAAGGTGTAGACGGTGCCACTGGGGTCAACCTCATAGCTCAACGCGCCGGCCAACGTCGGCTTGCCGTTGGCATCGAGCGTGAACAACCCCTCGAACAGATCGTTGACCACCTCGTTGCCGGCGCTCTCTTCAACCCGCTGCGGATCGATAGAGGCGGGCTCGGTGCCGATATTACGCACAAAGATCTGCTCTTCTGGGGGGAGTAACGCAGTGCCGGCAGGCACCTCGGCGGCGCAGACGGAATAGGTGAACAGGGCGGCACAGATAGCCGTTATCCGCGTTTTTTGCATCGTCATATCCTTGTTATGTTTGCTTCCTAGCATCCGGCAGTGTGCGGTAACGCCAGGGGCATGACAAGCAAAGTGAAAACTCGCGGTAAAAATAAAGTGGCGGTTTATGAGCCTGTTCTCGGCGATGCTAAGGGGGCGATGGCGTATTTCATGGCAGAGTCCGCCACGTTTAAGCCCAGTTAATTCGCTGCAAAAAACCAAAAAAAAAGTTACATTCGGTAACAATACGCTGTCCGCCAAGAACAGCGATTTTTTTGCTTAAGCTTGCAAACGTTTTCAACGCCAACGGTTTACGTTAAGGAAACACGATGAAAAACATGGTCACGCTCGGTGAGTTTATCGTCAAGAAGCAGACCGAGTACCCGACGGCTACCGGTGAACTGAGCTCCCTGCTCAGCTCGATCCGGCTGGCGGCCAAGGTAGTCAACCGGGAGATCAACAAGGCGGGGCTGGCCGATATCATCGGCTCGGTCGGTGCCGAAAACGTACAAGGGGAGGTGCAGCAAAAGCTCGATGTCTATGCCAACGAGCGCTTCAAGGCGGCGCTCGAGGCGCGCGGCGAGGTGTGTGGCATGGCCTCGGAAGAGGAGGAGGATTTCGTCGTCTTTGATTCGGCCCTCTCCAAGCACTCCAAGTACGTGGTGCTGATCGACCCGCTCGATGGCTCTTCCAACATCGATGTGAACGTCTCCGTCGGCACCATCTTCTCCATCTATCGCCGTGTCAGCCCGCCCGGCACCCCTGTGGTGCTGGAGGATTTCCTGCAACCGGGTCGGCGCCAGGTGGCGGCGGGTTACGTGGTCTATGGCTCCTCGACCATGCTGGTCTACACCACCGGCAACGGGGTCAACGGCTTTACCTACGATCCCTCTATCGGTTGCTTCTGCCTCTCCCACGAGAACCTGCGTATCCCCGAGGAGGGCAAGATCTACTCCATCAACGAGGGCAACTACATCAAGTTCCCGGATGGGGTGAAGAAGTACCTGAAATATTGCCAGGAGCTCGATGAGCCGACCCACAGGCCCTACACCGCCCGCTATATCGGATCATTGGTTTCCGATTTTCATCGCAACCTGCTTAAAGGCGGCATCTATATCTACCCGTCCGGTACCAATGCGCCCAAGGGCAAGCTGCGCCTGCTCTACGAGTGCAACCCGCTGGCCCTGCTGATAGAGCAGGCCGGGGGCAAGGCGTCGGATGGATTCCGCCGTATCCTCGATATCGAGCCCACCTCGCTGCACCAGCGCACCCCTTACTTCGTCGGCTCGACCAAGATGGTGGAGCGCGCCGAAGCCTTCATGCGGGAGTTCTCCTCCCATGAGGCGCCGCAAAGTTGATGTGAGCGCATAGCAAGAAGGCCACCCTAGGGTGGCCTTCTTATTGGCGGGCGCCTGCTTACAGGGCGGGCAGCAGCCCCACCGAGACGCTCACCTGCACACCGACGATGAGCAGGCCGAGCAGGGTGGCCGCGAGTAGGCCGTAGGTACCGCCAGGGGCCCGATACCCCCCTTGCTCGGGGACTTTGCGCGATTGCCATACCAGAGTGACTGGCAGCAAGACCGCCAGCACCGCCAGCGCAATCGCCGCATAGCCGAGCGCCATGATGAAGCCCTGAGGAAAGTAGAGGGCAAACAGCAGGGGCGGCACGAAGGTGATGAGGCCGGTTTGCAGGCGGCCGGTGGCGTTGTCACGGCGGTTGAGGGCCTTGGCCATGAAGTCAAACAGCCCCAGGGTCACGCCAAGAAAAGAGGTGGCCAGCGCCAGATCGGCAAACAGATGCATGGCCTGGCTGAAGGTACTCCAGTCGATCACCTGGCCCACCCCCGCCAGCAGACCATCCAATGCCCCACCGGTCGCGAGCAGACGCTGCTGGCCGAGCAGGCCGAGGATGGCCACCTGCCACAGCACATAGAGGATGAGCGGCAGGGCTGAGCCCCAGACGAAGACCCGGCGCAGCTGGCGCGGATCTCGGCCGAGATAGAGCAGGACGCTGGGAATGGAGCCGTGAAAGCCAAACGAGGTGAAGATGACCGGCAGGCCCGCCAGCAGCAGCCCTTGCTCGAGCGGCATGGCCAGCAGGTGCTGCCCCTCGGCGCGCGGCAGCAGCATGGCCAGCACCGCCACCATGATCACCAGCTTGGTGGCAAACATCAGGCGGTTGAGGTAGTCGACCGAGCGGGTGCCGATACAGACCATGCCACCAAAGAAGAGGGTAAACAGCCAGGCACTGCGCTCCTGGCTCAGCGTGATGCCCTCATCACCGAGCGCCTGGCTCAGCAGACTGCTGCCGCCGCTGATGTAGGCGGCCGCCAGCGAGTAAAAGAGCATCAGCACGCAGAAGGCGGCCAGACGCTTGCCCCAGGCGCCGAGCAGGTGCTCGGCCAGTTGGTGCAGGTGGGTATGACACGTGGTGAGGCTCGCTTCAACCTGCAACATGGCGGTGTAGGCCATCAGAGCCCACAGCACCAGCATCAGGATCAGGGTGGCCGGTCCGCCGAGGGGGGAGGCGGCCAGCGGCAGGGCCAGCATGCCGGCGCCTATGGTGGTGCCGGCGATGAGCAGGGTACAGCCGAGGGTCTTGGAGTGCATGAACTCTTCCGTAAAGAATATTGTACGATTGGGGCCGATTTTGGTTCTATTTTTCGCCAATGGGGTGCAGGGTGGCGTAATCGTCGGTATTTTGACCTTTCGCTAGTGAGAAAGATCGGGTTAAGGAGGGGCACTGTAAACAAGGCAACCCCCTGTGGCAAGCCACCAGGGGGGCGAGTGGCAACAAAAATAGCGGGGTTGTGGAACGATATCGTTACGAGCGGCGGCACAGACTCCGCGCGATCACGTGTACGCCGGCCGGGTAATCGCCATGGATGGCACCGAACGCCAGGGTGAGGGCTCGGGTGGCGATCTCGTCGTGGGACTGGGGCAGGGAGTTGATGCCGCAGGGGAGAAAGTCGAGCAGCCGATCATCGCCGAAGGTGGCCATGGCGAGGCTGCTCATGTCGACGCTCTGCTCCAGCAGGTAATCGAGCACACCCTCCATCAGGATGTAGGAGGTGGTGACCAGGGCGGCCGGCAGGCTGCCTCGTTGCTCATGCAGCTGGCGGATCAGGCGATAGCCCTCACGGCGATCGAAGTGGGCGCCGGCGCACTCCCACACCTTGGCCGGGTGCCCCTCGAGGGCCTGCACGAACCCTTGGCGGCGCTCCTCGCTGATGGTGAGATCGGGCATGGCGGTGATCAGCGCGATGCTCGGCAGGGTGGGGGAGAGCAAAGAGCGGGTCAGCTCCTCGCACCCCTTGCGGTTCTCGCTGGTGACCGAGACAAACCAGGCCGGATCGAGCGCCCGATCGATGGCGATGATGCGGGCCCCTTCACGCTGGCGCTCGCGATACCAGGGATCGTCTGCCGGCAGGCAGCTGGCGACCAGCAGCACATCCACATGGCGGGCCAGCAGCATCTTGGCCAGCTCGCGCTCGGTATCGGGTTCATCCTCCGAGCAGACGATGAGCAGCTGATACCCCTCGGCGCGGGCCCCCTGCTCGAGGCGTTTGGCCAGCTTGGCGTAGCTGGCGTTTTCCAGATCCGGCAGGATGAAGCCCAGGGTGCGGGTCTGGCCACCGCGCAGGGAGGCGGCGCGGCTGTCGGGCTGGTAGTGGTGCGCTTCGACCACGGCCATGACCTTGTCACGGGTGGCCTGGCTGATGCGGTACTGCTCGGCCTTGCCGTTGATCACGTAGCTGGCCGTGGTGCGGGATACCCCCGCTAGGGCGGCAATCTCTTCCAGTTTCATGGGTTTTCACGGCTCCGGATGATGAAAATTGTGCGCCCGATCATACCATCGAGATGTGGCGTTGGCGCCGGGCTTGATCAATTCACTGAAACGATTCAGTCTTAAATATAAGTGAAACGATTCAGCTTGCAAGCGTGCTCCACCTGAATTGGCGATGAGAAACAGCCTGAGTCAAGGTTGAGTGGTTCAGCAACGTGTTCGCTGAACCCTGCAAGCTGAAACGTTTCAGTTTTTGGTGGTCTACACTGAAGCTGACACAACAAATAGACGATGACGGAGAGACTTTATGCTGACCTTGGCACCCGAACAGATCCTGCTGGGACAGAAAGCGGCCAACAAGGGTGAGGCGATCGCCCTGCTGGCTGGTCGCCTCGAGGCCGCCGGCCTGGTCGAGAGCGGTTATCTGGCCGGCATGCAGGCCCGTGAGGCCCAGCATGCCACCTACCTTGGCAATGGCATCGCCATTCCCCACGGCACCACCGACACCCGCCATCTGGTGCGCCAGACCGGGGTGCAGGTGGCCCAGTTCCCGCAAGGGGTCGAGTGGGACGATGGCCAGCTGGCCTATCTGGTGATCGCCATCGCCGCCAAGTCCGACGAACACCTCGGCATCTTGCGCCAGCTCACCCATGTGCTGGGTGACGAGGCGGCGGCGCTGCGTCTGCGCGATACCACTGAGGTGGCCGATATCATCGCCGTGCTGAGCGGGCAGGGGGCGGCGGCCGAGCCGCAGTTCCAGCGCCTCGAGCACTTCCCGGCGGCCTCGCTCAACGAGCTGCAACTGGCTGCGGCCGCTCGCGCCAAGTCGGCCGGCTGGATGGACACCGATACCCTGGCGGCCCTGCTCGGGCAGGCGCCGCTTCATCTGGGGCAGGGGCTGTGGCTGGCCCGCACCCGCGCCGCCCAGGCCGGCTGGCTGCTGGCTACCCCGGAGCAGCCGCTGCACGCCGGCGATGAGCCGGTCAACGGCCTGCTGCTGCTGTGTGCCAATGGGGCCGGCCACGAGGTGCAACTGACCCGTCTGGCCGAGCTGGCCGCCGCCGGTCGTCTGGCTGAGCTGGCGAGTCAGGGCCTTGCCCTGCTGCAAAGCGAGGCGCCGCGCGCCCCGGCGCCGGAAGTTGCGGGTGAAGGGCATAGCGCCACCTTCACCATCGTCAACCCCCATGGCCTGCACGCCCGCCCCGGCGCCATGCTGGTCAAGGTGGCCAAGGAGTATGGTGCCGATATTCGCGTCGCCAACCTTGACGGCAGCGGTGAAGAGGTCAATGCCAAGAGCCTGATGAAGGTGATCGGCCTTGGCGTCAAGTGCGGCCATCGTCTGGCCTTCCGTGCCAGTGGCGCGGATGCCGCGGCCGCCCTCAAGGGGCTGGGCGAGGCCATCGCCACCGGTCTGGGTGAAGGAGCACAAGCATGAAGATCGCCACCATCACCCTCAATCCGGCCCTCGATCTCACCACCCGTCTCGCCACCTTAGTGCCGGGCGAGGTCAATCTGGTCGAGCAGGCCTCCCTGCGCGCCGCCGGCAAGGGGATCAACGTGGCCATGGTGCTGCGGGATCTCGGTTGTGACGTGACCGTCACCGGCTGGCTGGGGGAGGGCAATCAGGCCCCCTTCGTCGAGCTGTTCCAGCGCAAGGGGCTGGAGGATGCCTTCGTGCGTGTCCGTGGCGAGACCCGCATCAACGTCAAGATTGCCGAGCAGGCCGGCCGGGTGACCGACCTCAACCTGCCGGGGCTGAGCATCGATGAGCCGGCGCGTGAGGCGCTGCTGGCCGCCCTCGATCGGCTCTGCCTCGATCACGACTGGTTCGTGCTGGCCGGCAGCCTGCCCAAGGGGGTCGAGCCCGAGTTTGCCCGCGATCTTATCGTGCGCCTCAAGGCGCGCGGCAAGCAGGTGATCTTCGATTGCAGCGGCGCGGCGCTGCGGGTGGGGCTGGAGGGGGCGCCGACCCTGGTCAAGCCCAATCGTGAGGAGCTCGGCCAGTGGGCCGGTCGCCCCATCGAGACCGATGCCGAGCAGCGCGAGTGTGCCGAGGCCCTGCTGGCCAAGGGGGTGGCCCAGGTGGTCGTCTCCGACGGCAGCCGTGGCCTGCTCTGGTTCAGCCGTGAGGGGGTGCTGCGTGCGGTGCCGCCGCGGATGCAGGTGGTGAGCACGGTCGGCGCCGGTGATTCCCTGGTGGCCGGGTTGGTCTACGGCCTTGCCGCCGGACTGCCCAAAGAGGAGACGGTGCGTCTGGCCACCGCCGCCTCGGCCCTGGCGGTGAGCCAGGTTGCCGTTGGATTTGCCGGGCGCGATCAGCTTGCGCCCCTGATGGAACGTGTGGTGATCACACAACTGATGACTCAAGGAGATGCCCAATGAAAGCAATCATAGTGACGGCCTGCCCGGCGGGCATCGCCACCGGTTTTCTTGCCGCCCGCCGCCTCGAGCAGGCGGCCAAGGCCAAAGGCTGGGAGGTCAAGACTGAGGCCCGTGGCCACGCCCAGACGCTGAGCGACGCCGAGGTGGCCGCCGCCGAGCTGGTGGTGGTCGCCGCCAGCACCGAGCTGGATCTGGCCCGTTTTGACGGCAAGCGCCTCTATCGCGGTGACATCGAGCAGGCCATTCAGGCCCCCGAGGCGCTGCTGGAGGCCGCCAGCGCGCAGGCCAAAGCGTATGCCCATGTGGCCAGCGCCGCGCCGGCTGCCGCGGCCAAGGCCGGTAAGCGCATCGTGGCGGTTACCGCCTGCCCGACCGGGGTGGCCCATACCTTCATGTCGGCCGAGGCCCTTGAGAACATGGCGCCCCAGCTCGGCTATCAGATCCGCGTCGAGACCCAAGGGTCGGTCGGTGCCCAGAATGCCCTGACCGCCGAGGAGATCGCCGCCGCCGATCTGGTGCTGCTCGCCACCGACATCGAGGTGGACATGACCCGCTTCGATGGCAAGAGCGTCTATCGCACCAGCACGGGGGCGGCGCTTAAGAAGACCCGCGCCGAGATCGAGCGCGCCTGGAGCGAGGCCAAGGTCTATCGCCACAGCAGTGGCGCCAGCGTGGCCAAGAAGGAGGAGAAGGCCGGCCCCTACAAGCACCTGCTGACCGGTGTCTCCTTCATGCTGCCCATGGTGGTGGCCGGTGGCCTCATCATCGCCCTCTCGTTCGTGTTCGGTATCGAGGCGTTCAAGGTAGAAGGAACGCTGGCGGCGGCCCTGATGAAGATCGGCGGCGCGTCGGCCTTTGCCCTGATGATCCCGGTGCTGGCTGGCTATATTGCCTACTCCATCGCCGACCGTCCTGGCCTCGCCCCCGGCATGATCGGCGGCATGCTGGCCAGCTCCCTCGGGGCCGGTTTCCTCGGTGGGATCGCCGCCGGTTTCCTGGCCGGCTACAGCGCCAAGTTCTTGAGTGACAAGGTGCGCCTGCCGGTGACCCTGGAGGCGCTCAAGCCGATCCTCATCATTCCGTTGGCGGCCAGCCTGTTTACCGGCTTGGTGATGATCTACGTGGTTGGCGGCCCGGTGGCCGGCATCATGAACGCCATGACCGAGTTCCTCAACAACATGGGCTCGGCTAACGCCGTGCTGCTCGGTGTCATCATCGGCGCCATGATGTGCTTCGACATGGGGGGCCCGGTCAACAAGGCGGCCTACGCCTTCGGGGTCGGCCTGCTCGCCTCCAAGACCTATGCCCCGATGGCGGCCGTGATGGCAGCCGGCATGGTGCCGGCGCTGGGGATGGGGATTGCCACCTTCCTAGCCAGCAAGAAGTTCATCAAGGCAGAGCAGGAAGCGGGCAAGGCCTCCTTCGTGCTGGGGCTGTGCTTCATCTCCGAGGGGGCGATCCCGTTTGCCGCCAAAGATCCGATGCGCGTCATCCCGGCCTGCATGATCGGCGGTGCCCTGACCGGCGCCCTCTCCATGCTGTTTGGCTGCGAGCTGATGGCGCCCCACGGCGGCCTGTTCGTGCTGTTTATCCCGAACGCCATCAGCAACGTCATGATGTATATCGTGGCGATTGCGGCGGGCTCGCTGCTCACCGGCGTCTCCTACGCCATGCTCAAGCGCGGTGAAGCGTCGGCCAAGCTGGCGACGGCCTGATCATCCGGCGCAAACGAGAGGGGCGGCCCATGGGCCGCCCCTTTTCTTATTTCACAGATCGAAGCTGGACTGCTCGGGCGGCTCGCCCTCTGCGGCCGCCGCCTTGCGTTTGGCCGCCAGTACCCGGCGCTGGCGATCCCGGCACAGGCGCAGCACCTCCTGCTGCTCGGTCTCGCTCATTCTCTGCCAGTTGAAGCGCTCGTCGCGGCTGCGAAAGCACCCCTTGCAGTATCCCTTGTTGTTGAGCTCACACACCCCGATGCAGGGGCTTTGCAGTGGGAAAAATTCAAGCTGCTCCATGGTCACTCCTGCGCGGTGCTGCTCATGTTATAACCCATGCTCTGGCCCTTGTAACCCGTAGGTAACCGGCGTTGAAAAAAACGCATCGCAGCGGTTAAGGCGTTTGCTTTGTGGATGGCTTTTTGGCATCTTGCCGGCCATCAGAGGCGTGGTGTTGTATGAGGACTCAATGAAGAAACGCTCCTATTGGTGGTTGGCCATCCCCTTGGTGATCGGCGGTTGTGCCGGCTCGGGCGATGCCCAGAAACGTCCGCCCAAGCCCAAGGCGCAGAGCTGCTTTCTCAACTGCAACCAGGAAGAGAACTTAGGGCGCCAGTACCTCGACGGGGTGCTGCCGGGCGATCTCAATCCGGTGGCTCGGGTCAACAGCAACCGGCCCCACAACTTTCGCATGTTCGGCCCGCAGAGCCAGATCGTGGTTGACCGCTCCAAGCGGATGGCCAGCCGCTATGGCAACCTCTACTACAAGCTCAACCGCTGGATAGCGGCGGGGGGCGATCCGGTCAAGTTGCCGAGCTATGGCGTCACCCTCTCCCAACTGGGGGGGGCCGATAACCGTGGCAACATCCTCTTCACCGGCTACTTCTCGCCGGTGCTCGAGGTGCGTCACCAGAAAAGTGGCGAGTTCAAATACCCCATCTATGCGATGCCCAACTGCGGCGGGCGTTGCCCGAGCCGCGCCGAGATCCACCAAGGCGCGCTGGCCAACCGGGGGCTGGAGCTCGGTTACAGCAAGTCGCTTATCGACAACTTCCTGATGGATGTGCAGGGGTCGGGCTTTGTCCACTACGGCGATACCGATCAGATGCAGTACCTCGGCTATGCGGGCAAGAACGGCCATGGCTACGTCAGCATCGGCCGGGTGCTGATCGACCGCGGCGAGGTGCCCAAGGAGAAGATGTCGCTCAAGGCGATCAAGGAGTGGGCCGACAGCCGCCCCGAATCGGCGGTCAAAGAGCTGGTAGAGAACAACCCCTCTTATGTCTTCTTCCAGCGCCGCCCGACTAACGACGTGATCGGGGCTGCCGGCATTCCCCTGCTCGGCATGGCGGCCGTGGCCGCCGATCGCCGCCTGCTGCCGATGGGCACCCCCATCCTGGCCGAGGTTCCGCTGCTCGATAAAGAGGGCAACTGGACCGGTCGCCACGAGCTGCGCCTGCTGATTGCCCTCGATACCGGCGGGGCGGTCAAGGGCGGGCACCTGGATCTCTACCATGGCCGTGGCGAGCAGGCCGGGGTGGCGGCGGGCCACTACAAGCACTTCGGCCGGGTCTGGAAGCTGGGGCTGTAATCACGCCACCACGATGAGAAGGGTCGCCCATGGGCGGCCCTTTTCGTTATGCGTGGTGGTGCGGCCCTTGCCTGGCTGGGGCGCGGTTGTTATCGTCTTGCCACTTCTTTTTTCGCAAGGCTTGTCGCCTTGCCTTCATCTTGAGCAGGACTGCGCAATGAGCAAACAGATAGGATTTATCGGGGCCGGTAACATGGGCAAGGCGATCATCGCTGGCATCATCGCCAGCGGACAGGTGGCGGCCGGCGATATTCATGTCTTCGATCTGCAGCAGAGCCAGGTGGACGATCTGGTGGCTCGCTTCGGTGTGCGTGGCGCCGCCTCTGCCGCCGAGGTGGCCGCGCAGGCCGACATCCTGTTTGCCGCGGTCAAACCGAACGTGATCACCCAGGTGCTTGCCGATCTGGCGCCGCGCCTCAAGACGGGGGCGATCCTGGTTTCGATCGCCGCCGGGGTTACCCTGGCGAGCCTGGCGAAGGCGGTCGGCGCCGAGCGCAAGGTGGTGCGGGTGATGCCCAATACCCCGGCGCTGGTCAATGCCGGCATGAGCTCGCTCACCGCCAATGCCAATGTCGATGCGGCCGAGGTCGCCGAGGTGGTGGCCCTGCTGGAGAGTTTCGGGCGCGCCGAGGTGGTGCCCGAGTCGCTGATCCACGCGGTGACGGCGGTCAGCGGCTCCGCCCCTGCCTATGTGTTCATGTTTATCGAGGCGATGGCCGATGCCGCCGTGCTGGGGGGCATGCCGCGCGCCCAGGCTTATGAGTTTGCCGCCCAGACCGTGCTCGGCTCGGCCAAGATGGTGCTGGAGAGCGGCCAACATCCGGGGGCGCTCAAGGACATGGTCTGCTCGCCCGGCGGCACCACCATCGAAGCGGTCAAGGTGCTGGAAGATAAAGGGCTGCGCGCCGGCGTGATGGAGGCCATGCTGCAATGCATGCGCAAATCCGAGGCGATGAGCCAGAGTAAATAAGCATGAGAAGGACGGGCCGGCAGGGCCCGTCTTGCATCGGGAGGCGGGCAATGAAACGAGTGGCATACGGGTTGGCGCTGTTACTGGCGTTGCCGCTGCGTGCCGAGGTGTTGGTGCGCGAGGTCTATGACGCGCCGGCCATGGCGCGCACCTTAAGCGAACTCTATCCGGATCTGGGGGTGAGCCACCTGGGCGGCCAGCTGGTGGTCAGCGGTGAGCCGGCCCGGCTGGCCGAGGTAAAGCAGACTCTGGAGGCCCTCAACCGGCCGCCCCTGATGCTGAGCGTGCAGTGGCGGGTGGTCGGTGAGCGTAGTGAGTCGGGCTGGCAGGTGGGCGCTCGTCACGGCCTTGGCGTCGGCGCGGTGAGTCGCACAGCCCAAAGCCAGGGGGAGTGGCAGGTGAGCGGTCTCTCCGGTCGGCCGGTGAGCCTGACTCTGGGCCAGACCCGCCCGGTGACCCTCTATGGCTGGCGCGGCGGGCGCTGGGTCGTGCTGCTCGAAGAGCGCGAGGGGATTGCCGCCACGCCGACCCTGGTGGGCGATCGGGTCACGGTGGCACTGAGCAGCCGCAGTGCGACGGGCATGGGCGCTGGCACGAACCTCTCCAGTGAGGTGAGCGGCCGGCCGGGGGAGTGGATCGAGCTGGGGGCCATCAGTCAGGATCAGCAGGGCAGAGCCCTGGGGACGGCGGGGGGCGGGCAGCAGGCGCAGACGTTCAACCAGCGCCTGCAAATTCGCGTCACGGCGCGCTGACTCCCTTCCATGCACAGCGGCGGCCCTTGGGCCGCCGCTGCTGTATCCGTGCCGCACGCGTGATCAATGCAGCGCCGAGGGCATGGGGCGGTCGGCGGCGTAATCGCGCAGCTGGCGGCTGCGCAGCAGATAACAGAGGGCCCACAGGTTGCCAAGCAGGGTGAGCGCACTGGCCCAGTGAAAGCTCCACTGCTGGGTGTGCAGCGCCAGCAGTTGCAGCAGCAGCCCGCCGCCCGCCGAGAGTAGCAGCAGGGGCTGAGTGTGACGGCGCAACCAGCTGCGCCACGGCTGGCTCTGGGCGCCGCCGCAGGCGAGCAGGGCCAAGGCGGCGGGCAGATCGACGGCCATCGCCATATAGAGGCTGCGCGGCTCGGGATAAAGCAGTGCCAGTATGTCGCTGCCCCCCTGGCGGGTGACGCCGGCCATTAAAAAGAGCCATAGGGAGCGGGTCAGCAGCAGGGCGATGGGCCAGAGCCAGAAGGGGGGCTTGAGCTGGCCGTGGCGATCGTAGCGGTGTTCGGGGTAGAGCGTCATGGGGATGTCCATCGGGATGATGGAGCCGATATGGGGACAACATGACGCGGATCCAAGCCCTTTAAGCATGCCTATCACGTTGATTTTTAAACTGTGTGTGATATCTGTGAGGGCAGAGCACAGCGGCTCTGCCAAACGATAAGGGAGCAAACAGACATGGAACGTTGCGGTCAGTGCCAGCATTTCACCCGGGCCCGGCAACATCAGAAAGACCTGTGTGGCGCCTGGGAGCAGCCGACGCTTGCCACCCGGGCCGCCTGCGGTTTCTTCCTGCCCAGGAGGCTACCCGAGTTACCGAAAACCGATCAGGCGAACTGATCCGGGTCGATGAGGGTCTGGATGCAGCGTGCCCCCGGCATCATGTGCTGCAACCCCGCCATCAGGCGCTCTCCGGCCTCCTGCAAGGCCTCAAGTGGCATGGCCGGCAGGCTCTCCAGAATGAACCACATCTGCTGGGCATCGGCCCCCAAGCGGGTACGCACCCCTTGCCGCCAGTTCCAGCGCCGGCAGGTGACCCCCAGCTCGTCACGCCACACCACTTCCCCCACCTCCGGTGACTCGTGAGCCGGGGCACCCTCCTTGATGGTGTCAAACAGCTCGCTGCCGTCGGCCACCACCAGGCGTGGGGAGCCCACATAGGCCGCGAGGTTCTCACCCCCGACCGGGATGGCGTACTCGAGGCTGATGGCGTTGTAGAGATCGACCACCGGATCGATGCTGGGCAAGGTCCCATCGCGCAGCACCCGTTTACGCAGCGCCTCGGCCGAGCAGGGGGTGCGCTGCGGCTTGGCACCGAAGGCGCGAAATGCGTCGGCCCAGGCGGCCAGATGGGCCTCGCTCCAGGGAGCGCCGCCTGCGCCAACCTTCTGGCAGGCTTGTTGCAGTGCGTGGCTGGCCACCTCGGGGTGGCGTAGCTCGGCGGCCTCGACCCTGATGCTGATGGCGCGAAAACCGGGGGCGAGGGTGAGGACGCGGGGATCGATTGACGGCGAAACCGGGGTCATGACAGAATCCTATATTGACTATTTAAGACCATACTAATGACCGATGAGCACCAAAGTCAATATATCGACCGATATAGGCAGTGATGCTGAACGCATCAGCGCTGCCCTTTCGCACCGCCTCAAGAGCTTTCGTCAGCAGCAGAAGCTCTCCCTCGACGAGCTCTCCCGCCGTGCTGGGGTGAGTAAAGGCATGCTGGTAGAGATAGAAAAGTGCGCCGCCAATCCCAGCATCGCCATCCTGTGCAAACTGGCGGCGGTGCTCGGCATCTCGGTGGCCGACATCGTTGAGGTGGCCCCGGCCCCGACCGTTCGGGTGGTGGAGGCCGTAGCGATCCCCACCCTGTGGCAGGGCGAGCAGGGGGGCTCGGCGCGTCTGCTCGCCGGCAGCAGCGGCCCCACCATGATCGAGCTGTGGCGCTGGGAGATGCAGCCGGGCGAGCGCTTCGCTTCATCAGGTCACCCGCAGGGCACCTTCGAGCTGTTTCACGTCGAGCAGGGCACCTTGACGCTGGAGATCGCACAGGAGCTGCTGGATGTGGGTGAGGGGGCTTCTGCGGTGGCTCGCACCGATGTGCCCCACGCCTATGCCAACCAGACGGACCAGTTGCTGATCTTCACCATGACGGTGGCTGAGTTTCACTGATCGCAGTTTCCCGATGCAAAGGGGAGTGGGGCTCGTATTGAAGGAGAATCATCGCGATGACACTGCGTTTTCGCGCCGTACAGGCGTCAGATCTTCTATCTATTTGTGCGTTTGCGCAGAGTGAAGAAGAGCTCTTCTTCTTTTTTCCGCGCGCCGCTTTCCCGCTGACCGTGGTGCAGTTACAGGCTGCGATCGAGCAGCGTCGTCATGCCATGGTGCTGGAAAACGCAGGCCGGGTGGTGGCGTTTGCCAACTTCTATCGCTGGGAGGAGCAGGGGATCTGCTCGATTGGCAACTTGGTGGTGGCACCGGAGGCGAGGGGCCAGGGGATGGGCGGCCACATGGTTGAGCAGATGGTGGCTCTGGCGTGGCGGGAGTATCAGGCCTGCGAGGTGCAGATAGCGTGTTTCAATCGCAATGTGGCAGGGTGCTTACTCTATTCCAGGATGGGATTTGTGCCTTTTTCCATCGAGGAGCGCCGCAATGGGCGAGGAGAGCGGGTGGCACTGATCCACATGAGGCGCTGCATCACGGCGCCATCGGGTGAGAATGGAACGCCAGTCTGAGAGAAGGAGGATACGCCGCTAGGAAAAGGGCTCAGCTTATGCGCTATTGCATAGCGAAGAGCAACCACTGACTGGCGCTCGGTGTGCGTGAGGCGCCGCACCTCACCCCTTGCCCTCGTTGCTGGTTATCGAAGACCCGCCAGCTTTCATCTCTTTTGGTGACACAGGCTGATTGTGAGACTCAATAGAGTTTTGTTTTCGGCAAAATGATACATTGCTCAAAATTGGCCTGTGTTATCAACAAAATGGAACAGCTCGACCGCGCCCTAAGATTGCACCAGCTGCTGCTGGATCATCGCCGCCCCGTCCCCCAATCCCTGATCCTCGAGCGACTCGAGTGCTCGACCAGCACCTTCAAGCGGCTGCTGGCGCTGCTGCGGGATCGCTACCAGGCCCCCATCGTCTGGGATCGCGCCGCCCGGGGCTATCGCTACGACACCCGCGATGGCCGCTTTACCCTGCCCGGGGTCTGGCTAAGCGAGTCGGAGGCCTTCGCCCTCCTGATGGCCCACCGTCTGCTGCAAGATGTACAGCCCGGTCTGCATCAGCAGGGGCTGGCCCAGCTACAGGCGCGCATCGGCGATCTACTCGGCCCTCAGTGGCAGGGACAGGCCGAGCGGCTGCGCGTCGAGAGCATAGGGCGCCAATACGTGGCCCCCGAGCTCTTTCTTCCCCTGGTGCAGGCCCTGTTTGCCCGGCGCCGGCTCCACTTTATCTATCACGCCACCTTGCATGAAGCCGAGCCGCGCCAAGTCTCGCCCCAGCGCCTGTGCTGGTATCGCGACAACTGGTACCTGCTCGCCTGGTGTCACGAGCGAGTGGCCCTGCGCCTGTTTGCCTTAAGCCGCATCGCCGAGCCGCTTGCGCTCGATGAGGCCGCTTGCGAGCGCGAAAGCGGGGAGCTCGACGCCTTGTTCGAAAGCGGTTACGGCATCTTCGCCGGCAGCGCCTTGCAGCAGGCCGAGCTGCGTTTTGACCCCAGTGCCGCCCCCTGGGTCAGGGATGTGCAGTGGCACCGGGAGCAATGCCAGACCATAGAGCCAAGCGGCCATATCCGCCTGCGCTTCCCCTATGCCGACCAGCGCGAGCTGGTGCGCGACCTGCTGCGCTTTAGCGGCGAGGTCGAGGTGCTATCGCCCCCCACGCTTCGACGCAGCGTGACTGCCGCCATGACGGCGGGCCTCAAAAAACACGACACATCGGCGTCAGTGGTCCCGCCGGTGAGCCAGTGAATGGGGAATAATGGGTCGCAAGAAGAGAGAGGAGCTGATATGGACGATCTGAAAGACCCCATCCTGTTTTCACGCCTCCATCCGCAGGCCGCCATCCTCTGGGCTAAAAGCGGTGAAGATCAGGGTCACCCCTTGCTGGCCCACATGCTGGATGTGGCGGCGGTGGCCGAGGCTATCCTCGAGCTCGAACCCTCCAGCCACCAACATTTGGCCAGCCAATTCGGCCTGGCGGCTGAGACGGCCCCCCGCTGGCTGGCGGCCCTTGCCGGGCTACACGACGTGGGCAAGGCCATCCCGGGTTTTCAGGCCAAATGGCCACAGGGACGGGAGTTTGACAAGGCACACGGACTGACCTTTGACAATGCAGCCTCGTTGCGCAGCGATCGCCATGACTGGGCGACGACAGCCATTCTGGAAGAGTGGCTACCGGCGCGAACCGGCGCCGATTTTTTCTGGTGCCAGCAAGTGTCTGAGGCGGTAGGCGCACATCACGGTTACCCGCTGACACAAAAGGAAATCGAGGATGGTTTGCCGCGGCGGGAAGGCAGCGTTTGGCTGCAAGCCCGGCAGGTATTGCTCGATACCTACTGGGCCGTGCTCTCCCCATCGGGAGAGGTCACCGTTGACGAGCTGGCGCTGCCCGCCATCAACTGGCTGGCAGGGCTGACCGCTATTGCCGATTGGATCGGCTCCAACGTCGAGTGGTTCTCCCTCGGTATTCGTCACGATGATCTCAGGGATCACTACACCGATGCTAAGAGGCTGGCGCATCAGGCGCTGATGGCCATCGGCTGGCGCCCCTTTGCCCCCTTGCTATCCGAGCCCGAGCCTCTCGATAGGCAACTGGGCCGAATGTTGGCTGCCGATCAGCCGGTCATGCCGAGAGCCTTGCAGCAACAGGGGATTGCCTTGCTGCAAACGAGCCAGGGGCCAGCCCTGCTGCTGGTGGAGGCGCCCATGGGGGAGGGCAAGACCGAGCTCGCCTTTATGGCGCACCTGCATCTGCAGCGCACCCTCGGCCATCGCGGCTTCTACCTGGCCTTGCCGACCCAGGCCACCGGTAATGCCCTGTTCGCCCGCGCCCGACTGTTCATGGACGCTTTTGCCCATGATCAGGCTCCCGATCTGCAATTGATCCACGGTGGCGCCGCCCGTCAGGAGATGATGGCTGCACTTAACGATGTGTGGGGAGAAGATGGCAAACAGCGTGAAGGGGTTGAGGCAGCCCGCTGGTTCTCTCGTCGCAAGCGCCCGCTGATCGCCCCCTATGGGGTGGGTACCATCGATCAGGCGCTCTTCTCCATTCTTAACGTCAAGCATCACTTCGTGCGGCTCTGGGGGCTGGCCAACCGGGTGGTGGTTCTCGACGAGGTGCACGCCTACGACACCTATACCGAGGGGCTGATAGAGGCGTTGCTGCGCTGGCTGAAAGGGTTAGGCTGCTCGGTGGTGCTGATGAGTGCCACCCTGCCCACACAGCGCCGTGATGGATTACTCAAGGCATGGCGGGTTGATCCAGCCGTGTTGCCAGCACTGGCGTACCCACGCCTGGTGCTGGCCGATGATCGCGGCCTTGCTTGGGATGACCAGATAGAGAGTCGGGAGATGGCGCCGGTCAGGTTGGCTGGCTGTGGCACCACACCGGAGGATCTGCTCTGCGTGGCGCTCGAGGCTCTGACCCACGGGGGCTGCGGCGCCATCATCGTCAATACGGTCGAGCGGGCGCAGCAGCTCTATGCCTTGCTCAAGACGCAGGCGCTGGCCGATCTTACCCTGCTGCTGTTTCATGCCCGCTTCCCTGCCGATGAGCGGGCGCAGCGAGAGGCCGAGGTGCTTGCCACCTTTGGTAAAGAGGGGAAACGTCCGGCCCGGGCCTTGCTGGTGGCGACCCAGGTCGTCGAGCAATCTTTGGACATCGATTTTGACTTTTTGATCAGCGATCTCGCCCCGGTCGATCTCTTGCTGCAACGGGTGGGGCGGCTGCACCGCCACCAACGCCCCCATCGCCCCGAGCCCCATCGGCAGCCGGTGTTGACGGTGGCCGGCCTCACTCCTGGCACATTGCCCGATCTGGCGACCACCCGTCGGCGTTTTGTCTACGACCCTTACCTGCTCGCCATGACCTGGGTGCGGCTGCTCGATGAGACCTGTCTGCAATTACCTAAGGATATCGATCGGTTGGTGCAGGCCGTTTATGGGGACGGGGAGTTGCCCGATTCGGTGGATGAGGCGCTGCGCCAATATATCGAGGAGTACAGCTACGCCACTTATCTGGTCACTCAGCAAGATAAGCGTCAGCGCTCTTACAACGTAGCCATCAGGGCGGATGCGGATCAGGGGTCCGCCTATTGGAACAAACCGAGGGGTCATGAAGAGGGCGAGGGCGAGGAGATGGGGCTTGCCAACTGTACCCGGTTAGGTAAACCGAGTGTCACCGTGGTGCCGCTCTTTGTCTCGGATAAGGGGGTTGCGGTGGCGCCTGACGCTGATCCCTTCGATCTCGATGCTTCTCTCTCCCCCGAGCTGGCCTGCCAGCTCTGCGCCCGCCAGCTCAGCCTCTCCAATCAAGCCTTGGTCAAGGCTATCAAGTCGCAACCCGAGGTGCGGGCCTTTGCCGAGAGCCCCTTGCTTCGCTACAGCGCCCCGCTGCTACTCGATAACGCGGGAAGGGCACAACTCGATGGCAGGCTAGTGGTTCAGCTCGATGGAGAGTTGGGGCTTATCTATGGGAGCAGGACATAGAAGTGGGGGGCGTTGCCGCCCCCTCATCCCCATGGAATGGGGAAAATAACTTCGCAAACAAGTTAGTTGGTTCATCCCTGCAAAGTAGGGAGTGGATAAACAATCGCATAGCTGGTCGATAAATGCAATTTAAACCAAAACAACTTAGTCTTTGATCTTTATTTTCTCGATGGTACATTTAGTCCCTGTGATCATAAAGTGAGCGCGGTTATGGGGTCTCAATTTATTAGCTTGGTTGCCGGCTTTTTTGAGTCAGGGTCGGGGTGGGCTGCACTAGTTGTTGTTGTGCTGCTCTTTGTGGCTTGGCGAAAACAAGGTGTGCAACGTTTTCAGTTTCGCTGTGACATTCGATGGGAGGGGGAGCGTGATAAGTCATCAGATCACAACAACAAAGAAGGTTAGCTTACTCGACGAGCCCTGGCTGCCGGTCAAAATGCTCAGCGGTGAGGTTCGGGAGCTGGGCCTGCTGGCCCTGTTTGATCAGGCGTCGCAGATAGTGGCCTTGGCCGAGACGGCGCCACCCTCCCTGATGGCCCAATATCGCCTGCTGCTTGCCATCACCCACCGGGCCTTAAGCGCACAGATGTCTAACTGGGGGCAACGAGAGTTGCGCCACTGGTTTAGCCAGGGGCTACCGACCGAGGCCATTACCGCCTACCTGGACAAGTGGCGTGATCGCTTCTGGCTGTTTCACCCCGAGCTCCCCTTTATGCAGGTGGCCGGGCTGGCCACGGCCACCGAGACCGGCGAGAAGTTCAAACCTTGGACGCAGATCGATCTGGCCAGCGTCAGTGGCAATGCCCCTGTGGTGTTTAACCACTCGGTGGACACAGCGCCTGATGCCATCTCATCGTCTCATGCCATCCGGACCCTGCTCGGTTTCTTGCAGTGCACACCGGGTGGGCTGGTTAAGGTGTTTCGTGATGCCGATAAGGCGGGCCCCTTGGCCAATACGGCGGCCGTTTTGCCGCTGGGGGAGTGCCTGGCGCAAACCTTGGTTCTGGGCTTACATCCCGCCTCGCCTGACCATGAAGACGTGCCGAGCTGGGAGCAGCCGGCACTGACCATCGCCAACCTCAAGGCGCCGCCGCGGCTCGCGACCGGCCCCAACGATCGCTATACCCGCCAGACCCGGGCCGTGCTGTTTCAAGGCGAAGAGGATGGCACCATCCGCTGGTTGCGTTTTGCGGCCGGGGAGGGGCTGGACGAGGATCCCCATGCCCCCGACCCCATGGCCAATTTCCGTGAGGGGAGCGCCGGGCCTGTGCGCCTCACCTTTAGCGAGGGGCGAGCCCTCTGGCGCGATCTGCCGGCCCTGCTGCCCGATGGGGGCGATAAAAAGTCGGCTCCGGCAGCGATCCTCAATAGCGCCACCCGCTTAAACAAATCGCTGAGCAAAAAACACCTTCGCCTGCTGGTGGCCGGGCTGGCTAGCGATCAAGCCAAGTTGCTGCGCTGGCGCGTAGAACACTTGGCGTTGCCATTGGCCCTTCTTGAGCAACCCGAGATAACTCGAACGGCCCGAGATATGTTGGAGATGGCCGAGACCCTGTTTGCCTCGCTCAGAGGGGCGGCCGTCCAACTGATTGCCGATACCCTGCCTGATAGCCAGCAGAAGGATACCCGCAGCCGTGCCAGAGTCCTATTTGAGGCAGGCCCCGTGGCGCCGCTTTTCTTTGCTCGCGCCGAGCGCGCCCTGATGACGATATTGGCGCGTATCGAAGACGCCCCCGATGCTGCCGAGCAGCAGTGGCAGCTGGTGCTGAAAGAGGCGGCCCTGGCCGCTTGGGAGGTGCAACTGACCAGCCTGGGAGGCAGCACCAGTGTGTGGCGTGCCAATGCCAAGGCACAGTCCCGTTTGCGCTCTGCCATCCGGGAGCAACTGACAGCCCTTAACGAAACAGGAGAAGTTCAATGAGTGACCAGCCCTTTGTCGACCATCTGCTGCGTCTCGCACAGAACAACCGCGGGGCCTTGGCTGAGCTGCGCCGCAGTCTCACTTTTGTCCCCGGCACTGCGCCGCGCGTCTTTCCTTATGTCGAGCCCTTTATGGCCGCCGATGAGCACCCCGACTCGGCCCGTCGACAGTCCCACTATCTGGTGGCCGGGCTCTTTGCGCTTCATCCAAAGCACAACGAGACAACCCTGGCCAAGGCGATGGGCGTTCTCTATCGCAAGCAGGAGCAGAGCCCATCCATCGAGGGGCGTTTTATCGCCCTGCTTGAGAGTGATGGCGAGACCCTGGCCGAGCCATTGCGCCATTGTGTGACCCTGCTCAGATCCCACGATCTGGCCATCGATTATCAACGTTTGCTCTGGGATCTCACCGATTGGCTTAACCCCACTCGCCCCGAGCAACTTGATAAATTGCGCCGCCGCTGGGCCACCGATTTTTACCGTATCGCGGCCAATGCCGATTCAAACGACTAAATCCTTCAAGGAGAGAAACCATGACGCTGTTTGTTGAACTGCATCTGATCCAGAACTTCGCCCCCTCCAACCTGAACCGCGACGATACCGGGGCCCCTAAGGATGCCCTCTTCGGTGGCCAGCGCCGGGCTCGGGTCAGCAGCCAGTGTTTCAAGCGTGCCATCCGCCTCTATAGCCGCGATCAGCAGCTGATCCCGGCCGAGTATCGGGCGCTGCGTACCCAAAAATTGCAGGCGCTGCTGCTGGACAGGCTGATGGGGCGCGATCCGGAGGAGGCGATGGGCAAGATTGAGGTGGCCCTGGCGGCGGCTGGACTCAAGCTCAAGGACAATGGCAAGACCGAGTATCTGCTGTTTCTCGGCGAGCGCGAGATCGCCGGTCTCGCCGCGCTGATCGAAGCCCATTGGGACGCCCTGATCATCCCGGCAGCGGGTGAGAAGAAGGGGAAAAAAGAGAGCAAGGCAGTCATGTCGGCCGAGTTGGTCAAGCAGGCCAAGGGGCTGCTTGATGGGGGCAAGGCGGTGGATGTCGCCCTCTTCGGTCGTATGCTGGCCGACCTGCCCCAGGTCAATCAGGATGCGGCCTGCCAGGTGGCTCACGCCATCAGCACCCACAGGGTCGAGCGTGACTTTGATTACTTCACCGCCATCGATGACGTCGGTGGCCCCGACGAGACCGGTGCTGGCATGATTGGCCAGGTCGAGTTCAACTCCGCCACCTTCTATCGCTATGCGGCGCTCGATGTGGGTCTGCTGCTGAAAAACCTGCAAGAGGACAAAGAGCTCACCGGCTCGGCCATTGAGGCCCTGATCCAGGCCATGGTGCGCGCCATCCCGACCGGCAAGCAGAACAGCTTCGCCGCTCACAACCTGCCCGAGTTTATCGGGGTGAGTCTGCGCAAAAGCCCCCTCAACCTGGCCAATGCCTTTGAGCGCCCCATTCAGCCGCGCCATGACAAGAGCCTGACCGAGCAGTCGGTGGCGGCGCTGGCTGACTACGCGTGCAAGCTGGCCCCTGTTTACGGTGATGTTGGCGATTGCTGGGCCCATATCGACCTCACTGGCAAGTGGCAGCTCGACAACAGCCTGGCCCGTAGCTCGGTGAGCGATCTGGCCGCCTGGGTGCGCGACGCCGTCGAGACCCAATGGGAGGAGTAAGATGCCGACACTGCTACTGCGGCTGCAGGGGCCCCTGCAATCTTGGGGGACCACCAGCCGCTTCGATGAGCGCGACACTCAGCTCGAGCCCTCCAAGTCGGGGGTGCTGGGTCTTATCTGCGCCGCCTTGGGGCGGGATCGCAGCGAGCCGGTCGACGATCTCGCCGCCCTCACCATGGGGGTGCGGGTGGACAGGGAAGGGGTGGTGCTGCGCGACTATCAGACGGCGACCGGGGTCATCAACGCAGCGGGCAAGGTGGATCTGAAACGCACTGTGGTCAGCCCCCGCTACTACCTGAGTGACGCCGCCTTTCTGGTTGGTTTGGAAGGCGATAGTCTCCTGCTGACTCAGATCCACCAAGCGCTGAAGAGGCCCCATTGGCCTCTTAGCTTGGGCCGTAAGGGCTGCCTGCCTTCGCCACCGGTCTATCTGCCCGATGGCCTGCAAGAGTGTGCTCTGATCGCTGCGTTGAGCGACTACCCCGAGTTGAGCGACGGGGCGGGCCGGCAGGTGCGCCGCCTGCTGCTGGAGGCCAGCGAAGGGGCGGTACGCCTCGATCAACCTATCGCCCCTTTTGCTGAACGCCGCTTCGGGCCGCGTTTTGTCACCACATTGCCATTGGAGCCGCAGGAGGCGCCATGTTCCTGAGCAAACTGATCCTCAACCCCAGAAGTCGCGAGGCGCGCCGGGATCTGGCCAATCCCTACGAACTGCATCGCACCCTGGCCAGGGCCTTCGCCCCTGACGAGCAGACGGCGCCAGCGCGCTTCTTGTGGCGCCTTGAGCCGATGGCCAACTGGCAACAACCCCAGTTGCTGGTGCAGTCGCAAACCGCAGGTAACTGGGGGCCGCTGCGCGAGCTGCCGTATTACCTGCAAGGGGAGGTACAGGAGAAGTGCATTGCGCCCGAGCAGTGGCTCGAGCCAGAACACACCTATCGCTTTCGTCTGCAAGCCAACCCGACCGTGACCCGGGATGGCAAGCGCCGGGGACTGTGCCGCGAGGAGGAGCAGTTGGCCTGGCTCGCCCGCCAGGGCGAGCGCCATGGTTTTACCCCGCTTCAGGCGCTGGTCAGTGGCTCGACCATGCAGCAGGGGCGCAAGGGCGATAGTCGCCTCAGTGTGCTGACGGCGATCTTCGAGGGCTATTTGAGAGTGAACGACCCCCAGGCCCTGCTGGTGGCGCTACAGGGGGGAATAGGCCCGGCCAAATCTCTGGGCTGTGGCTTGCTTTCACTGGGGAGAGCCTGATGCTGCCGCCGCTCAAGCCGCTGCCCATCAAGGATCGCCGGGCCATGCTGTTTCTCAAATATGGCCAGCTCGATGTGATCGACGGTGCCTTTGTGCTGCTGGATAAAGAGGGCGTTCGCACCCACATCCCTATCGGCACCGTCGCCTGCCTGATGCTCGAACCCGGCACTCGGGTCTCTCATGCTGCCGTCAAGCTGGCGGCGACGGCGGGCACCCTGCTGGTCTGGGTGGGGGAGGCCGGAGTGCGCCTCTATGCGGCGGGCCAACCGGGCGGGGCTCGCTCCGATCGGCTGCTCTATCAGGCCAGACTGGCGCTCGATGACGATCTGCGCCTCAAGGTGGTGCGCAAGATGTTTGAACTGCGCTTCGGTGAGCCGCCCCCCAGCCGCCGCTCGGTGGATCAGTTGCGCGGTATCGAAGGGGCGCGGGTGCGGGAGACCTACAAGCTGCTGGCCGCCCGCTACGGGGTGAAGTGGCTGGGGCGGCGCTATGATCCCAAGGACTGGGAGAAGGGAGACTTGCCCAATCAGTGCATCAGCGCCGCCACCTCCTGCCTCTACGGCATCACGGAGGCGGCGATCCTGGCGGCGGGTTATGCCCCCGCCATCGGTTTTATCCATAGTGGCAAGCCCCTCTCGTTTGTCTATGACATCGCCGACATCATCAAGTTTGACACTGTGGTGCCCCAGGCCTTTGAGATTGCCGCGCGGGGTGATGCCAACCCGGATCGGGCCGTGCGCCTCGCTTGCCGTGACAGCTTTAACAAGCAGCGCACTCTGGAGAAACTCATTCCGCTTATCGAAGAGGTGCTCGCCGCCGGGGGCACCACCCCGCCCGAGCCCCCCAAGGATGCCCAACCGCCCGCTATTCCCGAGCCTGCCGGCATGGGGGACGCAGGCCACAGGAGCCTGGGATGAGCATGCTGGTCGTGGTCACTGAGGATGTGCCACCGCGCTTGCGTGGCCGGCTTGCCGTCTGGCTTCTTGAGGTGCGCGCCGGCGTCTATGTCGGGGAGGTGTCGCGCCGAGTGCGAGAGATGATCTGGCAGCAGTGTGAGGCCTTGGTGGAGCAGGGCAATATTGTGATGGCCTGGCCCGCCAACAACGACTCGGGTTTTGACTTTCAAACCCTGGGTGCCAATCGCAGGATGCCGGTGGATCTCGATGGCTGCCGATTGGTCTCTTTTCTACCCGTTGAAAATCAATAGGTTATCGTTCATTAACAATCTGGATTAGTCGGTGGCTTTTTTATTGTTGGAAAAAGCCATTGAAATCAATAATATCCGTTAAGACTGTTCCCCGCGTCCGCGGGGATGAACCGCCTGAGCAAGCCGCCCCTTCTTCTTATGTCGCCTGTTCCCCGCGTCCGCGGGGATGAACCGTGGTGGTAGTCAGGATGGCCGATGATGAGGTCCTGTTCCCCGCGTCCGCGGGGATGAACCGATGTCAAATGCCTGGTCACCGAACTCGCCCGCCTGTTCCCCGCGTCCGCGGGGATGAACCGGAGAGACGATGTTCTCGCAAATCAAAACCATACTGTTCCCCGCGTCCGCGGGGATGAACCGCGCCATGTCAGCAGGCCGACAGTATCGCCATCCTGTTCCCCGCGTCCGCGGGGATGAACCGGTGGTGCCATCCGCATTATCGGCGCACTGCAACTGTTCCCCGCGTCCGCGGGGATGAACCGTCGTCGAGCAGATGATCGGGGGTTGATATGCCCTGTTCCCCGCGTCCGCGGGGATGAACCGCTCAAACGCGGATCGTGCTGGACGATTACGTTCTGTTCCCCGCGTCCGCGGGGATGAACCGATATCGCCCCCCTGACCCGCCGGATACGTGAACTGTTCCCCGCGTCCGCGGGGATGAACCGCACCGGCAGTCGCTGGGCATGGTGTGGAACTGCTGTTCCCCGCGTCCGCGGGGATGAACCGAATCAACATTTCATCCAGCAACTATCATCGAGCTGTTCCCCGCGTCCGCGGGGATGAACCGCCTGATAACCCAACACGGAAAGATCATCATTACTGTTCCCCGCGTCCGCGGGGATGAACCGTATGCGTCTATCAAATAAAACGCTACTTCTGACCTGTTCCCCGCGTCCGCGGGGATGAACCGAAATTGATCACGGTCGCTATCATAGCCTTCGGCTGTTCCCCGCGTCCGCGGGGATGAACCGTAGAGGCGGCGGATACCGCCCAGTGCGATCAGCTGTTCCCCGCGTCCGCGGGGATGAACCGCGGGTTCTGTGGGACGAGAGTGAGGATCGTTACTGTTCCCCGCGTCCGCGGGGATGAACCGTGGGCTGGCACAAGACCCTATCCAACGTCGCCCTGTTCCCCGCGTCCGCGGGGATGAACCGCAATAACACTTTTAGTGTCGGAGTTGCCGCCACTGTTCCCCGCGTCCGCGGGGATGAACCGTTCGTGGTGTACCGAGTGGTGTACCGATAGCGCTGTTCCCCGCGTCCGCGGGGATGAACCGATCGTGATCTGTATATGGGTTCTATCATCAGTCCTGTTCCCCGCGTCCGCGGGGATGAACCGAGCTGATGATGCGGGAGGCGAGTGCCAAAGTGCTGTTCCCCGCGTCCGCGGGGATGAACCGTGTCTGACAACGGCAATCACGCAGAACTGCACCTGTTCCCCGCGTCCGCGGGGATGAACCGCGCGGGTTCGAGAGATCAGCAAGTAAGAGGAACTGTTCCCCGCGTCCGCGGGGATGAACCGGGACCGGCGGTGCTGGGGAACAAGTTGAATCCCTGTTCCCCGCGTCCGCGGGGATGAACCGTTGCATTATGAGATGGTAGGCAACCTCTAATGCTGTTCCCCGCGTCCGCGGGGATGAACCGGGGGTTTCCCCCTTGGAGCTCTGGCAATAACTCTGTTCCCCGCGTCCGCGGGGATGAACCGTAAAACCCGCATTGCTCGCTACTGGGGAGACCCTGTTCCCCGCGTCCGCGGGGATGAACCGTCCGAACAGGAGTTCCTCGCCTGGCTGGAGCACT
This sequence comes from Aeromonas simiae, assembly GCF_000820125.1. Classification (GTDB taxonomy): domain Bacteria; phylum Pseudomonadota; class Gammaproteobacteria; order Enterobacterales; family Aeromonadaceae; genus Aeromonas; species Aeromonas simiae. The sequence continues at coordinate 59,733 of NZ_CDBY01000057.1, read as the reverse complement.
GTTCCCCGCGTCCGCGGGGATGAACCGTCAAGGCGGAACGGCTCGGAGTTCGTTATTCGCTGTTCCCCGCGTCCGCGGGGATGAACCGCCGCAGATCGACGAGGCAAATTGGGTACTGACCTGTTCCCCGCGTCCGCGGGGATGAACCGAACCTCGGTGTCTTTAATGCTCGACTTGGTGGCTGTTCCCCGCGTCCGCGGGGATGAACCGGGCAGCTACTGCGACACAGTGATGATTAAGGCCTGTTCCCCGCGTCCGCGGGGATGAACCGGCCGCGATGTTTGACGCCCTGCTGGAGCCTGCCTGTTCCCCGCGTCCGCGGGGATGAACCGCTGTACTGTTAATGTGATCGGGTTTTCTTGATCTGTTCCCCGCGTCCGCGGGGATGAACCGGCCTGCTCATGGGCTGACGACAACTCAGCTTCCTGTTCCCCGCGTCCGCGGGGATGAACCGAAGAAACGTGCCTGACTGCCAATCTGCCAGATCTGTTCCCCGCGTCCGCGGGGATGAACCGGTCTATCCGGAAATGGCGTCTGGTCTGCTCAACTGTTCCCCGCGTCCGCGGGGATGAACCGGATCTGGTGCGACCACTAAGGAAAAGCAGCGACTGTTCCCCGCGTCCGCGGGGATGAACCGCTGTCTGTGCGTCAGCCAGTTTCTGGGCATTCCTGTTCCCCGCGTCCGCGGGGATGAACCGCCGGCAGCACCATTTCAGGGCTGACCGTAGACCTGTTCCCCGCGTCCGCGGGGATGAACCGCAGAACAAGGACACTCAGCTTGGCATGAATGCCCTGTTCCCCGCGTCCGCGGGGATGAACCGGGCATTATTTCGGCTCGTTGCTGTTTTCTGGTCTGTTCCCCGCGTCCGCGGGGATGAACCGGGTGCGACGGTGCTGGGGAACAAGCTCAATCCCTGTTCCCCGCATTTGCAGGGATGCTACTCGCAGTGCATAAGAAAAAGCCCAAGCAATTGAATTGCTTGGGCTTATCATTTGGCGGTGAGGGAGGGATTCGAACCCTCGATACGTTGCCGTATACACACTTTCCAGGCGTGCTCCTTCAGCCACTCGGACACCTCACCAAATTGTCGATTGTTGTTAACGTGGGCAAACTCCACGCTGCCGCGCTGTGCGTCGGAACGGGGCGTAATTTAGGGGAAAGGTGCGCGGTGGTCAACACTTTTTCCCCTTATTTTTCATGCTGTTTTTCATTTGCTCATGGGGTGAGCAGCGGTTGGCGTTTTTCTCGCCTCACGGCTGATCCAGTACCACCAGATCGTCGGAAAGTTCGTTGCGCTCATGGGTGGGGGGGAAGACATCCGCCAAGATCTCGCCGGTGCGCTGCACGCACTCGACGAAGCCCTCTTCCACCTTGCCGCGCCGCACCTGCTCGACAAAGTCGTCGATCAGCTCCTGCCAGACGTGATCTTCGATGTGTTGGGCCACGCCGTCGTCGGCCAGGATCTCCACATAGTGTTCAGCCACCGAGACGAAGATAAGCACGCCGAGGCGATCCCGGGTGCGGTGCAGCCCCTGCTCGATAAATTGCAGGCGGGCCATCAAGGAGGCGCGGTGGCGCTTCACCGAGGCGGGCACCAGCCGCATCTTGATGGGGGTCCACTGAAACAGCAGGGTGAGCAGCAGCCAGACGGCCCACTGCACCATGAGGATCTCGTGCCAGGCCATCCAGAACCCCAGCTCGTGCACCAGCAGCGGGGTGAGCATGGCCAGCAGGGCGGCCCACAGGGTCGGGATGAAGCGATAGCCGTCGCTGGCGGGGGCCAGCACGGTGACCAGCTCGGCGTCGGTGGCCTGCTCGGCCTTGCGCACCCGGGTGTTGAGAGTGTGAAAAAATTGCTTGGAAATCATGCTCTGTTCCTTGAATTACCAACCGCCGGAGGCACCGCCACCGCCAAAACTACCGCCGCCGCCGCGAAAGCCGCCACTACGGGGGCCGCCAAAGCCGCCGGAGAGACCGCTGCCGCCGCCCACGTAGAAGCCGTTGCGACCACCGCGCCCCCCTTTACCTCCGCCGCCACCCCGCCCACCGCGGAAGGTGTGCAGCAGGATCATGATGATGACCATCAGCACAAACAGCCAGAAACCGCGGTCTTTGTCGTCGCGCTGGGATTGCACCGGCTGGTACTGACCCTCGAGGGCCTGGATGATGGCGGTGACGCCGGCGTCGATGCCGCTGGCAAAGTCGCCCTGGCGAAATTGGGGCAGGATACGGCGCTGGATGATGTTGGCGGCGATGGCGTCGGGCAGAGTGCCTTCCAAGCCATAACCGACCTCAATGCGCACCTTGCGCTCACGGGGGGCGATGATCAGCAGCAGGCCATTGTCTTGGCCTTTCTGACCTATGCCCCAGTGGCGTCCCAGCTGGTAACCCAACTCTTCGATGGGCATCTCCTGCAATGAGGGGAGGGTGACCACCACCAGCTGGATACCGCTGGCCTGCTCGAAGGCGGCCAGGCGGCGCGTTTCACTCTCACGCTGGCTGGGATCAAGTAGTTGGGCCTCGTCGACCACCCGGCCACTCAGGGCCGGGAATGGGGGAGCTGCCTGCAGGGCCAGTGCCCATAGCCACAGCAGGAGCCACCAAGGTCGGGGAACCGCGCTCATTGGAAGCTCACCTTGGGCGCCTCTTCGCTGCCCGGTTTGGCGCTAAAGCTCGGCTTGGCCTCGAGATCGGAATAGAGCAGTTTGGACCAGATCACCCCCGGAAAGGTGCGGATCTCGGTGTTGAAGCGGCGCACCGACTCGATGTAGTCACGGCGGGCCACGCTGATGCGGTTCTCGGTGCCCTCCAATTGGGCCTGCAAGGTGAGAAACTGCTGATCGGCCTTGAGATCGGGATAGCGCTCGGCCACCACCATCAGGCGCGAGAGGGCGCTGGAGAGTTGGGTCTGGGCCTGATCATAGGCCTGGAGCTGGGACGGATCATTGACCTGAATGCTGCCCACCCGGGCGCGCGCGTCGGTGACCGCCTTGAGGGTCTCCTGCTCGTGCTTGGCATAGCCCTGCACGGTGGCCACCAGGTTGGGGATGAGATCGGCGCGGCGCTGGTACTGGTTCTCGACCTGACCCCAGCTTGCCTTGACCTGTTCGTCGAGCTCGGGGATGGTGTTGACCCCGCAGCCGGTGAGCGAAAAGAGCAGGGGAAGCAGCAGCATACCCTGCGTGATACGGCGCCATGTGTGGCGAACTATCATCTTGTTCTCCTTCATGATTTTGAGGGCATCACCATAACAGTTCAGCCTCTTTTTGAACATCATCCGCAGCGCGCTGGCAGGGGGGGGAGGCGGCGATTGGCCACCGATACCTTGGGCAGTTGCGGCTTGTCCTTGAGCCAGGAGGCCAGCTCGGCCCCGCAGCCGTTACCGGGCGGGATCGGGGCCTGTGGCACGCACTCCGGGCTGCCTGCCGGACAGCGCAGGCGCACATGGAAGTGGCTGAAGTGGCCGACCCAGGGCCTGAGCTTGCCCACCCAGTCATCATACGAGGCCTGCCGGCACACCTCGGCCTTGATGGCGGGATTGATGAAGATGCGCTCGACCTCGCGGGCCTGGGCTGCCAGCTTGAGCAAGGTGAGTTGCTGTGGGCCGAAGCGGCCGGGCAGCATCCGGTAACTGGGCTCGTCGATGAGGGGCCACTCGGCGGGGCTGTCCTGCTCACCTTTCCCGATGGGACGATCGCTCATGCGAAACCAGATGTCGGCATCGAGCCCGGTCTGGTGGCTGCGATGGCCCGAGCTAAAGGGGCCGCCGTGGGGCATGGCCAGATCGGCGATATAGAGGCTGGGCAGACCCGCCTGCTGGGTCTGACTGGCTAACTGGGTCAGGTAGTGGATGAGATCCGGGTGGCCATAGTAGCGCAGGCGTTTGGCCCCGATCACTTCGTAACCGGGGCCGGAGAGCGGCAGTGGCTGGCCCCCTTTGAGACAACCGCCTGCATAGCCGCCGATCGCTTCGGCCTGAAGGGCCGAGGCAAGCAGCAGGGAGAGAAACATGACAACACTCCTTGGAAAATCGAACCAAGCCAGCATAGCAAGCCAGGGGGGGCGCAGCCAGCCATGTGACTTGCCTCTGCAGAGCGCAGTGGCCACAATGTGGCGCCCTCTTTTTCAAGGAATTCAGAATGATCTCTCCTTCTTCCCTGCGCGTGAGTGAGCTGGTGCGCCGCGCCGATGTGACCGTGCTGGCGCCGCCTCGTGCGCCCTACCTCTGGGTGATTGCCATCTTGCTGGCGGCGGCGCTGGGGGCCGTGGGCTGGGCACTGGTGTCGGGTCTCGGTGCGATGACCTTTCCTCACTGGGTCGCACTGCTCTTTGGCGCCTTGGTGGCGCTGATGCTGTTGATGCCACGCAGTTGGCAGGCGTGGCGGCTGGCGGAGCTGGGCTGGGACGCTCAACAGCTTTATCTGCTCGATGGGGGGCGCGATATGGCGTTGGCGCTGCCACGCAGCGCGCTGCAACAGGTGCATCTGGAGCGTCAGGTGGGGCATCAAGGGGAGTGGTTGGGCTTTGCACTGGATTTGCAGTTGAGCGAAGCGATGCTGGCACAGGGGCTGGCGCTGCTTCGTCTGGCTCCTGAGCAGGCCTATCAGGTTGCCCCCGATGTCTACCGTTTTGCGTTTCACCGCGCCTGGCAGCGGCCGCGCAGGTTACGATCGATCCTGGCGCCACTGCGGGGGGCGTGACCGACTATTTTCTCGACAATCCGTAGTAAAGACAGGATACTGACCCAAGAAATGGCTTGCCTGTCTCGCTGTGGTTTCGCTGTGACAGGGAGAGGTCGGGAGCTGTCCCGACGGACAATCGGCGGGGTTGTGGCCTTATCCGCTGGTGGTGATGCACAGTGAAGGCACCTTGAATCGAGAGTGGATGGCATGAAGATTTACGTAGGGAATCTGTCGTACCGGATGACGAGTGACGAACTGCAACAGTTGTTTGCCCAGTTCGGCCAGGTCGACAAAGTCGACATCATCATCGATCGTGAAACCGGCAAGTCCAAGGGCTTTGGCTTCATCGAAATGCCGGTGAGCAGTGAGGCTGAGGCGGCGATCAAGAGTCTGCACGGCACCGAAACCGGTGGCCGTACCCTGACCGTCAACCAGGCCAAACCGAAGACGGATGCTCCGCGCCGTCCATCACGTCCGCCGCGTCACGGCTGATGCGTTGAGATAAGAAGAAGGCACCCCTCGGGGTGCCTTCTTTTGTTTGGGTCACGGCACATCGTAACCCAGCGCCGCCTTGCGAATGCGAAACCACTGCTGGCGTGACAGGACGAGGTCGCTGGCGCGGGCGGCTTGGGCGATACGCTCGCGCTTGCCCGAGCCGATGATGGGCAAGGGGCGCGAGGGGAGCATCAGCACCCAGGCATAGACCACCTGCTCCATGGTCTCGGCCCCCACCTCGTGGCGGATGGTCTCCAGCTCATGGCGCAGCGGAGCGTATTCGGGGGCATGGAACAACCGGCCGCCGCCGAGGCAGGACCAAGCCATGGGGCGCACGGCCAGCTGCTGGCACTGATCCAGGGTGCCATCCAGGGTGGCGCTCTGGTTCAGTGGCGAGATCTCGACCTGGTTGGTCACCAGCGGGAAGGGCAGACGCGATTGCAGCAGGGCGAACTGGCTCGGGGTGAAGTTCGATACCCCGGCGTGACGGATCTTGCCCGCTTCCTTGAGGCGCACGAAGGCCTCGGCCACCTCGTCGGCATCCATCAGCGGATCGGGGCGGTGGATGAGCAGCAGATCCAAACTGTCCACCGCCAAGTGGCTCAAGGAGCGCTCGGCACTGGCGATGATGTGATTGCGACTGGTGTTGTAGTGGTTGAGCTGATGGGCAGGATCTGCGGTCAGGGCGATGCCGCACTTGCTCACCACCTCCATGCGTTCGCGCAGGGAGGGCTCGAGGCGCAGGGCGGCGCCAAAGGCTTGCTCACACTGGTAGCCGCCATAGATGTCGGCATGATCAAGGGTGGTGATCCCGAGATCGAGGTGAAACTTGATAAAATCGAGCAGGGCGGCAGGGGAGAGCTGCCACTCCATCAGGCGCCAGTAGCCCATGATGAAGCGGGAGAATTGAGGCCCTTGCGGGTGCAAAGCGAGGCGTTGCATGGTGAAAGCTCCGTGGCGGAAAGTGTCCCATCTTGGCCAAGCCGGGGGGGCATGGCAAGATGGCCACCCCTATTCAGTTCGAACCATGGTACGACAATGTCTGTTTTTGCCGAACGCCTGAGCCAGCTCATCGGCGCGGGGAGCGTCAGCGCTTTCGCCCGCAAAGTCGGCCTCTCCGAGGCCCTTATTCGCAAATACCTCAAGGGGGCCGAGCCGAGCCTGACCAAGGCCAACCAGATTGCCATGGGGGCGAACTGTTCGCTGGAGTGGCTGGCGACCGGTTGCGGTTATCTCTATCGCCAGGCCGAGGTGGTGGACAGGGAGGCGCTGCAAGGGGCGCTCGCCCTGCTGGCCGAGCAGGGGATGGCGCTCGATCACGAGCCGGAGTCATTGGTTCGCTTGCTCGCTTTCTACCAGTTCTTGCGCACCCACAAGAGGGGGGACGGGTTTCTCGATCTGGCCTTGGCCCGCGAGTTTGGCCGCCATCTGGGGGAGGCATGATCAGCGGGTGGCAACGTGCTCGATCAGCTGGCGAAAGGTCTCCAGGTTATAGCTCTCGCCCTGCTCCAGCAGGCCGGTATTGATTGACTCGAGCAGGTTGCCCTGCTGATCCAGCACATAGAAGTGGGGCACCCCCTCATAGGCCGGATAGTGGCGCAAGAACGCCTCGTTCCGGTTCTCATCGCTGACATTGACCTTCACCACCACGAAGGTCTCGGTCAGAGAGCGGGCCAGCGACGCCTGGGCATTGAGAAAGCGCTCCATCGTCTGACACCAGTTGCACCATTCGCCGCCGATCAGCAGCAGGATTTTTTTGCGTTCGCTGGCCGCCTTCATGCGGGCCGCCAGCAGATCATCGAGGGGGCGGCGGGCCGGATCGTAGCGCTGGCTGTAGCCGGGTTGCCCCTCGGCCCAGGTGGCGCTGGCGCCAAAGGGGATGAGCAGGGCGCCGGCCAGCAGCATGGCGGCAAGGGTCTTCATGCACGCTCCTTGTGAAAAAATGGGGGGCCGTCACTGACCGGCGAACGTTACAAACACTCACCCCCGCCTAAGCGGGGGTGAGTGCGATGGTGCGCCAGCGATCAGTAAGCTTGCTGGTGCACGTCGAGCACGGCGCGCCCGGACGGATCGGCCAGCTCCTTGAACTTGGCATCCCACTCCAGGGCGGTGGGGGTGGAGCAGGCCACCGACTTGCCATAAGGCACGGTGCGGGCGGCCGATTCGAGCGGGAAGTGCTCCTCGAAGATGGCGCGGTAGTAGTAGGCCTCCTTGGTCAGCGGGGTGTTGACCGGGAAGCGGTAAGCCGCCGCCTCGAACATCTGGTCGGTCACCTCCTGCTCGACCATGGCCTTGAGGCTGTCGATCCACGAATAACCCACGCCATCGGAGAACTGCTCCTTCTGGCGCCAGGCCACCTCGTGGGGCAGCAGCTCGCCAAACACCTCGCGCAGGATGTGTTTTTCAATCTTGCCGTGACCACACATCTTGTCGGCGGGATTGAGGCGCATCGCCACGTCCATGAACTCCTTGTCAAGGAACGGCACCCGCCCCTCGACGCCCCAGGCGGCCATCGACTTGTTGGCGCGCAGGCAGTCGTAGAGGTGCAGGGCATCGAGCTTGCGCACCGTCTCTTCGTGAAACTCGCGGGCGTTCGGGGCCTTGTGGAAGTAGAGGTAGCCACCAAACAGCTCGTCGGAGCCTTCGCCGGAGAGCACCATCTTGATCCCCATCGCCTTGATGTAACGCGCCATCAGGTACATGGGGGTGGAGGCGCGGATGGTGGTGACGTCATAAGTCTCGAGGTGATAGATGACGTCCCGCAGGGCATCCAGCCCCTCTTGCACCGTGAAGTGGATCTGGTGGTGCACAGTGCCAAGGGCATCGGCCACTTTCTGGGCCGCAGCCAAGTCAGGGGAGCCCTTGAGACCGACGGCAAAGGAGTGCAGCTGGGGCCACCAGGCTTCGCTCTTGCCGTCATCTTCGATGCGGCGCGCCGCATAGAGCTTGGTGATGGCGGAGATGATGGACGAATCGAGACCGCCGGAGAGCAGCACGCCGTAAGGCACATCACACATCAGCTGGCGCTTGACGGCGGCCTCCATGGCGGCCTTGAGCTCGGCCTTGTCGCTGACGTTGTGCTCGACCGCCTCATAGCTCATCCAGTCGCGCTGATACCATTTCTTCAGCTCGCCATCCTTGCTCCACAGGTAGTGGCCGGGCGGGAAGGTCTCGACACTCTTGCACACCGGCACCAATGCCTTCATCTCGGAGGCGACATAGAAGTTGCCGTGCTCGTCACGGCCGGTGTAGAGGGGGATGATCCCCATGTGATCACGGCCGATGAGATAGGCATCTTGCTCGGCGTCGTAGAGGATGAAGGCGAAGATGCCGTTGAGATCGTCAAGAAACGCCGGGCCCTTCTCCTTATAGAGGGCCAGCAGCACCTCGCAATCGGAGTGGGTCTGGAACTCGAAGTCGACTTTGAGGCTCTTTTCCAGCTCTTTGTGGTTGTAAATCTCGCCGTTGACGGCCAGCACGTGGGTGCGTTCCGGGTTGTAGAGAGGCTGAGCGCCATTGCCCGGATCGACGATGGCCAGGCGCTCATGCACCAAAATGGCTTTGTCGGTGCTGTAGACGCCGGACCAGTCAGGGCCGCGATGACGCAGTCGCTTGGACATCTCGAGGGCGGTCTTGCGCAAGCTGACCGCATCAGACTTGATGTCCAGAATACCGAAGATGGAACACATCGATGTAAATCCTCTTTATTTTTGTTGGGCCCCCCACGTTTGGGCCCGAAAGTCCGTTTACATTCCTCGTTTCTCACAATGCCAGAGCCTTCCTCGTTTGCAAATAGAAAAACCGGACAAAATTCGGCGGGACGGAAAATGCCCCCATCGGGGGAGGTCGGTAGGCGTTGCCGCGGTGGCCGGCGTGATCTCGTTGGCCGAGGGGGCCAGCGGCAAGGGCAGGTCAAATAAAGGGGAGGGATAGCGGCAGAGTCGAGCGGCCCTGCCGCAGCGGATTACACCAGGGTAATGTCTTGTACCGAATCGAAGATGTGATTGGGGCGGAACGGAACCAGGTCGATATCCTCGACCTTGCTGACCCCGGAGAGCACCAGCACGGTCTCAAGACCGGCCTGAAAACCGGCCAGGATATCGGTGCGCAGGTTGTCGCCGATGATCATGGTGTCATCGGAGTGGGCCTCCATCCGATTCAGCGCCGCGCGGATGATCCAGGCACTTGGCTTGCCGACATAGAAGGGCTTCTTGCCGGTCATCCGCTCGATGGGGGCGCACAGTGCGCCGCAGGCGGGGTACATCAGCGGGCCATGGGTATCGGGGTTGGTGGCGATGAAGCGGGCTCCTTGAGAGACAAATTTGGCCCCGAGCTGCATCATGCTCCAGTTGTAGTTGCGGGTCTCACCGACGACCACGAAGTCGGGATCGATGTCGGTAATGGTGAAGCCGGCCTTGTAGAGTTCATGGGTGAGCGCCCCTTCGCCGATCACATAGGCTTTCTTGCCCTCCTGGCGCTTGAGAAAGTCGGCGGTGCCCATGGCGGAGGTATAGAAGCACTCTTCCGGTACCGAGACGCCGGCCGCGAGGAAACGGTTTTGCAGATCTTTTTGGGTTTGCGCCGGATAGTTGGTCAGAAACAGCAGTTTGGTGCCCTGCTCGAGCAGGCGATGCACGAAGTGATCGGCCCCCGGGATCAGGTCATTGTTGTGCAGGATCACGCCGTCAATGTCACAGATGACGTTTTTCTTCATGAACATTCCTCGTCAGTGTCCCGCTGGGGACGGTGCAGTCTGGCGCCATTATATGCCGCTTTCCTATGAGATGCAGGCGCGCTCGCTTTGAGCTTGAGCCCACAAACCGCTAAAATGTGCCCTTTGTCACTCGGTTATGAAGCTCGGAACATGAGTCAGAACGATCCCATTTTTGATACCTCTTTCCATCGGGGCCTGCTGCATCCCCGTCATTGGGGCGCTTGGTTGGGGGTTGGCCTGTTGCATCTGCTTGGGTATGTGCCGGCGCGTTTGCGCGACCGTCTGGGTGACGCGCTGGCGCCACTGCTGGTGCGTTTTTCCAAGAAGCAGTGCTATATCGCTCGCACCAATCTGGAGATCTGCTTTCCCCACTTCACCCCTGAAGCGCGCGAGGCGCTGCTGCATAAATGCATGCGGGTGGGCATTAAAACCTTTGCCAGTTTCGGTGAACTGAGTGTGCGTTCTCCCGAGTATCTTGAGCAGCGCACCCTGGTGACGGGGTGGGAGCATGTTGACGCTGCCAAAGAGGCGGGGAAGTCGGTGATCTTTGTGGTGCCACACACCTGGGCCATCGATTTTTGTGGCCGTATCATCGCCAACCGCAAGCCCTTCCCCATGAGCACCATGATGAAGAGTGCCAAGAGTGAAGTGTTCGATCGCTATATCAACATGGAGCGGGGGCGCGGGGGCGGCCATGTGTACGAACGCAGTGCCGGTCTCAAGCCCATCATCAAGCACTTGCGGGCCGGCGGCGGCTTCTATTATCTGCCGGATCAGGATCACGGGCGTGAGGCGAGCATCTTCGTTCCCTTCTTTGGGATGGATAAAGCGACCTTGCCGGCACTGCCCCGATTGTGCAAGTTGACCGGTGCCGTCCCCTTGATGATGCTGGCTATTTATAACGAAGATCGGCTGCGCTACGAGATGGTGATCGAGCCGTTACCCACCCCCTATCCAAGCGGCGACATGACCCACGATACACTGGTGATGAATCAGTCGGTCGAGTCGTTGCTCACCCGTTATCCTGAGCAATACATGTGGTTTTTGAAGATTTTCCACACCCGCCCCGATACGGACGAAGGCTTTTACGAGCACGAAATCCGCAAGATCCGGCGACGGAGTTAACAGGCTAAGCCCGGCAAACGCCGGGCTTTTTTATGCGACTCAGCCAGGGTTGGCCAGGGGCTCTTGATCCAATACGAGCCGACCATCGCGCACCGGAATGGTGTTACCCGGCTGGTGTGGCATGCGCACGACTCCCTCCTTACCGGAGAGGCGGTAGGTGACATCATAGCCAAGCGACTCTTCACGCTCCTTTTGCACCGTACGACAACGACGCTCGTTGCTGGTGTAGGTATCGGCGCGTTGCATGTTGCCTTGCACCTGATTGCCGGCATAACCCCCCGCCACGGCGCCCGCCGCCGTGGCCAGCTTCTTGCCGTTGCCTCCGCCAATCTGGTGTCCGAGCACGCCGCCGAGCGTTGCACCTATGATGGTACCGGCGAGTTTGTGCTCATCTTGTACCGGACGACGGTGGGTGACACTGACCTGCTCGCAGACTTGCTCCGGCGTCTTGACGGTACGGGTGACCGGTTTGACGGCCAGCACCTCGGCACTGTCTGGTTGACGTTGGAGCAGATTACCGCTGGCAACGGCAGAGAGCGTCAGGGCGCTGACGATACCAACCAGCACGCCCCCCAACATGGACTTGTTCATCGTACACTCCTTATAACAATGAGTTGGGGGCATTGTGGGCAGAGGCCGCCTGAAGAGATAGGGCAAGGGGCCCCCTATGTGCCAGACTCTGTCCCTGTTCAAATTGTGTCAGTCGAACAACTGTCTTAAAATGGCGACACTTTCTCTTCGGTGGCTCCCATGCCTTCGCTTGCTTTTCTATTTCCCCTCTCTTGTATCGCCATCTGGGCCGGTAACGGCATTGCCGGCAAACTGGCGATGCAGATCATGTCGCCCGCGGCCCTCTCTTGGTCACGCTGGCTGATCGCGGCGCTGGTGCTGACCCCTGTGCTGGGGGCTCGTGCATGGCGTCTGCGCCATCGACTGGTGCGCAGTGGTCACAAGCTGATGGCGTTAGCGCTGCTTGGCATGGTGCTGAACCAGACCCTCGGCTATTGCGCGGCGAAAACCCTGGGCGCCACTGAAATTGGGCTGATGATGGGGCTGACCCCGCTCATGACGGTACTGCTGAGCTCACTGCTGCTGCGTGAGCCGCCAACCTGGGGGGCGCTGCTCGGGGGCGTGCTGTCGCTGTGCGGGTTGGCGGTGTTGCTGGGGCAGGGCGATCCCTTGAGTGTGCTGCGCCATGGCATTGCCATCGGTGACATCTATATGCTGCTCTCTGCGTTCACTTACGCACTTTATAGCGTGCTGCTGCGACGCTGGACGCTGGGGCTCGACAGCTGGATGATGCTCTATGGCCAGGTGTTGTGCAGCTTGATGCTGCTGACCCCCTACTTTTTTCTGGTAGATGGCACCTTACCTGACCGGCAGGCGCTCTGGCTGATCCTGTATGCCGGGATCCCGACCTCGGCGCTCTCTCCTTGGCTCTGGATGCAGGGCATTGCCTTACTGGGGGCTAATCGCACGGCTATCTATTTGAATCTGCTGCCGCTGATGACGGCATCGCTTGCCGTCTGGCTGCTTGGGGAGCAATTGACCATGGCCCACGTTCTGGGAGGCACCTTGACCCTGAGCGGGGTGGTCATGGCGCAATGTATCCTGCGGCCGGTACATAGGCCCTAAAACAACACCGCCTCCCGAAGGGGAGGCGGTGTAAGAACTGGGACCGTGCTGCTCTTATCGTTAGATGTTTTGTGCTTCTGTCGGCACAATAACCGATGCATGATTGCCCTTGGGGCCTTTTTGCAGTTCATACTGTACCGCTTGGCCAGCTTTGAGCGTCTTGTATCCCTCCATCTGAATGGTCGAGTAGTGAGCAAAAATATCTTCACCCCCCTCTTCTGGACAGATGAATCCAAACCCCTTAGCGTTGTTGAACCACTTGACTGTTCCGGTTGCCATACATCTACATCCTTTTATTGATTACCCTAAAGTCGTTGAGTAACCTGCGCCCGCCCATTATAAATTGAAAAGGTATCCTGCCTCGGCCGCGGGGCAGATTAGCAAGTAACCAATTTAGTCTAAGAACTCGACGAGTCAAGAAGTTGTTAACAGCATCGTGTGACGCCGTTAACAAAAGCGGTTGACAACCCGCTCGTGGCGGGTAGTAATCTAAAGGTATCCATAGAAGGTATGGCAAAACAAAAAGAACTCTTTGTAAATGAAGAGGTTGTTGCTGACGCAAAAGTCGATCTGCAGCCCCCTCCCATGTACAAGGTGGTGTTGAACAACGACGACTATACCCCGATGGACTTTGTAGTCGAAGTGCTACAACGGTTCTTCGCCATGGATCTGGACAAGGCGACTCAGGTGATGCTGAGTGTGCATTATAGCGGCAAGGGGATCTGTGGTGTCTTTACCGCAGAGATTGCTGAAACCAAGGTAGTCCAGGTCAATACCCATGCTCGCAAGAACGAGCATCCACTGCTGTGTACCATGGAAAAGGCATGAGCAATGACAGAAACGCAATGACACCACAATGACGCTGTAGTAAGGGGAGGTGCCTATGTTGAACAAGGATCTGGAAAAGACGCTGAACGAAGCCTTCAAGTTTGCCCGCGACGAGCGTCATGAGTTTATGACCGTTGAGCACCTGCTGCTGGCCCTGCTGGACAACCCCTCCGCCAGTGAAGCGCTCATCTCTTGTGGCGTAGATCTTGAAAAGATGCGCCAGGAGCTCGCGGCCTTCATCCATCAAACGACCCCCATGATTCCCCGTGATGACGAAGATCGTGAAACCCAACCCACGCTTGGCTTTCAGCGAGTCTTGCAGCGTGCTGTGTTCCACGTGCAGTCATCGGGCAATACCGAAGTCAATGGTGCCAATGTATTGGTGGCCATTTTCAGTGAGCAGGAGTCACAGGCGGCCTATTTTCTGAAGAAATCCGAGGTCAGCCGCCTTGATGTGGTCAATTTCCTCTCCCATGGTGCACGCAAGGAGAATAAGCCGGAGCAAGGGGGACAGGCAGGGGAAGGGGAGGATGATGTCTCTTCGGCCCAGATCGAAAGTTTCGCCACGAACCTCAACCAGCTGGTGCTGGAGGGGCGCATTGATCCCTTGATTGGCCGGGATCAGGAGCTCAACCGAACCATTCAGGTGCTCTGCCGCCGCCGTAAGAACAATCCTCTGTTGGTTGGTGAGGCCGGGGTCGGCAAGACCGCGATTGCAGAAGGGCTGGCTTACCGGATCGTCAAGGGTGAGGTACCCGAGGTGATCGCAGGCAGTACCATCTACTCGCTCGACATGGGGTCGCTGCTGGCCGGTACCAAGTATCGCGGTGATTTCGAAAAGCGCCTCAAGGTACTGCTCAAACAGCTGGAGCGTCAGGAGGGGGCCATCCTCTTCATCGATGAGATCCACACCATCATCGGAGCGGGCGCTGCTTCGGGTGGGCAACTCGATGCGGCGAACCTCATCAAGCCGCTGCTCTCCAACGGCATGCTGCGTTGCATCGGTTCCACCACCTACCAGGAGTACTCGCAGATCTTCGAAAAAGAGCACGCGTTGGCGCGGCGCTTCCAGAAGATTGACATTGTCGAGCCCAGCGTGGATGACACTACGCGGATCCTGATGGGGCTCAAGAGCCGTTATGAGCAGCACCATAATGTGCGTTACACCGCCAAGGCGATGCGGGCGGCGGCCGAGCTGGCGGCGAAATACATCAATGATCGTCACCTGCCAGACAAAGCCATCGATGTCATCGATGAAGCCGGTGCCAGCCAGCGGATGCAACCGGTGAGCCGGCGCAAGAAGGTGATCAATGTGCCCGAGATCGAGGCCATCGTGGCCAAGATTGCACGTATCCCGGAGAAGTCGGTGTCAGCCTCCGATAAGGAGATCCTGAAAAATCTCGAGCGCAACCTGAAAATGGTGGTGTTTGGGCAAGACCGCGCCATTACGGTGTTGACGGATGCGATCCGGTTGGCTCGCTCCGGGCTTGGTAACGAGCGCCGTCCGGTGGGCTGTTTCCTGTTTGCCGGCCCCACTGGGGTGGGCAAGACGGAGGTCACCCAGCAACTGGGCAAAGCGCTTGGGGTTGAGCTGCTGCGCTTTGACATGTCCGAGTACATGGAGCGCCATACGGTCTCACGGCTCATCGGTGCCCCTCCCGGCTATGTCGGTTTTGAGCAGGGCGGGTTGTTGACCGATGCGGTGATTAAACATCCCCACTCGGTGGTGCTGCTCGATGAGATTGAAAAGGCCCACCCCGATGTCTTCAACCTGTTGTTACAGGTGATGGACAACGGGACGCTGACCGACAACAACGGCAGAAAAGCCGATTTTCGTAACGTGATCCTGGTGATGACCACCAACGCCGGGGTGCAGGAGACGCAGCGCAAGTCGATTGGTTTCCAGCAACAGGACATGAGCCACGATGCGATGTCGGTGATCAACAAGACATTCACACCGGAGTTCCGTAACCGCCTCGATCACATCATTTGGTTTAACCACCTCGATATGGAGGTGATTAACCAGGTGGTCGATAAGTTCATCGTCGAGTTGCAGGTGCAACTGGATGCCAAGGGGGTATCCCTCGAGATCTCCGAGGCCGCACGGCACTGGTTGGCGGAGAAGGGATATGATCGCGCCATGGGAGCCCGCCCGATGGGCAGGGTCATTCAGGAGCAGCTCAAGAAGCCGCTGGCCAATGAGATCCTGTTTGGCTCACTGGTGGATGGGGGTTGTGTCAGGGTTGATCTGGGCAAGGAAGGTTTAACCTTCGATTTCCAGGTGACAGGTGCGGTACTACAGCCTTGATCTTCTAAGGGCAGGACAACAAAAACCCCAACCATCAGGTTGGGGTTTTTGTTTGAATTCCTGGCTTAGCGAGAGCGGAAAACGATGCGTCCCTTGGAGAGATCGTACGGGGTCAGGGCAACGGTGACTTTGTCACCGGTCAGGATGCGGATGTAGTTCTTGCGCATCTTACCGGAAATATGGGCGATCACGACGTGACCATTCTCAAGTTCCACCCGGAACATGGTATTGGGCAGAGTCTCCAGAATGGTGCCTTGCATCTCAATACTGTCTTCTTTAGCCATTGAATCCTCTTGATAAGCCACAACAAAAAACGGCGAGATCATGCCGGATTTAAGGCTATGTGTAAAGTTTACTCGCAAAGTCAGGTCACTTTTTTCCATTCCTTGTCTATTAACAGCTCATGAGGGTGGTATTCACGCTTGTAGCTCATCTTGCGGCACCCTTCGACCAGATAGCCAAGGTAGACCCAGTTTCGTCCGCTGTGGCGCGCCAGCTCCAGTTGTTTCATGATGGCAAAGACCCCCAGAGAGCGACCGGCTTCGTCAGGATCGAAGAAGGTGTACATGGCACTCAGTGAGTGGGGCATCAGGTCGGTAACGGCTACAGCGAGCAGACGTTCGCCAAGGCGCAGCTCCAGATAGCGCGGCGGCATCCAGTGGCAGTGAAGAAAACCGTGATACTGGCTGCGACTCGGGGGATACATGGAGCCATCGGCATGCCGCTCGCGGATGTAGCGTTCATAGAGAGCGTAATACTCCGGTTTATCCTCACTACTCAGGATCACCTCAAGATCCCCGTTCTGTTGCCAGATCCTTCGTTGCCGGCGGGTAGGGATAAAATCGTCACTGTGAATGCGCAGTGACTGACAAGCGGAGCAGGCAGGGCAGTGGGGGCGATAGATGTCGCCCCCACTGCGGCGAAAGCCGGCACTGAGTAGGCGTTCATAGCCGCTAGGGGTGAGCAGGGAGTGATCCATCAGCACCAGCAGCTGTTCGCGCCGCTCTCCCAAGTAGCTACAGGCATGCTGAGGGGTCAGGCCTACTTTGAGGATCACTTCTTCAGTCATACCACACCTCTCTGGTCTGCCAGCATCCGGGGGAAAGAGGGTGTTGGGTCAGCGAGCGCAACCGCTCGAGAAATTGCGATCTTGGCCACTCTTCAACCCCCATGCTTGCAAGAAATGGATTCTGCATCTGAGTATCGATGAGTTCGCCGCCGAAGGTGGTCAAATGGCGGCACAATGCCAGCATGGCCAGCTTGGCGCCGTTGTCGATGAGGCTGAACATGGACTCGCCGCAGAACACCTGACCCAGGGAGAGGCCATAAAGACCGGCTACCATCCGCTCTTGCTGCCAAATCTCGACGCTGTGTGCGTGCCCGAGACGATGCAGCATTCGGTAGGCGGCCATCATGTCCTGGCTGATCCAGGTGGAATCGGCAGTCCGGCGTGGCGCCGCACACCCCTCGATCACCTTATTGAAGTCACGGTTGATCCAAATGTTGAATTCACCGCGGCGCCACAACTTGCGTAGGCTCCGACCGACATGCAGGCGCGCCGGCTCGAGCACACCGCGTGGATCGGGCGACCACCAGAGAATGGGGCGATGGGGCTCATACCAGGGAAAGATGCCGCTGTGGTAAGCTGACAGCAGCCGGGCAGGGGAGAGATCCCCGCCGATGGCTAACAGGCCATTTGGTTCATCCAGCGCCAGCTCGGGCTCGGGAAATCGGGTCGGATTGGCATCCAGTTGGGTGAGATACATCGACATCCAAGAGGTACCGCGTTGAAGAGTCTTCTATTGATACTATCCAGCCTGCTCTGCTTTGTCACCGTACCCGTCGTTGCCGGTGTTTACGAGCGTAATACGGCCCGCCCGGTCAACCAGGTGGTGTTTGGGACGGTGGAGAGCGTGCGCAATATCACCCAGCGCCAAGTACTCGAATCTGAACACTCGGGGTGGAAGACCTTGGGGGGAGCCCTGTTAGGCGGCCTGCTTGGCAACCAGTTCGGCGGTGGCCATGGGCGTGAAATCGCGACGGCTGTCGGCGCGCTGGCGGGGGCCGGTGCGGCCCAGTATTACCAGTCGCAGGGGGAGACGGTGGAGTACCAGTTGGTTGAGCTGCTCATCCGCGGTGAGGACGGCAAGCTCATCAACGTGATTCAGGATTACGATCCGGCCATGGTATTTGCGAGTGGAGACAAGGCCAGGATCCTCTATTTTGACGATGGCGTGCGGGTCGACCGTACCTATTAGGCCGCCCCCGCGACGGCCGCGGCCTCTAGCTCATGGGTCATGATTTTGTCACGCCCCGTGGTCTTGGCGATGTAGAGCAAACGGTCGGCTTCACACAATGCCTCGCTCAACCCCATATTATCCACGCTAAGTACCCCATAACTGGCTTTGACAAAGAGTGGGGTATCTTTGGATAACGGGAGATCCCGCATGTGCAGGCGAAACGTCTCGATACGGTTTGACAGGGCACACCCGGTGAAGCGAGGCAGCATGAGTGCAAACTCTTCCCCACCGAAACGGGCCAGCAAGGCATCAGGGAAAAACTTCTTGAGCTGTTGACTGAGATGGCGAAGCACCTGATCGCCCACATCATGACCCCAAGTGTCATTAATCTGTTTGAAGTGATCGACATCAATCATGCAAATGCCCATCGGGACATTCTGCTCTTTGAGCTCGTCAAACCATTTCTGGCCTTCACTAAACCAGTAGCGACGGTTATAGAGGGTGGTCAGATGATCCCTGTTGGCGGCATCCTGAATGCGCTCGAAATGCTCGAGCGCCTCCAGGTTATGGCTCACTCTGCACTGCAACTCTTCGGGCTCAAACGGCTGATTCAGGAAGTCGTTCGCCCCTTGCTTAAGGTAGCGCGCCGACAGACCGGTCTTGTCTGAGCCTGAGATGCCAATAATGGCCAACTGCTGCTTGTTATAACGCTCTCTCAAGCGACGGACGAGACTAATTCCGTCAATTTTGGGCATATGGTAATCAATCAGCAGCAGCCGTATTTGAGGGTGGTCGCGCATCATGACCAGCGCCTCTTGGGCGTGGCAGGCTTCATGTACGTTCAACAACTGGCGTCGCAGCTGAGTGGCCGTGCGATGACGAGCCGTGACAGAGTCATCAACGACCAATACCTCGATCTGTTGATTGAGATAAAGACGATGCACCAGACCGATGGCGTATTGCAGGGAGTGGCGTGAGTCTTTCATCACGTAGTCCAAGACGCCGGCTTCTAACCAATGCGCTCGCTTCTCTTCGCTGATGTCTGCAGTGAGTATCACGACAGGTAACTGGCGTTCCATCAACACGGTGACGGCTTCGCCAGAGGGGGCATCTGGCAGCGTGAGATCGACGAGCGCGACTAAATAATCTTCGCCATTACAGTGACGAGTCTCCCCTAGGGTCTCGAATGCGTCGACTTCCAGTTCTGTTTGCTGACGCAATGCCTGCGTCAGCATCCGTCGGATAGTCAGACTGTCTTCGACGATAAGGATTTTCTGTTTAATGGCTTTTTTCATATTTCTGGTTTGGATAGCGTCTTGAGCTTGGCAATGAGTGACAGGGATGACTCTCCGCAGTGATAGTTAAGAATCGAGGTAACGTTCGGCATCCAGCGCGGCCATGCAGCCGGTACCGGCCGACGTAATCGCCTGGCGGTAGTTGTGGTCAGCCACGTCGCCGGCGGCAAAGACGCCTTCGATGCTGGTCTGGGTGGCGAAGCCATCGAGGCCGCCACGCACCTTGAGATAACCGTTTTGCATCTCAAGCTGGCCCTCGAAGATCTGAGTATTCGGCTGGTGGCCGATGGCGATGAAGACCCCCATCAGCGGCAACTCGCTCAGGCTCTGATCCTGGGTGCTGCGCAAACGAACACCGGTGACGCCCATGGCGTCGCCCAGCACTTCATCCAGAGTCTGGTGAGTGTGCAGTTCAATCTGGCCAGCCTCGACCTTCTCGTGCAGACGCTTGATCAGGATCTTCTCGGCGCGGAACTCGTCGCGGCGGTGGATGAGGTGCACTTTCTTGGCAATGTTGGCGAGATAAAGCGCCTCTTCCACGGCGGTATTACCGCCGCCGATAACGGCAACCTCTTGATTGCGATAGAAAAAACCATCGCAGGTGGCGCAGGCAGAGACGCCACGCCCTTGGAACGACTCCTCGGAGGGCAGCCCCAGGTACTTGGCAGAGGCGCCGGTTGCGATGATCAGGGCATCACAGGTGTATTCACCGCTGTCGCCCTTGAGGCGGAAAGGGCGCTCAGTAAGGGTGACTTCGTTGATGTGATCAAACTGGATCCGGGTTTCAAAGCGCTCGGCATGGGCCTTCATGCGCTCCATCAGCAGGGGGCCGGTGAGGCCTTCCGGATCGCCGGGCCAGTTTTCGACTTCGGTCGTGGTGGTGAGCTGACCACCTTGCTGCATGCCGGTGATGAGCAGCGGGTTGAGATTGGCACGGGCTGCATAGACGGCGGCAGTGTAACCGGCCGGGCCGGAACCCAGAATAATCAATTTACTGTGAGTCGAATCACTCATCTTCATCGGCACTCGAAGTGAAAGGGGGAAGGATTGTAAAAAAATAGGCTGCTTTGGTCAAAGCCAGAAAAGTAAATAGAAGTAACTAGTCACTGTTTAAGGTTGGCTGTGATGCAGCCACCAACGAGCGGCCAAGAGCGCGGTCAGTGACCCCAAAATGGCGCTGGCCAGCAGATCGGCGACCCAATGCATGCCGAGCATCAGGCGCGAGATCCCCACCGCCAGCGCCCACAGCGGCAGTAGCCAGGCGCCGCGGGGGGCTCGCGCCAGCCAGATGAGCCCAAAAAATTGGGCCAGGGTGATGGTGACGATGGTATGGCCGGAGGGAAAGGCGTAGTTCACCCCGTGCTGCCAGTGGTTGGCCAGCCAGGTGGGCAGGGCGAGCAGTTGGCTGGCCGCATGCACCTGCTCGGCACGCAGCTCGCCGCTTTGGCGATAAAACTGATCGAGCGCAGGCAGCAGTTGCTGCGCCGAGAGCCAGACCAGATAGGGGCGCGGCTCCTGGGTCAGGTGTTTGATGAGCGACTTGATGCACCAGTCGGCCAACAGCAGTGCGGCGAAGGCGCCGAGCAGTAGCAGCCACTCGCGGCGACCCAGCCGCAACTTCAGATGCGTGATCAGCAGCAACAGGGCGGCGGTGGCGATCAACCCCGGCAACCCGACCGTGCCTGAGAGCAGATAGGCAATATAGAGGCCGCTTTGTTGCAGGTTGCTGTTGAGAAAGGGGGTCCAACCCGAGCAGGCCAGCAGGGCGAGGGGCAGGATCAAGGCTGAGCTGAAGGTGATCACTCGGGCGTTGGTCAGCATGGGGGGCTCCGATAGCGTGAAGCGCGCATTGTGCCTTTCTGAGGTGTTGGGTCAAGGGCGAAGGTGCATGAAATCGGCGCCGGCTTTGCGTTAGAATGCGCCCTTCCAAGAGGTCTGGGCCGGAAGAGGTAAGCATGCTGAAGATAGTGGCCGATGAGAACATGCCCCATGTCCGCGAGCTGTTTGGCGAGTTGGGTGAGGTGACGCTGCTGCCAGGTCGCGACATGACCGCCGCTCAGCTTGCGCAGGCAGACGTGCTGCTGGTGCGCTCGGTGACCCGGGTTAACGCCGACCTGCTGGCGCAGGCCAGCCGGTTGCAGTTTGTCGGCACCGCCACCATTGGCACCGATCATGTGGATCAACCCCTGCTGGCTGCGCGGGGTATCGCGTTTGCCAGCGCTCCTGGCTGCAACCGCATCTCGGTGGGTGACTATGTACTGAGCGCGCTGCTGGTGCTGGCCGAGCGCCATGGCCTGACGCTCGCCGGTATGACGCTGGCCATCGTCGGTGCTGGCAACACAGGGCGAGCCGTGGCCAGCCATGCGAGCGCCTTGGGCATGCAGGTGCGCTATTGCGATCCTCCGCGAGCCAGAGCGGAAGGGGCTGCGTCGTTTGTCTCGCTCGAGGAGGCATTGCAGGCCGATGTGGTGAGCTTTCATGTGCCGCTCACCCGTGAGGGCTCCGACGCCACCTGGCACCTGCTCAATGCGGCGCGAATTGCGGCGCTGCGGGCGAACCAGTTTCTCATCAATGCCTCGCGCGGTGAGGTGTGGGACAATCAGGCCCTACTCGAGCGTCAGCGCGGCGCAGCCCCGCTCTCGCTGGTCATGGATGTGTGGGAGCATGAGCCCGACATTCTCACCGAGTTGGTGCCTCACACCGAGATTGCCACCCCCCATATCGCCGGTTACAGCCTGGAGGGAAAGGCGCGCGGCACCTGGATGCTCTATGAGGCGCTCTGTGCCCGGTTGGGTCGCTCGCCGCGCCAGGCGCTGGCCGCTTTACTGCCGGCCCCCGATGTCCTTGCGCTGACCCTGGGTCAGCCGCCGAGCCAAGCGCTCATCGGCCGTCTGGTGCACCTTGTGTATGATGTGCGCCGTGATGATGCCCGTTTTCGCCGCGAGCTGGGACTGCCCGGCAGTTTTGATAGACAGCGCAAATGTTACCCGGAGCGGCGTGAGCTCTCCTCGCTGCGTCTGGAAGGGACGATGAGTCTGGCCGCCCTGCACGCTCTCGGTTTTTCCCCTGCCAGCTACTGAGATCACGACGGGTGTGCGTGGCACACCCGTTTCATGCATTTAAAGGAGTCATCTTGATGAGTCAACAACTCACCTTGGCCATTGTCGGGGCCACCACCTCGGTCGGCCAATCCGTGCTGGAACTGTTAGAAGAGCGCGATCTTCCCATCGGACGCGTCGTCGCGCTGGGGAGTGCCGACGAAGCCGGGGAGACGGTGCGTGCCATGGGGCGCAATCTGGATGTCGAGGATGTGGCCCACTTTGACTGGGCCGAAGCCCAGTTGGCGCTGTTTTTGTGCTCCGCGCAGGAGAGCCTGCGCTGGGCCGATGCGGCGGCCGAGCAGGGTTGTGTCGTGCTAGATACCAGTGGCGCCTTCATCAGCGATGACGAGGTGCCGCTGGTGTACATGGGGGCCAACCCGGATGCGCTCGGCGATTTTCGCCAGCGTAACCTGATTGCGCTGGCCTGTGGCGTCACCAGCCAGCTGCTGGCGGTATTGCGTCCGCTGCATGCCGAGGTGGGGGTCGCTCGCGCTAACGTGGCCGGCTATCTCGCCGTGGCCGGGGCGGGCGCGGAAGGGGTGAGCGAGCTGGCCGGCCAGACCGCCGCCCTGCTCAACGCTCGTCCGGTCGAGCCGGCCTGTTTCCCCGCCCAGATCGCGTTCAATGTGCTGGGGCAGTGCGGCCACATGCTCGACAATGGCTACAGCAGCGAGGAGTGGCGGTTGCTGCAAGAGAGCCAGAAGATCCTCGGCAGCGATGTCGCCATCAACCCGACGCTGGCTCGGGTGCCCGTGTTTTACGGGGATGCGCTGGCGCTGCACCTTGAGTTATTGCAACCCCTCGATGCCGAGCAGATCCGCGCCATCTTGCGCGCAGCGCCCGGGGTGGCCCTGTTCGAGGAGGAGGAGGGGATCCCTTCACCCGTGGTAGATGCCAATGGCCGTGACGAGGTGCTGGTGGCGCGGGTGCGTCAGGACGTTTCCCATCCGTTGGGTGCGGATCTGTGGCTGGTGGCCGATAACGTCCGTAGCGGTGTGGCACAAGGTGCCCTGCAGGCGATAGAGGTGCTGCTGCGCGATTATCTGTGAGCTTGCGCTGGGGTGGAATCATGACCGAGGTCACCCCAACTGCATGAAATGTCAGCGAAGGCGTGCCGACAACTGGTCTGTGAACGCCGGCTGAATTATAGTGTTTCGACAAAATACGGGTTAACTATCCAAATTTTTCAATGCGATAGGGCCGTCAAACAAGGAACGAATATGGGACATTCCCGCATAGCATTGGCAACGTTGCTGGTTTTGGGCCTGCTGACTCCTGCCCATGGGGAGCAGCGTGAGCCCTTCTTTGTCGAACTCAAGGGGCCGGATGAGCCGGTGCGCGCCGCCGCTACGCCGGCATCTGCTCAGCCTGCTGCCCAGCCGGCGGCAACCGCCAGGGGGGTGGCTCCGGCCACGACCACTCGCAGCGAGCGTTATGGCCCGGTGCGCCGTAGCGATACCCTGTGGAGTCTGGCCAACCGTTACCGTCCTAGCAGTCGGGTCAGCGTCTACCAGACCATGGTGGCCATCTACGAGAAGAATCCGCGCAGCTTTGCCGATGGCAACATCAACCATATTCTGGTCGGATCATCGATCCTGCTGCCCACCGAGCAGGAGGCGCGGCGCATCTCCGAGGCCGAGGCCATCTCGCGTTTTCGCAGTGACAACGCCAGTTGGAAGGGGATCAGTCCCAAGTACCAGGCCAACCGAGAGCTGGGAGAGGTGCGTAACCTGACGGTGCATCCCAAGGTGGCCAGTCAGCCCAAGTCGGCTCCCCGCAATGACGCGGCACCGCTGCCCACGAAGGAGCAGGCCAAGGCCCCCTCCGCGAGCCGTGCTGCGCTGCCACCTGCTGCTCCGGTCAAGACCGAGGCCGCCCCTTCGGCGGCGCTGGCCAGCACCTCTGCCGCCGTCTCCAGCGCCGTCGCGCTGGCGCCAGCCGTCAGCAGTGCCGTAGTGGCTCCTGCCCCCTTGCCGCCGCAGACGGCGACCGATCTGCCGGGTAACGCCACCGAGATGAAGCTGGCGCTCGATGACACCACCAATCAGCTGGCCCAGGTGAGTGAGACCAATCACCGCCTCAAGCTGCGGGTGGAGTCCCAGACGCAGGAGCTGGAGACCCTCAAGGCGCAGCTGGTGGATCAGGCAGCGTTGCAAAAAGAGATCGGCGAGCTCAAGGGCAAGCTGCAAGGGCAGACCCCTGCCGCCGTACCGGCTGCAACGGAAAAGAACTGGCTGGTGGAGCTGCTTTCATCCCCGCTTAATCTGGCCATGATCATCTTGCTGCCGGTGCTTCTGGTTCTGGCGCTGGTCACTCTCTGGTTGCGTGCCCGTGCTCGTCGCGAGCTGGAGGAGCAGGAGAAGAGCCTGTCCGAATCGACGGCCGCCTTCTTCGATGATCAAGACTCCCATGAGTTTGATGATCTGCTGGCACCCGGTGTGGCGCCTCTGGTGCCGGAGCCGCCGCACCGCGAGCCGGCCGAGCCCGAGCTCTCTGCGCTGCAGGCGCAACCCGATCTGGTGTTCCATGACGAAAGTGAACCTGACGCGGCGGTGGAGCTGACGCCCAGCCGGGACCCGGATCTGGTGCCCGAGCCGCAGGCGGTTGATGAGCCCGAGTCGTCGCCCTTTACCGCCAGCGCAGCGCCGCTCTCGTCCGAGCTGGCCGAAGAGGTGTTTGATCTCAGCCAGCTCGATGCCGAGCTCGACAAGGTGCAGGCCGAGGCCGAAGCGCCGCAGCAGGCCGCGAGTGATGAGGCCGCTCCCGATGTCAGCCAAGACGATGAGCTGGCGCTCGATTTTGCCGAGGCCTTCCGCGAGTCCGAGGCGGCCCCGCTGCCAGAGCGTGAGGTCGCCCAGCAGGAGCAGTACGTCGAGATTGACGCTCTGCTGGCTGACGCCGGTCACGGCGCCAGCTCTGACGAGCCCTATCAGAATGTGTCGCTCGATGTGGGCCTGGATGGCTTCCCTGAAGTGCTGCCAGAGAGCACTGGCTTTGATGTCGATGCCGACGATGGTGGCGTGGGTGCCAAGCTGGATCTGGCCCGCGCCTATCTCGAGATCGATGACAAGGAGAGCGCTCGCGAGCTGCTGGAAGAGGCGGCGGCGCAGGGCTCCGACAGTCAGCGTGCCGAGGCGGAGAAGCTCCTCAAGCGACTGGCCTGATCCCGATCAGATGCCTGATGTGATGCAGGGCGGCCGGATGGCCGCCCTTCTTTTTGCCCCCTGTTTGCGTATAATTCGCCGCGTTTTCATTGTCTCAGGTGTCCCATGCGTATAGCCCTCGGAATCGAATATGACGGCAGCCGCTATTTTGGCTGGCAGCGTCAACGGGAAGTGATCAGCGTACAGGCCGAGCTGGAGCGGGCCCTTGGCAAGATCGCCAATCATCCGGTCGAGATCCAGTGTGCCGGACGCACCGATGCCGGTGTGCATGCCACCGGTCAGGTGATCCACTTTGACACCGATGCCGCCCGCAAGGAGTCGGCCTGGACCCTCGGCCTCAACTCCAATCTGCCGGGTGACATCGCGGTTCGCTGGTTCAAGGAGGTGCCGGACGATTTCCACGCCCGTTTCAGCGCCACGGCCCGCCGCTATCGCTACGTCATCTACAACCACAACTACCGCCCGGCGATCCTCGGCTGCGGGGTGAGCCACTATCACGACCACCTCGACGCCGAGTTGATGCACGCGGCGGGACAGTGCCTCATCGGTGAGCAGGATTTCAGCTCGTTTCGCGCCATCAGCTGCCAGTCCAACACCCCGTGGCGTAATGTGACGCACTTGTGCGTCAGCCGCTCCGGCCCCTATATCGTGCTCGACATTAAAGCCAACGCCTTCTTGCACCACATGGTACGCAACATCACCGGCACCCTGCTTGAGGTGGGGAAGGGCGAAAAGCCGGTGGAGTGGGTAGCCGAGGTGCTGGCGGCGCGCGATCGCAATGTGGCGGGCCCCACCGCCAAGGCGGGCGGCCTCTACCTGGTCGGTGTCGACTACCCCGATGAATTCGCGCTACCGGGCGTGCCGCTGGGCCCCCTGTGGTTGCCGGATTCGGCCCCGGGTACGACCAGTTTTTTGTAACTACCCCCGAGAAAGTGTGCTTTAATGGCAGGCCACATATCCCCGCAGCATCGGCAAGTGATTGAATCCTCACGGTGCTGTCGTGTTTTCAAGCAGAAAAAGCATTAAGGAATTCCATGAGCTGGCTTGAGAAGATTCTTCCCAAGAGCAAGATCACCACACCGCGTCGTCACAACATTCCGGAAGGGGTGTGGACCAAGTGCAGTGCTTGCGAGCAGGTGCTTTACCGGGCTGAGCTGGAGCGCAACCTGGAAGTATGTCCCAAGTGTGATCACCACATGCGCATCAGCGCGCGGGATCGCCTGGAGCAGTTCCTCGACGAGGAGGGTCGCGTCGAAGTGGCCGCCGAGTTGGAGCCGCAGGATGTTCTGAAGTTCAAGGACTCCAAGCGTTACAAGGAGCGCCTTGCTGCTGCCCAGAAGAGCACCGGTGAGAAAGACGCCCTGGTGGTCATGAAGGGGACCCTCAAGGGGGTGCCCGTGGTGGCATGCGCCTTTGAGTTTGCCTTCATCGGCGGCTCCATGTCCTCCGTGGTCGGCGCCCGCTTCGTGCGTGCCGTCGACGAGTGCCTCAAAGAGGGGCGCGGCCTGATCTGCTTCTCCGCCTCGGGCGGGGCCCGCATGCAGGAGGCGCTGTTCTCCCTGATGCAGATGGCCAAGACCAGTGCGGCGCTCGATCGCCTCTCCAAGGCCGGATTGCCGTTTATCTCCGTGCTGACGGACCCGACCATGGGCGGCGTCTCTGCCAGCCTCGCCATGCTGGGTGACATCAACGTGGGTGAGCCCAAGGCCCTGATCGGTTTTGCCGGTCCGCGCGTCATCGAGCAGACGGTGCGCGAGAAGCTGCCGGAAGGGTTCCAGCGCTCCGAGTTCTTGCTCGAGAAGGGCGCCATCGATCTCATCATCGATCGCCGCGAGATGCGCGATCGTCTGGCGGGCCTGATGGCCAAACTGATGAACACCACTGTCGACGCCGAGTAAGCATGACTTCTTCATCGTTGGATCAAAGCCGGTCGCTGGTCGACTGGCTTTCTTATTTGGAGGCCATCCACCCGGCCAACATCGACATGGGCCTGGCCCGTGTCGGCGAGGTGGCCCGCCGGCTCGGGGTCACCACCCTGCCGTGCAAGGTGGTGACCGTGGGGGGCACCAATGGCAAGGGCTCCTCCTGCGCCATGGCCGCCAGCGTGCTGCAAGAGCACGGCTACCGGGTCGGTGTCTACTCCTCACCCCACCTGCTGCGTTTCACCGAGCGGGTGAGAGTCGATGGGGCCGAACTGGCCGAGGCGCTGCACTGTGAGGCCTTCACCGCGGTGGAGGCGGCGCGCGGCGACATCTCGCTCACCTTCTTCGAGTTCGCCACCCTGGCGGCGCTGTGGATCTTCGCCCGTGCCGGCATCGATGTGCTGTTGCTCGAGGTGGGGCTCGGTGGCCGCCTTGATGCCACCAACGTGGTGGAGTCCGACGTGGCGATGATCACCTCGATCGCCCTCGATCACTGCGACTGGCTCGGCGACACCCGCGAGCAGGTGGCGGTGGAGAAGGCCGGGATCTTCCGCGCTGGCAAGCCGGCCATCAGCGGCGAACCCGTGCCGCCGGCCACCATCGCCAGCGAGGCCGAGCGGATCGGGGCTAGGCTGCGCCAGGTGGGGCGTGATTTTCGCGCTGAGGTGGGGGAGCACGGCTGGGATTACCACGGCATCCACCACTACGCCGACTTGCCCAAGCCGGCCCTGCCGCTGATGAATGCGGTGACCGTGCTGGCGGCGCTGGAATCCCTCGGCCTGCCTCTCGAGGTGTCCGCACTTCGCCGGGGCCTGGCCCAGGCGAGGCTGGCGGGTCGCCTGCAACTGTTGCAGGAGCACCCTACCGTGTATGTGGATGTGGCCCACAACCCCCATTCGGCGGCGTATCTGGCGCAGCGCCTGCGCGAGCTGCCATGCGCCGGGGTTCGTCGCGCCGTGGTCGGCATGCTCAAAGACAAGGACATGGCTGGCTCGCTGGCTGAACTCAAGGGGTTGATCGGGGAGTGGCACCTGGCCACCCTGGGTGGGCCGCGCGGTGCCAGCGCCGAGCAACTGCTCGGGGCGCTGGGGGAGGCTGGCCTCTGCCATGAGAGCGTGATGCAGGCCTATATGGCGGCGCTCTCTCGTTCCGAGCCCCTTGATATGGTTATCGTTTTTGGCTCGTTTTATACTGTCGCGGACGTATTGGCCGGGCACGAGCAAGAGGAGTCATAGTGGCCTCGCAATTTCAGAATCGTTTGGTGGGCACCGTTATCCTGGTGGCCCTGGTGGTGATCTTCCTGCCGGATCTGCTCGACGGTAACAAGCAGCAGGAGGTCGAAGAGGAGTCTTTTGCCAAGATCCCGCTGCGCCCCGAGCTGGAGCCGGCCAAGCCGGCGCTGCAAGTATCGGGGGCGAGCGAGTTGCAGGCGGCCCATGAGGCCAGCCAGGCGCAGGCCTCGGCGGCCCAGCAGCCGGCTTTCGAGAGCGCTCAGGTCGATGAGCAGGCGCACCAGCAGTGGCAGGTTGAACCCATCTCCGGCCCTGTCACGGTGCAGCAGCCCGAGAGCAAACCCCAACCGGCGCCCAACCATCAGCCGGCCGCACCGAGCAAGCCACAGACGGTGACCCAGACCAAGCCGGTGGAGAAGAAACCCGATCCCAAGCCTAAACCGGTACAGATCGCAGAATCCAAGCCCAAGCCGGTAGAGCCGCCCAAGCCAAAGGCGACCGAGGCGCCGAAGCGGGCCAGCTCTGGGGATCCGCTGGGGGATCTGATGTCCACGCTGGATAAGCCGAAGCCGGCGGCCACGGCGTCACAGGGCTCTTGGATCATCCAGCTGGGGGCGTTCAAGAACGTCGACAGCGTCAATAGCATCGTCGCCAAGCTGCGCGCCGCCGGTTATCCGGCTCACAGCGTGCCGCGCACCCCGCGCCAGGGCGAGCTCAACCGTGTCGTGGTGGGCCCCGATGTGTCGCGCGACAAGTTGCAGGGCATGCTGCCGCGCCTTAACCAGCTGACCGCGCTGAGCGGCTCTGTGGTGGCCTATAACCCCTGAGAAAGGGGTCACCCACCGAATAAAAAATACCGCGCCTTGGCGCGGTATTTTTTTAGATGCATTTGACGGGCTTGGGCAGGCCGCCAATCTTGGTCGCCTGCTTGGCGGGCCCTTTAGGAAAGAGCTTGTAGAGATAGCGACTGTTGCCCTTCTCGGGGCCGTAGTGCTTCTCCATCGCCTTGACCAGGGCGCGGATGGCGGGGGAGGTGTTGAACTCCAGATAGAAAGCGCGCACGAAACGCACCACCTCCCAGTGGGGCTCCTCCATCACGATCCCCTCCTGCTCGGCCAGCAGCAGGGCCAGCGCCTCGCTCCACTCATTGATGTCGCACAGATACCCCTGGGGATCGGTAGCGATGGTGCGACCGTTGAAGATCAGTTCTGCCATGGATGACTCCTGTAAAGAGGCGGGCATGGTAGCGCCTCACCCTTGGGTGAGCAACCGGGTCTGGCGGGCCAACGCCAGCAGCTCCTCGGCCTGGCGGCTGATGAGGTTGAGCTGCTGGGCCAGCATCAGGTGCTCTTCGCTCTGATCCGGGCTCAGCACCGGGCAGTGCCCAATCGGCTGATCGGCCTGCTGCCCGGTGATCTGCAGCGCCGCGCTGTCGAGGGTCTGCATCAGGTAGCCGTTGATCTCTGCCAGCCCCTCGATCGCCTCCAGGGTATCGCGGTGTGCCCCCAGTGCCGAGATATAGGAGAGCAGGGCATGGTTGTGCCAAGTGAGCGAGAAGCAGAGTTCGAGAAAGTGGCGGTGTTTGGGCGGCTCGACCAGCATGCTTTGCCAGGCCAGTGCCAGCTCGCTGTCGGCCTGGTGGGCCTGCTTGCGCGCTAACCGGTAGTCGAGCGACTCGCTGCGCCCCTGATGCAGGGCCGAGAGCACCTTGTCGAGATAGCCGGCGTTGGCCGAGAGGGAGCGGGCGATGAGGGCGGGCAGGCGCTTGTATTGCCAGTCGGGCCAGAGCCAGGCCACCAGGGCATAAGAGAGCAGACAGCCGACCGTGGTATCGAGCAGGCGCGGGGCGACGATGGCCAGCCCTATGTTATCGAGCAGGTTGAAGGCCATCAGCACGTAGAGGGTGAT
The DNA here is from genome assembly GCF_000820125.1 of Aeromonas simiae. GTDB lineage: Bacteria > Pseudomonadota > Gammaproteobacteria > Enterobacterales > Aeromonadaceae > Aeromonas > Aeromonas simiae. Next base: position 29,083 of record NZ_CDBY01000057.1, on the reverse strand, counting down.
AAAGCAAACCGCCGCGCTGTAGTTGAGGCGCACCTGGGTAAAGAAGAGGAAGGCGGCCAGCCCCATGACCACCAGCTGGGATTGCAGGTCGGGAAAGAGCAGCAGCACCGGCACCCCGAGCAGGATCCCGATGAAGGTGCCGAGCATCCGCTGCACCAGACGGCGACGGGTGGCGCTGTAGCTCGGTTGGCAGACAAACAGCACGGTCAGCAAGATCCAGTACCCCTTGTCGAGGGAGAAGGCTTGCAAGATGCCGTACCCCATCACCAGCCCGAGCGAGATACGGATGGCGTGGCGCAGCAGCATGGAGTCGAGCGAGAGGTGCTGGCGCAGCACCTGCCAGCTGATGCGCGGTGCTCGGGCCAGCGCAGGCAGCTCTCCTTGCGGCTCCGGCAGGTTGGCGGCGCTTTCGAGCAGGGCGTTGATGCTGGCCAGATTGCGGCGCAGGAACTTCATCGGGGTGAGTAGACTGTTCGGGTAGTGCTGCTTGAGATGGGTAAACTCGAGCTGGTCACCGAGCGCCTCCAAGGTCCAGTGGCTGCGGCGCGAATGTTGATAAGGCTTGTGCACCAGAATGCTGTAACCGAGGCGCTGGCATGCCTCAGACAGTTGCAGCAGCACCTCCTGGAACCCTTCCAGCACTATGCCCTGTTTCAGATCTTGCTCGAGCTGGCTGTAGGGGTAGTGACTCGAGGTGGCTCGCTCGTGGATCTCCTGGGCCAGCAGATAGAGTTGCAGCAGGCGCGCCAGCTCGGGGGAGCGATGCTGGCCGAGGCGGCTGTTGAGGCTCGCCTTGGCGAGGTTCATCGCCTGCACCACCTCGATGTTGAGCAGCGCCAGGTTGTGACGGATCGCCTGGGAGCCGTGCTCGTCGGCGGGGAAGAAGCGGGATTTTTCCAGCAGGTAGCGGCTGAGGGCGAAGTAGCCCTGGGCCAGCTGCTCGTGCAGGGTCTTGTAGGGCAGCAGCCAAAGCCAGAGCAGGGAGACCACGCCGTACCAGAGGGCGCCGGCACACAGCAGCAGCGGCTGGTAATAGAGGTTGGGCGCGTTGGCGGCACCCAACATGGTGTAGATGGCGATCAGCAGCGAGCCAAAGCTGATGGTGGCGTAGCGCTGGCCCAGCGCCCCCACCATGACGAACAGGAAGCTCGAGCTGGCCAGCCCGAGGGCAAACAGCCAGGGCCAGGGGAAGAGAAATTGCACCGAGAAGCTGGCAAACAGGAAGCAGCCGAGTGTCATGGTGAGGTTCTTGATACGCCCCCACAGGTGGTCGTCGGTTTCGGCGATGGCACCGGCCACCACACCGAGAGAGAGCAGCACGGCGATCTTGAGATCCCCCGTGACCAGTGAGAAGCCGAGAATGCCGAGGATGGCGATCAGCACCTTGAGGGCGAAGTAGACGTGGCTGTCGGTGAGAAAGCGGCGCAGTTGGCCGAGAAAGTCGGTAGGCATGGATGACAACAGGGTCCGGAACGAATCAGTGGATAGTGATGGTAACGCAAACGCGTGTCCAGCCGACTGATCCAAATCAGAAGGGATAAAAAACCCCGCCGTGGCGGGGTTTGCATTCATTCGTCATGGACGATCAGTTACGGTTGCCGCCCAGTAGGCTGAGCAGGCTCACGAAGATGTTGTAGATGGAGATATAGAGGGTCACGGTGGCCGAGATGTAGTTGGTCTCACCGCCACGCACGATCTGCTGGGTGGTCAGCAGGATGGCGCCAGAGGAGAAGAGCATGAACATGGCCGACAGCGCCAGGTGCAGGGCCGGCATCTGCAAGAAGATGTTGGCGACCATGGCCACCAGCAGCACCCAGAAGCCAACAAACAGCATGCCGCCGATGAAGGAGAGGTCGCGCTTGGTGGTCAGGGCATACGCCGACAGGCCGAAGAAGGTGAGGGCGGTACCGCCGATGGCGGTCAGGACGATGTCGCCGCCGCCGTTGTTCATGAACAGGTTGATGATGGGGCCGAGGGTGTAGCCCATGAAACCGGTGAACAGGAAGGTGAACACCAGCCCCATGCTGTTGTTGCGGTTCTTCTCGGTCAGGAACATCAGACCATAGGCGCCGAGGAGGAACACAGCCCAATGGGGCGCCGGCAGCGCCAGCGTGGCGGCAACACCAGCCACCAGGGCGGAGAAGCCCAGGGTGAGGGAGAGCAGCAGGTAGGTGTTACGCAGCACCTTGTTGGTGTCGCGAGCGGTGCTCTGCACACCGGTAAAGACAGAACGGGTTTCCATCTGGTTGATCCTCTTGATAAATGGGACGCGGGAGGGAAACAGCCCGCGGCATGTTCCTAACATGGGGTTGTGCCGGACGGATCGCAACCCATGATGGGGATTATTGCCCAGCGAGCTGTACGTGTCATGAATAAATGACGGCATGGCGCCGGATGAATGCAAAAAGCCCGCTCGAGGAGCGGGCTTTCGCGAATGATGGTGCGCTCTAGTGGACTCGAACCACCGACCCCCACCATGTCAAGGTGGTGCTCTAACCAACTGAGCTAAGAGCGCAGATTGTGGTGGGTTTAATTGGACTCGAACCAACGACCCCTACCATGTCAAGGTAGTGCTCTAACCAACTGAGCTATAAACCCGCAATCTGGTGCGTCCTAGTGGACTCGAACCACCGACCCCCACCATGTCAAGGTGGTGCTCTAACCAACTGAGCTAAGGACGCAAAATGTGATGGTGCGCTCTAGTGGACTCGAACCACCGACCCCCACCATGTCAAGGTGGTGCTCTAACCAACTGAGCTAAGAGCGCATCATATGAAATCGTGGTGGGTTTAATTGGACTCGAACCAACGACCCCTACCATGTCAAGGTAGTGCTCTAACCAACTGAGCTATAAACCCACGCTTCGTCATCGCTGACGAGGCGGCATACTACCCATGCCCCCACAGGCTGTCAACAATCCCCCTCGCGTTCCTTGACTGTTTGCCGAGTTCTTGCGCAGCCTGTTGATTTTACGGGCGTGGGGAATGAAAAACGGCCCCGGGGGGCCGCTTGCGTTCAGGGGCGGGCAAAACGCCCGTAGATCAGCTTGAGGCGCAGGCTCAGCATCAGGGCGGCAGCGGTCAGCCCGACGATGAAACCAATCCAGAAACCTTGTGGCCCCATGCGGGGCACCACCACATCCGTCATGCCGAGCAGCACCCCGGCCGGCAGCCCCATGCCCCAATACGCCACCAGGGTGATGTAGAAGATGGCTTGGGTGTCCTTGTAGCCGCGCAGGGCGGCGGCGGCGATCACCTGCACCGAGTCGGAGAGCTGATAGACAGCGGCCAGCAGCAGCAGGCTGGCGGCGAGGGTGAGCACCAGGGGGTCATCGCTGTACACGTCGGCAATCTGGTGGCGCAGCAGCGCCGTCAGCAGGGCGGTGGTGGCCGCGGCCGTCAGGCCAAGCACTAGGCCGGTACGGGCCGCCCGTTTGGCCTGCGCCGGGTCGCCCTCGCCGATGTTGTGACCGACGCGGATGGTGACGGCCACCCCGATGGAGAGGGGCAGCATGAACACCAGGCTGGAGAAGTTGAGCGCCACCTGGTGGCTGGCGACTGTCTCGGCCCCGAGTGGGGCCAGCAGCAGCGCCACCACGGTAAACAGGGTCACCTCACAAAAAATGGCCATGGCGATGGGAAAGCCCAGGCGAAAAATGCGCCAGATGCGGCTGCCGTTGGGGCGGGCCAACTGGCTGAACAGGGCGTACTCCTTGAACAGCCGGGAGAAGTAGAGATAGCAGATCATCGCCAGCAGCATGGCCCACAGCACGATGGCGGTGGCCACGCCGCAGCCAACGCCGCCTAGTTTCGGCATGCCGAACAGGCCGTGGATGAAGATCCAGTTGGCCGGGATATTGACTGCCAAGCCGACGAAGCCGATCACCATGGTGGGAATGGTGTGGGAGAGCCCTTCACTGAAGTTGCGCAGCACCTGAAACAGAGTAAAGGCGGGCAATCCCCACATGATGGCGTGCAAAAACGCGGCGGTCTTGGCCGCCAGTGCCGGCTCCACCTCCATCAGCACCAGCGCCTTGGGGCTGACATAGAGCGCCAACATGGCCAGTGGGATCACCAGCAGCGCTAGCCAGAATCCCTGGTGTACGGCAGGGCGGATCTGATCGTGTTTGCGGGCGCCGCTGAGCTGGGAAATGATGGGCGTGAGCGCCATGATCACCCCTTGTACCAGCAAGATGATCGGCAGCCAGAAGCTCGAGGCGACCGACACGGCGGCCAGATCGAGGGCACTGACCTGGCCGGCCATCACGGTATCGACAAAACTCATGGCCACCTGGGCGACTTGCGCGACCAGGATAGGGGCGGCGAGGCGCACCAGATTACGGGCCTCGGACCAATAGGACTGCACTGATACCTCCAGTGGGTCGGATAGAGCAAAAACAGGAGTAAAGAGCGGGATCGGGGGCCAGGGGAGAGGATGGCCGATGTTGCGGGTCCCAGTGTAACGATCCGGGACCCGAAAGAAAACTTATGCGTCCTGGTGATCGCTGATCAGCAGGTTGGCGGCGGCAAAGGCGGCCTGCTCGCGCAGCTCAGCCGGCACCCGCTCGTCGCTGGCAACGGCATTGAGGGCCCGCACCGCGGCGGCGATCGCCTTGGGCACATAGCCCACATCCCCCGAGCCAATCTGGCTGTAGGCGGCACGCACGGCTTCGCAACATTCATAAACGGTCATGGCAGATCTCCTTGAGATGACGAATGGCGCGACTATAGCGATTTGCCGCTCCCTTGCCCACCCCTTGCCCCGGATTGCCGCAGGGGGGTACCCTTGCGAAGTTCCAGATAAGGAGTCCTTATGTTTACAGGCATTGTCCAAGGGGTGGCCGAGATCCTGGCCATCGATGAGAAAGAGGCGTTTCGCACCCATGTGATCCGCATGCCGAGCCCGGCCTGGGGTGCGGGGTTGCAAATCGGGGCCTCGGTGGCCCACAACGGCTGCTGCCTGACCGTGACCCGCATCGAGGGGGAGGCGGTGAGCTTTGATCTGATGCGCGAGACGCTGCGCCTGACTCACCTCGGCGCGCTTCAGGTGGGCGATCGGGTCAACGTGGAGCGGGCGGCGCGCTTTGGCGACGAGATTGGCGGCCATGCCATGTCCGGCCACATCATGGCCACGGCGCGGGTGTGCGAGGTGCGCGACAGCCCCAACAACCGTCAGGTGTGGTTTGAACTGGCCCCCGAGCTGATGCGTTACGTGCTGACCAAAGGGTACATCGGCATCGACGGGGCCAGCCTCACCATCGGCGAGGTGGAGGGGACACGCTTTTGCGTCAACCTCATCCCCGAGACCCTGGCCCGCACCAACCTTGGCTGGGTACGCGTCGGCTGGCAGGCCAACATCGAGATCGATCCCCAGACCCAGGCCATCGTCGATACGGTGGAGCGGGTGCTGGCAGCCCGGCAATAAGCCTGTTAGCCGGGCCATGACACCATATGGGGTTTCCGACCCCAGGAGGGAGTGCCGTGTTTGTTGTCACATTGACCTATGTACGAGCGCTCACTGAGATAGATGCGCTGATCCCCGCTCATGTTGAGTGGCTCAAGGCGCACTATGCGGCGGGCCACTTTCTCGCCTCCGGTCGCCGGGTACCGCGCACAGGGGGCGTGATCCTGGCCCATGGCCTCACCCGTGAGGCGCTAGAGCTGGTGCTGGCAAGCGATCCCTTCCGGCTGGCCGGCGTGGCGGATCATGAGGTGCTCGAATTTGTACCGAGTATGAGCGCTGCGGGGCTGGAGGCTTGGCAAGAGCGCTGAGGCTGGTGCCAGCGCGGGGCGTAGGCGGAGAAAAAGCGGGGCCACTGGGCCCCGTTTGCGTTAGAAGATCTGCTCGTCGTCCGAATCGACAAACAGTTGCAGGCAGTCGCGCGCTTCATCCCGGTGCAGACGCAGGTGGATGGGGTTGCAGCAGGCCATGCAATCTTCATAGAACTCCTGATCCCCCTGGCTGGCATCCAGCTCCACCAGCGTGTGGTGGCCGCAGTGGGGGCAGACGATGCGCTTGCTGGTGTAGGTGATCATGATCTCCTCCCGGCCCTGTGGGGCGTCTCTTGCTTTCCTTCAGTCTAGTCTGGCGCGGCATGAGAAACTGGGAGTGACCGCACCTTTATCGGCGAAGATGCGCCGCTTCCAGCTGGGCTAGCGAATCGAGCTTAAGATCGGCAATGGCCAGACGCGGATCACCGCGCAGGGCCGGATCTGGGATGATCAGCGCCTGCATGCGCGCCGCCTTGGCGGCCAGCAGGCCGTTGAAGCTGTCTTCGATGGCCAGGCACGCCTCGGGGGCGACCCCTAGCTTCTCGGCCGCATGGAGGTAGACATCCGGGTGAGGCTTGCCAAAGCGCTCCACCTCGGCCGAGTGCAGCGCCGCGAAGTGGTGGGCGATGCCGAGGGTCTCCAGCACGTTGTGCACCATGGCCATGGGAGAGCTGGTCGCAAGACCGATGGTCAACCCCTGATCACGGATCAGCGCCATGGCGTGATCCAGCCCCTCCTTCGGGGTGCCTTCGCTGCGGATGAGGCGGTTGACCTCGGCCACGATGCGGTTGACCACCTCCTCCTGGCTCGGCGGGTTGACCAGCTCCGGGTAGCGTAGCGCCACCAGCTGATCGATGCGGATCCCCATGGTGGCATCGCAGTCGGCCTGACTCATGGGGCGCCCCAGTGCGCCGAAGACCTGCATCTGGGCCCGTGCCCAGAAGGGCTCAGAGTCGAGCAGTACCCCATCCATATCGAAAATCACGGCCTTGAGCATGTTTCTCTCCCCCTCGGTTGGTGTCAGGTGCGCCATGAAAAGTGGCGGGGGCACTGGTGCCCCCGCTTTACGCCATCATACGCCGATCAGGCGCTCACCTCGACGCGATCGGCCACCTGTTTGGCCAAGCTGACCGCCTCATCGGTGTCGCGGCCACGCGCCAGCGCCACCCCAAGACGGCGGCGACCGTGGATCTCCGGCTTGCCGAACAGGCGCAGCTGGGCGCCGGGCACCGGGGCTAGCGCCTCGGCCAGGCCGGCAAAGCGGATGTCGCTGCTGTCGCCATCGCGCAGCACCACCGCCGAGGCGCTCGGCCCGTACTGGGTGATGCGCCCGATGGGAAGGCCGAGGATGGCGCGCACGTGCAGGGCAAACTCGGAGAGATCCTGGGAGATGAGGGTCACCATGCCGGTGTCATGGGGGCGCGGGGAGACCTCGCTGAACCACACCTCATCCCCCTTCACGAACAGCTCGACGCCGAACAGGCCGTGACCGCCGAGGGCGGCCACCACTTTACCGGCCACCTCCTGGGAGCGGCGTAGCGCCGCGTCGCTCATCACCTGGGGCTGCCAGGATTCGCGATAGTCCCCATCCTCCTGGCGATGGCCGATGGGGTCGCAGAAGTGGATGCCGTCGACGGCGCTCACGGTGAGCAGGGTGATCTCGTAGTCAAAGTCGACGAACCCTTCGACGATCACCTTGCCACGGCCGGCGCGGCCCCCCTCCTGGGCATACTGCCAGGCGTGGGCGACATCGGCCTCGCTTTTCACCACGCTCTGCCCCTTGCCCGAGGAGCTCATCACCGGCTTGACCACGCACGGCATCCCCACCTCGGCCACGGCGGCGCGAAAGGCCGCTTCATCGTCGGCGAAGCGATAAGGGGAGGTGGGCAGGGCCAGCTCTTCGGCGGCGAGGCGGCGAATGCCTTCGCGGTTCATGGTGAGCTGGGTGGCGCGGGCGGTGGGCACCACACGGTGGCCCTCCTGCTCCAGCGCGCGCAGGGTCTCGGTGGCGATGGCCTCGATCTCGGGAATGATGAGGTGGGGGCGGAAGGTCTCGACCAGTTGGCGCAGGGCGGCACCATCGAGCATGTCGAGGGTACAGGCATGGTGCGCCACCTGCATGGCGGGGGCCCCTTCGTAACGATCGGCGGCCATCACTTCAACGCCGAGACGTTGCAGCTCGATGGCGACCTCCTTGCCCAGTTCGCCTGAGCCCAGCAGCAGGGCACGGGTGGCAGAGGGGCGGGTTGCGGTTCCCAGCATGATCTCACTCCTTACATCTAGTGGCGGCAATAAACAAAGAGGCACGCAGGGCGTGCCTCAGGATCGGGCGCTGACGCGGCTCAAGGTGGGTCAGTCGCGTTACGGCGCAGATGATGATGGCGGCAGCAAGCCACAGGTGGCCCGGCGGAGCCCAGCCAAACCCCAGCCCGTCGGCGGCCAGGTTGAGCGGCAGCTTGGCAACCTCAAACGGTGGCACGAACGACGCTTCGGCCACGCTGTCGGCGCGGGCAACGAGGTAGTGGTGGAAGGCGGCCTGGGTCGAGGGGAAGCCCAGCGCGAAGCTGACGTACTGGCTCAGACTGTTGACGGCGGCGAAGCAAAGACCGGCGACCATCATCCAGACTGCACCGGCGAGGGGGGCGTGCCTGTGCATGTGCGGTATGGGGGACAGCTGTCAAAAAAGTGCGACAAATAATATCCGCAATCGTTTGTCATGCCAAGCCGCAGTGGGATAAAGAGGTTGCTAGTGCAGGAAAATCAGCCAGGAAAGTCTGTTCAAATATTTTGAATGAATTGAGGCAACTTTTTCGCTGTGATGGTGTGCGAGGGATGGGTAAAGTGTGCCCATCGGTTCAGACAGACCGCTTTAACATCAGAGGAAAACACCATGAGCAAGGTACTCGTACTCAAATCCAGCATCCTGGGCAGCTACTCCCAGTCCAACGGCCTGATCGACAGCTTCCTGGCCGAGCGCAAGAGCAAGGGCCACGACGATCAGATCAGTGTGCGTGAGCTGGCCTCCCTCAACCTGCCGGTACTGGATGGCGAGCTGGCCGGTGCCCTGCGCGGTGGTGACAATCTGAGCGAGCGTGCCAAGAGCGTGGTCGCCCTCTCCGACGAGCTGATTGCTGAGCTCAAAGCCAGCGATCTGGTGGTGATCGCTGCGCCCATGTACAACTTCAACATCCCGACCCAGCTCAAGAACTGGATCGATCTGGTGGCCCGTGCCGGGGTGACCTTCACCTACACCGAGACCGGTCCGGTCGGTCTGGTTGAGGGCGTGCACGCCGTGGTCGTCAGCCCGCGTGGCGGTATCCACCAGGGTCAGCCGAGCGATCTGGTGACCCCCTACATGCAGCTGTTCCTCGGCTTCATCGGCATCACCGACGTCGACTTTGTCTATGCCGAAGGCATGGGCATGGGGCCGGATGCGGTAGCCAAGGGGCTGGAAGCTGCCCGCGCCCAGATGGCCGAACTGGTCGCCTGAGCCAATACGCGATAACAAGAAGGGCCGGCAATATGCCGGCCCTTCTGCGTTTGCCTGTTACGCGCCGTTTTAGCGAAACTGGCGCTGCTCACTTTGGTAGTGAAAGCCCCCTTCGGCCAGGCGTGCCTCTAGGGCGGCGCGGTCGATATCGTGGGCGCGCACCAGATCGTCGAGATCGCGGTAGTTATCGCGCAGCTGCATGTTGACCAAGCTCAGCAGCATGTTGACGTCCATGGTGGCGAAGCGTTCAAGGCCCATGGCTTACTCCTGGCTGAGGATGTGCAGCTTGCCGATCGCCTCGCCAAGCTCGCGCAGCTGCTGGTTGATCTGCAGGCGCGCCTCGTCGGGCAGGTGTTGGCTCAGGGTGGTCTCCCAGCTGGCGATATCGTGCTTGAGCTGTTGGAACAGCTTGAGGCCGGCAGGGGTGAGCGAGACCAGATTAATCCGCTTGTCCTGGGCATGGCTCTCGGTGCTGACGATCCCTTTCTCGCCGAGGCGGTGGATCTCGCGTGAGATGCGCACCTTGTCCATGCCGCTGGCTTCGACCAGCTCTTTTTGGCTGATGGGATACTGGGCACCCAGCACCATCATGAGGCGCCATTGGGGAACGGTCAGCTGGTAGCGCTGTTGGTAAAATTGCTCGAAAGTCTCTCGCACCATCTCAGCGGCGTGAACCAGCTGGTAGGGAGGATAGTATTGGAGCAGGCCGATAGGTTTGTGCATAACGTCTCCTGCATTCTCAAAACTGCCCCCAAGAGGGCAGTTTCTGCTGATACGGGAGCATGATACGCCATTTATCAATGCGGCTCCACGCTTCTGGTGCTACCGCTGACGCAGCCAGGGTAGGGCGCCGGCACGCAGCCAGGCATCGCGGGTCGCCATGGCGTAAGCGGCGGCCTCGTCGCGGCTGCCGGCATTGAACCCTTCCGGCTCGAACTTAGGCAACTTGCGGCTACCCAGCAGGCAGGCCTTGATGTGGGGATTGGCTGCGACCGCCTGTGTCAACAGGGGGGCCGCCGCGTCAGCGCCATCGCGCACATAGATCAGCAGCACCCGGTTGAACTGTACCCAACCCGAGGCCTCATCGAAGCGGGAGAGCAGCTCATTGAGGGCGTGCCACTCTCCGGTCAGGGCATAGAGGCTGGAGAGCGGATAGCGGCACCCCATGGGGTCGTCCTGGCACAGTGTAAGCAGAGCCAGATATTCGTCGCGCGCGGCCGCGAATTTGCCCTGTTGGCGCAGGCTATCGGCCAGACCGGCCCGGGCGGCCAGCACGGGGCGGGCGCTCGGCTCGTTCCAGGCAAAGCCCCCTTGCGCCTGCCAGAAGGCCTCATCAAACAGCGGCGCGGCATCATCGACGATGCGGGCAAACAGTTGCTCGCGTTCGCTGCTCTGGCGCGAACGGGCCGCCATATCGAACCACCCTTGCCAGCGGTTGGCCCGCTCGGCGTCCAGCTCGACCGCAGGGGCTGCCTCGCGCCGTGACAACTCGGCCGATTCGAGGTGGCACAGGGTGTTGAGGGCGGCCTTCATGCCTTGGCGGCTGCGTTTGAGAAAGTCGGGCAGGGCCGGGGCATCGGGCGCCGCCTGGTGGAGCATCTCGGCCATGGGGCGATCGCGAAACAGGCAGAGCTCGGCGGCCAGGCTAAAGCGCTGCATGGTGAGCGGATCGTTGAGGTTGCTCGGCCGCGGCCAGTTGGCAAAGCCGAGACTGAATCCCTGGCTCCACTGGCTCAGGGGCTGATCCGAGGCGAATACCGACTCGGGATCGTCGCTGGGCAGGCGGCACTGGCTTGGCAGGATCAGCTGCGCCTCGTCGGCCTGAGCCTCAAGCTCATTGATGAGGCTCTTGAGCGCGGCCGCACTCTTTTCATCCAACTCTCCCTGCCACAGTCCGGCCAGCGGCACGCTCCAGTCAGCCTGCTCGGGGCCGACCAGCCGGGCACAGAGAAAGCCGTGCAGGGCCGGATAGCTGAACTCGAGTGGGCTCTGTTCGAGCCAGGCGTTTAGGTGGCGGGTTCGGACGGACGGCGTCATCGACAGCTCCTCAGGATCAAGAAAGAGCGCGAAGTCTATCCAAAAGTAGGGTTATTCGCAGCTATTAAGCGTCTGTTTGCGCAAATAGCCAGCAAGCGGGCGGTGCTGCCATGGCGGCTTTGCGGTAAGATGCAGCCCCAAGTCCGTTGCCGGAAGTGAATGCAGATGATTGAAATTGGCAAGATGAACACCCTGTCCGTGGTCGAGCTGGAGCCCAAGGGCGCCTGGCTGGAGGCAGGAGAGTATGGCGAACTGCTGCTGCCGCGCCGCCAGCTGCCGGCGGGGGCCGAGGTGGGGCAGGGCATCGAGGTCTTTCTCTATCTCGACGCCGACTGTGAGCCGGTGATCACCACCGATCGCCCCAAGGCGATGGTGGGCGAGTTTGCCGGCCTCAAGGTGGTCAACGCCAACAAGATCGGCGCCTTCCTCGACTGGGGCATGAAAAAGGATCTGTTTGTCCCCGAGCGCGAGCAGGTCAAGGCGATGCAGGTGGGGCGCACCTATCTGGTTTACCTCTACCTCGATCACGAGGGGCGCATGGTCGGCACCAGCAAAATCGATCGCTACCTCAGTAGCGAGCGTCCGCCGTTCAATGCTGGTGACGAGGTGATGGTGCAGACCGGCGATCACACCCCGCTCGGCATCAAGGTGGTGGTCAACGGCCGCTGGCCCGGCATGCTGTTTAAAAACGAGATCTTCGGCCGCTTGCAGACCGGTCGTCCGACCAAGGCGTGGGTCAAGCTGGTGCGTGACGATGGCAAGCTCGATCTCACCTTGAACCAGCCTGGCATGGGCAAGGCCGATGACGCGGCGAGCAAGATAGTGGCCCGCCTCGAACGTCAGGAAGGGTGGCTGGCCGTGGGGGACAAGAGCGATCCCGAGCTCATCTATCAGCTGTTCGGCGTGAGCAAGGGCACCTTCAAGAAGGCCATCGGCGGCCTCTACAAGCAGGGGAAGATCGCCATCGAGGAAGAAGGGATCCGTCTGGTCAGGGGTGAGCAGGAGTAATGCCCTCTCCCTGTACCGGGGCGTGCCGCGCCGTGGGGGGGCTGTGTGTCAGCTGCGGGCGCACTCTCGCTGAAATTGGCCGCTGGAGCGCCATGGATGAGGCCGAGCAGGTGCGCGTCATGGATGAACTGGCTGGGCGCCACGCGACCCAGCGCTGTGAGCGCTGTGGCGAGCCGCTCTACTGCGCCGTGACGGCCGGCGAGGGGATTGCCGCCTGTTGGTGCAGCCAGACCCGGCCACTGCCGTTTGCGGCCACCGCCAGCGGCTGCCTGTGTCGCCGCTGCCATGGCGAGGATCAGCAGAGATGGGAAGACATGGCGGATTCGCCGCCCACCTAAACAAGAGGCCGGTCATTGACCGGCCTCTTGTTTTTGCACGACGCTCACTCTTCGCTGCGAAACCAGCGCACATAGACTTGCGTCTGATCCGGCGCGAGGGGCAGCAGGTATTTGGCATAGATGGTTTCAAACTCGTCCTGATGATCGAGCAGCCCGATCCAGACTTCGGCCCAGGCGGTCAGATCGACCGGCTCGCCCAGCTCCTCGGCCCAATCCGCCACCGGCAGGGTGGCCTCGACGGCACCGCGCTGTTCAAATTCAAGAGTGATGTCGACAATCTGGCCTGGGGCGAGGCAATCCGGTGCCGCCTCCAGAAACAGGTCATAGGCCCACTCCACCAGCTGATCCGGGGTTCTCTGTATCATGCTCTCCTCCCTCAAACCGGCCCACTCTAGCAACAATCACGATGCTGGGCCACCCTGTTGCCTAGCGACATCGGCAGGGTACAACAAAAAGATGAAGGGTTATCGGCAGCGGCGCAGCTTACGGCGCCGGCGCGAGGTGTGGTGGTGGCACTACCTGCCCCGCCTTGAGCCGCGGCGGGGCGGGGGGATCAAGGGGCCTGATGGATGCGATCCAGGGTGACGCGACCGAGCTGACCCATCTGGCGACGGATCCAGGTCGAACGCTTGGCCACGTAAGGGGAGGGCGGATTGACCTGGTAGCGCCACGGGTTGGGCAGGGCGGCTGCCAGCAGCGAGGCCTCATAACTGCTCAGGCGGGCGGCCGGCTTGTTGAAGTAGTGGCGCGCCGCCGCTTCGGCGCCGTAGATCCCGGGGCCAAACTCGACGATGTTGAGGTAGACCTCGAGGATGCGCGCCTTGTCCCAGCCCAGCTCGATGAGCAGGGTAAACCAGGCCTCAACGCCCTTGCGCAGGAAGCTGCGCTCGCTCCACATGAACAGATTCTTGGCGGTCTGCTGCGTGAGTGTGCTGCCACCGCGCACGCTGCGCCCCTGCTCGTTGTGCCTGAGCGCGGCCTGGATGGCATTGAGATCGAAGCCGCTGTGATCGGCAAAGCGCTGATCTTCGGCGGCTACCACCGCTAGTTGCAGGGCCGGCGAGATCTGGTTGAGGTCAACCCACTGGTGGCGCACCTGCTCGATGGGGGCTGGGGGGGCGATGGCGCGCAGCAGGCGCCAGCTCCACATGGGCGGATCGATAAAGCGCAGCAGGGCGACCGAGAGCAGCGAGCCGAGCAGTGCCCACAGCAGCAGGATCACCAGCAGGCGCGGCAATTGGCGCCAGTGCCAGCGCCGGCCGGGCAGGGTTAACGGCGTGATCCGTGTCACGGCAGCCATTCAATGTGGCAGAACTTCTCCTCGGCCGAGCGTGACAGCAGCAGTCGGGCGAACAGGTGGGTAAAGTCCTGCTCGTCGTTGACCAGACCAATCCACACCTCACCGTAGTCAGCTTCGTTCACGGCAAAGCCGACATCGGCCTCCCAGTCATCTCCCAGCTCCACCTCGGCCATCAACCCCTGTTCGTTATAGAGGGCGTTGAAGCGGGCAATCTCGTCGGGGGGCAGGTTATCGGAGGCGAGTTCGGTAAACAGCGCCATGGCGTTGGCGCAGAGGCTCTGGTCGTGATCGGTCATAACAGTCGCAATTCCAGCAGGGGCACAAGGCCGTGAATACAGTCCACAAGGGGGCAGGGCTGCATTCTAGCCTTGCTCGCCGGGCTTGGCGAGGGGCAGATGGGCGGGGGCTCTGGCCCCGCCCTTGATTCAGGCCGCCGCCAGCAGCAGGGCGTGGGGGTGCATCACGGTGTGGTGTTGCACCTCGCCAGACCAAGCGCGGCGCACCTGCTGCAAGGCCGCGGTCGGATCGCTCGCCTCAAGCGGCGTGCCAAGGGCAACGAATCCCTGGCCGATGAGCTGCTTGGCCTCCCGCTCGTAACTGGGCGAGGCGGGGTTGAGGAAGGTCAGACACTCTCCTTGCTTGAAAAACTGATAGCGCAGCATAGTCGTCACTCCTTCTGGTGGGCTCAATGGGATGATGCCACAGCAAGCATGACAACTGCATGAACCCGGCTCTCAGTTATGAGCGTATCTTCTGGTGGTCAGGTCGGAATTTGCGGCGCCGCACAGTTTGTCCCGGCCCGGCTGGGCTCAACCGGATGAGTGTGCTCTAATCGCGGGATCTGCCCTGGCGGCAGGACACATCGATAAAGCAGTGGAGTTAAAGATGCAAGCACAAACGTGGCAGGGGATCATGGGCCTTGGCGTGGCCGGCAACTTCGCCGGGCACCTGGAGCAGGCGGGCGAGGCCTCCGATTTTGTGGCGGTGATGGTGCGTGACAAGCTCGCTCCCAAGGCGCTGTTTCCCTTCTATGTCCCCGGTATGGCGGGGCAGCTCGGGGTATTTCCCATCGGCAGCGACACCCTGCTGCTGCCCGAGGCGGCGGTGAGCGGCGATGAGAAGGTACAAATTGAGCCGGAAGTGGCCCTATTGTGCGAACTCGAGTATGAGGGAAACAAGGTGGTGGCGGTGCGTCCCACCGCCTTTGGCGCCTATAACGACTGCTCCATCCGTCGCCCCGATGCGCGCAAGATCAGCGAGAAGAAGAACTGGGGGCCGTGCAGCAAGGGGCTCTCGGCCAACCTGATCCCCATCGACGGCCTGGTGCCGGGCGGCCCGCTCGACGGCTATCGCATCGCCTGTTATCTGGAGCGTGGCGGCGAGCTGATCCCCTACGGGGTCGACAGCGCGGTGAGCGACTACAGCTACTTTCACACCCGCCTGCTGGAGTGGATGGTCGACAAGCTCAACACCCAGGAGGATGAGGGGCCGGCCGAGCACATCAACGGCCTGTTGCAATGCGCCGGCCACCCGCGCCAGCTGCTGGTGAGCATAGGGGCGACCCGCTACACCGAATTTGGCGAGCGCCACTTCCTGGCCCCTGGCGACGTGAGCTGCGTGGTGCTCTATCCGGCGGCGCGCTATGACGAGGCAGCGGTGCGCAGCGCCATCGCCCGGCGCGAGTTCGCCCCCGACATGAGCGCCTTGATCCAGGCGGTGCGAGTGGGCTGAATCGGCGCCACCCCCGATAGAAAAAAACCGCCCCTCGGGGCGGTTTCTGTTGTTAGTCGTCGCTCTCTTCGATGCGCACCCGCGCCTGCCGGCGTACCGGCATGAAGCCCACCTCGTCGGCATCTTTATCGCGGCGCGCCGTGGCGGCGGGTTTGGCCGTCTTGGCCGGTTTGGCGGCGGGTTTTTTGCCCTTGCGGGGCGGGTTTTGCACCGGCTTGCTGCCGGGCAGGGTCTGGCGGGTCGGTTTGCCGCTGGGCTCAAAACCCGGCACCTGCTCGGTCTCGAGGGACTCGCCGAGGAAGCGTTCAATCTGCTGCAACTGACCCAGCTCCTCGCTACAGATGAGCGAGATGGCCTCACCGCCGCGGCCGGCACGGCCGGTGCGGCCGATGCGGTGCACATAGTCCTCCGGGCTCTGGGGGGGCTCGAAGTTAACGACGTGCTCGAGCTGATCGATGTCGAGGCCACGGGCGGCGATGTCGGTGGCCACCAGGATGCGCAGCTCACCGCGGCGAAATGCCTCCATCGCGGCGTTACGCACCGCCTGGCTCTTCTCGCCATGGATGGCGGTGGCTTCGAGACCGTCGCGCTCGAGCTGCTTGGCCAGCCGGTCGGCGATGTGGCGGGTGCGGGCGAAGATCAGCGCCTGTTGCCACTGTTCGCTCTGGATCAGGTGGGCGAGCAGTTCGCGCTTGCGTTCGCGGTCGACCCGGATCACTCGCTGGCGCACCTTGTCGGCGGTGGTGTTGGCCGGATCGACCTCGATCAGCACCGGATCGCGCAGCAGCTCGCCGGCCAGCGCCTTGATCTCGTCGTTAAAGGTGGCCGAGAAGAGCAGGCTCTGGCGCTCGCTTGGCAGGGTGCGCAGGATGCGCTCGATATCGCGGATAAAGCCCATGTCGAGCATCCGATCCGCCTCGTCGAGCACCAATACCTCGAGGCGCTCGAAGGTGAGCGCCTTCTGACTCAGCAGATCGAGCACCCGGCCCGGGGTGGCGACCAGCACGTCGACCCCCTTCTTGATCGCCTCGATATCCGGCTTGATGATCACCCCGCCATAGACGGTGAGCACCCGCAGCGGCAGGTGGCGGGCATAGTCATCGACCTGCTTGCCCACCTGGGCGGCCAGCTCGCGGGTGGGGGCCAGGATCAGGGCGCGAACCTGGCGCCGGCCACGGCCGTGGTTGAGCAGCAGGTTGTTGAGCATCGGCAGGGCAAAGCCGGCGGTCTTGCCGGTCCCGGTGCGCGCCCCGCCCAGCACGTCCTTGCCCGCCAGCACGGCAGGAATGGCCTCTTGCTGGATCGGGGTAGGGCTGGTGTAGCCGAGCTCCTCGATGGCGCGCAGCAGGTGGGGGGAAAGACCGAGATCGCGAAAGGTCATGCAGACTCCATGCTCACAACCGCCTTGGGCGGTAAAGACGTCAGAATTAGGGCGCGCACTATAGCAGATGCGCCCGTCTCACTCCACTTCATGGGTGCGCAGCAGCGCTTCGATGCGCGGACGCAGCCGATCAGGGGCGGTGAAGGGGGCGTAGCGGGCCACTGGCTGACCGCGGCGATCGAACAAAAACTTGGTGAAGTTCCACTTGATGCTCTGACCGAGCAGACCGGGACGGGCCCGGCTGACCCAGGCATACAGCGGGTGGGCGCCGGGCCCTTTTACGTCCCCTTTCTCCAGCAGGGGGAAGCTGATGGCAAAGTGGCGGTGGCAAAACTCGGCGATGGCCCTGGTGTCCCCCGGCTCCTGGCGGCGGAACTGGTTGCAGGGAAACCCGAGCACCACCAGCCCGGCCTCCCGGTAGTCTCGGTGCAGCTGCTCCAACGCCCGGTATTGCGGGGTGAAGCCGCACAGGCTGGCCACATTGACCAGCAGCACCACCCGGCCGGTCAGGGCTGCGGCGGGCAGGGGCGTGCCCTCCAGAGTGGTGAGGGGAAAGTCGGTGAGCGATGTCATGGGGCCTCCTAGGCATTACATAGAGTTTGGGCCTTCTCAGGATGAGAAGAATCGCTTGTCACGGCCGCCACTTGCCGCTGAAATGCGCGCACTGCAACTTGTCTGGACATCATCTTGGATTTTCTCCCCCTCATGGACGCCATCGCCGAACGCGGCTGGACCCTGGTCGACGACTTTATTCCCCCGGATCTGGTGCAGGGGCTGCAAGAGGCCCTGCCCGACGAGTGGCAGCCGGCCGGCATCGGCCGGGCCCAGCAGCACCAGACCAACAGTGCGATCCGCCGCGATCAGATCCACTGGCTGGAGCGGGAGGCGGGCGGCGCGGTGGCGCGTTATCTCGCCATGATGGAGCAGTTGCGCCTGTGTGCCAACCGCGAGCTGATGTTGGGGCTGTTTGACTACGAGGCCCACTTCGCCCGCTACCGGCCCGGCGATTTCTACGGCCGTCACCGGGATGCATTCGCCGGGCGCTCCAACCGCCGCCTCACCACCGTCTGTTACCTCAACGAGGGGTGGCAGGAGGCCGACGGCGGTTTGCTGCGCCTGTACGGGGATGACGAGCAGTTTTTGTCGGACATCGCCCCGCGCGCCGGGCGGCTGGTGCTGTTTCTCTCCGAGGCGTTCCCCCACGAGGTATTGCCGGCGCGGGCCGAGCGCCACAGCATCGCTGGCTGGTTTCGGGTCAACGGCAACGCGCCGGGACGGGTCGATCCGCCGCGCTGACCGGTGCGCGCGCATGCGCTTTGGGCTGACAAGGGTTTGTTTCCCTTGTTACACTGGCCGCCACCTTTGCCGGCATGCCATGACGACGTGCCGGCCGCTTATCCCAAGGGATCCCAGAATGAAAAATATGCATGTTTTGCTGCTGTGCGGCGGCGGTGGCGCCGAGCACGAAGTCTCCCTCGTCAGTGCCAATTACCTCGAGAGCAAGCTCTCGGCCCTGCCCGGGGTGGAAGTCACCCGGGTTGAGATGCTCAAAGATCGCTGGATCTCCGCCGATGGGCGCGAGTGCAAGCTCGGCCTCGATCGCCTGCTCTCCTTTGCCAGCGTGGCGCGCCCGGTCGATTTCGTGGTGCCCTGTATTCACGGCTATCCGGGTGAGACCGGCGATCTGCAATCCTTCCTCGAGCTGGCCGGCCTGCCTTACCTGGGTTGCAACGCCGAGGCCAGCAAGATCTGTTTTAACAAGATCAGCACCAAGCTGTGGCTGACCGCCCTTGGGATCCCCAACACCCCCTATCTGTTCTTGACCGAGAACAACGCCAACAGCCTGGACGAGGCGCGCGCCGCGCTGACTCAGTGGGGGGCGCTGTTTGTCAAGGCGGCCTCTCAGGGCTCCTCGGTGGGGTGCTACAAGGTGACCCGCGAGGAGGATCTCGCCGCCGCCATCGAGGGGGCGTTTGGCTACTCCGATCAGGTGCTGGTGGAGAAGGCGGTCAAGCCGCGCGAGCTGGAGGTGGCGGTCTACCAGTATGGTGATGAGCTGGTGGCGACCTACCCGGGCGAGATCTGCGTACCGCAGGATAAGTTCTACAGCTACGAAGAGAAATACAGCAGCGGCAGCCACTCCAGCACCACGCTGCATGCCGAGGGGCTGAGCGAGGCGCAGGCCGCCGCCATCCACGAGTACGCGATCAAGGCGTTCCGCCAGCTGGGGCTGACCCACCTGTCGCGCATCGACTTCTTCCTCACCGATGAAGGGGAGATCCTGCTCAATGAGATCAACACCTTCCCCGGCATGACCCCCATCTCCATGTTCCCCAAGCTGCTCGAGCACCATGGCCATGACTTCGGTCGTTTCCTCGGCCAGATCCTGGAGCAGGCACGCTAAACCTTGAGAAAGAGCGGGCCAGGGGCTCGCTCTTTTTTTATCCCTTCAACCCCTACGTCCCGAGCATTCCCGAGTCTCCACCCATGAGTTCCATTCCGGATCACGCGGTCACCCGCCTGCGCGCTTGGCGCCTGGCGCGCTCGACCCGTCCCTTTCTGGCCCGCGGTGGGCGCATCCAGCGCTGCCCCGGCTGCCTGCTGCTTCCCTCTCTTTGCGCCTGCGACCAGCGCCCTGAGCTTATCTCGGCGGCGGCCTTCTGCCTCATCATGTATGACAGCGAGCCGCTCAAGCCGAGCAACACAGGGCGCCTCATCGCCGACGTGCTGCCCGGCTCCACCCACGCCTTCCTGTGGTCGCGTACCGAGCCAGATCCCGCCCTGCTGGCCCTGCTCGATGATCCCGCCTACCAGCCGTTTCTGATCTTCCCCGACTGCGAGAAGGCGCCGGAGCGGGTCGTCAGCCAGGCGAGCTGGGACCCCGGCAAGCGGCCGCTCTTTGTGCTGCTCGACGGCACCTGGCGCGAGGCGCGGCGCATGGCCAACAAGAGCCCCTACTTAGATCGCTTTCCGGTGCTCGCGGTGCAGCCCGAGCAGCTCTCGACCTATGGCATGCGGGTGGCGGCGCACGATCAGCACCTGTGCACCGCCGAGGTGGCGGCCTGCGTGCTCGAGAGCAGCGGCTTTGTGGCGGAGGGGCAGGCGCTGCAACGCTGGTTCAACCTGTTCAGTCAGCGCTATCTGGCCGGCAAACCCAGCCGCGCCTCGGGGGAGGCGAGTCGCCCCTCCGAGCCGGTTGCCTGATGCGGGGAAATGATGCTTAACAGGAATAGATTGGCTGCCTGCGTTTCGCTATGAGGGGCGATAAGCTGCGAGTAACATCGCGCCATTGCTAAGAAAGAGGTAGCCGATGGAAATGGAATTGATGACCCTGGCCATGCTGTTTGGTGTGGCCCTGGTAGCGGGCTTTATCGACGCGATCGCCGGGGGCGGTGGACTGCTCACCGTGCCGGCCCTGCTGGCTACCGGCATGCCGCCGGCTCTGGTGCTGGGCACCAACAAGCTGCAAAGCAGCTTTGGCTCCTTCTCGGCCACCTACTACTTCGCCCGGCGCGGCCTGCTCGAGTGGCGCCTCATCTGGCCGGCCATCGTCTGCACCTTCATCGGCGCGGCCCTCGGCACGCTGGCGGTGCAGACCATCGATGCCGCCGTGCTCGAGCGGGTGCTGCCGTTTTTGCTGGTGCTGTTTGCCCTCTACTTCATGTTCTCACCACGGGTGAGCGATGCCGAGAGCCAGCGCCGGCTGGCCCCTCTGCCGTTTGCCCTGGTGGTCGGTGGCGGCGTGGGGTGCTATGACGGCTTCTTTGGCCCCGGCACCGGGTCGTTTTTTGCCATCGCCTTCGTCGCCCTGGCCGGCTACGGCATGGCGCGCGCCACCGCGCACACCAAATTGCTCAACTTCACCTCCAACATCGCCTCGCTGCTCTTTTTTACTCTGGGTGGCAAGGTGGTGTGGTCGGTCGGCCTGGCGATGGCGGTGGGCCAGTTTATCGGGGCGCGTCTTGGCTCGCGGCTGGTGGTGAGCAAGGGGGTAAAGCTCA
Organism: Aeromonas simiae; assembly: GCF_000820125.1. GTDB lineage: Bacteria > Pseudomonadota > Gammaproteobacteria > Enterobacterales > Aeromonadaceae > Aeromonas > Aeromonas simiae. The sequence goes on along the minus strand of NZ_CDBY01000057.1, from coordinate 8,026 downwards.
TCCGCCCCCTGCTGGTGACGGTGTCGCTGGTGATGTGCATCAAGCTGCTGCTCAATCAATACCCCGAGCTGCTGGCCCTGGCCCACTAACCGAGCGCAATGCGCCTGCCCTGCCGGGCAGGCGTTTTATATTGCGAGAAGATTGGCTGAGTCAGTGAGCAGGAGGGGCATGCCAGTTGCGCTCAACCTTGCTCTGCGGCGCTGCTGAAAGAAGTGGTTCACCGCCGCGATAAATCGGCCGAGGCGCTCGCGCTTGAGGGCGTTGGGGCGGTAGATGAGGTGCAGCGGCCGGCTCAGATCGGGCAGCATACGGCAGGGAAGATCGCTGTTGCCAAGCAGCCCGAGCAGGCCGGCCGGCAGCAGGGTGGGGGCGAGCGCGGCGCGCGCCAGCTCGATCAGGGCCAGATAGGAGTCCATCTGCATCCGCGCCGGTAACCCCAGCTCTTGCAGCCGCGCTTGCAGATAGGTGTTGGCCGGGTTGTCGAGCTCCATGGTGAGCACCCCCTGCTGACGGGCCTGCTGCTCATCGCCCACCAGATAGAAGGGCTCCTCCATCAGGCGCAGCGTGGTAAGGCCGTGGCCGGGAGGCAGGCGCCCGGCACAGACCCCGATCAGCGCTTCCCCCGAGCGCACCCGCTCGACGATGACCGGAGTGTGGTGGGTGGAGAGGCGCAGGTAGGGATCGTGGGCCTGCATGTAGTCGCGCAAGAAGGGGGCCAGATACCCCGCCAGCAGGGTCTCGGAGCAGGCCACCGGCAGCACGCTGCGATCATCTAAGCTGCGGCTGTCGGAGATCTGCCCCTTGAGCTCGTCGAGAATGGGGCCGACCCGCAGCAGCAGATCGTGCGCCTCCGGGGTGAGACGGATGTGGCGCCCGTCCGGCTCGATCAGTCGCTTGCCAAGGCGCGCCTCCAGGGTGGCGATGCGCTTGCTCACCGCCGACTGACTGATGAAGAGGCGGCTGCCCACCTTGCCCATGGTGCCCTCGTGGGCCAGCAGATAGAGCGTTTCCAATCCTTCCAGCAGCATGGGGTTCTCCCTTGATGACATCGACCGCCACTTTATGAGGGGGAGCGGGGTCGCTGCAAGCGCCGTGGCGCGAACAAAATGAGATTGCCCAGCAGGGCGCAGGCCATCCCAATCCAGGCGGTCGTTTGCCACTGGTACCCTTCGTAGAGGGCCGAGAGGGTGAGGGCGACTACCGGAAACAGCACGGTGGCGTAGGCGGCGTTGGCCGCGCCAATCCGCCCGACCAGGGTGAGATAGGCGCAAAAGGCCACCACTGAGCCAAACAGGGCCAGATAGACGAGCCCCGCCAGGTAGCGCGGCGCACTGGGCAGCACCAGCGGCTCCCCCTTGATCAGCACCCACAACGCCAGCAGGATCACCCCGTAGAGCATGCCCCACGGCACCAGGGTCAACACCGGATAACCGGCGCGCTGGCCGCGCGCCGAGACCAGGTTTCCGCCACAAAAGCAGAGGGTGCCGGCGCAGGCGAGCAGCAGGCCGAGCAGAGGGGAGGCGCCATGCTCGGCATGCAACTGGGGCCAGAACAGCAGCAAGGTGCCCCCCACCCCGAGCAGGGCTCCGATGGCCCAACGCAGGGTGGGGCGCTGGGCCTCCAGCGCCCAGAGCAGCAAGCCGTTGAAGATGCTGGCACTGGCGAACACCACGGCAGAGAGGCCGCTTGGGATGAAGCGGGTGGCGTGATAGAAGCAGATGAAGTTGGTGGAAAAGAGCAGGGCGCCGAGTGCCATGGCATAGGGGTGGCCGGCGGCGGGCAGGCGCAGGGGGCGGCGCAGCAGCGCCAGCAGGGTAAACAGGGTCAGGGTGGCCAGCACAAAGCGATAGAGTACCGAGACTTCGATGGGAATGGCGCCAATCTGCCAGGTGATGGCGATCCAGGTCGATCCCCAGATGAGGATGGTGACGAGGTAGAGCAGGGGGGTCATGCAGCCTCCTTGGCTGAGGTGGTCTCGGTCCCATGATGCCTTGCTCTGCGGGGCGGGGATTGCAGGGAATTGCGGCTGCCTTGCACCATCTTGCGCTTTTTTGCCGGCATGGCTTGGCGGCGCCAAGCGTGGCGCTAGAATGGCTCAGGACGCAGGAGAGGAAGAGCCATGGAGCAGGGGATCTATCAGGCGCTGATGAGCACGGGGGCGCAACTGGACAACGAGTGCAGGCTCGAGCCAGGGCTGGGGGTGGCCAGCTGGCGTAACCGCTTCGATCAGACCCGTTATGACAGGCCGGGCCACCACACCCTGAGTGTCTATCTGCAAGGGGGGGAGCAGACCGAGCGGCTCGATAGCCCGCGCGGCCGTGGCGGCGCCGGCAAGGTTTGCATCATGCCGGCTCAGCACCAGTCCGAGTGGCTCATTCGCGACGAGTTTCGCTTCTTTCACCTCTACTTCACCCCGACCCACCTGCAACGCATCGCCGAGCAGGCGTGTGACAAGGAGGGGCGCCACCTCGAACTGATCGATCGCACCTTCATCGACGATCCGCTGCTCTCGGATCTGGTGCGCGCTCAGTTGATGCCGCTCGACTGGGGCGATCCCCTCGATCGCCTGTCGCTCTCCCACGGCTGCTGGCTGCTGATGTTGCACGCCTACCGCCACCATACCCGGGCGGCGGCGCCCTTGCCGACCCCTCGCGGCGGTCTGGCGCCGGCGGTGCAGCGGCGGGTGTGTGACTACCTCAGGGCCCATCTCGACCAGTCGATCACCCTGAGCGAGCTGGCGGCGCTGGCTGAACTGAGCGAATACCACTTTGCCCGCATGTTTGCCCAGAGCCTGGGGTTGCCGCCCCACCGCTATCTGGCCAGCCTGCGTCTGGCGCGAGCCCGTGAGCTGCTGGCCGGCGATCTGCCCCTGGCGCAGGTGGCGCTGCTGTGCGGCTTCGCTTCCCAGGCTCACTTGGGTAACCGCTTTCGGCAGGCCTTTGGCATCACTCCGGGGCAGTGGCGGGCCTCACTGTCATCTTCGCGTCATACGGTGGCGTGATAGTGGGGGGGATCACCATTGATGAGGAGAGCCCCTTGCAGCATCGTAAACGTCAACTTCGCCACCGCCAGCTCTGGTTTAGCCACTGGAATGCCCCGCTCTTGCGCCCCTTGCGCGATGCCGAACAAAATCGCCAATTACCTCACAGTTCCCGCTAGCGTCCGCGCGTGGCAATAGGCTTTTGCCGCCGCCTTTGTCACTATTGGATCAGTCATGATGGTTAGGACTGATCTTGGATGTATCTGGAACGAATCGAAATCAGGGGATATCGCGGTATTAGCCGCCTCTCGCTGGGGTTTGATCAGACGACGGTGCTGATCGGTGAAAACTCCTGGGGGAAATCGAGTCTGCTGCGGGCGCTGTGGTGCCTGCTCGGACAGGAGGCGGAGGCCTATCAGTTTGTGGCGGACGATTTTCATCGCCCCGAGGATCCCGAGCAGCCAAGCGCCACCTATCTGCAGGTGGTGCTGAGCTTTTGCGAGTTTCGCCCTGACATCAGTCTGCACTCCAGCCGCCTGGCGCGACTGGCGCCGGCCTGGATCAAACACAAAGACAAGTTCAACCGGGTGCACTACCGGGCCATGGCCGAGCACAACGCGGCGGGCCAGGTGGTCACCACCCACGATTTTCTCGACGGCTCGGGCAAGAGCCTGGCCATCGATCCCGAGCTGGCGCAGTCCCTGGTAGGGCTGCTCATTACCATGAACCCGGTGTTTCGCCTGCGTGATGCGCGTTCGGCGCAGCTCTCCGAGCCGGCCTTCAACGGCCACTGGGAGCAGTCGTTGAGCGATCTGGTGGAGCGGATGCGTGACGAGCCGCAAGGGATCTCGGAGCTGGAGCTGCAAGGGGCGCTCTCGGCCGTGCGCCAGTTGATGGATCACTACTTTCGCGCCCTCTCACCGCTCAAACACAAGCCGCGTACCCAGCGTGACATCATCAACAAGCCGATGACGCTGCGCCATCCCGGCAACCTCTACGATCTGCTGCAAACCTCCGACAGCCGGGCCCTGCAACTGGCGATGGCGGGGGTGGCGGGGACCTTGCTTCAGGCGCGTGGCAACCGCGAGCTGGAGGAGGGGGCCCGCCCCATCCTGATCCTCGAAGATCCCGAGAGCCGGCTGCACCCCACCATGCTGGCGGTGGCATGGGGGCTGCTTGAGCAGCTGCCGGGGCAGAAATTGCTGACCACCAACTCAGGGGATCTGCTCTCTTCACTGCCGCTCTCCGAGGTGCGCCGCCTGGTGCGCCGTGAGCACGATATCCAGTGCCATCAACTGGGGGGCGAGCGCTACAGCAGTGACGATCTGCGCAAGATCGCCTTTCACGTGCGCATCAACCGGCCCATGTCCCTGTTTGCCCGCTGCTGGCTGCTGGTGGAGGGGGAGACCGAGATCTGGTTGCTCTCCGAGCTGGCCCAGATCTGCGGCTACAGCTTGCGGGCCGAAGGGGTGCGCATCATCGAGTTTGCCCAGTGCGGGCTGAGCCCCCTGGTCAAGATTGCCCGCGATTTTGGGCTGGAGTGGCACCTGCTGGCCGATGGTGACGAAGCGGGGGTCAAGTACGCCAACTCGGTACGCTCCCAGCTAAAAGGGGATCGGGAGCGCGATCGCCTGACCCTGCTGCCGGCGGCCGACATCGAGCACTACCTGTTCCAGCACGGCTTTGCCTCGGTCTACCGGCGTGAGGCCGGGGTGGGGGAGCGCACGCCACTCAGTGCGGGGCGCATCATCGACAAGGCGATCCATCACCGCAGCAAGCCGGGCATGGCCCTGGCGGTGGTGGAGGAGGCTGAGCGCCTTGGCGCCGAGCACATTCCGCCCATGCTGCGGCAGATGTTTGCGCGGGTGGTGGCGATGGCGCGCGGCCAGGGCTGATCCGAAGCGGTCTGGGCGTTATACTGCCCCGGTTTCGCTGAAGGAGTCTGTCATGTTCATGCAATTGCCCCACTGGCTCTACCCCATGTTGGGTCTGATGGCGCTCGGTGCGCTGGTCGTGCTCGGTCTGGTGTTGTGGCGCGGGGATCTCTGCCCCGGGCAGCGCGCGCGGATCACCAGCCAGAGTTTCTCCATCTGGATGATCACCGCGCTCTCCTTGTTTCTCGCCGTGGAGGCGCAGGCCTCCTTTTGGCTGATCGGCATCGGCGCCGTGGCGGTGATCGGCGGCATGGTGCTGGCCGCCATCCAATCCAGGATGGAGGGCAAGCGCTCGATCGCCTCCCACTGGCTGTGGTTGCCGGCGCTGCCGCTGGCGCTTTACGGGGCCGGTCTGCTGCTCTCCCAGAGCCTGCTGCTCGGGCTCTCCCAGCTGTTGCTGCTGGGCTGCGCCTTTGCCCACCTTATCTTGCTGCGAGCCCGCCACCGTTTGCAGGCGTTCAACCTGCTGCTGCCCCTTGGCGGTCTGCTCGGGGCTGTGGTGGGGTTGCTCGGCTTGGGAATGTTGACCTTGCTACAGCACGATGTGGCGCTGCTCGATACGCTGGTGCCCTGGGTGCTGACCTATGCGCTGGTGATGGTGGCCGGCCTGCTCATCTGGTTTACCCCCTTGCTGGGACGGCGTGACAGCGCCCCGGCGGTGCTCTCCGTGGCGCTGGCCCTGTTATTGGTGGCCCAGTGCGCCGCCGGCAACCTGTTTCACCTCATCTGATCCCCTCTCACGGGGCGGAGCAAAAACCGTCCGCCCCGCTCACCAGCAGGCAGCAGCTGCGCGCCTCGACCCGATAGTGCTGAGTCACCCCCTCCAGTTCACTGCCAAAGGCGGCGATGTCCTCTGGCGCCGGCAGCGCCGTATCGAGAATGCGCCGCCAGTAGCCAGCAATGCCGTGGGGTGGGCTCGGCAGGGTGAAATCGAGCGGCGCCCAGTAGCTGTTGAACACCAGATAGAAGGCCACCTGCTCCTCATGGGAGAGGGCCGACATGGCGATGCTGTGGGAGTGGGGGCCCCAGTCGGGCTGGTAGGGGGTGACCCCGTGCCAGCAGATTTCGCAGTGGCGTAGCAGCTCGGCCAGGGAGTGGGGCATCCGCTCGGGTTCGCTGCGTCCCAGCAGGTGCTTGCGATAGCGGATCAGCTCAGTGACAAAGCGCTGCATCTGGCGCCCCGGCTCGCTCTCGCGCCAGTCGAGCCAGCTGGTGGGGTTGTCCTGGCAGTAGGCGTTGTTATTGCCCCCCTGGCTGCGCAGGCGTTCATCGCCCATCAACAACATGGGGGTGCCGACCGAGAGCAGGGTCGCCACCATCATGTTCTTGGCCTGGCGCAGGCGCAGCGTGTTGATGGCCGGGTCCTGGCTGGGGCCCTCCTCGCCGTGGTTCCAGCTGAAGTTGCTGGGGCTGCCGTCCCGGTTCTGCTCGCCGTTGGCCTGGTTGTGGCGCTCGTCATAGCTGGCCCAGTCCCACAGGGTGAAGCCGTCGTGACAGGTGACGAAGTTGATGCTCTTCTCCGGATCCGCATGGTGGTAGTGATAGATGTCGGGGCTGCCGATGAGGCGCTGGGCAAAGGTCTGCACGCTCTGTTCATCCCCGCGGATGAAGCGGCGCACATCGTCGCGAAACTGGCCGTTCCACTCCCGCCAGCGGGCGCCGGCCAGAGAGCCCACCTGATAGAGCCCGCCGGCATCCCAGGCCTCGGCGATGAGCTTGGCATCGCAGATGCGCGGATCGGTGTCGATGGTGCGCAGGGTCGGGGAGTTGGGCACCGGCTGGCCGCTCTCGTCGCGGGAGAGGATGGCGGCCAGATCGAAGCGAAAGCCATCGACGTGCATCTCCTGGCGCCAGAAGCGCAGGCTCTCGATGATCATGCGCAGCGCCACCGGGTGGGCGCCGTTGAAGGTGTTGCCGCAGCCCGAGAAGTTGGTGTTGCGCCGCTCGCTATCGAGGATGTAGTAGGTCTCGTTGTCGATGCCGCGAAAACTCAGGGTCGGGCCGTCATCCCCCCCTTCGGCGGTGTGGTTGTAGACCACGTCCAGGATCACCTCGATACCGGCGCGGTGCAGCGCCTTGATCATGTCGCGGCATTCGCGGACGGGATCGTCCCCTTGCGCATATTGGGCGTGGGGGGCAAAAAAACACAAGGGGCTGTAACCCCAGTAGTTGGCAAGCTCTGGTGGGGCATCTTGGGGATCAAACTGGAAGATGGGCAGCAGCTCGACGGCCGTCACCCCCAGCGCTTGCAGATAGGGGATCTTCTCGATAAGCCCGAGATAGCCGCCACGGCGCGGCGCCGAGACGCCAGAGGTGGGGGAGCGGGTGAAGCCGCCTAGGTGCAGCTCATAGATGACCGAGCGCGACAGCGAGTGGGCCGGCAACTGATCCCCCTCCCAGTCGTAGTCGGCCAGATCGACCACCCGGCTGCGGGCGCAGCCGGCGAGGTTGCTGACTGGGGCGGCGGCCGCCTGACGGCGATAGCCGGGGGGCAGCTCGATGCTGTGGCTGTAGGGGTCGAGCAGCACCTTATGGCGATCGAAGCGGGTGCCCTCATAGGGGCGCCACGGGCCGTGGATACGAAACGCATAGCGCTGACCGGCCCCGATCCCCGCCACATGAATGTGCCAGTAGTAGGCGGTGCGATTGAGGCGCGGGGAGAGGGGGATCACCTCGGGGTGGTCGTCCTCGGCGCTGGCAAACAGCAGCAACTCGACCTGGCTGGCCAATCGGGCCCAGATGGCGAAGTTGACCCCGTCGCCACACAGGGAACTGCCGAGTGGGAAGCAGTGGCCTCGACTCAAGCGCATGATGATGGCTCCTGCGGTGGTGATGTTGTCGAGAGTGTAGGCACCGATTGTGCAGGAGATGGCCAGAATGGCCGAGAATGCGGCGAATGGACGGTGTGAATGGATAAATTGATGAAAACCCCTTGCAATGACAGACGATCGGCCTATTATGGCGGCCTCTGTCGCGGGGTGGAGCAGCTCGGTAGCTCGTCGGGCTCATAACCCGAAGGTCGTCGGTTCAAATCCGGCCCCCGCAACCAACTTTGCCGTAAGGCACAGGCTTCGATGTTCTGCTCACATCGGGGTGACAATTCGGACGCGGG
>NZ_CDBY01000056.1 GCF_000820125.1 Aeromonas simiae | reverse complement strand
TTGATTCAATTTGTTAAAGAACGTTGCCTTGTCGGCTGAGGCTGCGCATCTTACGCCCCTCATTTCGAAAGTCAAGCGCCGTGGCGGCTTTTCTTTCGCAGCGGACTGGCTCATGCCAACTCACTGACCCTCTGGCGTCATCCGCCGTGCTGGTGAGGGCGCATTATAGGGAGGCGCCTCGGGATAACAAGGCTTTTTTTGAAGAAAATCACGAATAATTCAAAACAATCAGTTAGAAACAAAATATTAAGTGTATATATACAGAGTTATCCACATTGTGCTGGTTCGTGAGCCACTCCCGAGCCAATTTCATGTGCTCCAGACGTGCCTTTCACCTTTCTGCGGTGGCTTGTGTTACAAAACCCCGTTACCATGAAGGTGAATAAAGTGTTGCGTTTTCATCGACTTCATTCACATGAGGGTGGACTCCCTATGACATTGTTCCGTTTTCCCCTGTTTCTACAGGCGGCTATCTGCGCCGCCATTCTGGCGTTAGTCGGCTATCTGCTGGCACAAGGACTCAATTTCCAACTGGAGACCGAGATCATCTTTGCTCTGGGTCTGGCACTCGGTGGTTTTGTGGTTCCTCTGCTGCTGCAACGTAAGGTTGGGGTGACGCCATCGACCACAACAGCCCCGACAACCGATGTTGAAACCCGCACCCTGTATGTCGGTAATCTTCCCTATCGCGCCAACGAGGCCGCCGTGCGTGAACTGTTCGTTCAGCACGGACAGGTTATTTCGGTGCGTCTGATGAAGGATAAGGTGACCGGCAAGCGCCGCGGCTTCGGTTTCGTCGAGATGCCGGTAGCCGATGCCGAGCGCGCCGTCGCGGCGCTCAATGAGAAGGAGTATCAGCAGCGCACCCTCAAGGTGCGTGAAGCCAACGAGAAGAAGGAAGGAGAGGGCGACGCCTAATGCGCTAGTCTCCGACCTGACGTAATTGCTCAAGCCCCCAGCTCATTAAGGGGGCTTGCAGTTTCAGGGCTGCCGCATCAAGCCTGGTGCAGTAAGCCATCCCCCTTCCCTCCCCCGCACTTTCCCCACTCCCCAAGAGGTGGCGCACCCGCTTGGCCACCGCCTCTCCCGAATCAACAAACGTGACTCCAGGCAGGATCTCGGCCAGCTCATCGACCAACAGAGGAAAATGGGTACACCCGAGTACGACGGTATCGGGGCTGTGCCCCTCCTCCCGCCAGGAGGCCATCACGGCGCGCAGCACATCCATGTCAACCGGCTCCCCGGCCAGCTTGCGCTCGGCCTGAACCACCAGCTCGGTGCTGCCTTTGAGCAGCACCTGCTTGCCTGGCGCAAACTGCTCGATGAGGCGCAAGGTATAGTCGCGGGAAACCGTGCCAGGGGTCGCCAGCAGCCCGATGCAACCATTTTGGGTCAGTGCCACTGCCGGCTTAATCGCCGGCACCACTCCCACTACCGGGATCTCCAGCCTGGCGCGCAGCTCGGGCAATGCAATGGTGCTTGCGGTATTGCAGGCGATCACCACCAGGTTGATGGCATGCTCGCTCACCATCTGTTCGACCGTGTTCGCACAGGCCGTGATGAGCACATCTTCAGCAAGTTCGCCATAGGGAAAGTGGGCGTTATCGAAGCAGTAGAAGTAGTGATGTCCTGGCAACAGGCGGCGAATTTCGCGATAGACGCTCAGCCCCCCCATGCCGGAGTCGAAGACGAGAATATTGGCCACGGAACTCCCCCTCGGATACAAGCCCGTGATCATACTCCTCCCTCTTTGACGAGGGGAAGCCCCAAGAAGAAGGCCCCGCATCGCGGGGCCTGGTCTCAGAGGCGATAATCCGCGGTCACGCGGAACTCGGTCCCCGTGCCGGGGTAGCCGACGGCTTCATCGTAATCGCGATCAAGCAGGTTATCGACGCGCCCTCCCAGGGTCAGCCGCTCGTTCACGGCATAATGCGCCCCCAGGTTGAACAGGGTATAAGACCCCAACTCGCGGCGGGTCGCCGGCCAGGAGCTGAAGTCATTGTCGTAGCGCTTGCCCACATAGAGCGCCTCACCACTCCACTCCACCGGCCCCGTGGTCACGTTGGCCAGCCAGCTGCCTTTATTGCGGGTACGGCGCAGCAACTGCCGATCGGCATCATTCTTGTCCTCGGCGCGAGTGATGTCGAAGCTGAGGTCATGACGCACCGGCCCCGTCATCAGGCCAAGGGCCAGCTCCATGCCATGGATATCCGCGTCCGTGTTGTTGGGGCGGCAACTGGCGCTGGCACTCTGGCAGCGGATCAGGTTTTCGATCCGGTTGCGGTAGAGGTTTACCGACCAGTCCCAGGCGCTGTACTGACCGCTCAATCCCAGCTCCAGATTGCGGCTCTCCTCCGGCTTCAGGTTCGGATTTTCATAACCCGGATAGTAGAGGTCGAGGAAAGTCGGAGCCTTGAAGCCAGTGCCATAACTCAGGCGCGCCTTGTGGTGCGGGTCGATATCGACCCCGGCGGCGGCCGACCAGGTGTTGTGGCGACCATACTGCTGGTTGTCGTCGGTGCGGCCAGAGAGCTCCAGCAGCAGCGGGTTCCAGCGGTAGCTACCGACGGCAAACAAACCGGTGTTGTCGCGATCCGGCGCCGCAAAGCCAACGATAGCCGGGCTGCCACTGCTCCAATCCTCGGCGCGGGAATCCGACTTCATCTGCTCCTGCTGCCAGTCGGCACCAGCGGTCAGGTGCAGGTTGTCGTTGGCCTGCCAGCCGTTGATCCACGCCAGATGGGTCAGGCCGGTATGAATGGGCTGCCCCGAGCCCTCACCATTAGCATCCAGCCAGGTTTTCAGGCGATGTTCGCCATAACTGGCTTCAAGTCGGCTGGTCAGGGCAGTACCGCGATACTTGAGCGCACCATCAAACTGCTTGGCAGAGACCCGGCTCTGATCGGTGGTGCCGTCGGTCTCGGTGAGGTTGCGCCAGCCAAGCGCATTCAGCTCGCCGCTCCACTGCTCATTGAAGTCGTGGTTCAGGCCCAGCTGACCGTTGAGGGTGTCAAAACCATCGCGATCCGGCTGATGGGTCTGCGCGACCGCATCGACCCCGTCGGTCTTCTCGTAACCCAGCATCAGGTTGCCGTCGGTCTTCTCCCCCAGCGCCTGCACCGTGCGCAATTGCCCCATGCCGTAACCATGGCTGCCGGCACCACCGGTCAGGTGAGTCTCACTCCCTTGGCGGACCGAGGTCTGGGTGATGATGTTGATGACGCCACCGATGGCATCGGAGCCATACACGGCCGCCCTTGGCCCGCGAATATATTCGACACGCTCCACCAACCCGAGCGGGATCTGGCTCAGATCCGGGGTCCCCACCGCCATGGCGGCAATCTGACGACCGTTGATGAGGATCAGGGAGTGGTTGGAGTTGGTACCGCGCATGAACAGACTGCTCTGGTGCCCACGTCCTCCCATGCTGACCAGCTGCACCCCCGGCAGGGTACGCAGCAGATCGGGCAGGCTCTGAACCTGGCGGGCCTCGATATCCGAGCGATCGATGATCAGGGTGGGGGCCAGTACGCTGGCGGCGGTCTGTTCGACCCGATTGGCGGTGACGACCATCACCTCATTGGTTGATACTGGCGACTGGGCGAGCGCGGCCGCCGGCAGCAGGGCCGCCGCCAGAAGTTTCTTCGACATAACAGATCCTTAATTACGCGTAAGCATCCATCTCGCGACCGGTTTCTCTCGGCCCGAAATACGAGCTTTGGCAGGTCTTCGGGCTTGGGGGCTGGAAACCTAGGCGACGGCTTCCCACCTTGCGGCAGTGCCATGATGTCGCTTCGTTCCCCCTTACCGCTGCGCGCCAGCTCCGGAGTTACACCGGATTCCCTATTAAGCAGGTTGCGCCAAAGCGCGGGGATTATAGGCAAGACAAAAACGGAAGTATAGCAATCTAGACATCCATTATTGCCAATACTGTTTCGACTAGGGGAGGGATAAGGGGGCCAGCACGACGCAGACACAGGGATGAATACGATGCCGGCATGCAACGAGGAGGCTAACGGCGAGACAGGTAAGAGAGGGCACGCGGCATGCCGTCAGGCTCGGTGCCCGCTCGCCATGGCAGGGAAGATCCTGCTCCAACGCCTCATCAAAGGCGCTGATGGGGCGAGGCGGCTCCCATTCACTCCGGGGTTGAAACTAGGCCAGCCTGCTCCCGCCGACTGACCGGCAGAGGCGAGGCCAAGAGGGCCTCTCGGTGGAACAGGGTGATGCCACCGGAGCGCTCCTCGCCGCTGGCCGTCTGTAAGCTGGCCAGCGACGCGGGCCACACTGCCGCCGCATACCCGCGGTCATGGGCGGCTTATCGTTGGCAACCCCCTCTCCTATCCGATTGCATCGAACAAATATCAATAATCTTCTGGCCTTATCAATGTATAATGCGCTCCAGCATGCTACCCAGATAGGATCCCTGCCGAGGCCGACCATGACGCCGTTTGTCGAACTCTCCATACGCGCCCTTATGACACGCCACGCGCAGTGCATCCCCAATTTCACTCCGGCAGCGATCCCCGCCGCCGAAGGCTTAGAGCCGGCTTTGCCGGCTCTTTTTGTTGACTGAAGACAAACGTTTGACAGCAAGGAAAATCACGATGACGCACTCTCCCCTGATCGGCCTGGTGATGGGCTCGGATTCGGACTGGCCCGTGATGCAGGCTGCGGCCCGCATTCTCAAGGAGCACGGCGTACCTTACGAAGCGCGCGTGGTGTCAGCCCACCGCACTCCGGATCTGCTGTTCGAGTATGCCGCCAGCGCCCGCGAGCGTGGCCTGCGTGCCATCATTGCCGGCGCCGGTGGCGCCGCCCACCTGCCGGGCATGTTGGCCGCCAAGACCACCATTCCGGTGCTGGGAGTGCCGATCCCGACCCGTCAGCTCAAGGGGATGGACTCTCTGCTCTCCATCGTGCAAATGCCCAAGGGAGTGCCGGTCGCCACCTTCGCCATCGGTGAGGCGGGTGCCGCCAACGCCGGCCTGTTCGCGGTCTCCCTGCTGTCGGTCGCTCAAGACAGCGATGCCCCCCGCTACCATCAGCAGCTCGACGGCTTTCGCGCCAAGGAACGTGACCGGGTGCTGGCCCTTGAGCTGGAGGACCCGGCATGATCCTGCCTCCCGCCACCCTTGGCATGCTCGGCGGCGGTCAGCTCGGCCGCTATTTCGTGATGTCGGCGCACCGCCTCGGCTATCAAGTGATCGTGCTGGATCCGGATCCCGCCAGCATCGCCGGTGCCGCGGCCGACGCCCAGATCGTGGCAGCCTATGACGACGCCGAGGCGCTAAGCGAGCTGGCCCGGCGCTGCGACGCCATCACCTGCGAGTTCGAGAATGTGCCGGCTGCCTCCCTGGCCCTGCTGGAGCAGCACAAGCCGGTGCGTCCGGCGGCCAGCTCAGTGCGCGTCTGCCAGGATCGCCGCGAAGAGAAAGCCTTCCTGACCCGCGCCGGCGTGCCGGTGGCACCGAACCTGACCCTGTTACCGGGTGAGCCGCTGCCCGCCCTGCCGGACTCGCTGTTCCCCGCCATCCTCAAGACGGCGCGTGAAGGCTATGACGGCAAAGGACAATGGACCCTCCATCAGGCAGACGAGCTGCCGGCCGCCCTAGCGGCCAGCGGTGTGCCCTGCGTGCTGGAAAAGCGCCTGCCACTGGAGGGGGAGTTTGCCCTGACCCTGGCGCGCAGCCCGAGCGGCGCCATCAGCGCCCTGCCCCTGGTGCAGAACTGGCACAGCGGCGGCATCCTGGATCAGACCCGCTCCCCGGCCAATGTGCCGGCGCTGGAGGCCGAGGCCCAGCGCATCGCCGAGCACATCATCGCCGCCCTCGACTATGTCGGCGTGCTGACAGTGGAGTTCTTCCTGGTCGGTGGGCAACTGCTGGTCAACGAGATGGCGCCGCGTCCCCACAATTCGGGCCACCCCAGCATCGATAATGCCGGTTGCAGCCAGTTTGAGTTGCAGGTGCGCGCCCTGTGCGATCTGCCGCTGCCCGAACAGGCCGAGGTGTGCCCCGCCATTTTGCTCAACCTGCTCGGCGATCTGTGGCAAGACGGCGCCCCGGACTGGGCCGCCGCCCTGGCCCTGCCCGGCGTGCACCTGCACCTCTACGGCAAGGGCGAGGCCCGCCCCGGCCGCAAGATGGGCCACGTCACCGTCACCGGCCGTGAATGGCCGGCCGTCGAGGCCACCGCGCACCAACTGCGCGCCCTGCTGGGGCTGCCGCCGCGCTGACGCCATCGGCAAACGCACTCCGATAAAAAGACCCAGGCCTTGGCCTGGGTCTTTTTTTTATCTCGCCCGCTCAGCCCACACCGAAGGCCTCGCGCAGTATCCGCCACCGCGAGAGAAAAAGGCGCGTTGCCAGAGAAGGAAAAACGCCGCCGGCAAGCGCCATCAGACAGGACAACGGGAGAGTGAGGATGAGCGAAGACTCAACCAGCGGCCGGGGCCCCACCCTAGCGCGCGACAGGGCGTTGAGGCAGCAGCCCCTGACAAGACCAGATACGCCTAAGCTTTTCTCGGCGAATGCCGATAAAGAAGAGATTCACTCCCAGAGTCCTCATCAGAGAGGTATGTGCGTATGGCAAGAAATATGACGCTCATCGCATTGTTGCCGGCCCTGTACTACGGCTACGGCACCGCGAGCGAGCCGTCACATCAGGTCACGTGGCACGCCACGGCCATCAAATATCCCCAAGCATCGTTCAACCTGCTCCATCCGGGACAGCAGGTCATCAATGCCACAAGGGCCCCTCACCCCGCACAAGAACTGGCCGCCCAACTGCTCGAGCCCGACGATAGCTACCAACTGCTGGCCCGCGCCCTCAACAACGAGGCCAATGCTCCAGACGTATTACTCAACGGCCAGGTGCTGGGGATACGTTACCAGCGGCTTCCTCTCACAGATCGCTACTACCTTGGCTACCGTCAGGACGGCCAGCCAGGAGCCCAGCAGACCACCGAAACAGGCTATGACCTGATCGCCTGCTGGCAATCCTGACCTTACCGCGTGAAGGGGTTTACTCTGCCTTCACGCAGTTATTCTCCAGCCAATAGAGCATGCCATCTTGCACCTGCCGGTACAGCTGCTCGACTTGCCGCAAGACACTCGGCATACACCACGGCAAACGGGGGGAGACCTCCCATTCACCACAACCGGCCACCAGTTCATTGGCCCCTATGATGCGCGCCCCTCCCTTGAGTCGGTGCAAGTGGGCCAGGAAGGCGTGACTGTTGTTCTCGCTGCTGGCCTTGGCCAGCGCCCGCAGATCCTTGTCTGCCTCCCGGATGAACTCGATCATGAGCGAGCGCATCAGATCGCTGTTACCGGCGGTCAGCGACCCCAGTGTACGTTGGATGCTGTCGGCCACGTCGGCCGGATCCGCGTACCGCTGCCCAGCATCGTGCCTCGCTAGGCAGGCGCGCAGCTCATCTAAGCTGATGGGCTTGAACAGGCAATCATCCATGCCGGCCTCAATGGCCCGCTGGATCTGCTCCTGGCGCGCATCCGCCGTCAGTCCGATGATGGTCGAGCGCTCCCGCCGCTCTTCCCGCTCCTGCTGCCGATAACGGGCCGCAAATTCCAAGCCATTCACATCCGGCATGTTGAAGTCGGTGATGATGATGTCAAAGCGCTGCTCTGCAAGGCACTGTAACGCCTGCGCCCCCGATGCCACCTCGGTGACCTGATGCCCGAGGAAGGCCAGTTGCTGGCCGACCAGCAGGCGGTTGGCGGGATGATCGTCGATGATGAGCACCTGCCGGCTACGTCCTGACTGGTTATCGGCAACCGTCGGGGCGTTGGCTCCCGGCAGTGACTCCACCAACGGCAGCCGGAGCGAGGCCAACACCGTCGTTCCCTGCCCAGGCTCGCTGCTCAAAGAGAGATCGCCCCCCATCATCTGGCACAGGGTTCGGCTGATCATCAGGCCAAGACCGGTGCCGGAGTGCTGCTCATCCGCCGGTTGCGTCCCTTGCGTAAACGGTTGGAACAGCCGGGCCTGATCCTGCGGGCTGATCCCAATCCCGCTGTCGGTCACCTCAACCTCGATATGGCACCACAGTCCATCCTTGCGCTGAGTCAGACGCAGCTCAACGCCCCCCTTGCGGGTGAATTTGATGGCGTTGCTGACGAGGTTGGAGAGCACCTGTTTAAAGCGGGTCGGATCGATCATCACGGTATGATCGCCTTGCGCCTTCATGACCAGCGTCAACCCTTTCTGCCGCGCGCTGGCCATGAACACATTGATGGCCGATTGGCTCAGCTCGGTGGCGCGGTGGGGCGCCGGGGCCAGCTCCAGCTTGCCCGACTCTATCTTGGAGATATCGAGGATATCCCCGATAAGGCCGAGCAGATCGTGGGCCGACTGATAGGCGACCGAGACTGAACTGTGATCCTCCTGGCTCAACGCCCCCTTGCGCAGGGTCAGCTCCAGCAGGCCGATGATGGCGTTCATCGGGGTGCGGATCTCGTGGCTCATGGTGGCGAGAAAGGTCGATTTGGCCCGACTCGCTTCCTGGGCATCCAGGCTGGCACTGGCCAACTCACTCATCAGTGACACCCGCTCACTCACGTCGATCCAGCCGCCAACCACCCCCTGAACCTGACCGGAGAGATCGCGATAAACCTGCAACCAGTGAAAGATATCGATCTCTCCGCCGTCGGGCAGGTGTATCCGATAATCCCCCTCACGGGCAGCCTCATCCTGCCGGATCTGGTCAAAGGCCCTGATCAGGGGGGCCATGAAAGGCCAGCGCCGCTCCACCTCGGTCAGTGACAGGCGCTGCATCTCCTCCTTCTCCATGCCGAGGAAATGGGCGTAGTTGCCATTGCACAGGATCAGCTGACCGGAAAGGTCACAGGCGTAAATGGGATGCGGGGTACTGTCCACCAGCTCTTCAATGAACTTCAGCTGATAGCCCAGCGCGGCCTGGGCCTCCTTGCGCCGCTGGATCTGCTGGCGCAGGGAGAGACTCCAGAGCAGCCCGCCGGCAAAAAGCAGAAACGCCGCCAGGAAGAAGACACCGAACTCCCGCAGCACATCCTGCCAGGTAATCAGCTCCTGCTTGGCGCTGACGCGCCAGCGGGTCGCCAACCCTTCCAGCTCATCCGGCGGGATGGAGGCCACCACGGTATCGAGGATATCCACCAGACTCTTTTGAGCGGGCAAGGCGGCAAACCCCGCCCCTAGCGGCACAGAGCCAAACAGTTCGCCGGCGATATGCAGACGGTCTGGAAACTCGGTGTTGATGAAGAACTTGGCAACCCGCAGCGGCAGGATGGCGACATCACATCGCTCCTTGGCCACGCACTCCAAGGCCGCGTCGATCCTGTCAAAATGCAGTTGCCGCCGGACGGTGAACACCTTGTCGATCTCCGACGAGGAGGCAAACCCCTTGATGCTGGCCATCCGGCCGATCTTGAGCACCGCTTCGGGGTCCACCCCCCGATTCTTGTTGTTCACCACATAGACCAGGGGATCGAGCGTAAACACCCGGCTGAACACATACTGCTGCAATCGCTCCGGGGTGGGGGTCAGGATCATGGCATCCGCCCGGCCCTGGGCGACCGCCTCAATCTGCTCGTGCGTATTGGCCACCGGCAGTGCCTCTACTGCCACGCCGAGCTTGGAGCCGATCACCTGAAACAGGTCAGCGGCGATGCCGTGCAGGTTGCCCTTCACATCGATGAAACTCAGTGGCGGCAGCCCCTTGTTGACGGCGATAGTGATCGTCCCTTTGGCATTGATCCACTGCCACTCCTGCCGGGTCAGATTGGTACGCGTGGACTGAATGGAGAGGCCTCCACCACTCCAGCGCTTAATCACCGAATTGACGTGCATGTCGGAGACCGATGCCAAGGAGGCATTTAAGATCTCCCTCAGCGTATCGTTGCCGGCCCTGACCCCGAATGAGAACCCCTGAGTGTCGGCATAGATGGGACGCACCAGCTGTATGCTGTCCTGATAAAATTTGTTGGTGAGAAAGTTCCCCGAGATCATATCGATAAGAACGGCATCCACCTTGCCATACGCGGCGGCGGCCATCGCGCTATAGCGGGAGGGATAGAGCTCCACCCTGACCCCAGGCAGATAGCTGATGACCTCCGCCAAGGGCAGATAGGATTCGGCGACCGCCACTCTCTTTATCTGCTCGGGATGCACGCTGAAATTCTTGTAGATGGCCGGCTCATCCATGATGTAGGGAAGTGTCAGCGTCAGCCCCTCCCTCACTTCATAATTGTTCGCCGACCCGATGAAGTCGGCCTCGCCACGATGAATGGCCGCGATAGCCTCATCACGGGACGGGAAGGTTTTGGCCAGGATCTCAACACCCAGGCTCTTGCCGACGATGCCGATGATATCGGCCGTGACCCCTTCGTACGCACAAGAGCGCAATGTGATATCCATCGGCGGGCTGTCTGGCCTGGGCACCGCCAGCACTAGGCGTTGTTTATTGTTCAGCCAGTGCCGCTGCGACTCGCTGAGGGTCGGCACTTGCCGAGGGGTGTCGGGCAGAGATTCTCTCGAGAGAATGCCCATGAGACCAGTCTCGCGTTCCCGCTCGATGGACACTGCCATGGTCGCCACCAGCAACATGCTGGCAGCGTAAACCACCTTGAGAATCGTCATAGACAGACCTCATATCACCATGTATCGCTTGGCCAACTCCAGCAGCTCGACCATGTTGCTCACCTGCAGCTTCTGCATCACCCTGGCCTTGTAGGTACTGATGGTCTTCTCGCTGAGCAGCATGTCACCGGCAATCTCCTTGTTTGCTCGGCCCTGACACAAGGCAACAAATACGCTCATCTCCCGATCGGAGAGGGTATTGAGTACCTCCCTGCTGTTCACATCCGCCGAATACTTCCCATGGGCGATCACCTCGGTCGGGAAAAACAGTCTCCCTCCCAGGCAGGTACGGATCGCCTCCTTGAGCAGCCCTAAGTCTTCCAGTTTGGAGACAAATCCGTCCGCTCCGGCCTGATAGGCACGAACCATCACATGGCGGCTGTCCTGCGCTGACAAGACGATCACCTGAGCAGTCGCATCAATGCACTTGATGCGCTTGACCACCTCAATCCCGTCCAGCTTCGGAATACCGATATCCAGCACCACCACCTGTGGCTGGAGACACCTGAATTGATGGATTGCATCCACGCCATTGTCGACTTCACCACACACATTGTGTGCATCTTGTTGCAACAGTATCCCTACCGCCATCCGAATTGCAGGATGGTCATCCACGACCAGAACATCCGCCATAATCGTCCTTGTTCCTTTCATCGATAAGGCCAATCATGCCCTTGAATCTACCATTATTTCTTTATTCTGGAACGGCTTGCCAATAAAAATCACAAACTCATCAAAAAATAATATGAAAACAGCAGCTAAACCTTCAAATATCAACAAGTTATAAAAACACCAAATGCTTAAAGCTAATTTATTCAAATAAAATAATAATTATAGTTTAGTTTCATGGTGAATATGTTTTTTTATAAAAAACATAGAGATAAGAAATCAGTATGGTTTTGTAACGCGGAGCAACACGTCAGAATTAATCCGTATCACACATCGCTATTTTGGGCATTTTCCTACGTAGACCTCCATCACAGTTTTTTTGAGGATTTTCCTACACAGACTTTGGTCGAAGAAGGTGGGCATTGCATGTATCTTTATTGCCTGAATCTTGACCAACACGCTCCATATGGCCCCAGCTGTGTTTGCCAAGAGTCATGCAAAAATCGGGAATGTTTTTCCCACCACACAGGGAAGGAAGAAAAAATGAAAAAAACTCTGATTATTCTGGCTCTCGCAAGCCTGGGGGTAACCTCCGCTCACGCCGCCGTCGACAGCGTTGCCGTCGCCACCTGGCAAGCCACCGCCAAGAAAGACACCACCTCCTCGTTGGTGGTGACCCCGCTGACCAGCCTCTCGTTTCAGTACGCCGAAGGGGTTGAGGAATTCAACACCGTCAACGGCCTGTTTGACGTGTCCATCATGGGCCGCTTTGGCGACCCGACCGGCTCGCCCTATACCGACTTCACACTGAAGGCCAAGAAACTGAGCAGCACCCTGAATCACCTCAGCGGTGGTTCAACCGTCGAGGTGGGTGTCATGTGGCAAGGCGTCCCGCTCACCAATACGGGTTACACCGCCCTGATCGATACCGCTAACGGTGTCAGTGGTGGCACCCTCTCTTCATTGAGTTCCACCTTCAATGTCAATGAGCGCTCTACCGCGCAAGGCTCGTTCAACTTCTTCATCGAGAGCGCCACCGTCGGTGGCTCGACCTCCGCGTTCAGCGCGCTGCCGGACGGGTTGTGGAGCGGTGAGGTGAGCGTCGAGTTTGTGGCCAGCTGGGCCTGACGACATGGTGTAACTCAAGGGGCCGTGCGGCCCCTTTTTTAGAGGGATCAGCCCTATGTTGTTGAGAACGATCGTGCTCGGTCTGTTGGTCTATCCCCTCTCCGGTCAAGCCATCAATGTCGGCAGTATCACGACCTTCATTGATGCCGGAGCTCAGGACGTTGCGAAAGAGATCAAAAATAACAGCGATCAGGCCCGCCTGGTCACCATCTCCATCTCCCGTATCTCCTCCCCCGAAGAGGGGGGGGTCACCATACCCATGGAGATGAACGGCGAGCTGCTGCTCTCCCCCAGTCGTCTGATGCTGCCCGCCAAGGCGAAAAACAACGTGCGTTTCTTCTACAAGGGGCCGGCCGATGCCAAGGAGCGCTACTACCGCATCACCTGGCTCGACACCGCCCTGTCTGCCGACGAGCAGCGCCAGGAGCGCCGCCAGGCGGTCGCCACCACCTCCGCCCAGATAGGCACCATCCTGGTCGTCACCCCGCGCCAGCACCGCTTCGACTACGCCATCGAGAAGGGGGTGCTGGTCAACCGGGGCAATGCCTCTTATCGGGTCGTCGCCTACGGGGTCTGCCGTGATCAGCCCGGCAAGCAGTGCAGGGAGACCTATTACGATCTGCCGGGCAAACGACGCGCCTTCAAGCGAGTCGACATTCACCACGAGAAGAGCCACCTCGGCCTCTGGCTGGGACAAGAATTCGTGGTGGTTAAGTAATCCTGTCGCCTGACCTGAACCACAGGATTCACTATGCGTAGTACCTTAAACTGCCTGCTTGCAGCCTCTGTGCTGCTGGCGACGCCGGCTATCGCAGCGCCACTGCGCATCGCCAACGTCATCATTCCGACCAGCTTCGCAGCGGCGCTGGAAGAGGGGTTGGCCGTACCGGTGCGCCTGCAATACCGCGATCCCGCACATCAAGTGGAGACGCTGACCGACGACCCCATCGGCAATGCCACCCTGCTCCTTCGCGACGGCCAACTCCACCTGCTCAGCATCGACTTCACCACGGGTCAGCAGGAGGGGCTGCTCAATGAGGCGCTGATCGCCCAGCTGACCCATGAGCAGCTGCGCGTCTTCTCCCCCGAAGGAACCCTGCGCATCGACGAACATGCGAGCATGCACCTCGACCTGGTCGCCATGTTGCTGACGATTCAGGTCTCCCGCGCGGCGTTTGGCGATGCCAAACAGAAAGACCGGCGCATGGCCCTGACCCCGAGCGTGGCGTCGCTGACAGGCGTTCACCGCTACAACATGGGCTACTCCTTCGCTCGCACTCATGAGAGCGGCCACAGTGACTCCAACTTTTTCCAGCTGAGCAGCACCTTGGGCCAGGGAGCCCATCACCTAGAGCTGGATGCCTCCCTCTACAACATGGGAACCGGCCAACAGAGCAGCGAACTCTACCGCACCATGTACGAGCGGGATCTCGAGGATCGCCGGTTCGCCGCCGGTATGGTGTCAACCTGGGATCTGCAGACGCTCGGGGTGGTGACCGCCCTCAACACCGGACGCATCTATGGAGCCTCCTATGGCAACCAGGCCCAATCGCGCAAGCGCACCACCCAGGAATCCAGCACCCCCATCCAGGTCTTCATGCCGGCCAACGGCGAGGCCAGAGTCTATCGGGACGGCCGTCTGATCGCCCTGCAAAACCTGCCGATCGGCAACCAGAGCATCGACACCTCCTCCTTTCCCAGCGGCGTCTACAACGTGACGATCGAGACCCATGTCGAGGGACGCCTGACCGACACCAGTACCCAGCGGGTCACCAAGCTGGGCGGGAACCTCGATTTCAGCCAGGAGTGGGGATGGCAATGGTGGGGCGGGCTCATGGAGGGCATAGAGCAGCGCAGCGACTCGCCTCTGGTTGGCATTTCGCTGGCCCGCACTCAGGAGACAGTGGATTTCGCCACCACCGCTTATGCCTTTCGGGATGCCGCCGTGGGAGAGGCCCGCCTGGGGTGGCAAGCCACGGAGCGACTCTCCGTGCAACTGCAATCCATGCTCTCCACCGATCGCTCATGGCGCCTAGCCAGCAGCCTTTCATTGCAGTTACACGATCACCTATCCGTGTGGGCCAGCCAGGAAAAGCTCGCCACAGGGAACACGCTGACGGTAGGAGAAACCGACCTCTACTCGGCCGGCATCACCCTCAATATCGGAGGGTGGGTCACGGGCCTTGGCCAGCTGTCCATCAACATGACCAAAGACAGGGAGAACGGCAGCGATCGCAACTATGTGGACTATTACCAGAGCCTCTATTCCGGCCGCTACGGCAGCTTGTCACTGCGCGCCAGCCTGCAAGGCAACCGCGCCCTGCCGGGCGGTGTGGATAACAAGAGCGTGACCCTGGATTACAGCATTCCGTTCGATAACCTCTTTAGCATTGGCATGAGCAGCAACGAACAGGGCCAGACCACCGCCAACCTCAACTATCAAAAACGCATGGAGGGGGTGATCAATCTGGCCTCGCTCAATGCCTCGCGCCTTATTCACGGCGATGATGAGCGCAACATGGCCCTCTCGGGCACCCTGGGGTTCGACAACCGGGTCATCGGTGGCACCATGACGGTGGGGCGCGGCCACGGGGGGGATCTCAATGGCAACCTGATCGCACGGGGAGCCTTGGTGAGCACCGCTGAGACCCTGCTCGCCTCCAGCCAGAGCAGCGCCGGCTCGGGGCTGATCATCAATACCGGCATCGCCAAGGAGGGCCAGATGCTGGCCAAGATCAATGGTCAGGATTACCCATTGCGGGGGGAACAGACCTTCCTGGCACTGCCCTCCTATCAGGAGTACGAAATTGAGCTGCTCAACAGCAAACACAGTCGGGACAGCTATGACATCAACACCGGCAAACAGCGTTACACCCTGTTTCCCGGCAACGTGGCCACACTCGACGCCAGAGAGCACATCCGGGAGATGGTCACCGTCTTTGGCATCATCCGGGCCGAAGATGGCTCCGTCATCGCCAATGCCCGCCTCGATAACCACATCGGCACCACGCTTACCAACCGGGACGGGGAGTTTTCGCTGGACGTGGATAAAGCCAACCCCATGCTGACCTTCCGTAACGGCAGCCAGTTTTGTGAAGCCGAGCTGGACCTGAGCGAACAGACCGGCGCCGCCTGGCTGGGGGATGTGATCTGCCGGGGCCTGCCAACCTACGCCATGGTGAGGGAGTAATGATGAACCACAACACCTCAGCGCTGCTGATCCTGCTCCTGCTCGCCTGGAGCTCTGACGCCACCGCCGCCGTCACGAAACGGCTGCTGTCCAACGCCCCACTGCGCAACTTCCTGTTTATCGAAAACCAGGAGGACAACAACCAGTTCATCTCCCCCACCGACTCCCTGGACCCCCGCCTGACGGGGGCCAACGTCTGGACCTCCCTCAAGGGCAATGGACAATCGAGCCTGGCCTACGTGGACAACGGTGAAAACCGGGCCGTCGACAACTGGAACATCGACATGTGGGAAGAGGGGCCGATTCGCCACCCCTACATCAATCAGCGCTGCATCATGACCTATACCCGCTGTGACAGTAATACGGCAGAGGCCATCAACAAGCCTGCCGTGGTGGATAACAAGGGCTTCTATGGCCTGCTCGGTGCCGCCAACGGCTGGGGACATGCCAAGATCAGCCCCGGCTTTTTCGACTACCTGCGCAACATGCCGGTGGGCGCCATCCTCAATCGGGAGATGAACCTGTGCCGGACCAGGGATCTGTACGACGCTACAACGGGGGCGCGCTGCGCCGATCAGAAAAGCGGTGACTGGTATGTACGCCAGATGCAGCACAAGAAAGCCGGGCACCTGCGCTTCATCCAGACCAACGCGATCAGCGAGGTGATCGTCGACAGCAACGGCAACCCCTACGTGCTGCCCGGCTCCCAGGGGTGCCAGAACTATCGGCTGGGCACACGCGATGGGATCCTGTGCCGCTTTCTGGATTACAACTTCACAGAGGATGGCAGCCAGACCTTCACCAATCCCTATCTCTACACCAACGTCAAAGAGGCCGCCCTGAACTCCGCCATCAGCAGCGCGGATATCCAGATGAGCGCCGATCTCAGCTACTGGGTCAGCAGGGGTAACAGTTACGACGTGAGATACTTAAGGAGGCAGAGTTCGATCTACCTGTTCCTGTCGAGCAACTTCTTCAAGCAGGTGGTGAAGCTGGGGTTGCAGACGCGCCTGACCCGCGACCTTATCAACTTCAACATGAAGAGCGGTCTTGCGCCCGAGAGCGGCTATTACGAGTTCAGCGGCACCACAGAGATCAAGATCAAGCCCCGCCAGTTCAGCGTCTCGATCCTCTCGTCCGACGGGGTCACCTCCCCCTACCGGGAAGGGAAGGTGGGCCAGGATATCCTGAGTTTTCCCTACAACATCTCCGACAGTGGCCCTGCCAGTGCCGACCTGCTGGAGATCGCTGTGGCACAGGATACCGGCACCCCCGATCAGGGGCGCTGCACCTTCTATCCCCCCGGCCCATTCAAGCCTGATAAGGGTGTCCCCATCCCGATTCGCCTAGCCTTCGACTCAACGCTCCATGGCACGGGCTACCGACACGCCATTCGCTGCGACAACACCCCCGTCGATATCCGCGCTCTGGGGATACAGGACAGTCAGCCCCCCTTGGCGTGGACCGATCCGAACGGTGACAAGGGGATCACCCGCTTCTATACCCTGGCGCTTGAGTTTGACCTCACCGATCCGGCGGTGCTGCGCACCAGCAATGGCTGGCCATGGGAGGGGGTGGTGCAACAAAGTGGCACCATCACCATCAAGGGAACCTGGCGTTAACAAGGAGGCGAGGATGTACAGAGGCGTGTTCATCGGCTGGATAGGATGGCTGGCGTTGCCGGTTGGTGCCATCGATATCGGCCCCATGACGGTCGCGCTGGAGCCCGACCAGCGCTTCCTGGCCCGCACCATCACCAACAACAGCACGACCCCCAAGCTCTACGAGGTAAGGGTAGAGAAAATCAGCGATCCCACGGCCAGCGGCCATCCCCTAGCGCTGATCCCGGGTGAGCTGCTCTACGCCCCCAAGCGCTTCGTGCTGCATGCGCGGCAGGCTCAAAACATCAAGCTCTACTACAAAGGCGAAGAGGATCACCAAGAGCGCTATTACCGGGTAACCTTCACCGAGTCCCCCGCCGCCCAGGTGGCCGATCAGGCCGAGGAGCAACGCAAGGGAGTGCTGGAGATGAAGCTCGAACTGCAATCGGTTCTGGTGGTTCGCCCGCGCCAGATCCGTTTTGAGTACCAGCTGAACCCGGCAGAAGAGAGCATCACCAACACAGGCAACACCTACTTCGAATTCATGGTCAAACAAGGCTGTGAACAACCCGACAGCCAGGCCGACAGCAAATATCTGCTACCCGGAGCCACCTATCACAATTCCAAAATCGGTAAACCGGGCAATCAGCAGGTGATCGTCTATCAATCCCGCTTCATCCCGGTGGGCAAGGCGTGCTGGCCCGAGACCCCATAGCCCTCAGGTGCGGGCGGCCAGGCGGGCCGCAAATCCCATGAAGAAGAGACCGATGAGGCCGTTGCCGATGCGGGCAAGCCACTGCTTTTGACGGAAGAAACGGGCCACCAGGGTCCCCCCGAAAATCAGCAGGCTGAGATAGATAAAGCTCATGGTCTCGAGCATGCCCGCCAGCACCAGATAGGAGATCCAGGGGTGGGCATAGTTGAAGTCGATGAACTGCACGAAGAAGGAGACGTAGAAGAGGATCGCCTTGGGGTTGGTGAGGCTCAGGGTCAACGCCTTGGAGAAGTAGCGCTCACCCGGATCGACGAGCGGCGCGGCCCCCTCCTGACGCGCCACGACGTTGGCGTGCAAGATCCTCACGCCGAGATAGAGCAGGTAGAGGGCGCCGAGATAGCGAACCAGGGTAAACAGCAGCGGCGTGGTGCGGATGAGTGACGCCACCCCGAGATAGGCACAGAAGATGAGCAGGGCATCGCCGACGAAGACCCCGAGAGCGGCCCGATAACCGGGCCCAACCCCACGGGTGGCGCCAGTGCGCAGCACATAAATCGAATTGGGGCCCGGCGCTATGATGATGAAAAAGAGGCCGACCAGATAGGTCCAGACGTTGATGACTCCCAAGCTCTCGAACATGCGCCCTCCTTGGTTCGGGGCCACGACCCCGTATGACTCGAGTTCGCACGATTATACTCCCCCCTCCCCATCAGGACACGGCTTCATCGTGAAGATCAGCGCGCGCCGTCAGATGCCCCCCGACTCACAGAGCAAAAGAGCACATTAGACACATGCCCTCACCGCTAGTCATAACCAAACATGACAACCGCGGTCGCCACAACGGTGCCGGGTTTGATGTTGCCCTGATAGGCCACGTATTTCGCCTTCAACACTTGGATATTGCTATTGATATACGAGAGATCCTGGCCCTTATTCACCTTGAAGAAGGAGGTGGCCTTGCTTCCCACCCCGCCCATCTCAACAATGGTGAGCTCCTGCTGCGTCTGGGGGTTAATCAAGGTAATACCGATCCCCTCCGAGGTAGAGGCCTCGGTATCGACGATGATCTTGCCGCTCTCGGCATCATCGAGCAGATTCCCGCTCGCAAACCACGCCGATATATTTCGGGTCGCAAAGTCGGCTGACGGCGACAAATTGGCGGTGCTGCAAGCGATGGGGAAACCGAAGAATTTCTCGGTGTTACGCCCGGTTTTAATATCAGCAAGCGAGACAGGCGGCAGCCGAATCGTCATATCCCGTACCTCGCACGTGGTCTGTGAGGGGGCGAAGATGATGGTCAACCGTTCAAACGCGATGAACCGGGTACGGCTCCAGCCGCTGGCCGGCGTGTCGTTGATGGTGTAATTGCGAGCCAGGTTACCGTATTGGTTAGAGCCGGAGCCCTTGTCTGCCCCCCCCTTACCACTGACCACGGCGGGCACGATATCGACGGAATCACCGTTGGCCACCTTGCTATTTGAGCTGGTCATTCCGCTCGGCCTCTCCCGCAGCAGGGTCACGGTCAGGGTGTAGGTAGTCTGGTAGCGACCGATGCCATGAAAGCCGGCGGTACCATTGACGGTCGACTTCCACGGGTTGAAATCGACCGTGAACCGCACCCAATACGTGGTGTCGCGCGTCTCATCGGAAAACTCGACATAGAAAGGCTCATTGTCCTTAGGGCCCATCAAGCCACTGAAGAAGAACATGTGATCGGTCCCCAGACCAATCCAGCAATACATGGAGCCAGACCATGCCGTGGTGTAGGTATAAGAGACCGTGTCCGAGTACAGAAACGCCTTGGTCAGATTCAAGCTTCTCAATGGCGACTGCTTGACCTTCCCCACGACGTCACAGCTGTTGGCAGCATCAGCCATGGATGAAAACCACAAACCCGTCAGCGCGAGCAAACCGATCAAGAAATGACGCATGTTATCTTCTCCCCATGACTGCCACAGCAGGGCAAGAGAACCACTCGATAGGGATGGAGCTCGCCATCCCGCATGATGTTGTTAATGACTCGGCAGCACGGCACAACGGGCGGCGAACCGCCTTCGTGACATGCCCCTCGATGGACAGAGCACCGCCCCGCATCAGGCGCAAATATTGATACCGCTCGGGTTGATGTCGTTGATGGTGCACTCTTCGGCCCGTTTGCCCTTGCGGTACCTGACCTTGAGGTGTGCCGGCATGCTGTCGGCCTTGATGAACAACTGGCTGCCCTGTGCGACGTGGCCAATCTCCTCCCCTTGCTCACCGTATACGGTGGCGCCAAAAGGCAGGGCGCTGCCGGCATGATCCTCAATATCCAGCACGTAACTCTTACGGGTATCGGTCTGGTATTTGATGTGGATGATGCTGCCCTCATAGGGGGCCACGCGGGCAATATTGCTGAGCACATCCACGTCGCTGTCCATCCGCTCGTCGCTCTCCAGCATGAAGTCGTTCATGCGGTATGCCGACGCCCCCGAGATCAGGGCCCGGCCACGCTTGTCGGTACGGCGACGGGCATCACCATTGATCATCGCGTTCTCGACCCCGGGGGCATCCAGAATGACGAAGGTATTGCCAGTGTCGGCGCTCAACATCACATCGTCGGCGTAGGCCAGCACGGTGCCACTGGCCCCCAGACTGGCCTGGCGGTAGTCACTGGCCTCCGTCAGACCCGCGCTCAGATTGACCTTGTTGGCACTCCAAGAGCCGTACAGATCGACGGCCTTGTTGTTGCCTTCATGGTCGTGGGAGGCGCTCAGGCTGTAATCCACCTGCTCCAGCACCCCACTCATGCCGACGCTGGACGACTCGTAACCGTGGTCATCGAAGCTGGTGCGGGCCGTCAGGCTGGCTGGGCGGTCAAACAGGGTCAACGGTACCGTGACGCTCAGATAGGCGCTGTTTTCCGACTTGCTGCGACTGCGCAACTGCTGGGAGAAATAGCCCTCATCATCCGCCACCGACTCGTAGAAGTTCTGGTCATAGTCCGAGCGCCGCAACGAGAGGGTGTAGCTCGCCTTGCCGACCGTGTTGTTGTAACTCAGGCTGTACTGCTTGGTGGCCCTGACATCACTCCAGTAGTCACTGACATAGGCATCGAAGGTGAACCGGCCATACGGGTCAGGCAGGTTCTGCGCCAACGAGACACTAAAGACCTGCTTGTTGCGCTGCATCGGATCCAGCTTGGCATCCTTGGCGCTCAGATAGTCGGAGAAAGAGAGGAAGTTCCTGGTCCGATAGTAATAGTTGGCCAGGGTCAGGTTGGTGTTGGTGGCGAAGTACTTGCTGTACGAGACGGCGTATTTCTCACCACTGCGCTTATGCCCGCCCAGGTCATAGAACGATTGCTCCACATTGGCCGAGACGGAACCGACATGGGGCAGTGAGAAGGCACTTCCCATCAGGTAAGAGTGATAGTCACCACTGCCGGTCACCCCGCCAAACAGGGTCCAGTAGTTGTTGACCCCGCGGGCATAGCTGGCCTGGAGAAACAACGGATTTTCGTCGTTGCCGTCGATCTTCGCCTGACCGATGTTGAGGTGATAATCATCGGTGCCGGGGCGCATCATGTCAGCCATGGTGGCAAACGGCACCACGAAATATTCGGTTTTGCCGCCCGAGTTCTTCACTTCAACGTTCAGATCGCTACGGGAACCGGTCGGCATCAAGTCACGAATCGCAAACGGGCCGGGCGGAACCGAGATCTGATAGATGGAGCGACCATCCTGATAGACGTTGATGACGGCGCTGGTGCTCGCTTCGCCGCGCACCAGCGGCATGTAGGCGTGATCCTTGTCCGGCAGCATCCTGACATCCTTATCCAGCGTCAGTCCGCGAAAACGCAGGGAGTCAAAGTAGCGGGAGGTGCTGTAGCGATCCCCCGCACTGGCCACCCCCGTGATCGAGGGGAGCGCCCGCTCCAGGTAGCGGGAGGTGTTGTGCCACCGGCGGTGACCGCTGCGGTCGTCGTAACTGAAATTGGAGGCATCGCGCAGGTGCCAGCCCCCCAGGTTAAGACCACTGTGCAAGTTGAGGAAGGCGCTGCGGTTGCCAGAGGCCCCCGACTCCTTGGTATGCAGGTCGTAATAACTGACGTTGTAGCTGCTATAGAGACCATTGATCCCCCGATCCCACTTGTCAGGATTCACCCAGTTGCGGCTACTCTCCTCCACATAAGCTTGCGGGATCTCCAGCATCACCTTCATCTCGCCGAACACAAGATCGCTCTTGCCGCCATGCAGGATCTGCTTCAGCTCAACGTCACCTTCCCCGGTTAACGCCTCCAGCCCCAGAATGCCGAGGGCAGGAATATCGTTCAGCGACACGAAGATCGACTCGTCATCGCTTTTCACGATGCGTAGCGTGAACTTGCCCCGCCACTGCTGGTTGACGTAGACATCAAATTCATAAGCCCCCGGCGCGATCATCATCGCATCGCCGCTCCAGTCCATGTCAGAGGAGGCGCCCACCAACAGGTTGGAGTTAAAGGTATCGGCATGTGCCGCAGAAATGGGCAGGGTGGCGGCGATCGCTCGCAGCAACAACATCCTGACCATCACCACGCGGTTCTTCATCTTCATCTGCACATGCCTATAGGTGGGAAATCATTACAACAGGGCGAATCGTCGCGCCCCAAAATCATCCAAATAACTGATCCGATATTTGCTCCCCTGATTCACCTTGGCAGGGATAGAGAGGCAGGAATAAGGCGCAACAAACAGGGCCTCATTCAATAAATTATCTTTGATGGGCTGTTTCAGCTCACCGCCACGCCAGGGCGCCATATGAACTATGGTCATGTAATAGGGCGTGTCATTCTTCATACAAGAGCCAGAACCATCATGCTGTAACGAAAGCCGCTTAATAGCTTCAGAGGGTGACTTCGTTAACCCTGCCGGGCGGAAGAACAACTTGATTCGCGTTCTGATGGCTACTTGCAGATAATTCTCAACGCTATTGGCCTCCGGCTGGGGTGGAATATCCACCACATTCAACCAAAATACCGACTCGCGATCCTTTGGCAGGGCATCGACACCACGACCGACAATTTTAAGAGCCTGGCCATCGCCCCCTTTCATCTTGACCACAGGAGGGGTCAGCACAAAAGGTACCTTGATCTTTTCCGGGGTATCACTGGCATTACCGTCATCAATCCAGGATTGCACCAGATGCGTTGTATTTCCCCGATTCACCAGCTGTACATTGACGAATTTAGCCTCTGCGGGATAAATAACCCGAGTCGAATTCACGATAACACTGGCTTGGCTTGATATGGAAAAAAGCAAACTAATGAATATGGAAAGATATTTCATTCATCCCACCCTAATTGGCCGGAAGAGAGCTCTTCCGGCCATACGACTATTATTCGTAGCTGAAGGTATAAGTCGCTGAGGTCACTACGGAACCTGCCGTCACATCGGCACCGCCGAAGTTGTAGTAGTTCGCATAGTAAGTCAGGTTCTTGCTCTCTCCTTCATTGGCGAAATCACTCTTGGTCAAACCGGTGTCGTAAGCCTTGTTGAAGGGGATCATGGTCGAACCATCAGAGGTCAGAGTAATACCCACGCCACTGGCAGAGCCGGAGTAGTTCTTCAGATACTTCTCGTCATCGGAGACATTCGGGCTGGAGAAGGAGATCTTCAGCGCAGTCGCACCCTCGTTCGTACTGGCACAATCAGAAACCGCCATGGTAAAGGCTTGGCTACCTTCATTCACCAGGCCGACATCGGAACCGACACTGGCGATGGTGATCGGGCTCAGTTGCACGGTAAAATCAGCACCATTGTTGGTGGTGACATTACAGGTGGTATCCGTCACAGAGCCATTGAACGTAATGGTACCGCCCGGAACACCAATTTCAGTCAGCGCATGGGCATTGTTTACCGCAACCAGAGTCAGAGCGGCGATGAGGCTTTTCTTGAACATAACAGCGTCCTAATTTAAGTCTTGTGTCATTGATGCGAGATAGCCTCGAATAACGAGGAGCCATCCATCTCACCACCAGCAACCCGAGTACGGATTGTGTTATGTCATGCCTAGAACGAAACACATAAGCGGGTGGTGGCAGTAACAATATGAAACCATGCAAACGGCATGAATCAAAATAAAAAAACATAAAGCAACATATTTAACATTGACACTTAAAAAACGAGGGTATTTTTATGTATTTTTAAGTTTTTAACTTTATTTATAAGACTCACTTAGTACCCATCACTCACAAAACAATACATTTAAAATAACTCAAATCGATACCTTTAGGCTCCACGAAGGATTTTATTGATAGAATGTAAGATTCCAAAGAGCCTCATGCTCCCCCCCCACCGATGGGGTCACTCATTTTTATTCCTCTGCCGAGGAGATAAAAACACTCAATACACAGCTATAAATATATCACTCATCATGACAAGGCATATATTAAGAGAGAAGAGTACTCACATTGATGACAGAAGCGACATGAACAACTTTATCATGATGATAGGGGTATCCATTACTCGCCACTGCATTCCGTATTCGCTGTTATCGGGAGAGCATCATTACCTCCCCTTTAGTATCCTATTTGTTTACTCTCTCGAAAGAGAGAGATAAACCGTCGTAGCACTGGCCTCAACATTCATCACGTCCATAGAAAAAGACCACAGTAAACAGAGTCGTCACTGAATATATAGTTAAAGCGCCATCTAGCTTGGTGTGCCGGTATCGATGAAAGGCAAGCGGATATAAAAAAAGCACGCCTATATGGCGTGCCCGTTGGATAGAGACATGATATTTGGGTTAACAGAACTGCCCCGCCACCCAGCCCGATGCCCACGCCCACTGGAAGTTGTAGCCACCGAGCCAGCCGGTCACGTCCACCACCTCGCCGACGAAATAGAGTCCGGGTACCTTGCGTGACTCCATGGTCTTGGAGGAGAGCTCGTCGGTGTCGACGCCTCCCAGCGTTACCTCGGCGGTGCGGTACCCTTCGGTTCCATTGGGGCGCACCGTCCAGCGGCCCAGCAGCTCGGCCACGGCGGCCAGCTCGGGGGCGTTGTACTGGCGCAGCGGCTTGTTCGCCAGCAACCCCAACTCCATCAGCTTCTCGACGAAACGCTTGGGCAGCTCGCGTCCCAGCACTGTCTTGAGCTCCTGGGCCGGATAAGCCTTGACCCACTCCTGCAAGGTGGCAGAAATGTCGCGCCCCGGCAGCACATTAATGTAGAGCGCCTGACCGGGCAGCCAGAAGGAGGAGATCTGCAGCATGGCCGGGCCGGAGAGACCGCGGTGGGTAAT
This sequence comes from Aeromonas simiae, assembly GCF_000820125.1. GTDB lineage: Bacteria > Pseudomonadota > Gammaproteobacteria > Enterobacterales > Aeromonadaceae > Aeromonas > Aeromonas simiae. Next base: position 21,186 of record NZ_CDBY01000056.1, on the reverse strand, counting down.
CAGCATGGCCTCGCGAAACCGGGTGCCGTCCTCGGCGCTCACCTCAACATCCAGGCTGACGCCGGCCAGATCGGCGAACGCCTCCTTGTCGGCCTGATGCAGGGTGAAGGGCACCAGACCGGCGCGAGTCGGCAGCACGGCGAGACCGAACTGCTCCGCCAGCCGGTAACCAAACGGGGTGGCCCCCAGCTTGGGCATGGAGAGACCGCCGGTGGCCACCACCAGCGAGGCACAGCGTACCTCCCCCTGGCTGGTCTCGAGGCGAAACCCCTCCTCTTCCTTATGCACGGCCAGGATCTCAGTGTGGGTCTGCAAGGTCACGCCCGCCCAGTCACACTCGGTGAGCAACAGATCGACGATCTCTTTGGCGCTCTCATCGCAAAAGAGCTGGCCCAGCGCCTTTTCGTGATAGTTAACCCCATGGCGCTCGGCGAGATCGATGAAGTCCTGAGCGGTAAAACGCGCCAAGGCTGACTTGCTGAAGTGGGGGTTAGCGCAGAGATAGGCCTGGTGGCCAGCCTGCACATTGGTGAAGTTGCAGCGCCCGCCGCCACTGATGAGGATCTTGCGCCCCGGCTTCTTGGCGTTATCGAGCACCAGCACCTGCCGGCCACGATAGCCAGCCTGCGCTGCACACATCAGCCCCGAGGCTCCCGCCCCAATCACCACCACATCCACCAGCTTCATCATCACTCACCCATCAAAAGAAAAACGGCCCGCAAGGGGGCCGTCATTGTACTGGCTGGACAAAGTCTGTCCACGTCTCAGGCGTTGCCACTGTCCATGATGCTGGTCGGCGCTGCGCCCTTGGCCAGCTCGGCCAGCTCCTTGTCGATGAAGTAGAGCCCCTTGCCATCCTCACCCACCAGGTTCAGGCGATCGACGATGCTCTTGAACAGCTTCTCCTCTTCATGCTGCTCGGCAACATACCACTGCAAAAAGTTGAAGGTGGAGTAGTCCTGGGTGGAGAAGGCCACATGCGCCAGACCATTGATGCACTTGGTGATGTGATACTCGTGCTCGAGCGTGGCGCGAAAGACGGCGCCGAGGGAGTCAAACTCATGGGGCGGCGCCTCGATGGCTCCCAGCTTGGGCATGGCACCGGTCTCGCTCACATAGGTGAACAGGCGCTCCATGTGCTGGCGCTCTTCCACCGCATGCTGGCGCAGGAAGGAGGCTGCCCCCTCGAACCCCTTGTCTTCGCACCAGGCGCTCATCTGCAGATAGAGGTTGGAGGAGTAAAACTCCAGGTTAATCTGCTCGTTCAGTTTGTCGATCATGGGTTTGGCCAGCATCTCGGTCTCTCCGCTAGTGGAATGTCGTCGATTGTCTCCTCCCCTCAGCAGGGAATCAAGGGAGAGCCCTGCGGTGGGGGGAAGGGGGCGAGCCGTCCCCGATAGCGCCGCCACTTGCCAAAGAGGCAGCGCTATCCACTGAGCGAGCGGCTGGGGCCGCGCGAGCCAGATACAGACGTGGTCTTGCTATCTTATGGGCGCAGCACCGCCAACTCGGCCACCGCCACGGCGGCCCCATAATCCACCCCCTCAAGCCCAAACCCGTTGAGCGCGAAGAAGTCGGCGCGCAGACCGGCAAAGTCCCCGAGGATGTGGAAATTCTCCGGGGTCACCTGGCGCCACAGGGCATCGACCGCCGCCTGCACCGCAGGTGCCAGCTCTCGGTCATCCATCCGGATCAGGCGCTGACCGTCGGCCACCACCCCTTGGGCGCCGAACATCTTCTCGGCAAACAGGCGTCGCATCTGCTCGATGCACCCCTCGTGGCTCCCCTCCTCCTTCATCACCTGCATCAGCACCGCCAGATAGACGGGCAGCACCGGGATGAAGGCGCTCGCCTTGGTCACCAGCGCCTTGCACACCGACACCCAGGCATGACCGCCGATCCCGGCCAGTTGCAGGTTGATGGCCTCGGCCGTGGCGTGCAGGTGCTCCTTGGCATAGCCAATGGTGCCGTCACGATAGAGGGGGTAGGTGGACTCGGGGCCGATGTAGGAGTAGGCCACCGTCTGGGCGCCACGGGCCAGGCAATCCGCCTCGGCCAGAGCCTGCATCCAGAGTTGCCAGTCATCCCCGCCCATCACGCTCACCGTGTCACGGATCTCTTGCTCGCTGGCCGGCGCCAGACTCTGCTCCACCAGCGCGTCGTGCTCGATGTCGTAGCCAAGGCCGGTGAAGGGTTCGCCGGTGGTTTTGAGCGTGGAGCGCACCTGGGTGCCATCGGCAAGGATGCGCAGACCGCTGGCCAGGGAATAGACCACCAGATCCACCTGACCGAGATGCTCGCGGATGGCGGCGATGGCCTGCTGGCGCATGGTGTCGGAGAAGGCATCACCGATGAGGTTCAGGCCAAGGCGCCCCTCTTGTTCGGCCGCCTCACGAAACCAGATGTTGTTGTACCAGCCGGCGCTGCCCACCCCCTTCTCACTGGGGCCACGCTCGAGGGAGATGCCGATGGTGTCGGCACCGGCACCGAAGGTGAGGGCAATACGGGAGGCCAGACCAAAGCCAGAGGAGGCACCGATCACCAGCACCCGGCGCGGCGCATTGAACGCGCCAGCGGCGCGCACCGCTGCAATCTGTTGCTGGACGGCAGCGCGGCAGCCGATGGGGTGGCAATTGCGGGCCACGCAGCCCTGGATCTGGGGTTGGATGATCATGAGAGAGTCCTGCGAAAAAAAGAGGGCGTAGAGCATAGCCGATTGAGCCGGCTGCGCCATTGACCTGCCACAGGAAAAACAAAAGGGAGCAGAATGCTCCCCAAAGCGGTATTCAGATGCTTTTATTGTTTGATGCCCATTGCGGAGCACGGCTGCATGGTATGCCTCCCCCGCAGAGGGAACAAGGGGGTAGCGTGATCCCCCTCAAAGAAATGGATAATGTTTCGCCATCTTGTCGTGAGTCAAGGTCTGGTCATGGTCATGACACGGCAACAGGGGCACAATAAGGTCAAGTTTCAGAAGAGACTGCTTGAGCAGCAAGGAGGGCGCCATGAGCGGAACCTATTACAAACACGTACTGGCGGCGGTCGATCTTGCCGAAGACAACCGCAAAGTGATCGAGAAGGCGGTGGATCGCGCCCGCTCCAACGGCGCCAAGCTGTCGGTTATCTATGTGGACGTCGATCTCAAGGATCTCTACACTGAGATGATCGATATCGACATCGACAACGTGCAGGATCAGGTGATCGCCGAGGCCAAGGAGAAGCTGGAGACCTTCCTCGCCCCCATCGACTTCCCCATCGAGAAGAAGCTGGTGATCTGTGGCGACCTCTGCGAGCGGGTCAATCAGGCGGTGCGCGAGTACCAGGTCGATCTGCTGGTATGCGGCCATCGCCAGACCTTCTGGAGCCTGCTCACCTCGAGCGCGCGTCAGCTGATGAACACGGTGCCGTGCGATCTACTGGTGGTGCCGCTGCCGAAATAGGGGCTTGCCTGCCCCAGCGCACAAGCGTAGTGTCATCATCCATGAACACGACTATTTTCCCCATCACTGCTTGGTGGTGCTGCTTCTAATCAGGCGGCACCCCTTTTCTATTTCTATTTTCCAGCAGAAAAACCCGTGGCCGCCGAGCGGCGAGCCACCTCATGTCTGATCTCGTCTCCCGGCCCCGGTCACCCCAAGGAGCAACGAGATGCAACAAGCTACCATCCTCACCGGCGACCGCCCCACCGGGGCGCTGCACATCGGCCACTATGTCGGCTCACTGCGCCAGCGGGTCGAGGCCCAGCACCACTATCGCCAGTTCGTGATGATCGCCGATCAGCAGGCCCTGACCGACAACGGCCACCAGCCGGAGAAAGTGGCCGGCAACGTACTCGAGGTGATGGCCGACTACTTGGCCGCCGGGCTGGACCCAAGCCTCACCACCTTCTGCCTGCAAAGCGCCCTGCCGGCCCTGCCCGAGCTGACCGCCTACTACCTCAATCTGGTGAGCGTGGCGCGCCTCGAGCGCAACCCGACGGTGAAGGCGGAGATCCAGCAAAAGGGGTTTGCGCGCAGCTTGCCCGCCGGCTTTCTGACCTACCCGGTGAGCCAGGCCGCCGACATCACGGCGTTTCGTGCCAGCCACGTGCCGGTGGGGGAGGATCAGCTGCCGATGCTGGAGCAGACCAACGAGATCGTGCGCCGCTTCAACAGCCTGGTCGGGCAGCCGGTGCTGACCGAATGCCAGCCCATACTCGGCGCCCAGGGGCGGTTACCCGGCATCGACGGCCAGGCCAAGATGTCCAAATCCCTCGGCAATACCATCACCCTCGGCATGGAGGCCGATGCCCTGCGCCAGGCGGTGTTCGCCATGTATACCGACCCCCACCACCTGAGGGTGAGCGATCCGGGGCGGATCGAGGGCAATACCGTCTTCACCTATCTCGATGCCTTCCATCCCGACCCCGCCTTGGTCGCGGATCTCAAGGCCCACTATCAACGGGGTGGCCTCGGCGACACCCGCTGCAAGCAGATCCTCAACGACTGCCTGCAAACGCTGCTGGCGCCGATGCGGGCGCGGCGCCAGGCGGCCCTGGCCGAGCGGGGAGAGCTGCTGGCACTGCTGCGCCGTGGCAGCGAACAGGCCCGCGAGCTGACCGGCAGCGTGCTCGGCGATGTGAAGCGGGCGATGGGGCTCGACTATTTCGGGTGAGACGCCGGGCCGTGGCAGGTACACGGGGTGGGGCCGAAGCGCTCGCGAGCCAGCTCGTGCAGCAGCGCCTTGAACCAGCGGATAGCGCCGTCGTGGTTGGTCAGCTGATGGCCGGCCATAAGGTAGACGATGGGGATCTCCGGGGCCAGTGCATGCATGCGCAGCGGGTAGTAGCGGCAAAAATGGCGACCGATCAGCTCAGGCACCACCACCAGGTAGCGGCCGGTGGCCATCAGTTGCGGCACCGCCATGAAGCTTGGTACCCGCACCCCTAGCTCCCGCTTCACCCCCTGCTCGGCCAGCCAGTGATCCACCATGGCCTGGCTGTGGCCCCAACTGGAGGTGTGGATGTGGGGGCGCGCCACCAGCTCTGACGGGGTCACCCGCTCGGGCAGATCGCTGCCAAGGGGCGACAGGCAGACCAGCGGGTTGCAGAACCACTCCTCCCGCCACAGCCGTGGCGAGAGGTGGTTGGCGCCGGCAAACCCGATCACCAGATCCAGCTCCCCCTTCTCCAGCTCGCGCTCGTAGTCGCTGTCGGCCAGCTCGCACACCTCGAGCCGGCAGTGGGGGGCGCGTTGCCACAAGCGCTCCACCACCCCAGGTAGCAGGCCGTGCTCCACCGAGCCGGGGGCAGCGATGCGAAACACCCGCTGGGCGCTGGCAGGATCAAACGCCTCCGCCTGGCGCAGCCCCTGCTCGAGCAATGCCAGCGCGCTGCGCACCGGGCCGGCCAGCGCCTTGGCGCGCTCGGTCGGCACCATCTCACGGCGGGTCATCACAAACAGGGGATCCCCCAGAGCTTGGCGCAGCCGCCCCAGGGAGTGGCTGACGGTGGACTGGGAGAGGTGCAGCCGCTCGGCGGCGCGAGTGACGTTGCGCTCCTGCATCAGGATGTCAAAGACGGCGAGCAGGTTCAGATCGAGGCGGGCGAGGGAGGTATCCATCGAAATAAGCCATAGATAAATGCTAACAATTCATTTTTGACATACTACCAGATTCCCTAGAATCGGCCCGATATTCATTGGAGACCAATCATGCGCAGTTATCTGCTCCTGCTGGCGATCGGCCTGTTGTGGGGATCCCAGTTCATCTTCATGCATCAGGCGGTGGCCGAGCTGGCCCCCATCCTGGTTGCCGCCGGGCGCGCCCTGTGCGGCACCCTGACCCTGGCGCTGCTGTGCCTGCTGCTCAGACTGAAAAGCGAGCACACGCCGTGGCGCACCTACATGCTGATCGCCCTGCTCGACGCCACCCTCCCCTTCATCATGGTGGCGTGGGGCCAACAGTACGTGGACAGCGCCATCGCCGCCGTGGTGATGGGGTGTATCCCGTTTGTCACCATTCTGATGGCGCCGCTGTTGATCAGTGGTGAACGGATCACCAAGAGCGGGCTCGCCTCGGTGCTGCTCGGCTTCGTCGGGGTGGTGGTGCTGTTCTGGCCCAAGCTCGCCCAGGGGATGAACGCCGGCCTGCTCGGGGCACTCGCCATCCTGTTTGGCGCCAGCTGCTTCGCCGTCGGCCTGCTGATGATCAAGCGCTTCGCCAAGGATCACCCCGTGGTGGTGGCCCGCAACATCCTATGCTGCTCGGCCGTGCAGCTACTCATCGCCACCCCCTTCATGGCCGATCTTGGCCAGCTGCACCTGCCCAGCCATCGGGCCATCGGCGCCGTGGCTCTGCTCGGGATCTTCTGCACCGGCCTGGTCTACTTCCTCTACATGGCCCTGATCCAGAAGGCCGGCCCCACCTTTGCCTCGTTCAGCAACTACCTGGTGCCCCTGTTCGGAGTACTGCTCGGCGCCCTGTTTCTCGGCGAGCAGGTGCAGCAGACCACCGGCTTCGCGCTGGCGCTGATCCTCGGCTCGGTCGCCATGAACCAGTGGGCCCAGCAGCGCCGCGCCCGCCTGGAGGCGCCATGTCAGGTCTCATAACCACGCTGTGTGGCGGCCTGCTGTTGATCGCCGCCCGCCAACATCGGCAACGCCTGCTGGCCCTGGCCGCCCTGGCCATGACCCTGCTCCCTTGGCTGTTTGACGCCAAGCTGCAGGAGATCATGCACTACGCCCTGAGCCGGGTAGCCTGAGCCGCCTCCTTGTGTGCTTGGAGGCCGAGCCTCCACTGTTCTTTTGGGATTGAACCTCCGCTTGTCCCCTCGCCGGTGCCCGTCACCGGCTTTTTTGTTCCCTAGATCCGGTAGCAATAGGCGATACGTTCATTCTTGCGCGGCCCCGTGATGACCCATTCCACATCAAACCCCTGCTCGGTGAGTACCAGCTCGGCCCGGTAGTGATCGGCGCCGCACAGGTGGGGCTCGCGACTCTGCCAGCGGCGGGCCGTGACCGGCACCAGCTCGAACAGCGGCACCGGAGCGCCAAACCTCAGGTGGCACAGCCGGATACCCTGCTCGCCGCGCTGCCAGCCGTAGCGATTGCTCATGGCCAGCCGCTGGCCGTGAGGGGTGGTGTACTGCCCGCTTTCGGCAAAGCTCAGCCCCCCCTCCCAGGGAGTGACCACCACCTGCCCTGCGGCGCGGCCATTCCAGTCGGTGCGCGACCCCTCCCCATTACCTGCCTGGAAGGTAAACGCGGTGATCTGTGACAGCAGATGCCACAGGGAGTGGATCGCGGTCTCACTATCGGTCATCATGGCGCCCGTCCTTTACAACTGAACACTTCTCATCCTCATGAACTATCTCGTCGGCGTGACCCTGCTTTGGGCCTTCTCCTTCAGCCTGATCGGCGTCTATCTGGCCGGTCAGGTGGATGCTTACTTCTCGGTGCTGACCCGCATCATACTGGCCAGCCTGGTGTTTCTGCCCTTTCTGACGTGGCGCGGCCTGCGCCCCGGCTTCATCCTCAGGCTGATGGAGCTGGGGGGCACCCAGCTCGGGCTGATGTACCTCTTCTACTACCACTCCTTCCTGCTGCTCAGCGTGCCCGAGGTGCTCATCTTCACCATCTTCACCCCGCTCTACGTCACCGCCCTCTATGACCTGATGGAGCGTCGCTTCAACCCGCGCTTCCTGTGGGGAGCGCTGCTGGCCGTGGCCGGGGCAGCGGTGATCCGCTTCGACGGCCTGACCGAGAGCTATCTGCTGGGCTTTCTGGTGGTGCAGGGGGCCAACCTCTGCTTCGCCCTCGGCCAGGTGGGATACAAGGTGATGATAGAGCGAGAGGCGGCGCCGCCGGCACAGCATCAGGTGTTCGGCTGGTTCTATCTCGGTGCACTGACGGTGGCGTTGCCCGCCTGGTGGCTGCTCGGCGAGCCGCGCTACCCGAGCACAGGGCTACAGTGGGGCATACTGCTGTGGCTCGGGGTCGGGGCGTCGGGACTGGGTTACTTCATGTGGAATAAGGGGGCGACCCGGGTCAGCAGCGGCGTGCTGGCGATCATGAACAACGCGCTGATCCCGGCCGGCCTGGTCGTCAACCTGCTGCTGTGGAACAAGGAGACCGACCTGACCCGTCTGCTGCTCGGCGGCGCGGTGATGGCGCTCTCCCTGCGCGTCTGCCGGCCCGCTAACCGAGCACCGTATTAAAGGCGCGCCGCGCCTGACCGTGGCAGCTGGCCAGACGCGCCAACAGGTGATCGAGCTGCTCCCCCTCCTGGCGCTGCACCAGACCACAACTCACCGTCACCGGGCGCCCCGGCAGCAGGCTGGCATCGGCGATCTCCATGCGCAGCCGCTCGGCGATCTCCAGCCCGGCCAGCCGGTCGGTCTCGGAGAGCATCAGGATGAAGGAGTCCTCATCCCAGCGGGCGAAGGGATCATCCTTGCGCAGCTCGCGGCGCACCAAGCGGGCCAGCTTGGCCAGCATGGCGTCGCAGTCGGCCTCGCCGAACAGTTGCAGGATCTTGGACTTATGATCGACGGTGAAGCGCAGCAGGCAAAAGGGGAAGGCAGAACCTCGCTGTAGCTGCTCGGCAAGGCGTCGCTCGAAACGCACCCGGCTGTCGAGCCCGGTCAGCGGGTCGGTGGCAAGATCGGGGTCGAGCTGGGAGTGGAACGGCTCGCACAGGCGCACCACACCGAACACCCTGCCGTTGCCTTCACGCTGGGCCCGCTCCTCGACCCGCACATAGTGACCGTCATGGTGCAAAATGCGGTACTCCAGGTGCAAGGTCATGCGCTCACCGCTCAGACAGGCTTGCAGGGCGGCTTGCAGCGTCTGGCCATCGTCCGGGTGAACCCGGCCGTGCCAGTCGAGATCGTCATCCATCTGCTCCAGACCGAGCAGGGCAAGACAGGCGGGATCCCGCTCCAGCCCCGCCTCAGGGCTCCAGCACCAGACGCCGGCCTGCAACAGCGCCAGCGCCTGTCGTGCCCGGGCCTCATCGAGGCGCGATGTAATGGTCATCACAGGAGAACGGAGTGGTTCCATAACCGACCTCGACACTCAGAAGGGACGAACTGCTACCAGTTTTATCACTGCCCGCCACGGCCAGCAACGGGACTCACTCACCCCGGTAACCGGCCATCAGACTCTGCCAGTTGCCCGGCACCCAGTGGAAGCTGGTGTGCAGCACCGACTCCTTGTTAAAAGAGCGCAGCAGCCGCTCCAGATTGGCCTGTTGCCAAGGGCCAGGGCTGCGGATCGCCCCCTTGTCGAAGTCAATCAGCCACACCTTGTCATCGCGATCGATGAGGATGTTGTGACTGTTGAGATCGGCGTGATAGACACCGGCATCGTGGAAGCGGCGGATCACCTGACCGATACGCTGCCAAGTAGCATCAGGCACCGGCCCCTTCTTCAGCAGATCGACCAGATCCTTGGCGCCACGGATCCGCTCCAGCAGGATATCGGCTCGGTAGAAGGGGCCGTTCTTGCTCATGCGAGCGGCGTAAGGCCTGGGGACTGGCAGATCCCGCGCGCACAGCTGCTCAAGCAGGGCAAATTCAGCCATGGCCCGGCTGCCCTCCACCCCCTCGAACCAGAAGCGATCACGTACCAGCTTGCCCACCATGCCACCCCGATAGTAGTGGCGCAGCACCATATGCCGCCCATCGAGCTTGACGAACCAAGTCACTCCGCGGCCGAGGGAGGAGCCGACGACCGCCTTCTGCTCTTGCCACCAATGGGGGTCGAACAGACGGGGATGAGGGTCGGCAAAGGCCTGCTCGGCATACCAGCAGACCTGCTTGTTGTGATTGATGACGTGCATCGCGTTGTTCCGTCAGAAGAATCCGCGCAATTTTACAATCCGCGGGGGAGTTTGCATAATGCCCAGCATCTCATTTCCCCTGATTGCGTCACATCATGCCGCTGTTCCAGACTCCTCCCCGCTCCCTGTGCATCCTGCGCCTCTCCGCTATCGGTGACTGCTGTCATGCCCTGGCGCTGATCAATGCCATCCGCCGCGAATGGCCGGATACCCGTATCACCTGGATTGTGGGTAAGCTGGAGGCCACCCTGTTCGCCGGTTTGCCTGGCGTCGAGATCATCCCCTTCGACAAGGGGCAGGGCTGGCGCGGTTATCGCCAGCTATGGCAACAGCTGGCCGGACGCCGCTTCGATGCCCTGCTGCACCTGCAAGCGGCGCTGCGCGCCAGCATCGCCACCCTCGGCATTCGGGCGGACGTGAAACTCGGCTTCGACCGTGAACGAGCCAACGACGGCCAGTGGCTGTTTACCAACCACCCGGTTCCCTCGCCCGCGTCGCCCCATGTGCTGGATGGCTTTCTCGCCTTCGCCGGCGAGCTGGGAGTGCGGGATCTCACACCGGACTGGCACCTGCCGATCGACCCGCAGGATCGCGCCTGGGCCCGTGAGACGCTGCAAGGCAGACCGACTCTGCTCATCTGCGCCGCCGCCAGCAAGGCCTTCAAGAACTGGACTGCCGAGGGGTATGCCGCCGTTGCCGATCATGCGGCCGAGCGGGGCTTTCAGGTCTTCCTGTGTGGCGGGCCGGCCCAGCTGGAGCGCGATCTGGCCCGAGACATTCAAGCGCATTGCCACACACAACCGGGCAACCTGGTCGGCCAGACCCGATTGCCGCAGCTGCTGGCACTGATCGGCGAAGCCAGCCTGGTGCTGGCTCCCGACACCGGGCCGGCCCACATGGCCACCATCACGGGCACACTGGTGCTCGGTCTCTATGCCCACCACAATCCGGCGCGCACCGGCCCCTACCACTGCCCGGAAGGGGTCGTCAGCGTCTATCAGGCGTGTGTCGAGGCTGAGACCGGCAAGCCGCTGGCCGAACTGGGCTGGCGTACCCGGGTGAAAGATCCCTTGGCGATGCAGCGCATTGAACCCGCGCGGGTGATTGAGGCATTTGACCGTCTGTGCGCTCACCATGGCATCGCCGTTTCGGCCAAACCGAACGAGGTTTCAGAGATAACCTGATGGCCGCGGTGGCGCGAGAGCGGGCACCATAGCGGGTGCGTGATGATACTTCGCGCAGCAAGCACACTCTTTTAGCGGCTGGAGAGATTCCAGCCATTTTTTTATCCCGCCCCTTCTGCTAAGATCACGCCCCCTTTTGCATCCCCGGTTTGCCCTCAGGCAATGAGCCGTCGCCCAGCGGGCAGAGTACGGCCGGGTTTGCTACAACCAGTTCGAGTGCATTCAGGAGCAAGGTGAGCCCATGGCGCAGCAAGGCACCCTCTATATCATCTCCTCCCCCAGTGGGGCGGGTAAGTCCAGCCTGATCAATGCCCTGCTGACCCAGCACAACGCGGCGGGCAAGATGATGGTGTCGGTCTCCCACACCACCCGAGCCCCGCGTCCGGGCGAAGTTGACGGCCAGCATTACCACTTTGTGCCGGTTGAGCAGTTCAAGACCTTGATCGGTAACGGTGATTTTCTGGAGTGGGCCGAGGTGTTCGGCAACTACTACGGCACCTCCCGCGCCGCCATCGAGGCCAGCCTAGCCAAGGGTATCGATGTGTTTCTCGACATCGACTGGCAGGGCGCCCGCCAAATCCGCGAGCAGATGGCGACCAAGTCCATCTTCATCCTGCCGCCGAGCCGCACCGAGCTGGAGCGCCGTCTGATTGGCCGCGGCCAGGACAGCGCTGAGGTCATTGCGGGCCGGATGGCCAAGGCCACCGCCGAAATGGTGCACTACGACGAGTATGACTATGTCATCATCAACGAGGATTTCGAGCACGCCCTATTCCAGCTGCGCGCCATCCTCGAGAGCCAGCGTCTGACGCTGGCCAACCAGCAACTGGCGCAGCAGGACTTGCTGCAACAGCTACTGGCGGAATAAGCTAAAACCAAGTACTATTTTGCGTCATTTTTAAACACTGGAGTCCTGCATGGCACGCGTTACTGTAGAAGATGCTGTAAAACAGGTGGGTAACCGTTTTGACCTGGTGCTGGTCGCCGCGCGCCGCGCCCGCCAGATCGCGGTTCAAGGCAAAGAGCCCCTGGTTGACGAAGAGAACGACAAGCCGACCGTGATTGCCCTGCGTGAGATCGAACAGGGCCTGGTGAACAACCAAGTCATGGACGCTCAGGATCGTTACGAACAGCAGGAGCAGGAAGCCGCCGAACTGGCTGCTGTTGCCGCCATCGCTGAGGGTCGCGGCTAAGTTTCCCCTCCCGGCAAGGGCCCGTCTACGGGCCCTTGCCCATTTACAAGCGATCAAAAACCTCGCACACTCACCCCATTCTCCTTCTCATTTCACGGACATTGCGACACGCTAGCGGGGCCGACTTGTATCTGTTTGAAAGTCTCAAAGAAGTAGCCAGTTCCTATCTGCCTCAGGAGCAGGTCGAGAAACTCAGGCAGGCCTATGTGGTCGCGCGTGATGCGCACCAGGGACAGATGCGTTCCAGTGGCGAGCCCTACATCACCCATCCGGTGGCGGTGGCTCGGATCCTGGCCGACATGCGCCTCGATCATGAGACCCTGATGGCCGCCGTGCTGCACGATGTCATCGAAGACACTCCGGTCACCAAAGAGGATCTCGCCACCCAGTTTGGCGATCCCGTGGCCGAGCTGGTCTCCGGCGTCTCCAAGCTCGATAAGCTCAAATTCCGCGATCGCAAAGAGGCGCAGGCCGAAAACTTCCGCAAGATGGTGATGGCCATGACCCAGGATATCCGGGTCATCCTGATCAAACTCGCCGATCGCACCCACAACATGCGCACCCTGGGCTCCTTGCGCCCGGACAAGCGCCGCCGCATCGCCCGCGAGACGCTCGAAATTTTCGCCCCCATCGCCAACCGCCTCGGCATCCATACCATGAAAAATGAGCTCGAAGAGCTCGGTTTCGAGGCGCTCTATCCGATGCGCTCCCGGGTGTTGCGCGAATCGGTGCGCCGTGCCCGCGGCAACCGGCGCGAAATCATCGAGTCGATCCAAAGCGAGATCGAGGGCCGTCTGCACGAGGCGGGCATCGACTCCCAGGTCAGCGGCCGCGAGAAGAACCTGTTCTCCATCTACAACAAGATGGAGAAAAAAGAGCTGCAGTTTCATGAGGTAATGGATATCTATGCCTTTCGCGTCAAGGTGAAGGACATAGACACCTGTTACCGGGTGCTCGGCCAGATGCACAGCCTCTACAAGCCGCGCCCCGGCCGCTTCAAGGATTACATCGCCATCCCCAAGACCAACGGTTACCAGTCGCTGCACACCTCATTGGTGGGGCCGCACGGGGTGCCGGTCGAGGTGCAGATCCGCACCGAGTTCATGGATCAGATGGCCGACAAGGGGGTCGCCGCCCACTGGGCCTACAAGCAGGATGGCGACAGCTCGGGCACCACGGCCCAGATCCGCGCCCAGCGCTGGATGCAGAGCCTGCTCGAGCTACAACAGAGCGCCGGCAGCTCGTTTGAGTTCATCGAAGGGGTCAAGACCGACCTGTTCCCGGACGAGATCTACGTCTTCACCCCGGAAGGGCGCATCATGGAGCTGCCCGCCGGCGCCACCCCGGTCGATTTTGCCTACACGGTGCACACCGACATCGGTCATGCCTGCGTCGGCGCCCGGGTCGACCGCCACCCCTACCCGCTCAGCAGCCCGCTGCACTCGGGTCAGACTGTGGAGATCATCACCGCCCCCGGCGCCCGCCCCAACGCGGCCTGGCTCAACTTCGTGGTGACCACCAAGGCCCGCTCCAAGATCCGCCAGTTCCTCAAGAACCTGCGCACCGAGGAGTCGGTGGTGCTGGGACGGCGCCTGCTCAACCATGCCCTCGGCGCCAAAAATATCGAGGATATCCCCGAGCCGCGCATCAAGCAGGTGCTGACCGATACCAAGCATGAGAGCCTGCAAGGGCTGCTGGCCGACATTGGCCTTGGCAACGCCATGAGCGTCATGGTGGCGCGCCGCATGCTGGGCGACAGCCTGCCGGCCGAAGAGCCCGCCAAGAGCAGCAACAAGAAGATGCCGATCAAGGGGGCCGACGGCCTGCTGGTCACCTTCGCCAACTGCTGCCGCCCGATCCCGGGCGACGCCATCATTGCCCACGTCAGTCCCGGCAAGGGGCTGGTGATCCACCAGGAGTCCTGCCGCAACATCAAGGGCTACAACAAGGAGCCGGACAAGTACCTGCCGGTTCAGTGGGAAGTGGACAAGGAGCAGGAGCAGGAGTTCAAGACCGGCGTCATCATCGAGATCGTCAACCATCAGGGGGCGCTGGCCGAGCTGGCCAACGTCATCGCCGCCACCGGCGCCAACATCCACGGTATCAGTACCGAGGAGAAAGACGGCCGGGTCTATCAGGTCAGCCTGCTCATTACCACCAAGAGCCGCATCCACCTTGCCAACATCATGCGCAAGATCCGCGTCATGCCCGATGTGTTGCGGGTCAGCCGGCAAAAGAACTAACCGGACGGGCGGCGCAAGCCGCCCGCCGCTTTATCGCAGAGAAACATCATGACTCCCGAACGCTTCAAGCGCATCACCGACATGCTGGCCATGCGCCAGACCGATCTCACCGTCTGCATGGAAGAGGTGCACAAGCCCCACAATCTGGCCGCCATCGTGCGCACTGCCGATGCGGTCGGCGTGCACAGGGTACATGCGGTGTGGCCGCGCAAGCGTATCGCCAAGCGCAAGGGCACCGCCCGTGGCAGCCAGAACTGGGTCGAGGTGAAGCTGCATCAGGATATTCAAGAAGCGGTGGCCGAGCTGAAGGCCTCCGGCATGCAGATCCTGGCGACCCACCTCTCCGACAGCTCGGTCGATTTTCGCGCCATCGACTACACCAAGCCGACCGCCATCCTGCTCGGTCAGGAGAAGTTCGGCATCAGTGAAGAGGCGCTGGCACTGGCCGATCACCATATCGTGGTGCCCATGGTCGGCATGGTACAGTCCCTCAATGTCTCGGTGGCCGCCGCCGCCATCCTCTACGAGGCGCAGCGCCAGCGCGAGCTGGCCGGTTGCTACACCCGTGGTTGCCCGCTGCCCCCCGAAGAGCAGAACGCCATCCTGTTCGAAGGGGGACACCCCATCTTCGCCAGGATCTGCAAGCAAAAAGAGCTACCCTACCCTCAGCTCGACGCCGCCGGTGAGATCATCGCCGATGAGGCGTGGTGGCAGAAGGTGCAGATGTCCCGCAGCAGCTGGGCACATCTGGATGATGACGAGGACGACCTGCCGGAGGCGTGATCCCCGGCCCTGCTGGAGAGCCATGATGAGAATCTGCTGGCTGCTTGTGTTTACCCTGTTGACCCCCGGAGTGTTTGCCGTGACCGTACCACTCAGCACCGAAGCACGTCTTGAGGCGCTGCACCGCGAAGCGCTGCCCGCCTTCTGGCAGGAGCATGCCGTCGAGGGGGAGTTTGCCGGCAAGGGAGGCGTCCCCATCCGCTACGCCGCCCTGCGCCACCCAGGCAGCGAGCGCGCCATCATGGTGGTCAACGGCCGGGTCGAGAGTTACCTCAAATATCAGGAGCTGGCCTGGGATCTGTGGCACCAGGGCTACAGCCTCTATCTCATCGATCACCGTGGGCAGGGCCGCTCCGGCCGCCTGCTGAGCGATCCGCAGAAGGGCTATGTCGAGCACTTCGAAGATTATGTGGACGATCTCAAGACCTTCCACGATCAGATAGTGCTGGCGGACAAGCCGGCCAGCGTCTTCATCTTGGCTCACTCCATGGGCGGCGCCATCTCAGCGCGCTACCTCGAGCGCTGGCCTGCGGATATCCGGGCCGCCGTGCTCTCCTCGCCCATGCTGGGCATTAACCTCGGCGGCCTGCCGGCCTGGCTGGCCAAGGCGCTGGCTACGGGGATCGACACGGTCGGCAGCTGGTTTGGCGAGCCCCCCTATGGGCCTGGACAGGGCAGCTATGAAGATCACGGCTTTGCCGACAACGAGCTGACCCACAGCCCGCTGCGCTACCGGCTGTTTCGCGAGCAGTATGAACGCACCCCAGAGGTGAAGCTGGGGGGCGCCACCGCCCACTGGATCCGCGAGGGGATCCAGGCGGGTGAACAGGCCATCCAGGGCGCCGGCAAGATCCACACCCCGCTGCTGCTGTTGCAGGCGGGTGAGGACAGTGTGGTGGATAATGCCGCCCAAGACGCCTTCTGTCGGGCCGCCCCTTGCGAAGGGGGAAAGCCACTGCGCATCGAGGGCGCCTGGCATGAGCTGCTCATCGAGAGCGATGAAAAGCGCCAGCAGGCGCTGGCCGCCACCCTCGATTTCCTGCGCCGCTACTGAGCCGGCATACACAATGAAAAACGGGCCCCATGGGGCCCGTTTTTGTTATCAGCCGAGCTCCTCGAGAGCCGGTTTTTCGTATTCACCGAGGCAGGCGGTCATCTCGGCCCCGAGCAGCACCACCAACCAGCTCAGATAGACCCAGACAAACAGGATAGGCACCATGGCCAGCGCGCCATAGATGGCCTGGTAAGAGGGGAAATTGGTGATGTAGATGGCAAAGCCGCGCTTGGCCAGCTCGAACAGTACGGCGGCCACCACGGCACCGATCAGGGCGTGGGTCAGCCGCACCTTACAGGTGGGCACCACTGTGTAGACCAGCAGGAAGGCAAACACCGAAAGCAGGAACGGCAGGCCGCGCAGCAGCCAGTAGCCGAGCCCGAACAGCTGATCGGCCGAGAACAGCCGCAGCGAGACGATATAGGAACTCACCGCTATGCTGGCGCCGATGAGCACGGGCCCCAGGGTCAGGATCATCCAGTACATGGCAAACGCCTGGCCGAGCGGGCGCCCCTGCTTGGTACGCCAGATGTAGTTGAGGTTCTTGTCGATGGCCGAGATCAGCATCAGGGCGACAAACACCAGGGCGCCGATCCCCACCGCCGTGGTATTGGTCGCATTGGCAACGAAGCCGTTGATGTACTCCTGCAACATCTCACCGGCCGTGGGCACAAAGTTGTGATAGACGAACTGCTCGAGCGCCTGGCGCAGCCCCTCAAACACCGGGAAAGCCGACATCATGCCGAACACCACGGCGATCATGGGCACCAGGGAGAGCAGGGTGACATAGGCGAGATAACCGGCAGTGACGGTCAGGCGATCTTGCTGGAAGCGGCACCAGACGAATTCGGCGAAATGGCGGCCATCCCGGCGCAGGAAGTGGAAAGCACCGACCAGGCCGGCACGCATGCGAGTGAGCATGAGTCTTCTCTCTGACGTTATGACTGAAGCGGTATTGTGTCAGAGCCGCCGGTGAGGCGCAAAAAAGAAGGGGGCTCAAAAGCCCCCTTCTCTGGTGTTTCGCGCGGAATTAATCCTCGCTGCGTCCACGGCTGGCGCGCTTACGATCCAGCTCGGTCAGCAGCTTCTTACGCACCCGGATGCTCTTCGGGGTCACTTCAACCAGCTCGTCATCATCAATGAACTCGAGCGCCTGCTCCAGGGTCATCTTGATCGGGGTGGTCAGCACGATGGCCTCATCGGTGCCGGAGGCACGCATGTTGGTCAGTTGCTTGCCCTTCAGGCAGTTGACGGTCAGGTCGTTGGAGCGGGTGTGGATACCGATCACCTGGCCTTCGTACACCTCGGTAGCGTGACCGATCATCAGACGGCCGCGCTCTTGCAGGTTGAACAGGGCGAAGCCCAGCGCCTTACCGGTGGCGTTGGAGATCAGCACGCCGTTCTGACGCTGGCCGATGCTGCCACCACGGTACTCACCGTAGTGATCGAAGGAGTGGTAGAGCAGACCGGTACCGGAGGTCAGGGTCATGAACTCGGTCTGGAAACCGATCAGGCCACGCGCCGGGATGACGTAGTCGAGACGTACGCGACCCTTGCCATCCGGCACCATGTCACGCAGCTCGGCTTTACGCTCACCCAGCTTCTCCATCACGGAGCCCTGGTTCTGCTCTTCGATGTCGACGGTCAGGGTCTCGATAGGTTCCATCTTGACGCCGTTCTCTTCGCGCAGGATCACTTCCGGACGGGACACCGCCAGCTCGTAACCTTCGCGGCGCATGTTTTCAATCAGGATGCCCAGGTGCAGCTCACCACGACCGGAGACACGGAACTTGTCCGGATCCTCGGTATCTTCCACGCGCAGTGCCACGTTGTGCACCAGCTCTTGGTCGAGACGGTCACGGATGTTACGGGAGGTGACAAACTTACCCTCCTTGCCGGCGAACGGGGAGGTGTTGACCTGGAAGGTCATGGTCACGGTCGGCTCGTCCACGGTCAGCGGCGTCATGGCCTCGACAGCGGCGTTGGAGCAGATGGTGTCGGAGATCTTCAGCTCGCCAAGACCGGTGATGGCGATGATGTCGCCGGCCTGCGCGCTCTGCACTTCGGTACGTTGCAGGCCGAGGTAACCCAGCACCTGACCCACCTTGCCGGTACGGGTCTTGCCGTCGCGAGCAACGATGGTGACCTGCATGTTCGGCTTGACGCTGCCGCGATTGATGCGGCCGATACCGATAACACCCACGTAGGAGTTGTAATCCAGCTGGGAGATCTGCATCTGGAACTCGCCTTCCGGATCGGCATCCGGCGGGGAGACGTGCTCAACGATGGCCTGGAACAGCGGGGTCATGTCGTCGGCCAGGGCATCCGGCTCCAGACCGGCGATGCCGTTCAGGGCAGAGGCGTAGACGATCGGGAAGTCCAGCTGCTCATCGGTGGCACCCAGGTTGTCGAACAGGTCGAATACCTGATCGATAACCCAGTCCGGACGGGCGCCCGGACGGTCAACCTTGTTGACCACGACGATCGGCTTGAGACCGTGGGCAAACGCCTTCTGGGTCACGAAGCGGGTCTGCGGCATCGGGCCGTCAACGGCATCGACCAGCAGAACCACGGAGTCAACCATGGAGAGCACACGCTCTACTTCACCGCCGAAGTCGGCGTGACCCGGGGTGTCGACGATGTTGATCCGGTAATCGTTCCAGCGAATCGCGGTATTCTTGGCGAGAATAGTGATGCCACGTTCGCGTTCCAGATCGTTGGAGTCCATCACGCGTTCTTGACCTTCACTGCCGCGGTCCAGGGTGCCGGACTGCTGCAGCAGTTTGTCAACCAGGGTTGTTTTGCCGTGGTCAACGTGCGCAATAATCGCAATATTGCGGAGTTTTTCTAACATTCTCGCCTCAATCACCGGGTAAAATTGGGCGCTAATTGTACTCTTGAGTTTGTGATCTTCCTAGCAGAATCGCAGCGCTCCGAAAAGACGTCACCAGATACCGAAAGATAGGTATTTATGGGCTAGTGTTGCATTTGTCATCTAATGCACCATGATAGAGCACCATAATGATCCAATTACGCACCAAGATCGTGCAAGCTGCTTCATTTTGCCCTGTCAACGCGCACACTGCCCCGTGATGAGGCAATAAAATCAAGGCTTCACAAACTTGGCACGATACTCGCTTAGTTAGAATCGGACACGCACTACACCCGCTAGAGTTTTAAACACCGGAGGTTACTCAAGATGTCAGCCCAGAACGTTTTGGCCCTGATTAAGGAACACGAAGTCAAGTTTGTTGACCTGCGCTTTACCGACACCAAGGGTAAGGAGCAACACGTCTCTATTCCTTCCCACCAGGTCGACGAAGACTTCTTCGAAGATGGCAAGATGTTCGATGGCTCCTCCATCGGCGGCTGGAAGGGCATCAACGAGTCTGACATGGTGCTGATGCCGGATCCCGCCACCGCCAAGCTGGACCCCTTCACCGAAGAGACCACCCTGAACATCGTCTGTGACGTGCTCGAGCCGGCCACCATGCAAGGCTACGACCGTGACCCGCGCTCCATCGCCAAGCGCGCCGAAGATTTCCTGAAGTCCAGCGGCATCGCTGACACCGTGCTGTTCGGGCCGGAGCCGGAATTCTTCATGTTCGACAACATCACCTTCTCGACCACCATGGGTCACACCTTCGTGAAGATCGAATCCGAAGAGGCCGCATGGAACTCCGGTACCGAGTACGAGCACGGCAACAAGGGTCACCGTCCGTTCGTCAAGGGGGGTTACTTCCCGGTTGCGCCGGTTGACTCCTCCCAGGACATCCGTGCCGCCATGTGCCTGATCCTGGAAGAGATGGGCCAGGTTGTTGAAGCCCACCACCACGAAGTGGCCACTGCCGGTCAGAACGAGATCGCCACCCGCTTCAACACCCTGACCTCCAAGGCTGACGAAGTACAGGTACTGAAGTACGTGATCCACAACGTGGCTCACGCCTACAACAAGACCGTGACCTTCATGCCCAAGCCCATGTTTGGTGACAACGGCTCCGGCATGCACTGCCACCAGTCCCTGGCCAAGGACGGGGTCAACCTGTTCGCCGGTGACCTGTACGGCGGTCTGTCCGAGATGGCACTGCACTACATCGGCGGTATCATCAAGCACGCCAAGGCACTGAACGCCTTCACCAACCCGGCTACCAACTCCTACAAGCGTCTGGTTCCCGGCTACGAGGCTCCGGTCATGCTGGCCTACTCCGCCCGCAACCGCTCCGCTTCCATCCGTATCCCCATCGTGCCGAGCCCGAAGGGTCGTCGTATCGAAGTCCGCTTCCCGGATCCGTGCGCCAACCCGTACCTGGCCTTTGCAGCCCAGCTGATGGCCGGTCTGGACGGCATCATCAACAAGATCCATCCGGGCGATGCCATGGATAAGAACCTGTACGATCTGCCGGCTGAAGAAGCGGCCGAGATCCCGACCGTTGCCGGCTCTCTGGACGAAGCCCTGGCCTCTCTGGATGCCGATCGCGAGTTCCTGACCCGTGGCGGCGTGTTCAGCAATGACTTCATCAACGCCTACCTGGAGCTCAAGCAGGCCGACGTGGATCGCGTGCGCATGACCCCGCACCCGGTCGAGTTCGAGCTGTACTACTCCCTGTAAGCCGGCTCTGCCGTGTAAAACCCGCCCTCGAGGCGGGTTTTTTATTGCCGCTCTGTTAGGCTTTCTGGCAGGAAAGAGGAGGCGGGTATCATGAGAAAAGGACTCTGGCTGGTTTTTCTGACCAGCCCACTGCTGGCGGCCGAACCGGTCTATCACTGGGTGGATCGTCACGGCGTCAGCCACTACAGCGATACCCCGCAACCGGCGGCAACCCGCATCGACTTGGCCGAGCCCCCCCTGCTCGGCACAGGCCCCATGGCGGTGCAGACATCGGCCGCCTCGAAGGCGGCCCCCACCCTTC
>NZ_CDBY01000055.1:37189-37984 GCF_000820125.1 Aeromonas simiae | reverse complement strand
GCCCACCCCCATGACGACCACCTGCGCCCGCTCTTTATCGCCCTCGGCGCCGCCGGGGCAGACCAACCCGAGCGACTGCACCAGAGCTGGGATCTTGGCAACCTCTACATGGGCAGCTATCGCTTCGGCTGAAGCTGACCGAGCAGGGACTCGGCCAGCGCATGGCTGGCCACATAGCTGTCGAGCAGGGCGCTGTCGCAGCGCCCGGCATTAAGCAGCGCCAGCCAGTGCTCCAGCATGGCGACAAACCCGCGCTGCTCCAGCATGGGGGTCCACTCCCCGCCGCCGATGGCCTGCACCGCCTTGCCGCGCGTCAGCCAACCGCGACTGCACTGCTCCACGTGCAGCGAGAGGTTCTCGGCATAACCGTCGATACGCTCCTCGGTAACGCCGGCACTGCGGTTCATGCTGCCCTGACACCAGCCATGCCGGGTGCGCCAACTGACGCTGACCCCGGCCAGCGCCCCCGGCTGCGCCGCCGCCCGAGCCAGCAGCCGCGCCTCCCCCTCCGGCCGGCCGCCGTAGTGACAGAGGCCGTCTAGCACATGGATAAAGTCATCGAAAAAGAAGCTGCGCGCCCCGCCGGGCAGGGCGTGGCGGTGCTTTTGCCAGATGAGTTCGGTGAGCGGCTGACGCCGTAGCTCGGCCAGCGCCGGCAGGTAGCGGCGGTTAAAGCCGACAAAAAGCGGCAGATCTCGCTGCATGGCCAGCTCGGCCAGCCGCTCCACCTCGGCGGCGGAGTCACACAGGGGCTTGTCGACAAACACCGGAATGCCCGCTTGCAGCGCCGCCTCG
>NZ_CDBY01000055.1:0-36951 GCF_000820125.1 Aeromonas simiae | reverse complement strand
CTTGCAGCGCCGCCTCGGCCAGAGGCGCATGGGCCAGCGTGGCGGCGTGGATCATCACGGCATCGGGATGGGCGGCCAGCAGCGCCCCATAGCTGCTGTAGGTCTCACTCACCCGATAGCGGCGCGCCAACGTAGCCAGCGTTGCCCCGTCACGGGTGCAGAGCAGCGGCGTGACCCGCTCGTCACAGGCCAGCAGCGGCAGATAGGCCTTACGGGCGATGTCGCCCAGCCCCACCAGAGCGATGCGCATACGCTCTCCTTGCGAGATGGGAGGAGCCACCAGCATATCACGCCTATTTGCAGCGCTGGCGACAGGCATCACCAAACGCCTTGAACAGGCGCACCGAGTGAGGATTGGCGCTGGCCCGCCACTCCGGATGCCACTGCACCCCCAGGGTGAAGGCATCACGCCCCGCGAGCGTCACCGCCTCGACGAGGCCATCCTCGGCATGGGCCAGCGGCACCAGCCCCGCCCCCAGCCGGCAAATGCCCTGACCATGCAGCGAGTTGACCATGATGACCGGCTCCCCGAGCAGGGTGTGCAGCCAGCTGCCCGGCACCAGGGTGACGGGGTGGCGCGCACCGTACTGCGCCGCGACCGGCACGGCCGGATCTTCCCGGTGATCGGCAAAGGGCCCCTCGGCATAGAGCCGCTGGTAAAGATCGCCCCCCAGCGCCACGTTGAGCTCCTGCATGCCACGGCAGATGGCAAACAGGGGCAGGCCGCGCGCCAGGGCGCCGTGGATGAGGGCGATGTCGACCCGATCGCGCTCGGGATCGCGCGCCTTGTCAGGGGTGAGGTTCTGCTGGCCATAGAGGGCCGGATCGATGTTGGAGCCGGCGCCGGTCAGGTAGAGGCCATCGGCCAGATCGAGGTAGTGATCGAGGTCATCGAGGCCACAGCAGGTGGGCATCAGCAGCGGCACACAGCCGGCCAGCTCCACCAGGGGCACTATGTATTTGTGGGTCATCACCTGATAGTCGTGACCGGCGCGGGGCTGACAGCCCATGGTCATCAGCACATTTGGCTTGCGCTTGGCAGGATGCGCGTTTTCGGCGCGGGCAAGCGGGTCGGGTGCAGGGCGGGTCGAATTGGACATAGATCACCTGAATGTCACCGTCAGTGAGCGCAGCGCCGCCCCGGGCACTCCCGCCCGGGTTGCCAAGCGGACGGCTGGCAAGGCGATGGGCGCAGCGCAACCAAAGGGCTGCGCTGCCTTCCAGTCTGCCTTGAGCGTTTCAGATAGCAACCCCCCCGCTGCGCGCCCTTCAAGAAAGCGCCGCGTCATCGCCTCGAGCCATAGGCCCGCACGCTTCGCGTCATGAACATTCGACCCCACCGGCCAATCACGAGAGGGCGCGTTGAAGGGGCCGCCCCCCTGTGCGACACTGCGCCTCTTCTTTGCAGCAGCAGTGGTCAAGGATGAGCGCACACGCCCCCCACTCCCGACAACTGACCCGGATCGGCCGGGTGCTGCACTACATCCACAACCACCTCGACCACCCCCTCAGCGTTGAGTTGCTGGCCGCCCAGAGCTGCTGGTCACGCTGGCAGTTGCAGCGGGTCTTTCTCGAAGAGACTGGTCTGACGGTGGCCAACTATGTGCGCGAACTCAAGCTAAGCCGCGCCGCCGAAGCGCTGCTCGATGGCCGTGAACGCATCGTCGATCTGGCGCTGCGCCACGGTTTTACCTCGGAGGCCAGCTTCTGCCGCGCCTTCAAGCAGCAGTTCGGTTGCACACCCGGTGGTTACCGCCAACGTGGCCTGCGAGTCGGCCTGCGGGCCCCCCTGTGCCCGGAAGGCGAGCAAGAGGCGCCAGGCAGGCTGCTGCCGGTGCGCATCGAGAGCCGCCCCGCCTTTGTGCTCGGCGGCACACACGGCCAGGTGCGTGGGCTGTTTGCCAGCGCCCCGGATTTTCAGCAGCAGGTGCCCGCCCTGTGGCAACAGCTGGCCGAGCACTACCCGCGCCCTCTCTGGGGCGCCCAGCCGCGCATCGGCGCCGTCGATGTGACGAGCGCAGCGGAAGGGGTGGTCGAGTACTGGGCCGGGCTACCCCAGCCGTTACCCGGTCTTGCCACCCTCTCGATCCCCGCTCAGGAGTACGCTGTGCTGACCCAGCAGGGCGATCTGCGCACCCTGCCCGACACCCTGCACTGGTTTATTCGCCACTGGCTGCCCGGCTCTCGCTATCGCGGGCTCGATGGCATCGAGTTGGAGATCTACCCCGCCGGATACCGCACCGACGACCCACAAGCCCGCATGGAGTACTGGCTGCCTATCGCCCCCCGCTGAGGGCAAGATGCCCCAAATTGTGAATTCTGCCGCGAATGCAGATAATAGAATGCAAATGACATTCATTATCATTTTGTTGTTTGCTTCGAGGACTCCATCTTGCGTCACCCCGCACTGCCCCCACTGACCCTGGCCGTGGCCAGCCTGCTTGCGACCCCAGCCTTGGCCACCGACGCCGACGAGACGGTGATGGTGCTTGGCAAGACTTACCGCAACACCGCCACCAAGACCCGCCTCACCCCCCTTGAGACGCCGCAGGCGATCTCTGTCGTCGACAGGGAGACCTTAAGCCTGCGCGCCGTGCGTTCGGTCAGCGAGTCACTGCGCTACCTGCCCGGCGTCAATACCGAGCTGCGCGGCGGCGCCGTGTCGCGCCTCGATCTCTTCAACATTCGCGGCTTTGACAACTACCAGAACAGCTACGACGGCCTGCTGCTGCAATACAACGGCTGGAATCTGCAACCCCAGATAGATCCCATTGCCCTCGAGCAGGTCGAGGTGTTCAAGGGGCCCACCTCGGTCCTCTATGGCAGCATGCCGCCGGGGGGCATGGTCAATCTCATCGCCAAAGCGCCGCGCCGTGAGGCCTCCACCGAGCTGAGCGTGGCCAGCGGCAGTCACGCCTTACGTGAGGCCAGCATCGACAGCACCGGCCCGCTCGGTCAGAGCCCTCTGACCTACCGCCTAGTGGGACTGGCACGCAAGCAAGAGGGCCAAGCCGTCACCTCGACACAGGAGCGCTACCTCATCGCCCCCTCGCTCGACTGGCAACTGGGGGAGCGCACCCTGCTCAACCTGAACCTCTACTACCAAAAAGATCCGGCCATGGGGATCTACACCACGGTGCCGGCCAGCGGCTCGGTTCACGGCAACCCCCATGGCCAGCTTGCCAGCGATGCCTTCCTGGGCGATCGCAACTGGAACCACTACGAGCGCGAAGTCACCCTGCTCGGCTACAAGCTGAACCATGACTTCGGTAACGGCTGGCAGTTTTTGCAAAACACCCGCTACACCGACGCCAGCGCCCAGCAACGCAACACCTACAATGCCCCGCTGGCCGCCGATCAGCGCACCGTGGCGCGCAATGCCTACCTGACCGACGAGGTGAGCCACGGCCTGGTCATCGACAACCAGCTCTCGGCCCGCCTTGATGTCGGTCGCTGGCAGCACCACCTGCTGCTGGGGCTCGACGCCCAGCGCCTCAACGCCGACGTGCGCTACCTCGACACCCTCGACTACTCGGCGCCTGCCATCGACCTGTTCACCCCGGATCACGACCAGATTGATCCGGCGGTGCTCGGCTTCAACTATCAGGATGATGAGGCGATCCGCCAGCGCCAGACCGGCCTCTATCTGCAAGATCAGGTACGCTGGGATCGCTGGGTGCTGATCGCCGGCGGGCGCTATGACACCTACCGCTCCGACACCGACAGCCGCACCCTCTATCAAGGGGCCCCGGGCCAGAGCCACGGCCGCATCAGCCAGCACAACACCTCCTGGCGGGTCGGCGCCCTCTATGAGCTGCCCAGCGGCCTGGCCCCCTACCTCAACTACGCCGAGAGCTTCGAGCCGGTCGCCGGTATCGACAAAAACGGCAACGGCTTCAAGCCGTCGACCGGCCAGCAGTGGGAAGGCGGCGTCAAATACCTCTCCGCCGATGGCGGCGCCAGCGCCACCTTGTCGGCGTTTCATATCACGAAGAAGAACTCGCTGGTCACGGATCCGGACAATCTCTACGGGCCCAAGTTGCAAACCGGCGAGACCGTCTCGCGCGGGATCGAGCTGGAGGGGCGCAGGGCGCTCAGTGACGCGCTCGATGTGAGCGCCAGCTACACCCTGCTCGACATGGAGATCACCCGTGACACCGCGGGGCTTAAGGGCAAGACCCCGGTCTGGGTGCCGGAGCAGACCGCCTCGCTGTGGGCCGACTACCGTATCGAGCAGGGGAGCCTGAGCGGCCTTACCCTCGGTAGCGGAGTGCGTTACGTAGGCAAGACCGAGATCGACGCCCAAAACAGCGGCAAGGTGCCCGGCTATACCCTGTGGGACATGGCGGCGCGCTACGATCTGGGCCGCCTTGGCCTGCGCGGCACCGAGGCGGTGCTCAGTGCCAGCAACCTGCTCGATAAGGCGTACCTCTCCTGCTACGACACCGGCAACTGCTGGTTTGGCGCCGAGAGAAACATCGAGGCGCGCCTCAACTACCGCTTCTAAATGGCCGCTCAAGCACAAGGGGCCGCCGTGGCGGCCTCAGGAGACGATGATGACCACCCAACTTGATGCCCTCGACGAGCTGGCCCGCCGCCTGCTGCCAGCGTTGCAACGCACGGAGCTCGCCAGACGCGAGCCCATCGGCCAGGAGGGGAACACGGCTCCGGTGGCCGCACTGATGGCGCAGTTGCAACAGGCCAGCCCCGAGGCGGGGCGGGCCTACTGGCTCACCCGCGGCTGGAGCCTGCTCACCTGGCAACCCCTCTACCTGGCCATCCTGGCGGTGCACGGCCTGGGGCGGGTGCCAGCGCTGGCAAACCTGCTGCAATACCAGCAGGAGGGGATGGTGGCCGGTTACTGGCTGAACGGGGAGATGGAAGCCGAGCCCGATCTGGTGCGCCGCATCGAGCGCACTGCCGCCGGGCTGCGCCCCCTGCTGGCCACGCTCGCCGCCCTCATGGCCGAGGCACCGCGCCCGCGCCTGCGCGCCGAGCTGCTGGCCGACGATCTGCTGGTGGCGCTGGAGCGCCTCGCCCCGCACCTGCCCGAGCTGGCCGCTCACCCCTTACCCTTCGTGGCCCGGCGCTGGCTGGCGGCCCTCGAACTGCCAACCCCGCCGCGCCTGCCGGGGGACGATCCTCGCTACCTGCGCCAGCGCTGCTGCCTGCACTACAAGCGCAGCGATGGCGTCCTGTGCGACAACTGCCCGCGCCGGCAACAGGCCTTAGCGCAGCGCGTCGCCTAACCAGCCCATCAGATCGTCGCGCGCCTCCCCCTCTAAGCGCGCCACCTCAGCTAGCACGCTCTCGGGGCGATAGGCGCAGCCATGCAGCCGCTCGGCCAGCCGCTCCAGCGGGGCCGGGTCCAGGCTGTCGGTGAAGATGCGCGCCGCGCCGATCACCCCCTTCTCCACCTCGAGGTGCAGCTCCACCCCGCCCCAGCTAAAGCGCTCCTCCAGCTGATGGCTAAAGCCGGGCGCCCGACCGAAATTCCACTCCCAGCTGCGCTGGCGGGCGAAGGTTTCGGCAAAACCGGGCAGATCCGGCAGCCGCTCCGGGCTGATGATCTCGGCCGCCACCCGCTCCCCGTAGTGGTGGAAGAAGGCCTCGCCAAGGGCCTCGCACAGCGCCTCGTGCGACAGGCTCACCCCCAGCTCGGCCAGATTGGTCACCCGGCCGCGCACCGAGCTGATCCCCTTGGCCGCCAGCTTCTTGGGGTCGGGATTGAGGTAGTCGGCCAGCCGGCCGAGATCGGCCGAGCGCAGCACGGTGCCGTGGTGAAAGCCGCGATCCAGGGTCTCGCGATAGGCCGAGCCCGAGATCTTGCGCGCCCCTTCTGGGGTTGCCACCAGCAGATCGTTGCGCCCCGACGCCTCGGCCGTCACCCCAAGCCGCGCCAGCGCCGCCAGCACTATGCCGGTCGAGATGCTCTTGTCGTAGGCCGGCTTGCCCGCCATGAAGGTAAAACAGCTGTTGCCCAGATCGTGGAACACGGCGCCGCCGCCGCTGCTGCGCCGCGCCAGGGTGATGCCGTCTTGCTCCATGCGCCGGGTGTAGCACTCCTTCCATGGGTTCTGGGCCCGCCCAATCACCACTGTGTCGGCGTTGCGCCACAGGAAGAGCACCCGCTGGGAGGCGTCCATCTGGCGAAAGATGCACTCCTCCACCGCTAGGTTGAAGTGGGGATCGTGGGAGTGAGAGATGAGCAGTCTGAGCATGGGCGCCCCCGAATGATAAACCGGCGCCCATGGTAACACGCGGGCGCCGGAGCAACGCGCCGGTGCCAGCCCTTAGTCGCCCACCCGGCGGCTGAGCAAGGCGTAGTAGAGCAGCGGGATCACCACCAAGGTGAGCAGGGTGGCGACCAGGATCCCGAAAATCAGGCTGATGGCCAGGCCGTTGAAGATGGGGTCATCCAGGATAAACAGGGCCCCCACCATGGCCGCCAGTGCCGTCAACAGGATCGGCTTGGCGCGCACCTGGGCGGCGCGGATCACCGCCTGCTCGAAGACGGTACCTTGCGATCGCTCCAGCTCGATGAAATCCACCAGCAAGATGCTGTTGCGCACTATGATGCCGGCCAGCGCAATCATGCCGATCATCGAGGTGGCGGTGAACTGGGCCCCGAGCAAAGCGTGGCCCGGCATGACGCCAATCAGGGTGAGCGGAATGGGCGCCATGATGATGAGGGGCACCAAGTAGGAGCGGAACTGGGCCACCACCAAGAGATAGATGAGCACCATGCCGACCGCATAGGCGAGCCCCATGTCGCGGAAGGTCTCGTAGGTCACCTTCCACTCCCCATCCCACAGCACGGCCACCTCCCCCGGCACTGAGGGTTGCTGCACATAGTGCTGGGGCAAGGCCATGCGCCGGCCAGCCTCCACCATGCCATAGAGGGGGCTGTCGAGCGGGCCGGCCATGTCGGCCACCACCATCACCATGGGCAGCATGTTCTTGTGGGTGATGTAGGGAGGCAGGGTCTCATCGCGGCGCACCACCAGCTCGGAGAGGGGAACCCGCTTGCCCGAAGCACCGCGCACCGTGAGGGTCAGCACCCCATCGAGACTGACCCGATCGGCCGCGCTCAATGTGAGCCGCACCGGCACCGGATACTTGGCCTGCTCCCGGTGCAGCCAGGTGACGTCCGCATCCCCCACCCCGGTGGCCAATGTGTTCACCACCTCGCTCACGTCCACCCCGAGGCGGGCAGCCTTGTTGCGATCCACGCTCAGACGCCACAAGGGCTGGGGATCGCTGTGATAAAGATCGATATCGACCACGTCGGGCGTCTCGCGCAGGGCCGCCAGCACCTGCTCGGCGCCGCGCTCGCGGGCCTGCTCGGTCGGGCCATAGACCTCGGCCAGGAGCGGCGACCAGACCGGCGGGCCGGGCGGCACCTCGACCACCTTGAGATTGCCCCCGTGCTGGCGGGCGATCTGTTGCAGCGGCTCACGCACGGCGCGGGCGATGGCGTGGCTGCTGCGCGAGCGAGCGTGCTTGTCGACCAGGTTGACCTGGATGTCCCCCAGGTTGGCGCCGCGCCGCATAAAGTAGTGGCGCACCAGGCCGTTGAAGTTGATGGGGGCGGCGGTGCCGGCGTAGATCTGGTACTCCTTCACCTCGGGCACCTTGCCAAGCTCGCGCCCGAGCGCCATCAGGGTACGCTGGGTCTGCTCCAGGCTGGTGCCCTCCGGCATGTCGAGCACCAGTTGAAACTCTGATTTGTTGTCAAAGGGGAGCATCTTGAGCACCACCCAGGTGAAGGCCGGCAGGCTGGCCGCCGCGCCCACCAACAGCAGTACCCCGAGCCAGAGCCGGCGCCGGGCCCGCCTTGCCCCCTCGCCAAACAGGAACGGGGACATCAGCCGCTCAAAGAGCTGGCCGTGGCGCACCGCAGCGGCGCCGTGAGGGTCCCTTCCCAGCAGGTGCCCCGCCAGCCAGGGGGTGAAGATAAAGGCCACCAGCAGTGAGAGCAGCATGCCCATGCTGGCATTGATGGGGATGGGGCTCATGTAGGGGCCCATCAGGCCGCTGACAAACGCCATCGGCAGCAAGGCGGCAATCACCGTCAGGGTGGCGAGGATGGTGGGCCCCCCCACCTCGTCGACCGCCCCCGGGATCAGCTCACTCAGCGGCCGCGGCGAGAGCGTCCGATGGCGGTGGATGTTCTCCACCACCACGATGGCATCATCCACCAGGATGCCGATGGAGAAGATGAGGGCAAACAGCGACACCCGGTTGAGGGTAAAGCCCCATGCCCAGGAGGCAAACAGGGTCAGCAGCAAGGTGATGGCAATCGCCAGCCCCACCACCAGCGCCTCGCGCCAGCCCATGCTCACCACCACCAGCAGCACCACGGCGGCGGTGGCGAAGATGAGCTTGCCGATCAGGGTGGCCGACTTGTCTGCCGCCGTCACCCCATAGTCGCGGGTGACGCTGACCTGGATCTCGCTCGGCAGCAGGCGGTTTTGCAGGGCCGCCACCCGAGCCTCGACCCGCTTGGCCACCTCGACCGCGTTCTGGCCCGGCTGCTTGCCGATGGCCAGCGTCACCGCCGGGTGGAGCGCCGCCCCCTCCCCGCCCTGGGCAAACCAGGCCGACCGGGTCGGCAGGGCCGCGCCCAAGGTCACCTCGGCCACGTCCCCGAGGTAGACGGGGTTGCCATCGTGCACCCCGACCACCAGCTGGGCCACCTCATCCGGGGAGCGCAGGAAAGCCCCCGCCTGCACCTTGAACTCGCGGTTCTCCTGAGTCAGGCCAGAGAGCATCCCCACCCGGTTGGCGGCGCCAAGACGCAGGGCCAGCTCGGGCACGGTGAGATCGTGGGCCGCCAGCGCGGCCGGATCGAGGGTGACGTTCAGCACCTCGTCATGCCCGCCTATGGTGGTAACATCGCGGGTCCCCGGCAGACGCTTGAGCTCGGTCTCAAGCTCATGGGCGGCGCGGGTCAGCTCGGCGGCCCCGAGCCGCTCACTCCAGAGGGTCAGAGTAACGATGGGCACGTCATCGATGCCGCGCGGCTTGATGAGCGGCTCGCCCACCCCCAGCCCCTGGGGCAGCCAATCCTTGTTGGAGTAGAGCTGGTTATAGAGATCGACGATGGCCTGGGCTCGCTTCACCCCCACCTTGAACACCACCACGATGAGGGCGCCGTCCGGTTGGGAGAACGAATAGAGGGTATCGATGCCGGCCAGCTGGGAGATCACCTGCTCGGCCGGCGTGGTGACGAGATTTTCCACCTCGCGCGGCGAGGCGCCAGGATAGGGGATATAGACATCGGCGAAGGTGACGTCGATCTGCGGCTCCTCCTCCTTCGGGGTCACCAGCACCGCAAACAGGCCGAGCAGCAGGGCGACCAGCGCCAGCAGCGGGGTGATGGCGCTGGCCTGAAAGGCCGCCGCCAGACGGCCGGCCAGCCCGAGGCGCGGGTCACGGCTCATGGCGCACCTCCCTGACCTGCGCCCAGGCGTCGCTGGCAATCTTATCCCCGGCCAGCAAACCGCTTAAGATCTCCACCCTCTCCCCCTCGCTCTGGCCGACCCGCACCGGGGTCAGTGCCCACCCCTTGTCCACCTTGAGGTAGACGGCGCTCAGCTCCCCCTGACGCAGCAGGGCGCGGGTCGGGATCATCAGCGCGCTGTGTTCACCGAGGCGCACCCTGACCTTGACCCACATGCCGGGCAGCACCCCGGCCTGCCGCTCGGGCAGGTCGAGGCGCAGCCGAAAGGTATGACTGGCACTGTCGGCATAGTTAAAGCGCTTGACCGCCTGCGGCTTGAGCACCTCACCCGAGGGGAGCTGCACCTCAATCTGCTCCGGGGTCAGCTCGCCCCCCTTGAAGGCACGGACAAGCTGAGACTGGGGCAGCTCACTTTCAACCCGCAGGGTATCGAGCGAGAGGCCGGAGAGCAGCGGCGTCCCTGGGGCCACCGTCTCCCCCAGCTCCACGTGGCGGGCGGTCACGACACCGGCATAGGGGGCCAGCACCCGGGTGTAGCCAAATGCCTCGCGCGCCTGGGTCAGGGCGGCGTCGGCCGCCTTGACCTCGGCACTCGCCGCCAGCGCGCTGGCCTGGGCGTTATCGAACTGGGCGCGGGTCACGACGCCTTTGACCGACAGCGCCTTGAAGCGCACCAGCTGAAGCTCGGCCTCTTTGTGCTGCGCCTGCGCCCTGGCCAGCCGGGCCTTGGCAGCGTCGACCGCCGCCGACTGCTCATTGCCGCTGATCTCCAGCAGCGCAGCCCCGGCCTCCACCCGGTCGTTCACATCCACCAGCATGCGCACCACGCGGCCGCTGGTCTGGGCGGCGATAGTGCCCTTGTTGACCGGCTCGACCG
Organism: Aeromonas simiae; assembly: GCF_000820125.1. Taxonomy (GTDB): domain Bacteria; phylum Pseudomonadota; class Gammaproteobacteria; order Enterobacterales; family Aeromonadaceae; genus Aeromonas; species Aeromonas simiae. The sequence goes on along the minus strand of NZ_CDBY01000055.1, from coordinate 26,608 downwards.
TACCGTCGAGGGTGAGCCAGCGGGGCACAGGTTCAGCACGCACGGTGAGGGACGTCGCCTCCGCCTGCACCGCGCCACTTGCCATGATGGCCAGCACCATACCGATCGCCATGTTCATCGCCGCTCTCCCTCGCCATTCATTATCAGGTGCGCTGGGCCACCAGCCGGGGCAACAGCACCTTGTCCACCAGCAGCAATCCGACCGCCATGCTCAGCACAAACAGCAAGATCAGCGGTTGACCGCTGGACAACAGGCTCAGCGCCGGCCCGGGGCAGATCCCGACCATGCCCCAGCCTACCCCGAACAGGGCAGATCCACCAATGAGCTTTCCATCAATAGCACCCTGTTTTGTGAACTGGTACGCCGTACCGGAGAGGCTACTGCGACGCGGCTTGATCAGCAGGAAGTAACCGGGCATGAAGACGCCGAGCGCCCCCCCCATCACGAAGCCGAGGCTGGGGTCCCAGGCGCCCGCCAGATCGAGAAAGCCGGTAACCCTGGCCGGGTCGACCATGCCGGAGACCGCCAGCCCGAGGCCGAACAGGACGCCGCTAAGCAGGGCAGCAAACAGATACATGGAAACTCCTTACAGCAGGTGATGGGTGACGAAGACGGTGACGATGCCGCTGGCCATGAAGGTCAGGGTCGCCACGATGGAGCGCGGTGACAGCCTCCCCATGCCGCAGATGCCGTGGCCGCTGGTGCAGCCGTTGGCAAAGCGGGTTCCGATGCCGACCAGCAGCCCGGCCAGCGCGACCCAGGGCCAGGCCGGCAGGGCGGCAAAATCGGGCAGCGCCGCCCACCCCAGGGTAAAGGCAAGCCAGGCTCCGACGCCAAGACCTAACAGGAAGACCCAGCGCCACGGGGTGCGGCTTTGCAGGGCACCGGTCAAAATCCCGCTGATCCCGGCGATACGGCCATTGACCAGCAACAACAGCAGCGCGGCGCTGCCAACCAGGGCTCCCCCCAGCAGGGCGAGCAGCCATTGGGTTTCAAACATCGACATCATTCTCCTGTGAGTGACAAAAATTTTTCGCCAGTGCGGCCAGCACATCGCTGACCGCCTCGCTGGCGAGCGAGTAGTAGATCTGCTGCGCCCGTTTACGCGAGCGGATGAGGCCGTTGCGGCGCAGCACCGCCAGTTGCTGGGAGAAGGCGGACTGACCGAGCTGGCTGTGGGCCAGCAGTTCGCTCACCCCCTTCTCCCCCTGAGTCAGCTGGCACAGCACCAGCAGACGCTCAGGATGGGCCAGCGCCTTGAGCAGGGCGGCGGCAGCCTCGGCGTGGTAGTTCATCTCGTCATACTGGGTCATGGTGATAAATTAGCAATTGCTGATATTTAGGCTTATTGTATAAAGCAAACCTAAATTAGCAATAACTAATTAAATGGGAGAGCAAAAATGACGGTCGACAACGGTGTGCGCGTGGTGGCAGGCAGCATGCTGCTGCTCTCGCTGGTGCTGACCCACTGGGTTCATCCCGGGTTCGTCTGGCTCAGCGTGCTGGTGGGGATCAACCTGATCCAGAGCGCCTTCACCGGCTTCTGCCCGGCGGCCAGGCTGCTCAAACGGCTGGGATTGAAATAAGAAAGGGCGGCCACTGGCCGCCCTGCGCGCTTGTCTGCCCCCTCGCCCACCGTGTACCCCGGCCGGCTCGACGTGGATCAGCACCTCGGCATGGGCAGCAGCGGCGATGAGGGGGCCAGCCAAGGGCGACCCCGCCCCAGATGAGGTGCCGGTGTCATAGGCGGCGGCTGCGCCAGCGGATGCGGGGCGGCAACACCAGGGCGGTGCGCTCGGGGGAGCAGCCGCGCACCAGCTCTTGCATCAGGGTGAAGGCCCCTTCTGCCAGCGCCGGGCAATCTTGCGCCACCGAATCGATGCGCATCGGGATGCAGTCGAGCAGATCGTGATCGTCGAAGGTACACAGGCGCAGTGGCGCATCCATCAGGCCGTGCTGATTGAGGTAGCGCAGCACCCCCTCTAGCAGGGTGAACGACGCGGTGAACAGCGCCTCGGGCAGACCGCCGAGCTCCTCCACCAGCTCGGCCATCAGCTGATAGCCGGAGTGGGGCTGGTAGTCGCGATGGCGGATGCGCGCCGGCTCGGCGGCCAGCCCGGCCCGGTGCAGCCCCAGCTCGTAGCCCGCCAACCGGTGCCGACTCGGGGAGAGATCGAGCAATCCGCCGAAGTAGTAGATGCGGTTGCCATGCTCGCTCGCCATCGCCTGCACCAGCTCGGCGGTGGCCTTGCAGGCATCCGAGATCACCATGGGCAGGCGCGACTCGCCGATGTGGCGATCGAGCTGCAACACCGGCAGCTGGGCATGGATGCGGCGATAGATCTCGTCGCTGTGGCCGCTCGAGGCGACGATGAGGCCATCCACCTGACGGCTGATGAGCGAATCCACCACCTGCTGCTCGATCAGGGGATCATCCTCCGAGCAGGCGATGAGCAGCTGGATCCCCGCCTCGCGGCAGCGCGCCTCGAGCACCCTGGCGATGCTGGCAAAACCGAAGTTGGTGAGATCGGGAATGACCAGCCCCCAGGTGTAGCTGCGGCTTTCGCGCAGGGCGCGGGCGTGGATGCTCGGCTGGTAGTGGCACGAATCGGCCACCGCCTGGATGCGGCGCCGGGTCTCGTCGGCGATACGGTATTCGGCGCTGCGCCCGTTGAGCACCAAGCTGGCGGTGGCCTTCGAGACCCCCGCCAGCTCGGCAATCCGGGCGATGGTGATGCGTTTTTTCTTCTCCACCTGGCGTTCCGGCTTGTGGGATGACCGCGCTATTGTACTAGGCTCGTGCGCAGCGGCCAGTGCCAAACGGCAATTTCCCCCTCCCCCTGCCAGCCCGCCAGAGGCTCTCCTGCCGGGAAGTGGCGGGCCGAGAGCACGGCGCGCCCCTCGTCGACGAAGCACTCGATGCTGGAGCTATCGAGCAGCACGCGCAAGACGCCGCCCAGCCAGGGGGCGCGGCGCCACTGCCACTCCCCCGAGCCCCAGTTGCGCCGCTCGAGCGCCACCTCACCCGGCTGCCAGTGCAGGCGCAGCCCCTCACCGATGGCGAGCACCCCGCGCCCGCTCGGCGCCAGATCGAGCCAGGCCGATCCGAGCGCCAGCACCGGGGCCCCGGTCACGGCCCCCTGATAGTGGCTCTCCTCCCCCTTGAGGGCCGCCAGCTCCGCCACCGGACGCTGGCACAACCACGCCTCCTGCCAGTAGAGCTCGCGCGGGCAGCTCATCTGATGCAGCCAGCCATGGGCGATGGTGGGCTGGCTCATCTCGTTCTCTTCGGGCAGCCCCAGCCAGCCAAACAAAAGACGCCGCCCCTGGCGGTCTATGGTGGTCTGCGGCGCATAGAACTCGAAACCTCGGTCCAGCTCATGGAAAGCCCCGTGGGCGAAGCGCTCGCCGTCGAAATCGCCGGCCAGCCAGCCGCATTGATAGAGGTTGCGATAATCCTCCCCTTGTGGGGCCACCCCCTGCGGGCAACTGATGAGCACGTGGCGAGCGCCCAGCGCAAACAGATCCGGGCACTCCCACATGTAGCCAAACGCCCCCAGCCCGCCGCGTCCGCTGCCGGCGATGGGGCCCACCAACTGCCACTCATGCAGTGAGGCGCCGCGATAGAGCAGCACCTCGCCGCGATCGTCCAGGGTACGGGCCCCCAGCACCATCAGCCACTGCTGGCCGTCGTGCCACACCTTGGGGTCGCGCACGTGGCCGCTGTACCCTGACGGCACATCGAGCACGGGCCCCAGCTTGTCGAAGCCGCCCCGACCGTCATCGCGGGCCAGGCACTGGAAGGCGGTGCGGCTGCCGTCCGGGTATTTGACGTTGCCGGTATAGATGAGGGTCAGGCGCCCCTGCTCGTCGCTCACCGCCGAGCCCGAGTAGCAGCCGCTCTGCTCGTAGGGCTCGACCGGCAGCAGGGCCGGCAGCTCGTGGCGCCAGTGCAATAGATCGGTCGAGCTGACGTGGCCCCACCCCTTGTTGCTGTGTTCGCAGCCGAGCGGGTTCCACTGGTAGAAGAGGTGGTAGCGCCCGCCGTGCTCGATGAAGCCGTTGGGATCATTGAGCAGCCCCACCGGGGCTGCCAGGTGCCAGCGGGGCCGATGGGGATCGGCCGCCGCCTCGAGCTGTCCGGCCAACAAGGCGCGAACCGTCTGTTTGAGCAAGTCGACTTCTTGCATCATTCCACCTTGTACTTGAGCAGGTAGGAGGCGGCGAAGGCGGCACCAAAGGCGATCACCATGCCGATGACGTAGTGGATGAGGCTCAGCGGCTGAACGATGGCCATGCCGGGAATGCCGGTCAGCCCCACCGCCGTCATCCCCACCTTGGCCGCCACCACGTAGGCGCCGCCGCAGGCCCCGCCGAGCAGGCCGGCCAGGAAGGGCTTGATGAAGCGCAGGTTGACCCCGAAGATGGCCGCCTCTGTGATGCCGAGCAGGCAGGACATGGCCGCCGGCACGGTGATCGCCTTGATCTTCACGTCACGGGTCTTGAAGTAGACCGCCAGACAAGCCCCCCCCTGCGCCACGTTGGCCATGGCCCAGATCGGCAGCAGGAAGTTGACCCCGATCTGCGCATTGGTGAGCAGCCCCGCCTCGATGGCGTGGAAGCTGTGATGGATGCCGGTGATGACGATGAGCGAATAAGTGCCGCCAAACACCAGTCCCGCCAGCCAGCCCGCCTGCTCATAGAGGGCGCTCAGGCCAAAGGAGATGCCATCCCCCAGCACCCGGCCGGCCGGGCCGATGAAGAGCAGCGCCACGAAGCCGGTGATGATGACGGTGAGAAAGGGGGTCACGATGAGATCGAGCGCATCGGGGATGCGCTTTCTCAGCTGCTTCTCCAGGTGCGACATGAACCAGACCGCCAAGAGCACTGGGAAGACGGTGCCTTGGTAGCCGATCATCGCCACGTCCAGCCCGAAGAAGTCCATGGTCTTGAAGCCGCCCGCCACGCCCCAGGCGTTGGTCAGGGCCGGGTGGGTGAGAATGCCGCCCAGGGTCGCCCCGAGGTAGGGGTTGCCGCCAAATTCCCGCGCCGCCGTAAAGCCGATGAGGATCGGCAGTATGATGAAGGCCGCCGAGCTGAACATGTCGAGCATGACGAACAGGGCGCTGTCCGGGTTGACCCAGCCATAGGTGCGCACCATGCCGAGCAGCCCCATCAGCAGGCCGGAGGCAACGATGGCCGGGATGATGGGCACGAAGATGTTGGAGAGGGTCCGCGCCAGGCGCTGGGCCACGTTGAGCTTGGCGCTGGCCATGTCGGTCAGCTCCGCCTTGCTGGCGGTGCCGGTACCGGTCAGGGCCACGAACTCGGCGTAGACCTTGTTGACCAGACCGGTGCCGAAGATCACCTGAATTTGGCCGGCGTTGCTAAAGCACCCCTTGACCCCTTCCAGCTTGTCGATGGCGGCCTTGTCGACCTTGCCGTCATCGGCCAGCACCAGCCGCAGCCGGGTGGCGCAGTGGGCGGCGCTGACGATGTTCTCTCTTCCCCCGAGCAGGGGGATCAGATCCGAGGCGATTGCATTTATATCCATATGTCTCTCCCGGCCCGCCCGCGGCGGGCCCTTGTGAACTGTTTTATCTGCTTCCCAGAAAAGTGGCCAGCGCCGCCCGATCCGGCAGGGCGGTCATCGCCCCCTTGGCGGTGGTGGCAAGCGCGCCGCAGCCGTGGGCCTGAGCCAGGATGGCGGGCAGCTCGTCCGGGCCGGGCAGCGTGGTGCGCTCGGCCAGGGCAGCCAGCAGGCCGGCCACGAAGGCATCCCCTGCGCCCGTGGTGTCGACCGGCGTCACCACAGGGCCGCGCCAGTGCAGCCGCTCTTGCCCAAGACGCGCCACCACCCCCTCTTTGCCGAGGGTGATGAGCACCAGGGCCGGCCCCTGCAAGGCGGCGAGCCCCGCCTCGAGCTCGGTTTCCCCGCTGAGCCAGGCCAGCTCCTCCCCTGAGAGCTTGACCACATCGGCCTCGCGCACGGCGCGCGCCACCTGAGGGTGCATCTCGCCCGGCTCGCCCCACACCTCGGGGCGCAGGTTGGGATCGAAGCAGACCCGGCCACCAGCGGCGCGTATGGCTGCCATCGCCTGCCAGGTGGCGCTGCGCACCGGCTCATTGGCAAGGGCGATGGAGCAGGTAAGCAGCCACTGCCCCGGCCCGAAGGTCGGCAGATCCGCCGCCGTGAGCCGCTGGTCGGCGCTCGGGCGCACCATGAAGGTGAAGCTGCGCTCCCCCTGCTCGTCGAGATCGACCAGCACGGTGGAGGTGCGGCCATCCGAGTCCAACATCAGGCGACTCACGTCGACCCCTTCCTGCACCAGGGTCGTGGCCAGGAAGCGGCCAAACGGATCGGCACCGACCCGGCCGATGAAGGCCGCGTCCCCGCCGAGGCGGGCCACCCCGACGGCCACATTGGCCGGCGCCCCGCCCGGACAGCGCAGGTAGCGCCCCTCCCCTTCCGGCAGCAGATCGACCACCGCATCACCCAGAACCCAGACTCGCTGCATCACAACCTCCACGTCGATGCCTCTTTGATGGGGCGCATTATCAGCTAAACCGTTTTAGCTAACCAGCGGATCCCGCCACCATTTCTGTGATCGGTCTAACAAATCAGAACCAGGTTTCCATCTGCACGCCGAAGTTCCATTCGCCACCGGCGTTGAAGTCACTCTGGCCGAAGGCGTCGCTGCCGGCGTAGTCATCCAGCTCGGACGACCAGTTCATCCAGCTGGCAAACACTCGCAGCTCGGGGCGCTCGAAGAAGCCGGCGGTGCGCGCCTTGAAGGTGGGCGCGAAGGTGAGCTTGGTGAAGTCCCCCTTAACCGCCTGGCGACCCTGATAGCCCTTGGGATCGAGATCCATGTACTGCCAGGTGGCCTCGTAGACCAGCTCCACATTCTGGCTCAGGATCTGCTCGACCCGGCCGTTGAGCGTGGCCCAGCGGTATTCGTCCCCCTTCACGTAGCGATCTTGGCTCTGCTCGGCCAACACGGCCGGGGCGAGACGCCAGTGGCTGCCGAGATCCGTGGTACCAAACAGGGCCAGGCGCACCGCATCGGCATCCGGCAGCAGCTCGCTCTCCGAGCCCAGCCCCTTGACCTGGGCACCGAGGCCGTGGCCGTAGAGCAGGGCCGCCTTGCTCATGCCGGGGCGCATCCCGAAGAAGCTGTCGGCGTGATAGGCCAGCAGGGTGTGTACCCCCTTGTCGGCGGCCGCGCTCCCCTTGCCGCTGTCGTTGATGCGCGCCTCGTTGTCCTTGGCCGACAAGCCGTTGATCATCCACTGCCAGTGACCAATGCGGTTGTTCATGGTGAGGATGTAGCTCTCGATGTCGGAGAGATCGCTGGCGCTGATGTCGCCGTAGTCGCGCCCGTAGAGGGAGAAGTTGGCCTTCCAGTTGTCGGCCAGCTGCACGTCGTAGACGCCGCCGCCGGTGCCGGCAAGGAACACCACGTCCGAGTCGAGCCAGTGGATGTCGAAGTTGTCCCGATCAAAGCGCTTACCGGCCCACAGCACTGAGTGCTGGAGCGGGCCGCTAAAGCTCGCCAAATCGCCGATTTCGGCAAACACCTGGCGGGTGTTGAGGCTAGAATCGCTGGCGGTCCAGTCGTTGCTGGTCTCTACCCCGTCGGCCAGCATCAGCTTGTAGCGGGCCCAGCTGCCATCCTCGAAGGTCTGGGTTTTCAGCAAGTTGGCCTCCATGTAGGTGTCATCCTCGTTGCCAAGGCGCCCCACTGCCCCGCCCACCGAGCCCGCCGGCGTCACGTAGGGGCCGCCGCGCCCGCCATTGCCGTTGCCATTGACCAAGAGGCCCGAGCGGGCATAGCCGTGGAACTCAAAGCCCTGGGCGCCGGCAGTCTGCTTGTCCACCTTCTCGCTCTGGGCCTTGGCCACCACGGCGGTCTCACGGGCTTCACTCGCCTTGCTCTCGGCCTTATCGGCCCGCACCTCTGCCGCGGCCGCACGTGCCTCGGCGGCCTGCACCCGCGCCTCCAGCGCCGCCAGACGCGCTTCAATGCCGCCGTCTGCCGCCCACAGGGCGCCGCTCATCAAGCCCAGCGTCACCGCCAGCATCACCTTGCTTTTTTGCATGTCACCATCCTCATCTGCGTGTCATTGTTATCAGGCGAGGCAAGAGTAGCTAAACCGGTTTTGTACCAGCAATAGGGGAGCTGAACCGTTTTAGCCGATCTGTGATCCGCTCAACATTCGGCCAGTAAGGGAAGTGGGAACTTGTGATCGCGATCCCTGCTAAGCGAGTACTCAACAGGGCTGAAAAAAAGAGAGCCGGCACTGGGGCCGGCTCTTTTCGGGGCTGATGGGATCAGCTGGTGAGGTCATCGAAGAAGCGTTTCACCCCTTCGAAGAAGCCCTCTGACTTAGGCTTGTGGGTCTTGGCAGCGGCGCCGCTGAACGACTCGTCGAGCTGACGCAGCAGCTCTTTTTGCTGCTCGGTGAGGTTGACCGGGGTCTCGACCACCACCTTGCACATCAGATCGCCCACCTGGCCGGAGCGCACCGATTTCACTCCCTTGCCCCGCATGCGGAACATCTTGCCGGTCTGGGTCTCGGGCGTCACCTTGAGCTTGACCCGGCCATCCAGGGTCGGCACCTCGATCTCGCCACCCAGTGCCGCAGCGGTGAAGCTGATCGGCACTTCGCAGTAGAGGTTGTTACCGTCACGCACGAAGATCTCGTGATCGCGCACGTGCACCTGGACGTAGAGATCGCCGTTCGGGGCGCCGGTCTCACCCGCTTCCCCCTCGCCGGAGAGGCGAATGCGATCGCCGGTGTCGACCCCGGCCGGGATCTTGACCGACAGGGTCTTGGTACGCTGGTAGCGCCCCTCGCCGTGGCACTTGCCACACGGGATGGAGATGATCTTGCCGCGCCCGTGGCAGTGGGGGCAGGGCTGCTGCACCGCGAAGAAGCCCTGGCGCATCTGCACCTGGCCGGAGCCGTGGCAGGTGGGGCAGGTCTTCACGTCGCTGCTGCTCTTGGCACCGGTGCCGTTGCACTGCTCGCAGTGGACGTGGGTCGGGATCTTGATCTCCTTGGAGACGCCGCGCACGGCCTCTTCCAAAGAGAGCTCCATGTTGTAACGCAGATCGGCACCGCGGGCCGGGCCGCGTCGGCCACCCCGGCCACCCCGGCCACCGCCGAAGATGTCGCCGAACACGTCACCGAAGATGTCGCCAAAGTCGGCACCGCCGCCAAAGCCACCCTGACCGCCGCCCATGTTGGGATCAACGCCGGCATGGCCGAACTGGTCATAGCGGGCCCGCTTCTCGGCGTCGGTCAGCACCTCGTAGGCCTCTTTGACCTCCTTGAACTTCTCCTCGGCGTCCGCGTCACCCTGGTTGCGATCCGGGTGGTACTTCATGGCCAGGCGCTTGTAGGCCTTCTTGATCTCGCGCTCATCGGCGCCCTTGGCCACACCAAGCACTTCGTAGAAATCGCGCTTCGACATACTTATCCTGTTGCTATATCAGCAGTTATGCAGACGGGCGTTGGTCACCCAACGCCCGTGAATTCATGGACTGTGCACTCATGGGCGCACCCTGCGGGCCGTTGCCGGCCCGCCCGGGACAATTACTTCTTGTCGTCCTTCACTTCTTCGAACTCGGCATCGACCACGTCGTCGTCCGCCTTGGCGGAGGATTGCTGCTGGCCGGCACCGGCCTCGGCACCTTGAGCCTGGGCTTGCTGCTGGGCGATCTCCATCAGCTTCTGGGAGACTTCCAGCAGGGCCTGCTGCTTGGCTTCGATGGCGGCCTTGTCGTCACCCTTGAGGGCAACTTCCAGCTCGCTCAGCGCGGCTTCGATCTTGGTCTTGTCATCGCTTGGCAGGGCGTCACCGGCTTCGGCTACCTGCTTGCGTACCGAGTGGACCAGACCATCAGCCTGGTTGCGAGCCTGTACCAGCTCTTCAAACTTCTTGTCCTCGGCCGCATTGGCTTCGGCTTCGCGGACCATGCGCTCGATCTCGTCATCGGACAGACCAGAGGAGGCCTGGATGGTGATCTTCTGCTCTTTGTTGGTCTCTTTGTCTTTCGCAGAGACGTGCAGGATACCGTTGGCATCGATGTCGAAGGTCACTTCGATCTGCGGCAGACCGCGCGGTGCCGGACGGATACCCTCCAGGTTGAACTGGCCCAGGGACTTGTTGTCGCTGGCACGCTTGCGCTCACCCTGCAGCACGTGAATGGTCACGGCAGACTGGTTGTCTTCGGCAGTGGAGAACACCTGGGACTTCTTGGTCGGGATGGTGGTGTTCTTCTCGATGAGCGCGGTCATCACGCTACCCATGGTTTCGATACCCAGCGAGAGCGGGGTCACGTCGAGCAGCAGCACGTCGGTCTTGTCGCCGGACAGTACGGCACCCTGGATGGCAGCACCCATGGCCACGGCTTCGTCCGGGTTGACGTCTTTACGCGGCTCTTTGCCAAAGAACTCGGCCACGGTCTTTTGAACCAGCGGCATACGGGTCTGACCCCCCACCAGGATCACGTCGTCGATCTCGCCAACCGCCAGACCGGAGTCTTTCAGGGCAACACGAACCGGCTCCAGAGAGTCTTTCACCATGTCTTCAACCAGGGCTTCCAGCTTGGCGCGGGTGACCTTGATGTTCATGTGCTTCGGACCGGTGGCGTCGGCAGTGATGTACGGCAGGTTAACGTCGGTCTGCTGGGCAGAGGAGAGCTCGATCTTGGCCTTCTCGGCGGCGTCCTTCAGACGCTGCAGCGCCAGCTGGTCGTTGCGAAGGTCAATGCCCTGCTCACGCTTGAACTCGTCTACCAAGTAGTTAATGACGCGGTTGTCGAAGTCTTCACCACCCAGGTGGGTGTTACCGTTGGTGGCCAGCACCTCGAAGGTGGTCTCGCCTTCTACTTCGTCGATCTCGATGATGGAGATATCGAAAGTACCGCCACCCAGGTCATAAACGGCAACCTTGCGCTCACCCTTGACCTTGTTCACGCCATAGGCAAACGCGGCCGCAGTCGGCTCGTTGATGATGCGCTTGACTTCCAGACCGGCGATACGACCGGCATCCTTGGTGGCCTGACGCTGGGCGTCGTTGAAGTAGGCCGGCACGGTGATAACGGCTTCGGTCACCGGCTCACCGAGGTAGTCTTCGGCGGTCTTCTTCATCTTTTTGAGCACTTCGGCAGAGATCTGCGGCGGAGCCATCTTCTTGCCCTTGACTTCAACCCAGGCGTCGCCGTTGTCGGCCTTGGCGATGGCATACGGCATGATCTTCAGGTCACGCTGCACCTCGTCGTCTTCAAAACGACGGCCAATCAGACGCTTGATGGCGAACAGGGTGTTTTTCGGGTTGGTAACGGCCTGACGCTTGGCAGGCTGGCCGACCAGGATTTCGCCATCATCGGCATAGGCAATGATGGACGGAGTAGTACGGTCACCCTCGGCGTTCTCGATCACGCGAGCGTGGTCACCATCGAGGATGGCCACGCAGGAGTTGGTAGTACCCAGGTCAATACCGATGATTTTACCCATTTGACGAATCTCCAAATGCTTTCAACTGGTGGGGAGGCGTCGCCTCCCTTTCTGAACGTTAACGGCTAGGTGGGGTTATCCCGATGGGCTTTCAAGAGCCCGGTGTTAAATTTTCCGGCTGCCCCGAACGCCCCTGCCGCAGGCTTGTTTCCTATATGGGGGCCCACTTGCCCCCTTCAAGGGTAAGGTCGAAAAAAATCAGCAAAAAGCCCGCCGAAAGGGCGGGCTGAACCGGCGGGGGCACTCAGTCAACCGACTTGGCCACCATGACCATGGCCGGACGAATGACACGACCGTTCAGATCGTAACCCTTCTGCATCACGGCGATGACGGTATTGGGGGCTACCTCGGCGTTCGGCACCATGCTCATGGCCTGATGGGCATTGGGATCAAACGGCTGGCCGGCCGGATCGATGGGGGTCAGGCCGAACTTGGCCACCGAGCTCACCATCGACTTCAGGGTCAACTCGACCCCTTCGATCATTGGTTTGAGAGCGTCGTTCTCCTTGTCGGCCAGCTCGATGGCACGTTCCAGGTTATCGAGTACCGGCAGCAGCTCGCTGGCAAACTTCTCCAACGCAAACTTGTGGGCCTTCTCGACATCCTGAGCGGCACGGCGACGCAGGTTCTCCATCTCGGCGACAGCGCGAACGGCACGATCACGCTCGTCGGCTGCGGCAGCGGTGGCAGCTTCGAGCTGGGCTTCCAGCTCGGCAATGCGTGCCTGCTCCTGAGTCAGCTCGCTGTCCACATCGGGCTGTTCGACGTGATCTTCCAGCCCTTCCATCTGCTCAACCTTCTGCTCTTCGTGGTTCATGACATCTCCAATAACAAGGTGACTTCTTTATGTGGGGGTATTATGGGGACGAAGCCCTGCCTTTCAAGTACTAAGGCCCCCTTTGCCACGATTGCAGCAGTAAAGCGTGACAAACGCGGTATACTCGGCCCCATCACAGGCGACATGCAAAACACACCATGGATTCTCCATTCAAGACCATAGGACTCATCGGCAAGCCTCATCATGAGGGGGCCAACCAGACGCTGCAGGGGCTGCATGACTACCTGACCCAGCGCGGTTTCAACGTGCTGGTCGAAACCCGAGTGGCCCAGGCACTCGGTGTCATTGAAGAGCAGCAGATCGTCGATCTGGTACAGCTTGGTGAACGCTCGGATCTGGCCATCGTGGTCGGCGGTGACGGCAACATGCTGGGCGCCGCCCGCGTGCTTTCACGCTTCGACGTGGCGGTGATCGGGGTGAACCGGGGCAACCTCGGCTTTCTCACCGATCTCTCACCGCAGGATTATTTGGTGCCGCTTGAGCAGGTGCTCTCGGGCCATTTCAAGAGCGAGCAACGCTTCTTGCTGGAAGCCTCTGTCTATCGCCACGGCGAGCGCAAGGCGAGCAACCTGGCCGTCAACGAGGCGGTACTCCATCCGGGTAAAATCGCCCACATGATCGAGTTTGAGGTCTACATCGACGGCAGCTTCATGTACAGCCAACGCTCCGATGGCCTCATCATCGCCACCCCGACGGGCTCCACCGCCTACTCGCTGTCGGCCGGCGGCGCCATCCTCACCCCCAAACTCAATGCCATCACGCTGGTGCCGATGTTTCCGCACACCCTGAGCAGTCGCCCCATCGTGCTCGACGCCGACAGCGAGGTGCGCCTGCTGGTCTCCCCCGACAATCAGGATGACGCCATGCTGGTGAGCTGCGACGGCCAGATCACCCTGGCGGTGCATCCCGGGGATGAGATCATCATCAAAAAGAGCCAACACAGGCTCAAGCTGGTGCATCCGCTCGATTACAGCTACTTTCACGTGCTGCGCAACAAGCTCGGCTGGGGTAGCAAGCTTTTCTAAGTGCAGCGAGAGCGCATCCCCTCGCTGGCGTGAGCCGCCACGAGGGGATAAACCGTCCCCTAAATGACCAGTGGAGAACCTGTCGGCACTTTACTGTATGTAAAACCAGTATATACTGGATGCATACACAGTAATGTTGGCCCATACAGGATGCGACCATGCTGGCACAGCTCACCGTCACCAACTTCGCCATCGTTAAATTCCTCGAACTCGACCTGCAAGCCGGGATGACTTGCATCACCGGTGAGACCGGTGCGGGTAAATCCATCGCCATCGACGCACTGGGCCTGTGCCTGGGTGAGCGGGCCGAAGCGGCCATGGTGCGCCCAGGCTGCGACAAGACCGAGGTCAGCGCCCGTTTTCTGCTCGCCGGTAACCCGGCCGCCCGGGGCTGGCTGACCGCCAACGAGCTCGAAGGGGATGAAAGCGAGGAGTGCATCGTGCGTAGGGTCGTCTCGGCCGAGGGGCGCTCGCGCAGCTATATCAACGGTGTGCCGGTGCCGCTGGCCCAACTGAAAAACCTGGGCCAGCTGCTGGTCAACGTACATGGCCAGCATGCCCATCAGTTGCTGCTGCGCGCAGATTACCAATTAGCCCTGCTCGACGCCTTTGCCGGCCATACCCTGCTGCTTTCGGAAGTTCGCGAACACTACCAACAGTGGCGCCAGCTGCAAAACGAGCTGGCCCGCCTGCGCGCCGAGCAGCTCGAACGGGAATCACGTCGGCAACTGATCGAGTATCAGGTGCAGGAGCTCGACGAGTTTGCCCTACAACCGGGTGAGTTCGAAGAGATTGAGGAGGAGCACCAGCGACTGGCCAACGGCACCGAGCTGCTGCAAGAGTGTGGCAGTTGCATCGATCTGCTCTATGAGAACGACGACACCACCATCGCCGGCCTGCTGCAACTGGCCATCGACAAGGCAGAGGCGCTGGCCGGCATGGATAGCCGCCTGGCCACCGTGCTGGAGATGCTCAATGAGGCGCAGATCCGGGTCGAGGAGAGCCATGGGGAGCTGCGCGGCTATCTCGATAGCCTGGAGCTCGACCCCGAACGTTTCACCGAGCTGGAAAACCGCCTGTCACGGGCCATCTCGCTGGCCCGCAAGCACCATGTCAAACCAGCCGAGCTGGCACTACATCATCAGTCGCTGACCGAAGAGCTGGCCCGCATCGGCTCGGACGAGGCGCGCCTTGAGGGGATGGAGAGCGAACTGAGCCAAGCTCGCGATGCCTTCCTGACCGCCGCCGAGGCACTCAGCCAGAGCCGGCGCCGCCACGCCGAGGCCCTGGCCAGCCGGGTCAGCGAGAGCATGCGTGAGCTGGCCATGCCACAGGGGCAGTTCGCGATCGACGTGGTCGCCGATCGCGGCCAGCACCTCTCACCGCTCGGTATCGATAGAGTCGAATTCCAGGTCACCACCAACCCGGGTCAACCACTGCAACCGCTCGGTAAGGTCGCCTCCGGCGGTGAGCTCTCTCGCATCAGCCTGGCACTGGTGGTGATCAGCGCCCGTCAGATGGCCACCCCCACCCTGATCTTCGACGAGGTGGACGTGGGGATCAGCGGTCCCACCGCCGCCGTGGTGGGGCGCCTCTTGCGCCAGCTCGGCGAATCGACCCAGGTGCTGGTCGTGACTCACCTGCCCCAGGTGGCTGGCAACGGGCACCAGCACATGGTGGTGAGTAAGCACACCGATGGCCATACCACAGAGACCCACATGCAACCTCTTGCTCAGGGGGATCGTCTGCATGAGCTGGCGCGCCTGCTCGGTGGCGATCACATCACCGATAACACTCTGGCCAATGCCCGCGAGTTGTTAGCCGGTTGAAACCACGACATCATGCAAGGCGTCTCATCACAACTTATTAAAAAATAAAGATTTCCTCTTCATCTCTCATTCATGATGGGATGTTATAGTGATGTAAAGTTGCAGTGCAACCATGTTGATGCTGCATTACCCATCGTGAGGGCTATACGAGCAGCAGGTAGATTGAACTGCTGGCTCTCATGCAGGTGAAGGAGGAAACGATGGCCACATCCAGAATCATTTTGTTGCTGGAAGGGAAGGAGTACGAGCAAGAGACCCTGACCCGAGCCAGCCACCTAGCGACCAAACTTGATGCCGAACTGGTATTGCTGCACCTCACGCACAGCAGCAAAGTGCGTCGCGATCGGATTGAACTGCCCGATGCCGAACGCAGCGCCCAGGCGATGTTAGAGGCCAAGGCCTTGATCAGTGAGTTGATAGCAACCCTGCCTCATCCGGTGCGTTATGAGTGCTTGGTCGTCGACAACGTGGTACGTGAGCTGAGGGGGTGGATCGCAGCCAACCCGGCCGATCTGCTGTTACTGGGCAGCCGGCATCACTGGATGGGGGGCTCTTTGGCCCGTTTGCTCATCTATAAGCTGCCGATTGATATCCAGATCTGCCACGAATCATACAGCGCCAATCTCCAGGCGGTGGGCTAGCACCAGCCCCTCGATGACGCATCATGAGCGGGGGCGGCACTGCTCTTCGCAGGCCACACTTTGGCCAAGCTCGGCCCGTTGTCATAACGGGCCGTGACGATCTATAGGGGCAAGCCCCTCTCACGCTTTACCCTTACTCTCCCCTGGCAACAGCGTCATCATCGATCTCCTCACGCGTGCAATCGAGCACACTGGTATCAAGATCGTCGCGATTGCGGGTCAGTAGCGGCGCCCGCCCTTCGCGATAAGGTCGCACATCGGAAAAGTCAGAGCCAAAGTAGTGCGCAAACTCGCGCCTGGCCTCATCAAGTGGCAGGGGAATAAAGAGCAGATGCACATCGAAAGTGGAGGCTGGAACGACGAAACCACTCACAGGTATATCGTGGAAATGCTCGTTAACCCGGTACCAAGCCAGCCCCTCCTCCACTTTCCACGGCCGGTAGTTTGCCAGCAGCGGGCTGGCCGGGGTGGCACTCGCCGGATCGAGATAGAGATCGTCAAACTCGCACTGCGCCATGCCCTGCCACATGCGCTCAAACGGGGATGAACAGCCCCCCAGAGCCAGCGCAGCCAACAACCACACACGTACTCCCTGCATCGTCACTCCTTGTCAAAAACCTGCAGTCGCTCCAGCAGCTTAAGGCCAGACTGCCGCTCTAACAGTACGGTGGCATTGGGGCCAATCTACCCAATCTATGGCAATCCAGCACCGTCATGCCGACAGTGTACTCGCGCCTTGATGCTGACCCAACAATTCAGCCCCACCACTCAGAGTAAGTTGTAGCCACCCAGTGATGGCGCTGGGATCGTGTAGCGGTGCAACGCCCCCACTTTGGAGCCTTGTAGCAGATCATGAAGATATCGAGCAGCCCGGCGCCACAGCTCGGCTGCCGGGTGATGACGAGACGAACGCATTCGATCTCCCTCCCCATCCGAGCCTAGCCCAAGTGGGATATATCAAACCCGCATTGGGTGATCCTCACATCGACACCTAGCCCAGACTTGGGCCAAAGGAGCGATGGGCCCCCGACGCCACCACCTGCGCCCAGCTACCTGAGGCGGCGCAACCTCATCGGCGTGATACGGGCAATGGGGGCATCATGGCCGGGATCGCAACCGACGGGGAGCACCATGGACGCACCATGTATCGTATGGAAAACGCAAGCCCAATTCAGATCCCATTGGCAACCTGCTCACCGCTTGTCGCGCCGACGTGCAGATAAAGATAGGGGCCGCGCTTTCGCAACGGCCCCCACCCCCCACTCGTGGTGGTGCTATCAGATCAGCTTGCGGGCGGCGCCCAGCACTATCTTGATGGCATCAGATTCGGTCTTCGCCATGGTTTCGGCGTTCGGGATCTCTTGTTGGGTACGGTTGACGATGACACCGGCCACCATGCCGGCACGCAACCCCTGGCTGGCACACATGGTCAGCAGGGTGGCAGACTCCATCTCGAAGTTCAGCACGCCCATGGACTGCCACTCCTTCATGGAGCCTTGGAAGCGCTGCACCACGCGACCGGAAAAAGTGTCATAACGCTCCTGCCCCGGGTAGAAGGTGTCAGAAGAGGCGGTCACCCCCACGTGCAGCGTGGAGCCCAGCTCCTTGGCAGTGTTAACCAGCGCCGTGGTGCACTCGAAATCGGCCACGGCGGGGAACTCCATCGGCGCAAAGTGCAGGCTGGCCCCATCGAGGCGCACCGAGCCGGTGGTCACGATCACATCGCCCACATTCAGGTGCGGCTGGATGGCGCCGGTGGTGCCGATGCGCAGGAAAGTGCGGATACCCAGCTGAGCCAGCTCTTCCACGGCGATCGAGGTGGAGGGGCCACCGATACCGGTGGAGCAGACGATCACCGCCTTGCCATCCATCTCACCGCGCCAGGTGGTGAACTCACGATGGCTGGCCAGCAGAACAGGGTTGTCCATCAGTTCGGCGATGCGCTTCACGCGCTCGGGGTCGCCCGGAACGATGGCCAGGGTGGCACCTTGCAGATCCGCTTTCTTCAAGCCCAAGTGAAATACATCAGACATAACGAACTCCTGAGTCGCTCCCGGCTGAGCGGGCACCAACTGATTTAAAGTATTTTCAAGTTGCGTTCCCCTGAGTGCGGGGAGCGCCAACTATGGGCGATCGCCTCCTCGATTTCCATGAGTTTTCTCACATTTTCCCTCTCGAAAATGGGGGTGAAATGAGGCGAAACGTTTTACAAGTCGATGAATTTATTGATAAACGTTTTTCGATATTTGCGGTATGCTACCGGGCACTCACCCGGCCCCAAGGTCGGGGGAGCAGGACGCTTTCCACGTCGGTCAGAGCCAGAAAATAGCGCCGAGATACACCTCACCGTTTCCTCGCGGACACGACCCGACAGAGTGGCATGGAGCCATCCATACACCACGAATCGGGAGTCATCTCATGAGTGCATTCACCTTCTACATCCCCACCATCAACCTGATGGGCGCCGGCTGCCTGTCTGACGCCGCCGACGAGATCGCCCGCCGTGGCCACCACAAAGCGCTGATCGTGACCGATCACATCCTCAACCGCCTCGGGGTCGTGGCCAAGGTCACCACTCTGCTGGCCGAGCGCGGCGTCACCGCCATCGTCTTCGACGAGACCAAGCCCAACCCGACCGTTGATAACGTCAACGCCGGTCTGGCCCGCCTCCAGCAAGAGGCGTGTGATTGTGTCATCTCCCTCGGTGGCGGCTCACCCCACGACTGCGCCAAGGGGATCGCCCTGCTGGCGGCCAACGGGGGCAGCATCAAGGATTACGAAGGGGTGGATCGCTCTGCCAAGCCGCAGCTGCCGCTCATCGCCATCAACACCACGGCCGGCACCGCCTCCGAGATGACCCGTTTTTGCATCATCACCGACGAATCCCGTCACGTGAAAATGGCCATCGTCGACAAGCACGTTACCCCGCTGATGTCGGTCAACGACCCCGAGCTGATGCTGGCCAAGCCGGCTGGCCTGACCGCTGCCACCGGCATGGATGCCCTCACCCACGCCATCGAGGCCTACGTCTCCAGCGCTGCCACCCCGATCACCGATGCCAGCGCCATCATGGCGATCCAGCTGATCGCCAAGCACCTGCGCACCGCCGTACAGCAGGGGGACAATATCGAGGCACGCGAGCAGATGGCCTATGCCCAATTCCTCGCCGGTATGGCCTTCAACAGCGCGGGCCTGGGTTATGTGCATGCCATGGCGCACCAGCTTGGCGGCTTCTATGACCTGCCACACGGGGTGTGCAACGCCGTGCTGTTGCCCTATGTGCAGAGCTTCAACGCCCGGGTTTGTGCCGCTCGTCTCAAGGAGGTGGCCAGTTTCATGGGGGTTGATGTCAGCGCCATGGATGACGCCCAAGGGGCAGCTGCGGCCATCGCGGCTATCCAGACCCTGTCCCGTGACGTGCAGATCCCGGCCGGTCTAGAGCAGCTGGGCGTCAAGGTCGATGACTTCGACCGACTGACGGAGAATGCCCTCAAGGATGCCTGCGGGCTGACCAACCCGGTGCAGGCCAACCATGCCGAAATCCGTGCCATCTTCCAGGCGGCCATGTAACAACGAGGTACGGGGCGACAGGGTCGCCCCGTTTCGTATGCAGCTCGCTTTTTACTTCCGGCATGGCTGCCGGTATGATGTGCCGAGCTGAAAATGACGGTATGGATGATCTGAACTCGTTATGCGGATGAAACCCTTGATTGCCGCGGCCCTGACCGCGCTCACCCTTTCTGGTTGCGGCCTGGTCTATCGCATCGATATTCCCCAGGGCAACTATGTGGAACAAAAGCAGGTGGACAAGCTGCGCCAGGGAATGACCCGCGAGCAGGTCGCCTACGTGATGGGCTCGCCCATGCTGCAAGATGCCTTTGACCCCGATACCTGGTACTACCTCTATGAGTTCCAGCCGGGTCGAGGCGACAAGGAGCGCAAGGAGCTGACCATGAAGTTTGTCGGCGATCGCCTGGCTACCGTCAGCGGCGACTTTCCTCTGCCCGCCGCCTTCAACACCCCGCTCTGACAAGAACCGGCCACAGGCCGGTTTTTTCATGGAGACATGACACCATGTCACACATCCTGATTGGCGGTGCCACCGGCTTGGTGGGCCGCGTCTTGGTGCAGCAGCTGGCGCCTAATAATGATCTCTGGCTTCCCTGCCGCCGCGCCGGCACCGCCCGAAATGGCCACCACTGGTTGGTGACCGATTTTGCCCACCTGACCGACCTGAATCTGCCCGTTCCTATCGATACCGCCTTCTGTGCGCTGGGCACCACCCGGCGTGAGGCCGGCTCGGCCGAGGCCTTTCGCCGAGTCGATCTCGACTATGTGCTGAGTTTTGCCGAACTGGCGCGCCGCCATGGCTGTCGACGCCTGGTGGTGATCTCCAGCCTGGGAGCCAACCCACACTCGCTCTTTCTCTACCCCCGCACGAAAGGGGAGATGGAGCAAGCGCTTCTGGCACAGACATGGGAGCGACTCGCCATCGTCCGCCCCGCCATGCTGCTGGGTCAACGCCAACCTCCGAGGCGCTCAGAGCAGATCACTCAGCGTCTCTACCCGCTGTTGGCTCCCCTGTTGCGTGGCCCGCTCACCCGTTGGCGTGCGATTGAGGCAACGCAAGTGGCCCACGCCATGGTGCAATTGGCTGTCGGAGTCGGTAACGACATCGTTGAGAACGAGCGCTTGCTTGTACTCTAGCCAACGGCTTGACCCCCTTTATCCGATACCACGCTCATGAATACATGGAGCTCAAACAATAACTGAGCTCCATACAATGAAAAGAGGGCGAGTTAGTCAACATTATCCCTGGGTAGTACCATCACTTGCGAGCAAGGTAACGGCATATAGTTCAATTCGCTGATAGTAGGTACATTTGAAAGGGTTAATCTCCATAGAAATACTGAAACAGCATCTATTTCCAACCGACCTGAAGTGCCATCAATGCGTGAAGCCATGGCTATCATACTCAGAGAATTAATCAAAAAAATATCACCAATAATAAAAAAGTGGTGATTTTATCCTTACACCTATAGAACAAAGCGAAATATCCACACAGAAAAAGCGCCCACTACGCCCTTCCAATAGCACCGCTATCACTAAATCTACGCCACCAGAGTGCAAAAAATAATAAAAACATCCCACACTTGCTGTCTAGGAAGCTTTCGAGTCTTATATTAGACGTCGGTATAGAACAAAAAATTATATGAGGTGTGGTGGCAGCTGTTTAGGAATAGAACTATTAATAAAAAGCCCCCCGATTCAATAAAATATTAATGGGCAATGATAACTTGTTCGCCAAATATTTTGGCTCGGGATAACCCCCCCTTCAAAGATTGAGTTCTAGTCTCTCACGAGGAGGCACTGTTATGCCTTTACCAAAACAATCCTGTTAGCCCAGGATAGCCTCATTTACATCAGAAAATATCTTTTCATGCAAAGGAGAATACCTATGAGCAGGATGCTTTATTTTCTCGCATCTATTCTGATGGCTACCCTTCTATCAGCCTGTGGTGGCGGTGGAGGGGGTGATGATAGCAATGGCGGCACACCTCCCAGCACTCGTACCCTGACCAAGGTGCAAATCTCTAGTTCCAGCAGTACCGACGCTCGTCGGGATCAAACAAACCCAAACCTGCCTCTTGGCCTCCAGGCCCAGTACAAGGCCGTGGCTATCTACAGCGATGACACCCAGGAAGATGTCAGCACTCAAGTCAGTTGGCATATCTCTAACGGCAAGCTGGCCAATATAGACAAGCAAGGCGTCATCAAAGCCATGCTAAAGGGGGTCGTCACGATTACGGCCACCTACCAAGGCCTGACGAGTAACACCTCCACCCTGACCATCACTGACGCCGTCGTCAGTAAAGTTCAAGTGATCCCTCCTGCCGAGCGGTTGGCCAAAGGATTAACCCTGCAACTGAAAGCGATAGCAACCATGAGTGATGGCACTACGCAGGAGATAACAGGCCAATCCAGCTGGAGCAGCAACAAGCCAGATATTTTATCGGTGGATGCGAAGAAGGGATTAGCCACAGGGCTCGCCATTGGACAGGCCACAATAACCGCAGCGGCCCAGGGCAAGAAGGGTGAGGCAACGATCACCGTGTCCGAGCTTGGAATATCACGTATCCAGATCCTTTCCTCTACCGCAACGCTGGCCAAGGGTACCTCCGTCAAGATGAAGGCAGTGGCCATTTTGGAGGACAACAGCACTGTCGATATCAGCACTCAAGCCAGCTGGAGCAGCAGTGACAGCACGGTGGCCACGGTCGATACCAGCGGCACAGTCAAAGGGATCGCCGCCGGCAAAGCCACCATCAATGCGGCGCTAAAAGGCGTGAAGGCAAGCACCTCACTCACCATCAGCAATGCCACCGTTGCCAAACTACACATCATCCCGACCAGCGCCACGCTGGCGATCGGAACCCGTACCAGCTTTAAGGCGATTGCGACCCTCTCGGACAACACCACTCAAGATGTCACGACCCAGGTCAACTGGAGCAGCAGTGACGAGCAGGTGCTCACCATCAATGCCCAAGGCGTCGCAACGGCCGTCGCACGAGGCAATGCGCTTATTCGGGCCGCCATACAGGGCATCAGTCATGAAGTCGCCATTGAGGTCAGTAATGCCGTGCCGACGACGCTGCAAATTCAGCCGTCCAATGCCACGCTGGCTCCTGGGCTCAAACTTCCCTTTACTGCCCAAGCCACCTTCAGCGATGGTTCCACGCAGGATGTGACCTCGTTGGTCGATTGGGACAGCGACGACATCAGCCTGCTCACCATCGATCTTGACGGGCTGGCAACGGCGGTAAAACCGGGAAATGTGACGGTGAGTGCAAGCTGGCAGGGTCTGCTGAGTAACCTCAGCCACGTCACTGTGAGTAATGCAAGCGTGCAGTCTATCCAGGTGATACCCGCGACCACCTCTCTGGCCTTGGGGACTCAGGTCCACTTCACCGCCATCGCAACCCTTTCCGATGGCAGTACCGTGGACATCACCAACCAGGCGGCTTGGAGCACCAGTAATGCAGCCATCGTCACCATAGACGCATCCGGGCTGGCCACTGCGATTGCCAAGGGCAGCGCCACGCTCAGCGCGACCTTGCAAGGTGTAACCCATAGTGCCAGCGTCACCATCACCGATGCCACCGTAGCCAGCCTGCATGTCATCCCGCCCTCGGCCACGCTGGCACTCGGCACCAAGTTACAACTGCAAGCCATCGCCACCTTCAGTGACGGCACCACTCAGGAGATGTCCAGCCAAGTAGCCTGGCTGAGCGACAATCCCTCGGTACTGGTTGTCAGCCTTCAAGGGGAGGTCAGTGCCGTCGATGTCGGCAGTGCCCATGTCTCAGCCCACATAGCGGGTGTCAGCAGCGCCCCCGTCGCCATCACCGTCACGGATGCCGCCCTCTCCACCATCCAGATAAGCCCCCCCACCTTGAATCTTGCCATGGGAACCCAGGCCAAACTGACCGCCACGGCGGCCTTCTCCGACGGCAGCGTCCAGGACGTGAGCGGCCAGGTCTCCTGGAGCAGCAGTGATCCCTCGGTGGCGAGCGTCTCCAGCCAAGGGCTGGTCACGGCCCAGACCAAGGGGGACGTCACCATCAGCGCCTTCCTGCAAGGGGTCACCCAGACCGCCACCCTCTCGGTGAGTGACGCTGTGGTCGCCGCTATCCAGGTCATTCCGCCCACCGCAACCCTTGCCAAGGGAACCAAGCTACAACTGCAAGCGGTCGCCACCTTTAGCGATGGCTCCACGCAGGATGTCAGCGGCCAAGCCAGCTGGCTGACCAGTGCTCCCACACTGCTGACCATCTCGACAAGTGGTGAGGCGACTGCACTGGCCAAGGGCAGTGCCAATGTGACGGCCAGCCTCGGCGGCGTCACCAGCAATCAGGCCGCACTGACTATCACGGATGCCACCCTGGTATCGCTACAAGCTATCCCTCCGAGCGCAAACCTGGCCCTTGGCACCAAGGTGCAACTGCAAGCCATCGCCACCTTCAGTGACGGCTCAACGCAAGACGTCACCCATCAGGTGAACTGGCTCAGCAGCGCTCCTGGGGTTATCGCGGTTAGCCTGACCGGCGAGGCAAACTCGGTGGCTCAAGGTAATGCCACCGTCACCGCCCACAGTGGCAGCATCGACAGCAACCCGGTCACACTGACGGTGACGAGTGCTACCGTACAGAGCCTGCAAGTGATCCCGGCCACGCTGAATCTGGCCATGGGAACACAGACCAAGATGAGCGCACTGGCGACCCTCTCGGATGGCAGTGTGCAAGATGTCAGCGGCCAGGTGTCCTGGAGCAGTAGCGATCCTGCCGTGGCTACCGTGACCTCGCAGGGCATGGTCAGTGCCATCGCCAAGGGCAGTGTCACCATCGGAGCCAACCTGCAAGGCATCAGCCAAAGTGCCAGTCTCACCGTTACCGATGCGGTCGTGAGCAGCATCCAGGTGATCCCGCCCACCCCTTCACTGGCGGCAGGCACCAAGCTGCAGTTCCAGGCGCTGGCGAGCTTCAGCGATGGAACCACCCAGGATGTGAGTGGCAAGGCGAGCTGGATCAGCAGCGCCCTTGATGTGCTGGCACTCAATCTGAGCGGTGAAGCGACCGGCCTCAAGGCTGGCAACGCGACCGTCACCGCCACCCTCGGAGGGGTCACCAGTAACGGAGCGAGCGTCACCGTGACCAATGCCGTGGTCAGCACGGTGCACATCAGCCTCAGCGGTGCTAGCACCCTGGCGAAGGGGACATCGGTGCAGTTCAGCGCACAAGCGACCTTAAGTGATGGCACCACGCAAGATGTGAGCAATCAGGTCTCCTGGCTGAGCAGCGACACGAGTCGTGTCACCATCGACACGAGCGGGAAGGCAACCGCCGTGGCACTGGGCAGCAGCAACATCAGCGCCAAGATCAATGGTGTTGAGAGTGCGCCGCTCGCCCTCACGGTGACAAATGCCACCCTGGATCAGCTGCAAGTCATCCCTGCGACCATCACCCTTGCCAAGGGAACCAGTCAGCAACTGACCGCCATGGCGACATTCAGTGATGGCTCAACCCAAAATCTCACCGCTCAGGTGAGCTGGGGAGTGACTCCGGGCAACATCGCCACCGTATCGGGAAGCGGACAGCTCACCGCCGTCGCAACGGGCAGTGCCACCGTCGTTGCCACTCAGGGAGGGGTCAGCAGTAATGCGGCGCAGGTGACGGTCACCGCAGCGACCGTCAGCAGCATCGAGATTGGGGCGTCTTCCACGTCGCTGGCGGCAGGCAGTAAAACCCAGCTCAGTGCCAAGGCCACGCTCTCCGATGGCAGCGTGCAGGATGTCAGCAGCCAGGTCTCCTGGAGCAGTTCCGACGCGAACGTCGCCACCGTGAATGCCAGTGGTCAGGTCACCGCCGTCAATCCGGGTTCGGCGACCATTCATGCCCAGCTCAACGGTGTGACGCAGGATCTGGCCATCACGGTGACACCGGCGACCGTGGCCAGCATCGATCTCAAGGCCACCGACAGCACGCTGGCTCTCGGTCTGAGCACCCAGTTGCAAGCGCTGGCGACCTACAGCGACGGCAACGTCGTCGATGTCACCAATCAGGTAAACTGGGGCAGCAGTGACACCGGCGTGCTGGGTGTCGACGCTAACGGTAAGGTCACTGCCCTTGGCGTTGGTAATGCCACCGTAAGCGGGCAGTTGGGGGGTGTTAGCCAGAATATCGGCCTTAGCGTCACCAATGCGGTGATCACCGGCATCAGCATTACGCCGATCGCTCCACTGGCCAAGGGAACCCAGGGGCAACTCAAGGCTATCGCCACCCTGAGCGACCTGACTCAGATGGATGTATCGGCGCTGGCCAGTTGGAGCAGTAACAACACGGGCGTCGCCACGGTCGATCTTGATGGCACCGTCAGTGGCGTGAACGTGGGCTCCGCGACCATCCGCGCCAGCTTGGGCGGGCAAAGCGCCACCACGGCGGTGTCCGTCACGGCAGCCACGCTCTCGAGCCTGACCCTGTCCGCCACCGAGTCGCTCAATGTGCTGACCCTGGCCCGCACACTGACCTTTACCGTGATGGCCACCTACTCGGATGGCAGCCAGCAGAATGTCACCAGCTCGGCCAGCATCCGCAACAATGGCTCGCTGATCACGCTGGGGCTAGGGAACACTTACGTTCTGGTGAACCTGCTAACCGACAGCACCTTCCAGGCCAGCCTCAATGGGGTGAACAGTAATACCCTGATCTATAAAGGCCTGTTATAAGCAAATGCCTTATGCAAAGAGCCGCCCGAAGGCGGCTCTTTTATTTGGGCATGACAATTCGAACATATAAGACAGAGGGGCATGATGCCCCTCTTGTTCGCCTGCATGATTACACTCGGAAACGGTGAACCATCTCATGCAGCTGGCTGGATAGTTGGGTCAGCTCGTTGCAAGCCTGAGCCATTTGATCTGCACCGGTCGCCACCTCTTCCGAGGCTTTGCTGATGTTGACCATGTTGCGGTTCAGCTCTTCGGTCACGGCATTTTGCTGCTCAGTGGCGGTTGCAATCTGGGTGCTCATCTCGGAGATGCAGTTGACCGCCCCGTTGATTTCACCAATGGCATGACCTGCCTGGCGGGCACTCGCCACCGTCTCTCTGATGATGCCTTGGCCCTGCGACATAGTGACACCGGCCTGATCGGCCCGCTGGCGCAGCTCAGAGATGTCAATCAGCATCGAAAA